>JBJKVZ010000020.1:0-42448 GCA_045562345.1 Flavobacteriaceae bacterium
GGTGCTTCTTCGGCAGCAGGCGCTTCTTCAGCAGCAGGAGCTTCTTCAGCAGCAGGCGCTTCTTCAGCAGCAGGTGCTTCTTCAGCAGCAGGCGCTTCTTCAGCAGCAGGTGCTTCTTCAGCAACAGGCGCTTCTTCAGCAGCAGGCGCTTCTTCAGCAGCAGGCGCTTTTTCAGCAGCAAGTGCTTCTACAGCTTTCAGTTTTCTTTTGTCACTTGCCTCTTTTTCTAATTCAAGTGCTTTTTTCTTCTTTGCAGACTCTTCTTTTTCAAGTTTTGTTTTTTTCGAATTAACACTTGCTTCCTTATCTTTTAACCAGGAATCAAATCTTTTTTCAGCTTCTTCTTCTGAAACAGCACCTTTTTTAACACCATTGAGGAGATGATTTTTCATAAGAACACCTTTATAAGAAAGTATATTTCTCGCAGTGTCTGTTGGTTGAGCACCAAACTGAATCCATTTTACACAATCATCGATATTTAAATCAATAGTCACTGGATTGGTATTTGGGTTGTATGTTCCTAATTTTTCTAAGTAGCGTCCATCTCTCTTAGCCCTAGCATCCGCCGCTACTATCCAGTAAAAAGGTTTTCCTTTTTTACCGTGTCTTTGAAGTCTAATTTTTACTGCCATATCATATTAAATTTTAAGGTTCAAAACCAATTTTATTAATGCTGTGCAAAAATAGTTGTTTTTTGGAAACATCCAAATGTATTTTTTTGAAATATTTGGAGTTAATAACTTGTAATATTTTATATGTTTTTTGTCAAAAAGATAACTAATTTTAAAATAAACTTTTGATTAAATGTTTTTAGTTTTTGATACAGAAACTACTGGTTTGCCAAAAAAATGGAATCTTCCAGTAAGTGACGTAGATAATTGGCCAAGATGTGTTCAATTAGCTTGGCAACTTCACGACAGTAAAGGGGATTTAATATCTAATAATAACTATATAATAAATCCTGAAAATTTTGACATACCATATGAAGCAGAAAAAATACATGGAATTTCTACTGATTTAGGCAGAAAAATTGGAAAAAATATTAATGAAGTCCTCAATTTATTTATCTCTGATTTTAATAAGGCGGGATTTTTAGTTGGACATAATTTAAAATTTGATATCAATATTATCGGATCTGAATTATTTAGAATTGGAAATAAAATTGATATTTCTGAGAAAGATGTTTTAGATACCTGTAGTGAATTAACTGCTAATGTTTGTAAGTTACCTGGGGGCAGAGGAGGTAAATTTAAATTCCCAACGTTAATTGAAATTTATTCAAATTTATTTGATGAAAAATTTAGTGAAGCGCACAATGCTTCTGCTGATGTTGAAGCTAATGCAAGAGTTTTTTTTGAGTTAGTTAGAATAGGAGTTTTTGATCAAACTGTTTTTAAAGGATATACAGAGTTAGTAACTAATCTAAAAAATGAAAATGATAATCCTGTATCACTTATTGGACTCAAACATAGAAATTTTAAAAAAGAATCTGAGAAAATTAAAGAAACTCAGTCAGATGAAAATATTATTGATAAAGAAATTATTAAGAACATTCCAGAAAATATTAAGTCCTTACCATTTGTTCATTTACATAACTGCACACAATTTTCTGTATTACAGTCAACTTCTAGAATTATTGATTTGGTAAAAAAAACATCAGAGTTTAAAATGCCTGCGCTGGCAATTACTGACAAAGCTAATATGATGGGTTGTTTTCATTTTATAAAAACCATTAATAATTTCAATAATGATCCAGAAAATAAATCAAAAAAAAATATAAAACCAATAATTGGTTGTGAGTTAAATGTATGTATTGATCACCTTGATAAATCTCACAGAGACGATGGGTTTCAGGTTGTTTTTTTAGCTAAAAATAAAAATGGATACGAGAATTTATCTAAGATGTGTTCATTGGGATATACTGAGGGTTTTTATTATGTGCCAAGAGTCGACAAAAATATTATTGAAAAATACAAAGATGATTTGATTGTATTTTCTGGAAATATATATGGTGAAATTCCATCAAAAATTTTAAATGTTGGTGAAAAGCAAGCTGAGAGTGCATTGAAATGGTGGAAAAAAACATTTAAGAGTGATTTTTATTTAGAAATAATGAGACATGGGCAGGAAAATGAAGACAGAGTTAACCAGGTAATAACAAAATTTTCTAAAGAACATAATGTTAAATTAATAGCAACAAATAATACTTTTTATATAAATAAAGAAGATGCAAATGCTCATGATATTTTACTCTGTGTAAAAGACGGTGAGAAACAATCTACCCCAATTGGTAGGGGAAGAGGTTTTAGATATGGACTTCCAAATCAGGAATATTATTTTAAATCTCCAAATGAAATGAAATTGCTTTTTAAAGATATTCCTGAGGCTATTGAAAATGTTTTTGGTTTGGTTGGTAAAGTAGAAGAATATGATCTGTCAAGAGATGTTTTGTTGCCGAAATTTAACATTCCAGACACTTTTAAGACCAAAAGTAAATCGAGTGAAGAAATTGAAAATGAATTTTTAAAATTTTTAACTTATGAAGGAGCTAAAGTCTACTATGGTACTATTTCAAAAGAACTTGATGAAAGAATTTTATTTGAACTAAATGTTATTAAAAATTCAGGATATCCTGGATATTTTCTAATAGTTCAAGATTTGATTAAAGCTGCCAAGGATATGGGGGTATCAGTTGGTCCTGGTAGAGGATCTGCTGCTGGATCTGTAGTTGCATATTGCTTGGGAATAACTAAAATTGATCCAATTAAATATGATTTACTTTTTGAGAGATTTTTAAATCCTGATAGGGTTAGTATGCCTGATATAGACATTGATTTTGATGATGAGGGCAGAAATAGAGTTATTGAATATGTTATAGAAAAATATGGCTCAAACCAAGTAGCTCAAATTATAACTTATGGCAAAATGGCAGCTAAATCATCAATCAGAGATACAGCAAGAGTTTTGGATTTATCTTTGGGGGATGCCGATAGATTAGCCAAACTAATTCCAAATATTAAGCTTAAAGATATTTTTGAAAAAGATGAAAAAAAATTAGGTGAGGAATTAAGGTCTGAAGACTTCAGTAATGTTAAAGAACTTAAATCAATCTCAAATGGTGATGATCTTCAAGCAGAAACTGTTAACCAAGCAAGAGTTTTGGAAGGTAGTCTTAGAAATATTGGAACACACGCTTGTGGCGTAATTATTACCCCTGATGACATTACTAATTTTGTTCCAATTGCTACAGCAAAAGATTCAAATCTATTTGTTACTCAATATGATAATGCAGTAGTTGAAAGTGCTGGTTTACTAAAAATGGATTTTTTGGGGTTGAAAACACTCACCCTCATAAAGGATACAGTAAAACTTATAAAATATCGTCACAATATTGATTTGGATATTGAAAATGTTTCTCTTGATGATAAAAAAACATATGAGCTTTTTCAAAAAGGAAACACCGTAGGAATATTTCAATATGAAAGTGCCGGAATGCAAAAATATCTAAGAGATTTAAAACCAACTGTTTTTGAAGATTTGATTGCTATGAATGCATTGTATAGACCTGGTCCACTGGAATACATACCCTCATTTGTAAAAAGAAAAAATGGTAAAGAAGACATTTCTTATGATTTACCAATAATGGAAGAATCTTTAAAAGAAACGTATGGGATAACAGTTTATCAAGAACAAGTTATGCAGCTATCACAAAAACTTGCTAATTTTTCAAAAGGAGATGCTGATTTATTGAGAAAAGCTATGGGGAAAAAAATATTCGATCTTTTAAGTAAATTAAAACCAAAATTTCTTAATGGAGGAGAATCAAATGGCTATTCAAGAGAAATTTTAGAAAAAATATGGAAAGATTGGGAAGCATTTGCATCTTATGCATTCAACAAATCTCATTCGACTTGTTATGCGCTAATTGCATACCAAACGGCATTTTTAAAAGCACATTATCCATCAGAATACATGGCAGCGGTTTTATCAAATAATATGAATGATATCAAACAAGTAAGTTTTTTTATGGAAGAGTGCAAAAAAATGTCAATCAGTGTATTAGGACCTGATGTAAACGAATCCTTTTACAAGTTTACAGTAAATAATAATAATGAAATTAGGTTTGGTATGGGTGCAATAAAAGGAGTTGGACGCGGAGCAGTTAAATCCATCATTGATGGAAGAAAAGAAAAAAAATATAATTCAATTTTTGACTTAACCAAAAATATTGATTTAAGAGCAGCAAATAAAAAAGCATTTGACAGTTTGGTATTTGCTGGTGGTTTTGATTCTTTTTCGGGAGTTCATAGAGCTCAATATATGCATGATGATGGTGATGGGGTTTCATTTGTTGAAAAAGCATTAAAATTTGGATCTAAATTTCAGGAAAATAAAAATTCATCACAAGTCAGTTTATTTGAAAATTTTGAAGAAATTCAATTTAGTGAACCAGAAATTCCTGACTGTAAACCATGGTCAACCCTTAAAAATTTAAAACAAGAAAAAGATGTTGTTGGAATTTATATTTCAGGACACCCACTGGATGATTTTAGATTGCCAATTGAGCATTTTTGTAATGCATCATTGGATGTGTTAAATGAATTACAATTCTTAATTAATAAGGAATTAAAAATTGGAGGAATAGTAGGTGAGGTTGAGCATCGAATTTCAAAGAATGGAAAGGGATGGGCTAGATTTTCGTTTGAAGACTACAAAGATTCATATGATTTTAGAATTTTTGGAGAGGATTATTTAAAATTCAAACATTTTTTAGTAGAAAATAATTTTCTATTTATAAGAATTGTTGTAAAAGAAGGTTGGAGAGATAGAGAAACTGGTAAAACCGGTGAACCAAGAATAAGTTTTTTAAATTTTCAGCAATTACAGGATACTGTTTCAAAGAATGCAAAAAAATTGACAATACAATTAAATATTAATGAATTTGATGATGATAAAATTGATGAGCTGAAAAGGATTTTTAGTAAACATAAAGGCAAACAACAACTAGAAATTTGTTTTTTTGAAAATGAAGAAAAAATTAAACTAACAATGCCAAGCAAAAATCATAAAATCTCAATTAATGAAGAACTTATCTCCAAAATAGAAAAAAATAACTTTCATTTTAAATTAAATTAATCTGTTGAGTCAAAAAGCCAAGAATAATTAAACCTTGCTACTTTCCCCCCTCCATACGAGTTCACATCTTTTCCGTTTCCAGTTTCATATAGTAAGAAAATCATTCCTTCACTTTTCGTATTTTTTCTACCAACCGCTAGAGATGAATATTTAAACCCTCCTTTATCTATAATTTTTTTCAAGAACCATGAACTGCCTTGATCATTACTAGCCCAAATAATGCCATTTTTTCTTTCATCTATTGAATCGATATTGCTAAAAAGAATTATATTATTTTTTTTATAAATAAAAGAATCCATTCCGGCCATTAACCCATAATCAGAATTTTGCTGTCCATCTGGCAAAATACTACTTACAGTTAAATTTTTCCAATTTTCACCTCCATCATCACTGATTGAAATATGTCTCATTCGTGGATTTAAACCATCATTTGAAAAGTGTCTTCTAGAGTTGTATAATAAATTTCCATTTTTTAATTCAATAATTGCTCCTTCCCCAGTTCCATTTGCAGGGAAAGGGTTACTTGAAAACCAATTTATACCTCCATCATCACTATATATTGCATTAGAGTAATGTTTAGAATAATATTTCTTGTTATTACTAATATCATAAAATCGGGATGCCCTTATTAATCTTCCTTTAAATTTTCCAGATTTAATTGTAATTCCATGTTCATTCATATGCATAGATGGCATATTACCATTATTATCAACATGAATTTTTATTGAATTTTTTTTCCATGTTTTTCCGTGGTCTTTACTTCTGTAGCTTTCTATTGTTGATGGTGGATGTTTGGTTTCAACAAATGCAATTATATCACCCGTATTTTCATCAACGATTAATCCTCCACCATTTATACCTTTAGTAATATTTATAATTGACCCCCAAGTTTTTCCCCCATCTTCACTTCTTCTACAAATTAGTTTTGTACTTCCCCAAGTGGCAATTACAGATCCATCTTTTGCAACTACAATATTTGGAAATCTTTCTTCATCAAAAATTTGTTGAATTTCAAAAATTTTTTCTTGGGATAATAAAAAATTTGAAAAAATAAGTATTAATAAAAATTTATTTTTCAATTGTAATTTTTTAGAAATTATTTAAAAATTTAAAAAATGTTATTGATAAAATTAATTATTATTTAATTAGTTTTGTTATTCAATAAAAAAATAAAAAATGGCATTAGAAATAACAGACTCAAACTTCGACGAAATTGTTTTAAAATCTGAAAACCCTGTATTAGTAGACTTTTGGGCTGAATGGTGTGGTCCATGTAGAATGTTAGGGCCTATAATCGAAGAATTAAGTAATGAATATGAGGGAAAAGTTGTTATTGGTAAGTTAGATGTTGATTCAAATCAAGAATTTGCTGCAAAATTTGGTGTCAGAAATATCCCCACAGTCTTAACTTTCAAAAATGGTGAACTTGTAAACAGACTAGTTGGTGTTTCTCCAAAAAATGTTTACACTGATAATTTAGATTCTTTACTTAATTCTTAAACTCAATTATTTGTTTGTCAAATTAAAAATGGAGTGTATATTTACATTCGTTAAAAAGGTCTGGTAGTTCAGTTGGTTAGAATACCTGCCTGTCACGCAGGGGGTCGCGGGTTCGAGTCCCGTCCAGACCGCAAGATATAAACCCTTGTTATCAAGGGTTTATGTTTTTAATAATTAAAACTATCCCATGAAAAAACTAATACAACTAATAACTCTTTTTTTTATAATCACTTTTGTAAATGCACAAGAAAAGTCTGTTCCATTTTTTATAAATGGGGAAGCTCAAATTGTGGAATCATTTAAAGATCAAAGTAAGTGGATACGTCATGACCTTTGGGTTGAAACCTCTTTTGACTCTGATAATGATGGAAAAATGGATCGAATGCATGTTGGCGTAACTAGACCTTCGCAAACAGAAGATGGATTAAAACTTCCAGTGATTTATGAAACAAGTCCTTATTATGCTGGTACTGCAGGACTTGCTCCAGGTTTATTTTGGGATGTGAAACATGAGTTGGGTGAGAAGCCCAAACCCAGAAAACATGTAGAGGTGACTAGAAGAGGTAAGCGTCCAATAATATCAAATTCCCAAATAAGAACTTGGGTTCCTAGGGGATATGTAGTTGTTCATTCATCATCCCCAGGTACTGGTTTATCAGATGGTGCTCCGACTGTTGGAGGAAAAAATGAATCAATGGCCCCAAAGGCTGTTATAGATTGGTTGACCGGAAGAGCAAAGGGATACAGTTCTAGAGAAGGTAGTGAAGAAGAAATTGCCTACTGGTCCACTGGAAAAGTGGGAATGATTGGAACTTCTTATAACGGAACTCTACCATTAGCTGCAGCAACTACTGGAGCAGAAGGGTTGGAAGCAATTATTCCAATAGCACCAAATACATCATATTATCATTATTATAGATCCAATGGTTTGGTTCGATCTCCAGGAGGTTATTTAGGTGAAGATATAGATGTTTTATATGATTTTATTCACAGTGGAAAAGAGGAAAATAGAGCCCGGAACAACAGGGTAGTTAGAGATACTGAAATGATTAATGGAATGGATAGAATAAAAGGAGATTACAATGAATTTTGGGAGGGTAGAGATTACTTAAATCAAATGAAGCCCATGAAAGCAGCATTATTGATGGCTCATGGATTTAATGATTGGAACGTTATGCCAGAACATAGTTATCGTATTTATAAAAAAGCAATGGAAATGGGAATTCCTACACAAATATATTATCACCAAGACGGACATGGCGGCCCTCCTCCGTTAAGAATGATGAATAGATGGTTTACTCGTTACTTATTTGGTTTAGAAAATAACGTTGAAAAAGACCCTAATGCCTGGATAGTTAGAGAAAATGATTCTCGAAAAAATCCAACACCTTACAAGGCATATCCCAATCCAGATGCCTCTTTGGTTAGTTTATCGCTTCAACCTGGTGGTCAAGAAAAAGGAGGTTTATCTGTAAAGAAAAATAAAATAAAAACATTGGAAAGACTAACAGATGATTACTCTTACGACGGAGCAACTTTAGCCAAGGCAAAAAAATCAGAACACAGACTCTTGTATTTAAGTCCTATTCTTAAACAAGACATTCATCTATCTGGACTATCAACAATTACAATTAGAGTAGCTAGTAGTAAAAAAGCTGCAAATTTATCAGTTTGGCTAGTTTCACTTCCTTGGAACTCTGATAGTAAAGCTAAAATTACAGAAAACATAATAACAAGAGGTTGGGCAGATATTCAAAATTATAAATCTTTGAATGAAAGTTTTGATTTAATCCCTGACAAATTTTATACCATGAGTTTTGATTTACAACCTGATGATCAAGTTATAAAAAAAGGTCAGCAAATTGGGTTAATGATTTTTTCTAGTGATCAGGAATTTACCTTACATCCTAAACCAGGTACAATTCTGACTGTTGATTTAAATTCTACTTCGTTAAAGCTTCCTGTTGTTGGGGGACGTAAATCTTTTAATAATGCTACTAGATAATATAACATAATCAGATATTTAATCCTTTTTTTATTTTTTATGTCTAAAATTAAATTAACAAAATGAGAAAAATATTGAGTTTATTTTTTTTTATAATCATTTTGTCATGTAGTAAAAGTGATAACAATGAAGTAGAAATTGAAGATTGTTCTGGAGATTACTCAACTGAAAATGTTTTAACTAATATTAATGAAAATATCTTCAATAGTGATGAATCGGTTAATACTTATAGCAGATATTCATGGTCATCGAATGGATCTAATAGAATTTTAAACGGAAATGGAATCCCCAACCACGAGGTAGGAACATTTCCAAATGCTGATAATCCAAATAGAATCACAGAACAAAATGTTAATAAGAGATTTACCCTTTGTCCATCTGTTATTTATGAAAATGGATTAGAGGTTACGGGTCCTGCTTTAGTAATTGCATATGCTTTAAATAGTGTCAAATTTGATCCTGCTACAGCTGGGAGATGTAATGATGCTGGTGAATGTAGTTTGGCACAAGGTAATGGAAATTGGAATATTGAAGCGCTAGGACATGATACTTTTGATTTTGGAGATGACATGAACCATGCTCATGTCCAACCCAATGGGGCATATCATTATCACGGAATTCCGGAACTGTTAGTAGATTTTCTTGGAGATAATCAAGGAATGACAATAGTTGGATGGGCATCAGATGGTTTTCCAGTTTATGCTAGATATGGTTTTTCAGACCCTAATGATCCAAATAGTTCAATTAAATCCTTAAAACCTAGTTACAGGTTAAAGACAGAGCCTGATTCCAATAGGCCTATGGTTTTAACTAGTTTGGCTGGAGGTCCTGGTCAGGGAACAACCAATCCAAATACACCGATTCCAATGGGTGCCTTTACCCAAGATTATGAATATGTGTTAGGACATGGAGATTTAGATCAATGTAATGGACGCTATGGTGTAACACCAGAATTTCCTGAGGGAATATATTATTATGTTGTAAGTGATGACTTTCCTTTCTTTACAAGATGTTTAAAAGGAAATATTTAGTCTTTTAAATTTTTAGCTCAAACAATTTTTTATTTATTCACAATAAGAATCAATATATTTAATTAGAATATTGTTATTAGAGAATTTTTAAGAGTTCAAGATGTAATATTCAGAACAGAAATCAGTAAATGGAAATCAAATTGTTTGATAGAATCCAAAAGATATTGGAATTCATAATAGTTCCCCTGGAATGGATTATGTTGATTTTGGTTATTGGAGGCGGTTTATTTCTAACGATTTACTCAAGAGGATATCCTTTACTTAAAATTAAGAGAGCATTTGAATTGTTGTTTACTAAAGATGATAATATTGGAATATCTAGATTCCAATCTCTTTCAGCAGTTTTAGCAGCTACTGTAGGATTAGGAAATATTTCAGGAGTTTCAATTGCCATACATATGGGTGGTCCTGGAGTTCTTTTTTGGATGTGGATAACAGCTATAATTGGATCTACCATCAAGTTTTATTCATGCTCACTTTCACTTATTATTAGAAGTAACAATAGTGATGGATCATTTCTTGGGGGTCCAATGTATTACATGAAAAATGGAATTAAAAACTTTGGAAAGCCTATGGCGATATGGTTTTCAATTGCTGGTTTATTTGGTGTGTTACCAGCATTTACAGCTAACCAGCTTACAGAAACATTCGTAAATGTTGTTGATCCGTCAAACTCAATTTCAAATTTTGGAAATTTTAATTGGAAATTAATCTTTGGCATTTTATTATCAATAATTTCTTCATATGTTATTTTTGGAGGATTAAAGTCAATAGTTAATATGAGTGCAAAATTAGTTCCAATAATGGTTATAATATATCTGGTTATTGGGTTTACTATTTTGGTATTTAATATAGATCAAATTGTCCCAACATTTAATTTGATTCTAAATGAAGCATTCAATTTAAATGCAGCCTACACAGGTGGGTTTTGGGGGCTTGTAGTTTTGGGAGTAAGAAGAGCGGTTTTTTCCAATGAAAGTGGAATAGGAACTGCACCTATGTACCACGGACAATCTCAAACAAAGCAAGGAACAGATGAAGGTTTAGTTGCTATGCTAGGTCCTTTTTTTGACACCATTGTAGTGTGTACAATTACCGGATTAATTGTTTTGATTAGTGGTGCTTATCTTGAAAACGATTTAAATGGAATTACGTTGACCCTAGAAGCTTTTAGAACTTTATTTTTTGGATTTGGAGACCTTTTACTAATGATAATGGTATTTGTTTTTGGGATCTCAACCTTATTTACATATTCTTACTATGGGTTAAAATGTTTAGGATTTCTTACCAAACCATCCTGGGCAAAATATTATAATTATGTTTATGTAATAACAATAGTAATTTCTTCATTAGTTACTGTTGATATTGTAATAGGAATTATAGATATTTCTTTTGCGTTAATGTGTATTCCAAATATGATAGCAATTATTATTCTTTCTCCTTTAGTTAATAGAGAAATGAAAAATAGGTTCTGGTTTAATTGATTAAATTTGAACAAATCATTAAGATGAAAATTAGTTTCCATAAAGTTTTATTAAAAAAAAAATTTCCACTAGCTATTAGCAGAGGAGTTAAATCTGAAAATTATAATGTTTTTGTTAAAATTGAAGATGAGGGTATAGTAGCTTGGGGAGAATCATCGCCTGGAAATTCTGAGGGAGCAGATAGTGCAGAAGAAATTATTTCTCAATTAAATAGATTAGTTAATATTGGTATACAAAATAAATCTATTTATGATTTAGAGAGAATCTCACGTGAAATTAAAATTTCACCATGTGCATATGCCGGATTAGATATAGCACTTTGGGATTTAAAGGCTAAAAAAGCAAAATTAGCATTGCATGAACTTTTAGGTTTACCATTGCCAAAATCAATGACATCTCTTACAATTGGAATCATGAGTCCAAAATTAGTTAAAGAAAGAATTCCTGTTTTATTTAAAAATTCGTCTTCAAAATATTTAAAAGTAAAATTAGGTTCAACTGCTGGATTAGAAGCAGACAAAGCTATGTATATGCAAGTATTAGAGACCAGTAAAAATTACGGTTTGAAGCTTAGAGTCGATGCAAATGGCGGTTGGAGCACTGAGGATGCAAAATATATGATGGATTGGTTAGCTGATAAAAATTGCGATTATGTGGAACAACCCTTAGTTGAAGGAAATGAAAAAGATTTAAAATCATTGTATCAAAGTAGATCACTTCCAATTTTTGTTGATGAGTCTTGTAGATTTTCTAGTGATATCCAAAATTATTATGACTGTATTGATGGTGTAAATTTAAAATTGATGAAGTGTGGTGGAATTACTGAAGGTTTAAGAATTTTGTCAACTGCAAAAGCATTTGGGTTGGAAACCATGATTGGTTGTATGGGTGAGTCGTCCATATCAATCTCAGCAGGAGCATCCATTTCAGGTCAAATTGATCATATTGATTTGGATTCACATTATAATTTAGATCCAGACCCTTCGATTGGCGCTTCTATGATAAATGGTATTACTATGCCTAGAATTGCTTTTGGCCATGGTGCATTTTTAAAAAATTAATTATTATGCTTAACAAATCTGAAAAGGTTGCTATTTACATGGAAGGTCATATATCCACTGATTATGGAAAAATGGGTCTTGGTGTTCTTCGTTATTTAGTAAATCCAATAGTTGCTGTAATTGATTCTAAAAATAATGGAAAAAATACTAATGAATTTCGTTCAATTGAAAGAAGTGTTCCTATTGTTAGCTCAGTTGAAATTGCTATTTCAAAAGGTGCTCAGGTTCTTGTTTTAGGAATTGCACCATCGGGTGGAAAAATTCCTAAAACATGGTTTAAAGTAATTGAAAAAGCAATTATTAATAACCTTTCTATAATAAATGGGCTACATGATGAGTTGTTTCCATTATATAAGGAAAAATTAAAAAAACATCAGTGGATCTGGGATGTAAGAGTTCCTCAATTCATACCAAAAATAGCAAGTGGAAAAGCTGCTAAATTAAATAACAAAAGAATTTTGTGTGTAGGTACGGACATGGCTGTTGGAAAAATGACTACAAGTCTTGAAATTCATAAGTGGTCTTTGAAAAATAATATTAAAAGTACTTTTATAGCAACTGGACAAATTGGAATAACAGTTTCTGGAGAAGGAGTTCCATTAGATGCTTACAAGGTAGATCATGCTTGTGGTGCAGTTGAAACAATGATTTTAAAAAATTCATCTTACGATTGGATTTTTATTGAAGGTCAAGGTTCAATTATAAATCCAGGTAGCACTGCAAGTTTGCCTTTAATTAGAGGAAGCTGTGTGACCCACATGATTCTTTGTCATCGTGCAGATTTTAAAACTCTTAGAGATTATAAACACATAAAAATTCCTGACATTAATAAAGTAATTAAGCTTTATGAAGATTTGGCAAGTGCTTGTGGAAGCTATCCAAATGCAAAAGTTATGGGAATTTCATTGAACACTTCCAAATTAAATTTATTGGACGCTAAGAAATCAATTGATTCTTTGGAAAATCTAACTAATATTCCAGTTACAGATGTTGTTCGTTTTGGTCCCCAAAAGTTAGGTTTGGCTTTATATTAAATTTTAAATCAATTGCTGAAATTCTTGCCTTCATATTTTCAGCTCCAGGTATTTTTAATTCTATGGGGCTAGGTGGAATAAAAGAAGTTTGCCTTGACTTGATATTCAAAGTTTCTTTGAGAGTATCTAAAGTTATTAATGTGAAGAGCGGATCCTTGTAAGGACAAGTTTTTGAAATATTCGGAAATTGATTTTCAATTTTTGAGCTAAATCTTCTGAATTTGTACTTCTCACCTACCCATTTATATGACATGCTATTAATTTGAATATATGGAATTTTATTTATTTTTTTTACGTAATCAGTATGGTGGTGTCCACTAATACATGCTATTACTTTTGACTTATTTCCTGAAATTAAATGGGATTCAATAATTTTTCTAATTTCTTTTCTATTACTAATGCCACCCTTTGCCTCTAAACTTTGATGGCTAAAAATTATAGTTGGTTTTAAAGTCTTGTTAAGCTCATTATTTAGCCATAATTTTTGTTTATCACCTATGTAACGATGATATCCACTCCAAGGCTCTGGATTTTTATCATTACCATCTAGTACAATAAATTTAAAGTCGTTACAATTATATGAATAATAACTTTTATCAATATCCCACCACTTCATTGTTTCTTTTTTTGTGTAACCAAAGTCATTAAAATCATGATTGCCTAACACGTGATATTTTTCACCATCAAAAGAATTCCATTTGTCTAAAAAAGGTTGATTTTGTTGTCTTGGTAAAGAAAAATCACCAAGCTGTATTATAAAATTAGGTTTCTTTTTTTTCATTTCGTTAATAAAAACACCCAATCTTGAGATACCATCATGAATTATATCTTGGTGAACATCTGCAATTATCCCAATATTAGTCTTGGTTTTTTTTATTTTAAATGAACAAAAAGATATTGGGATAGAAATAAGTAAACTTCCCTTACAGACTTTTTTAATAAAGTTTCTTCTTTCCATATCAAGGTATGTTATTTTATCTGAAAAGTTGTAACAACAATACCATGATCAGATGGATAATTAATTTTTTTATCATTAATATTTAAAACCTCATTAAAGTATGAGTTGTAGGAAGTAGATTCTTTTGATTTTAAAGATTTTCCTTTATAAAATATGTAGTCAATTCTGTGAGAGTCTTTCCTTCCTTTTTTGTCCCAAGTAATACCTGGATGACTAATTGGGTTAGGATTTTCTTTTCTGTAGGTATCTATAAATCCTAAATTTTCTAAAATTTTGGTTGCTTCCCATGGAACAACTAAATTATTATGTATTTTTTTTGTCTTCTTTGTCCAATCTAAGTGCGAAAGTGAATTCATGTCTCCTCCAAATATAACTGGAATGGAGTCTGATTCTCTAGTAAATTTTTCTAAATATGGTAATACTTTTTGAATCATTTTATGTCTATGTTCAGTTTTTTCCCATTCTAACAATTCTTTTACTGATTTTCCCATATTTTCTGGTTCATTGTCCCATGGTAAGTAGTGAAACCAGTTACTTAGAAAACGGATAGTTTTTCCATTTATTGGAATTTCAATTCCACCCAGGTAAAATTGAAAATCTGTATCTATTCTTTTTCCAAACGGGTATTTCGAAAAAACAGATAGATTTACTGATTTATCATCCAGAGCTGTGCCCTCAGACGCAATTAAATGAAAGTTATATCCCAAGTAATTGGCAATAAATGGCCCGGAGCCGTACGTTTCTACCATTAATACAATGTCAGGGTTGATTTCAGCTATAATTTTAGCAACATTTTCCTGTCCGTTATCAATGTCATTACCACCATGTAAAATATTCCAGGCCATTACTTTAAATTCGGTTTTTTGAGCATTAATTTGACCATACATTAAAAAGAAAAGAACAAATTTTAAAACAAAAAGTTTTGAGTTCATGTTGAATTTTTATTACAAATTAAATGTTTTTAATTAGAAAAGTAATTTTTTTGTTTATTGACAATGACTATATTTGCGGTGTTGTGTATGTTATAAATTAATTTTTTATAACATGGTTTGTAGAAAACCGATGAAGAGCTTTCCTGAAAATGGAGAGCTTTTTTTATTTCAGGCAGAAATGAGATAAAATTTTTTTAAATTAGGTAAATGAGAATAATTACAATTTTTCTTACTTTTTTTTTAATCAGTTGTTTAAGTGAAACCAAAAATTTAGATAAGTTTAAATTATTACCAACTGTTCAAAGCGCTATATATGAGCAAGGTTTTTCTAATCTAAATCATAATAATATAAAACATGCTTACTCAGATAATAATGATCCTCTCCCAGTCAGATTTGATTTTACAAATAAAATTGTAAATAGTGATAAAACTAAAGCTTCCATCTTTTATAAAATTAATCCTGATTTAAATTTAAATAATGAAGGATATAAACTTAAAATATCAAAAAATAAAATTTCGATTGAAGCAAAAGATGAACAGGGTTTGTTTTATGCATTTATAACTCTTGATCAAATATTGGAAGACTCGACTGTAAATAATTTAAATCTTCCTTTAATAAGTATAGAAGATTTCCCTTTATTAAAATTTAGACCTATTCATATCGATATTAAGCATCACATGGAGAAAAAATCTTATTATTTTAATTTAATTGATCATTTAGCAAAACAAAAGATTAATGGAATCATTGTTGAATTTGAGGATAAATTAAAATATGAACTGAGACCGGAAATTGGGTCACCTGATGCGTTAGAAATTAGTTGGTGGATTGAACTAAGTGAGTATGCAATTCAAAGAAATATTATGATTAATCCACTAGTACAAGGATTAGGTCATGCATCATTTATTTTAAAACACAAGAAATATAAACATTTGCGAGATAAATCTAATAACGACTGGGCTTTCAATCCATTAAATTCCAAAACCTATGATCTTCAATTTGATCTATATCATGATGCAATTAAAGCAACACCTCATGGAAAATATTTACACGTTGGAGGTGATGAAGTTCATTTAGTAAAGAGAGATGGAAAAAGTGAATTGGAATTAAACCTGATTTGGCTAAATAAGGTTTGTGAGTTTGCTGAAAAATATGATAGAATTCCCATTTTTTGGGATGACATGCCATTAAAACATGCCGGAGTTTATTCACCTATGTTTAATAGTGAGATAAGTAAAGCTAGAGTAGATGAAATATGGAAAAATAATGAAAATAATTTAATGAAGTTTATTAAAAAGTTTCCAAAAAATGCGATTTACATGAGATGGAATTATCAAAAATCAGATACCTATGGTAATTTAAAAGCGATGGATTGGTATGTTAATAATGGCCTTGATGTTATGGGAGCTACGGCAGGACAAACAAGGTGGACATTGATGCCACAGAATCAAAGTAATATCCCTCAAATTAAGGCTTTTGCACTAAGCTCTATAGATAAAAAATTGGAAGGTCTATTTTTAACTCTTTGGGATGATGACTCACCTCATTTCGAACTTTATAAAAGGGGAATTGCCGCTTTTGCTGAGTATTCTTGGTCTGGAAATAAGCTAACAATTGAAGAATTTAAATCTAACTTTCGACATAGGACATTTGGAAATAAATTTTCAGATCAAAAGTTTGCTTTTATAGACAAACTTGAAAAGCCAGTTAAGTTATGGTTAAATATGTTTCTAGAACCAAATGTTAGAAGATCAGCAATTGCGAAAGAAAAAAACCCTTTAAAAACATTTATAATTGATTTGCCAAATTCTAATAGTCCTGGTAATTGGTCAAAAAAGTATAATGATAAAATTAATAATGCAAAAATTTCACTTGAATTATCAAAGGAAGTAGAAAATACAATTAAAGAATTAATGGATAAAAATCCCAAAAATAAATTCAATTTAGAAGTTTATAATCAAGTCAATGAACTTGTAAAGTTTAGTTCAAACGTTATTCTTTCGCTTGAAAGACTGGATCTTTCTGATCAAGTTGATTATGATAAAAAATTGGAGGTTAGCGGAGTTAAAAATATTGAAAACAAATTCATTTTAATGAGAAAAAAATTTGAAGAAGTTTATGCAAAAACAAGAATTTTAGAAAAACCAGAAACTTATATTTTAGATCAGGATCATCATGATCACCCTGCAAACCAAAGCAAAAATTTTGATTGGCAGTTTTTCTCTGAACTATTTTTAATTGAAAAACTAAAAGAAAATTATAAAAATATGTTATGAAAAATTATAATAGAAGAAAATTTATTAAAACTACAGCAATTTCAGCTGCTGGTTTAACAGCTGCTTCCTCACTGTCAAATTGTGATGGTCCAAACAGCGTTCCTGACTCAAATGGTATATACATGGGTGGTTTTTCAGCTCCAAAGTTAAATACAATAAAAACTGCATTTATTGGTCTTGGGGCAAGAGGAAGTGGTCACCTTAAATCAATTGCAAAACTTGAGGGTGTAGAGATTGTTGCGATAAGTGATTTATTTATGGACAATATTGATAGAAGTTACAATATTGCTAATGAAATAGGTAAAGGAGAAAGGCATAAGAAAATAACTAAATATTGGGGAGATGAAAATAAATGGAAATTGATGTTAGAAGAAGTTAAACCAGACATAGTTTTTATTTCTACAAATTGGAATAATCATGCACCAATGGCTATTCATTCAATGCTCAAAGGAGCGCATGCCTTTGTCGAAGTTCCAATTGGAGTTAATATGGAAGAAATGTGGCAAATAGTGAATACTTCTGAAGAAACTCAGAAACATTGCATGATGATGGAAAATGTTAACTATGGTAGAGATGAACTAATGTATTTAAATATGTGTAGGAAAGGAGTTATCGGTGAATTATTACACGCTGAAGCTGCTTATATTCATGAACTAAGGTTCCAAATGAATCAAATGGAAAAGGGAACAGGATCATGGAGAACTTATCATTACGCAAATGGAAAAGGTAATCTTTATCCAACACATGGTTTAGGACCAGTTGCTCAGTATATGAACCTAGGAAGAAAAGAAGACTCCTTTAAAAGTATAGTTTCTTATTCCACTCCTGCGGTTGGTAGAAAATTATATTCTAGAAAAAACTATTCTGATGATCATAAGTGGAATAAATTAAATTATGAAAATGGAGATTTGAATACTTCCATTATCAAAACAGACTTGGGAAGAACTGTTTTGGTCCAATGGGACGAAACAAGTCCAAGACCTTATACTAGGCATAATCTTATTCAGGGAACAAAAGGAACATTAACCGGCTTTCCAACAAGAGTTGCTCTAGAAGATGGATTTGAGGGATTGTCACAAAACCATCATTCTTGGATACAAGGCGAAGATTTAGAAAAATTATATGAAAAATATGATCATCCACTTTACAAAAGGCTAAATCAGAAGACTAAAAATAGTGGTCATGGTGGGATGGATGGTATTATGAGATACAGAATCATTGAATGCCTTAGAAATGGACTTCCACTTGATCAAAATGTTTACGAAGGGTGTTTTTGGAGTGCAGTTACACCTCTAAGTGGAAAATCAATTTCTGAAGAAGGGATGCCTCAACATTTTCCTGATTTTACAAGAGGAAATTGGAAAAAAACAGATCCTTTAGAAATAATTACTTAATATTTAAGAATGAAAAAAAATACAATATTTGTTTTATCAGTTTTACTTTTAATACTCACTATTTCATGTGATAAAAACGAAGAATGGATTTACTTATTTGATGGAAATTCGACCGACGGATGGCGTGGTTATAATTCTAAATCTATTCCTCCGGGATGGACTGCGAAAGATGGCATGCTGATGTTCGATACTGAACTTGAATTAGAACAGAATTATAAAGGAGGTAAAGATATAATTTATGGAAAAGAAGAGTTCGAAAATTTTGAATTATATGTAGAATGGAAAATTCCAGTTGGTGGGAACAGTGGAATTTTTTATCATATTAAAGAGGGATACGGTGGGCCTCCAGAAATTTCACCAGAATATCAACTAATCGACGATATAAATTATGCTACTATCCATGATTTGAAATCGTATAATGAACAATTTGGTTCTGAGCAACCTGAAAAACTTCAAGATTGGCAGAAAACAGCAGCAAATTATGCTATGCATACACCTGATATTAATAAAAAAAAATTAAATCCTGCAGGACAATGGAATTCTTCTAAAATTATTTTTACTAAAAATAGAGTTGAACACTGGCTTAACGGGGAAATTGTCCTCTCATTCGTGCCATGGTCAGAAGACTGGTATATTAAAAGGAATTCAGGTAAGTGGAATAATGCCCCAGATTATGGAAAATATAAAAAAGGATTTATTGGTTTTCAAGACCATGGTAGTTCATTGTGGTTTAGAAATATAAAAATCAAAAAACTTTAAATGAGGTTTTTATTTTTTTTTGTTTTTATTATATCAATTAATATTCAAGCTCAGTGGAAACCAAAAGGTGATAAAATTAAAACAGTTTGGGGTGAATCATTAGATCCCAGTAACGTTCTTAATGAATATCCTCGACCAATTTTAAAAAGGAAACAATGGAAAAACCTCAATGGACTTTGGAACTTTAAAATAACTAGTAAAGGCGAAAAAAAACCAAATAGATACGTTGAAAAAATTTTAGTACCATTTCCAATTGAGTCTAGTTTGTCAGGCGTTCAAAAAAGAATTGACAAAAAAAACGAAGCATGGTACCAATCATATTTTAGGATTCCAAAAAAATGGAATGATAAACAAATTATTTTGCATTTTGGTGCTGTGGATTGGGAATCAGAATTATGGATTAATAATAAAAAAGTAGGATTCCATCATGGTGGATACGATCCGTTTTCTTTTAATATAACTCCTTATTTAAAAGCAGGAAAACAAAAATTAGAGTTGCGTGTTTGGGACCCAACAAATGACGGGTTTCAACTAACTGGAAAACAGGTTAAAAATCCAGGCGGAATTTGGTATACACCTGTTTCAGGAATTTGGCAAACAGTTTGGCTTGAGCCAGTTCATAAAAATCATATTACCAATCTTAAAATAACATCAGATATTGATAATTCTAATATTGTTATTCATACACAACTATCAAATCATGAATCAAATCATCTATTAGAAATTAAAATTAAAGATGGTGATAGTATTATTTATAAATCTTTAAGAAAACCATTTTTAAAAAACACAATCAAACTCAACCAACCAAAGTTTTGGAGTCCTGAATCTCCACACTTATATGATTTAGAAATAAAACTAATATCAAACGGAAAGCTGATGGATGAATTTTCTTCCTATTTTGGAATGAGAAAAATTTCAGTAGAGAAGGATGTGAATGGAACTAGGAGAATGACCTTAAACAATAAAGAATACTTTCAATTGGGAAC
The DNA here is from genome assembly GCA_045562345.1 of Flavobacteriaceae bacterium. Classification (GTDB taxonomy): domain Bacteria; phylum Bacteroidota; class Bacteroidia; order Flavobacteriales; family Flavobacteriaceae; genus MAG-121220-bin8. Next base: position 20,555 of record JBJKVZ010000020.1, read on the forward strand.
TTTGGATCAAGGTTGGTGGCCAGATGGATTATATACAGCACCCTCAGATGAAGCACTAAAATTTGATATTCAAAAAACAAAAGAATTTGGTTTCAATATGATACGTAAACATGTAAAAGTTGAACCAGCAAGATGGTATTATCATGCAGATAAAATAGGAATGTTGGTTTGGCAAGATATGCCAAACCCTGGGAAAATTAACCCCCCTGATTGGGTTAGAAATAAATTTTTTGATAGAAATGAATATACACCAACCTTAGATTTTAAAGCAAATTTTAAAATGGAATTAAATCGAATAATGGATTTTCTGTATTCAAGTCCTTCTATTATTTGTTGGGTAATATTTAATGAAGCATGGGGACAATTTGATACAATTGAAATTTCAAATTGGGCCAAGGCTAAAGATCCTTACAGGCTTATAAACCCAGCAAGTGGTGGAAATCATTACAGAATTGGAGATGTTACAGACGTTCACAATTATCCAGAACCTAAAATGAATTTTTATGATCCTGACAGAACAAATGTATTAGGTGAGTTTGGTGGTATCGGATATTCAATTAAAAATCATCTTTGGCAGACTAATAAAAATTGGGGATATATTAAGTACTCAAACTCAGATGAGGCAACTTCTGAATATCTAAATTTTTCAAATCTGCTTAAAGATTTAGTTCCAAAGGGTTTTTCGGGAGCAATTTACACACAAATTACTGATGTTGAGGGAGAAGTTAACGGATTGATTACTTATGACAGAAAAGTGCTTAAAATGGATTTAAAAAAAGTTCGTGATGCAAATCTTAATGTAATATCTTTACTGCCAGCAAAATTTATTAAGATTCCTCCAAGTTCAAATTCAAAATCATTATTCCCTTAGTTAATCATGATTATTAAATTTTTTTTAGCAATACTTTTAATTAACTTTAAATACAAGTCCATACAATTATGAAACACATAAAAAGAAGAAATTTTATTAAAACAAGTAGCAAATTAGCATCCCTTGCTTTTATGCCTTTAAATGTTTGGTCAAATATTAAGAATAATAAACTAAGAACCGCGCATATAGGTGTTGGTGGAATGGGTTTAGCTGATTTAAATGATATAGCTTCACACAAATCTGTTAATGTCGTTGCATTATGTGATGTTGATTCAAATGCTCTAAATAAAGCTGGAAAGTTACATCCTAAAGTAAAAAAATATAAGGACTACAGAAATATGCTAAATGAAATGAAAGATTTAATAGATGCCGTTATTGTATCTACTCCCGATCACACGCATGCTCCTGCTTCTTTAATGGCGATGAACTTTGGAAAATCAGTTTACTGTCAAAAACCATTAACGCATCATGTAAGTGAGGCAAGAGCTATGAGAAAAATTGCTAAAGAAAAGAATTTAATAACTCAAATGGGCATTCAGGTTCATTCATTTTATGATTATAAACTAGCAACGCTTTTAATACAATCGGGTTTAATCGGAAAGGTTAGTACCGTAAGAGCTTGGTCTCCTAAAAATTGGGGATTTGATGGTGTGATGCCAAAAGGAGAGGATAAAGTTCCTGAAAATTTAGATTGGAATTTATGGTTGGGAACTGCTAATGAAAGACCATTCAAGGAGAAGGTTTACCATCCAGGTAATTGGAGAAAGGTTTTAGACTTTGGGTGTGGTACATTGGGAGATATGGGAGTGCATATTTTTGACACACCATACAATGCGTTAAAACTTGATGTTCCATATACAATTAAAAATAACTGTAGAAAACCCAATGGCTTTGGCTTTCCTGAAAGGAATTCTGTAACATACGAATTTCCTGGAACTAAGTATACAAATGATACTTTAAAATGGATATGGACAGATGGACCTGGGGCTCCAAAAAGTCATAGGGATTTGAAATTACCAAATAAAGAAAAACTACCTCTTCAAGGTGCAATGTTCGTTGGAGAGAAGGGTAGACTTTTATTACCTCATTTTATGGAGTTGCCAAGATTAATTATTGACGGAAAGTATAAAAAAATAGATGTAAGTGAATTTGAAAGTTCAGGTCAAATTACAAATCAGCCTGTTAGAGATTATGCAGGTGAATCGTATTTGCATTATCATCAATTTGTTGATGCTTGTTTAGGTAAAGACGTTTGCTCTGCACCATTTTCATATTCTGCAAGATTAACTGAAACTATTTTATTAGGAGTTATAGCTGGAAGATTCCCTGGGAAAACTTTACATTGGGATAGTGAAAAGGCAAAATTTAAAGAAGAAAAAGCGAATCAATTTTTAGATTCTCCCTACAGAATTTTTTGATAAAAAAAATACTTTGAATGAATAAGTTTTTTTTCCCAATAATTTTAATTTCTTTTTCTGTATTGTGTCAAGATCATTCATTTGAACATTACAATCAGAAAATAATTGGTAAAGACTATGGTTTAGAAATGGTTCCAATTAAAGGAGGAGAATTTTCTATGGGTAGTCCAATTAATGAAAACAATAGAATGGCAGATGAGGGCCCAGTTCATATAGTTGAGTTAGAATCTTTTTGGATGGCAAAATATGAAACCACATGGGATTTATATTATCTTTTTATGAATCGAGAGATTGATAAAAGTCAACCAAATTTTAATTCCAAAAGCGAAGTTAATATTGAGGTAGATGGAGTCTCGGGAGCAACGACACCATATGTTGAAATGAGTTTTGGAATGGGAACTGATGGTTATCCTGCAATTTCCATGACACAGCTTGCAGCTAAAAAGTTTTGTAAATGGCTTTCAGCTATGACAGGTAATTTTTACAGACTTCCAACAGAATCTGAATGGGAATATGCATGTAGGGCCGGAACGAATACAGCTTATTCATTTGGAGATGACGTAAGTATGCTTAAAGATTACGCGTGGTTTAAGGATAATAGTAATGAATCCTATAAACAAGTTGGTAAAAAGAAACCTAATCCATGGGGATTGTTTGACATGCATGGAAATGTTTCAGAGTGGACATTAGATATGCACGATGTAAGAGCATACCAGAAATATTCAGATTCTATAGCAATAAACCCATATGAGAAACCAATAAAATTATATCCAAGAGTTGTAAGAGGAGGATCGTGGATAAATTCAAATTTTAAATTAAGAAGTGCCTCTAGACAAGCTTCTTCCAAAGAATGGAAAAAAAGAGATCCGCAAATCCCAAGAAGTCTGTGGTGGCACACCGATGCTAAATTTGTTGGTTTTAGAATAATAAGACCATTAAAAACACCTTCTTTACAAGAACAAGAAGCTTATTGGGAATAATTATATAAAAGAAAAATTATGAATAGAAGAGATTTTGTTAGAAATTCATCTTTAGTTTCGGGAGGTTTACTGTACATTAATCCTGCTTTTGCAAGCGATGAAAATTTAAAAAACAATTATACTTTTAATTTAAAATATGCTCCACATTTTGGAATGTTCAATAATATGGCAGGGAATGATTCAATGGACCAATTAAGATTTATTTATGATCAGGGTTTCAGAGCTTTTGAAGACAATGGAATGAAGGGAAGAAAAATTGAGTTGCAGGAAAAAATATCTTCATTTTTAAATAAAAACAATATGGATATGGGTGTTTTCGTTGCACATACTATCTATTGGAATGAGCCTAATCTTGCTAGCGGAAACATGAATAAGAGAAAACAGTTTTTAAGTGAGATTAAAGAATCTGTTGAAGTAGCAAAAAGATTAAATGCAAAATGGATGACAGTTGTTCCAGGACATCTAGATTTACGACAAGATATTGGATATCAAACATTAAACGTAATTGAAACTTTAAAGTTAGCATCTGATATTTTAGAACCTCATAATCTTGTAATGGTTTTAGAACCATTAAATTTTAGAGATCATCCAGGTTTATTTTTAACGAAAAGTTCTCAAGCTTATGAAATATGTAAAGCTGTTGATTCACCTTCATGTAAAATTTTGTATGATATTTACCATCAACAAATCGAAGAAGGCAATTTAATGCCTAATATTGAAAATTGTTGGAATGAAATAGCCTACTTTCAAATAGGAGATAATCCAGGAAGAAATGAACCAACAACGGGAGAAATTAATTACAAAAATATTTTTAAGTATATTCATAAAAAAGGATACAATGGGATTTTAGGCATGGAACATGGAAATTCTAAACCCAATAGAGAAGGTGAATTAGCTGTAATAAAAGCGTATAAAACAGTCGATAATTTTTTAAATTAATAAAATGAAAAATAAAAAAGTAACTAGAAGAAATTTTGTAAAAAATACAACAATTGGTACAGGTGCATTATTAACAGTACCATTTTCAATGGAAGCTATGGTAAATACAGGTGCCACAAAGAAATTAAAAATAGCTTTAGTTGGTTGTGGCGGGAGAGGTTCTGGTGCAGCAGTGCAAGCTCTGAGAGCAGACAAAGACGTTGAACTTGTAGCAATGGCTGATGCATTTAAAGATAAAGTTGAGGAGAGTTTGAAATATATTAGTGAAGAGCTTGATGGTGAAATCAAAGTAAATGTTAAACAAAAAAATAGATTTTCTGGATTTAAAGCTTATCAAAAAGCAATTGATTTAGCTGATGTGGTAATTTTAGCAACTCCACCTGGCTTTAGACCACAGCATTTTGAATATGCTATAAATAATGATAAGCATGTATTTATGGAAAAGCCTGTCGCAACTGATGCTAATGGAGTTAGAAGGGTGCTTAGATCTGCTAGAAAAGCAAGTGAAAAAAAATTGAATGTAGTTGTGGGGCTTCAAAGGCGTTATGAAAATAAATATTTAGCTCTTTATAAAAGAGTTAAAAACGGAGAAATTGGAAAAATTGTTTCAGGACAAGTATATTGGAATGGTGCTGGAGTTTGGGTTAGAAAAAGAAAACCTGGTCAAACAGAGATGGAGTATCAAATGAGAAATTGGTATTATTTTAATTGGATATGCGGAGATCATATTGTAGAACAACATATACATAATATTGATGTTGCTAATTGGTTCATTGGGGAGTATCCAATTTCAGCTACTGGAATGGGAGGTAGAGAAGTAAGAAAAGGTATTGATCATGGACAAATTTTTGACCATCATTATGTTGAATATAAATATCCAAGTGGGGCAGTCATTTCTAGTCAATGTCGACATCAGCCTGGAACAAACAGTAATGTTAGTGAAGTTTTTCAAGGAACAAAGTCAGTTGTTCTAACGCAACCAAAAAGTAAAATTATTGATCATAATAAAAACGAATTATTTTCCTATGAAAACAATAATGATAAAAGCCCTTATCAAATTGAACATGATAAATTATTTCGTTCTATTAGAAGTGGTGGTGTTATAAATGATGCTGTAAATGGAGCAAAAACTACTTTAACCTCAATAATGGGGAGGATGGCAACATATACTGGAAAAAAAATAACTTGGGACCAAGCTTTAAATTCCGAAAATATTTTAGTGCCGGATGACTTAGATTGGAGCTCTGAACCACCTGTTATGCCAGATAAAAATGGAAATTATCCTATTCCAATACCTGGAGTAACTAAGCTTTAATTAATGAAAAATATTTTTTTAGTTTTTTTTAGTTTTTTTCTTCTTAGTTGTACTACAACTGATTTAGAGGCAGATCAAATCTCTGAAAATTCATGGACTACAAAATCATTTATTTATGAATTTGAGGGTCTAAATAGAAGATACATACTACACAGGCCAAAAGATTTAAAAGAAAATTCGCCATTAATTTTTATTTTACATGGATTTGGAAGTTCTGCAACTAATATAATGAGCTATTCTCAAATGAATTTAATCGCAGACCAAAATGGATTTTTAGTTTGTTATCCTCAAGGATCGACTTTGCCAACAGGACAAAGCCATTGGAATGCAAATTTAGAAATGAGCACTGTTAATGATATCGATTTTTTATCTGAATTATCAAATCAGTTGAGTATTACTTATAAAACTAATGAAGATAATACATTTGTTGCTGGAATGTCAAATGGCGGATTTATGAGTTACACATTAGGATGTAATAAGTCTAATGTTTTTAAGGCTATTGCATCTGTAACTGGAACAATGAGTGGAAAAGATTGGAAAAATTGTTATCCAGTAAATAAAATTCCTGTTCTTCAAATTTCAGGAACTGATGATACAACAGTACCTTGGGACGGTACTATGTCAACTTTATACGGTTGGGGCGGTGCACCACATATAAAAAAAGTTGTCGAATTTTGGGGAGATTTAAATCAATGTGATCAAGTTGAAGAATTTGATTTTCCTGATATTGATGATTCGGATAAATCAACTGTATCACTTACAAAAAGAAAAGGAAGCTCAGATGGCAATGAAGTCTGGTTTTACACAGTAAAAGGTGGAGGACATGATTGGCCAGGCTCTTGGGGAAATAAAGATATGAGTGCAAGTGAAGAAATTTGGAAATTTTTCAAAAATCACCTAAAGTAAATTATACCAGAAGATTTTTATTAACCTCTCCATGAACATCAGTTAGTCTAAATCTTCTGCCCTGATGTTTATAAATCATTTTAGTGTGATCAATTCCAAACTGGTGAAGTATTGTTGCTTGTAAATCATGAACATGAACAGGATCTTTAATAATATTATATCCAATATCATCAGTTTCTCCATAAGTAAAACCTGGCTTTATTCCTGCCCCTGCCATGAAAATTGTAAAAGATCTGGGATGATGATCTCGACCATAGACCATATCTGTTAATCTTCCTTGACAGTAGTTTGTCCTACCAAATTCACCTCCCCACACAACTAATGTGTCTTCCAATAAACCTCTTTGTTTTAAATCCATAATAAGCGCCGCTGTTGGTTGATCAACATCACTGGCTTGACCTTTAATTTGTGTTGGTAGATTTTCATGCTGATCCCATCCCATATGATATAATTGTACAAACCTTACATCCTTTTCAATTAGTCTTCTAGCTTGAATACAGTTTGCTGCATAAGTTCCAGGTTTTTGAGAATTTGGACCATACATTTGAAGTATGTAGTCTGGTTCATTCGAAATATCCATAGTTTCTGGAACTGAAGTTTGCATTCGGTATGCCATTTCGTATTGAGCTATTCTATTAGTTATTTCAGGATCTCCAAATGTCGATTCTTGTTCTTCATTTAGTTGAGCCAAATAATCTAACATTTTTCTTCTTTCACTTTTTGAAACACCCTCAGGATTTTTTAGGTATAATACAGGGTCTTTAGCTGACCTGAATTGAACACCCTGATGAAGAGAACTGAGAAAACCATTTCCCCAAAGTCTTGAATATAGTGGTTGACCTTTTGGTCTTCCAGTTCCATTTGATAAAAGAACCACGAAAGATGGAAGGTTATTATTTAGACTTCCTAAGCCATAGCTCATCCAAGAACCCATACTTGGCCTTCCAGGTTGTTGAGAACCTGTTTGGAAAAAAGTTATTGCTGGGTCATGATTAATTGCTTCTGTATGCATTGACTTTACAAAACATAGCTCATCAGCAATTTTACCAACAAAAGGCATCAAATCACTTACCCAAGCTCTAGATTCTCCATATTGTTTAAAATTATATAGGCTATTCACTAAAGGAAAATTTGATTGACCAGATGTCATTCCAGTTAGTCTTTGTCCTTTTCTAATGGATTCCGGAAGATCTAAACCTCGCATCTCAGTTAATTTGGGTTTATAGTCAAATAAATCTAGTTGAGATGGCCCTCCACTTTGAAACAAATAAATTATTCGTTTTGCTTTGGGAGCAAAATGAGGAAGATTTAATGATTGGTTATTTAAAGAAGAAAATGGGTCTTCATTTTTTCCAAAATTGAACGGATCTAATAAATTACCCAAAGCTAAACCACCAATTCCCAAACCAGCCTTTTTCAGAAAGTTTCTTCGGTTATTATTTAAAAAATGTTTGTGAATTTCTTCCATAATTATTTAGCTCTTCTGGGTCGTTTCATCTAAATTATAAATTAATTCACATAAAAGCACAAATGCTTCTTTCTCAGATATTTTATTTATGTCCATTACCTCGATAATATATTGATTTAATTTTTTCAATTCAATTAACGTAGGTTGTCTTGACGTTACAGTTCTATAAATTTTTATAATTTTTTCATCTTGATCTAATTCTTTTTCCGAATAAATTTTGTTGGATAAATGTTCAGCTGCCATTAGATACTGAGGGTCATTCATTAGTGCTAATGATTGTAAAGGAGTACTAGTTTTTTGTCTAACAGCAACACAATTGTCTCTAGTTGGAGCATCAAAAATCATCATTGAAGGTGGAGGGACTGTTCTTTTCCAAAATGTATATAAACTTCTTCTGTAAAGATTTTCACCCGAATCAGGAACATAAAATGCAAGACTACCTCCGCCACCTCCAGTTACTTCATTCCAAAGTCCATCAGGTTGCATAGGTTTAACACTTGGACCACCAATTTTACTAACCAACATTCCACTAGATGCTAAAGCATTATCTCTTACCATTTCAGCAGTCAATTTTTGTCTTGGATAATACGATAAATAAGTATTATCAGTATCAATATTTTTATTTTCAATATTTATCTTACTTGATTGAGTATATGTTGAAGACATTACGATTCTTTTAATGAATTTTTTAGTATCCCATTTGTCATTTTTCTGAAAAGTAAAAGCTAACCAATCTAGTAACTCAGGGTTTGAAGGTTTACTTCCTTGACTACCAAAATCATCTGGTGTTGAAACAATGCCTACGCCAAAGAATTGTTGCCACAATCTATTCACAACAACTCTAGAGGTAAGAGGATTATCTTCTTCAAAAAACCATTTTGATAATCCATACCTGTTTTTAGGATATTTTTTTTCATTAAATGGCAATACGACTTCAGGTGTACCAGGTCCAACTTCATTCAGAGGAGAGTCATAACTTCCTCTATTTAAAACATATGTCTTTCTTAAATTTTCGGATTCTTTCATCACCATTAAAGTAACTTTATTAATACTGTCTGGAAGGTTAACAAAATTTAATTCATTTTCGATATCTTTTTTATTGATAGTCAAGTTTGGTTCAGGAGCTGTATCACCATATGCAATAATTCCATTTTCTTCAACATTATTAAAAAAACTATATAAACTAAAAAACTCATCATGGGTTATTGGGTCATATTTGTGAGTGTGACACCTTGCACATTCTACAGTGAGCCCCATCATAATTTTTGATGTAGTAACCGTTCTATCAGCAACATATTCTACTCTGTATTCTTCAGGAATTACTCCGCCTTCTTGAGTTATTTTATGATTCCTGTTGAATCCAGAAGCCAATATTTGTTCTTTAGTTGCATTTGGAATCATGTCCCCAGCAATTTGCCAAGTTATGAACTCATCATAAGGTAAATTATTGTTGTATGCATGTATAACCCAATCTCTCCAAGGCCACATTATTCTTTCTTGATCATCTTGATACCCATGACTATCTCCATATCTTGCTAAATCCATCCATATTGATGCCATTCTTTCACCATAGGAAGCTGACTTTAGAAGACGATCTACAACTTTTTCATAAGCATTTGTAGATTTGTCATTTAGGAAATTGTCAATTTGATTAATTGATGGTGGTAGTCCGGTAATATCAAATGAAACTCTTCTTAATAGAATTTCTTTATTTTCTCTTTTTGAAGGTTTTAAACCTTTTTCTTCAAATTTCTTAGCAACAAAAAAGTCTATTTCATTTTCTGTCCAATCTTTGAATTTTACATTAGGAATTTTTTGTGATTTAGGTTTTGTGTAAGACCAATGCGGTTCCCATTTTGCTCCCTGTTCAATCCATTTTGTTAAGATTGTTTTTTCCCTTTGACTTAATTTTAAATTCGATTCAGGGGGGGGCATTACAAAATTTAATTCTTCGCTTTTAATTCTTTTAATTATCCCACTCTTTTCAACATGTTTTACATCAATTATATATTGGCCGTTGTTTAATTTCATGGCGGATTCTATACCGCTTTTAATATCCAATCTAAGATTAGATTGTCGAGCCTTGTCATCAGGGCCATGACAAGCATAGCATTTATCTGAAAGAATTGGCTTCACATCATAATTGAAATCAACTAAATCATATATTAGAATGTCTTGGCTAGTCTTTATTGTTGTATTTTCTTCAATAATTTTAATTTCCTGATTAGGTTTTTCAGAAATGTATCTTAAAAGTATTACACCAAAAAAAGGTATAATAAAATATAGAAGTGACCAATAATTCTTTTTTTCTTTTTTCAAGATAATTTAAAGTTAAAAAAATAATTGTATGGTTACAACATAGTGTTATACAACTAGTTAATCTAAATTAAACATTAGTGATAATTTATTTTAAATTTAGAGCAGATAAAATAATTTTTTCCATTACTTTATAACCAGCTAAATTTGGGTGTATAAGATCATCTGAAGTTGTAAATTCTGGCACTCTTAATCCACCATTATTATCAACCATTGATGAAAAATAGTCAACATATGTTATGTTATTATCATCACAATATTTTTTTAATAAAGAATTCAGCTTAATTACTTTAGGTGAAGGATTCAGTCCTGGAGACCATGGAAAATCAATTGCAGGTAAGGTTGAACATATAAATACTTTAATGTTATTAGCAGTTGCAATTTCTGCCATTGAAATTATATTTTCAGCTGTATTTTCGATTGTGATTGGTCCTGTATTTCCAGCGATATCATTTATGCCTGCAAGAATTACAACAGATTTTGGGCTTAAATTCACAACATCCGGTCTAAATCTTATTAGCATTTGAGGTGTGGTTTGACCACTAATTCCTCTGTTTACAAAAGGGTTATCTTTAAAGAAATTTTTATCAAAATTTGACCAACCTTCAGTTATTGAATTACCCATAAATACGACTCTGTTTGGATCATTTATTTTTTTTAAATTTTGATTTTCTTTTTCAAATTTTTTTAGGTGAGCCCAGTCATTTAAATTGCCACCACCCTGTATATATACTTCTTGAGATAAATTATAATTCATAAAAAAAAATGTCATCGATATAAAGGTTATTATTTTTAAATTCATTTATGTTTTATTTTGATTTTGAATGTATCCAGTTTAAAAAATCTTTTTCATTAAATGCATTATTCCAGCTATCATGCCCCACGTTTTCATAAAATGTTAATCTTGGGCTTCCTCCATATTTTATTAAAGCTTTTGCCATTTTTAAAGAATGATTTGGACTAACAACTCGGTCATCTGACCCATGAAAAATCCAAATAGGTACTTTTTTAGCATAAACCATTGCTAGTTGCTCAATTCCATTTCCGCATATCGGAGTTGCAGCAGCAAACATATCTGGTCTTCTATATAAAATTTCAAAAGTTCCCATACCTCCCATTGAAAGCCCACTAACATAAATTTTATTTTGGTCAACTTGATCTTTTTTAGTGAATTTATCCATCAATTCTATTACTAATTGAAGGCTTGGGTTGGGTTTGTTGTTCGAGTTGTTTTCAGGTTCACCATTCCAATCATCAAATTTAAAACTTGGCCATCTATCTCCCAATTTACATTGAGGGAATATAACCCATGAATTAAATTTTTCCCTATTCTCTTCTTTTAAAAACAAATCGGACCCATGAATTAGTTGAGATTGATTATCATTACCTCTTTCACCTGCACCATGCAAAAAAAGATGTAATGGATAGCTTTTATTTGAATTATAGTTTTTGGGTTTTAAAATTCTATAGTTTAAAGTATCATTTCCAGAAATAAATATTTCCTTTTCAAATTGATCTATATTTTGGCACTTAATAAAACCAGAATATAAAAAAATTGACAGTAAAAAAGTTTTTTTAAGCATAAATTTAACTATTGGATGGAATTCTAATTTTTTCAACTAAATCTTGAACTTCTTGTGGGGGTTTAGTTGTTAAATGACAAACTGAAAGTGAAACAATGAAGTTCAAGATCATAGCTAAAGTTCCAAAACCTTCAGGTGAAATTCCGAACCACCAATCTGCAGCAGTTCCTCCTCCAAAAACACCAAATTTGAATTTCAGCATATAGAATAGCATTAATGAAACACCAACTATCATCCCAGAAATAGCACCTTCCTTATTCATTCTTTTGTAAAAGATTCCTAATACAATTGCTGGAAAAAAAGATGCAGCAGCTAATCCAAAAGCTAATGCAACCACAGCAGCTACAAATCCAGGTGGATTGATACCGAAATATCCAGCTAGCATTACAGCAAAAAAGGCAGAAATTCTTGCGGCAATTAACTCGCCCTTTTCACTTACATCAGGCTTGATAATTTTTTTGATTAAGTCATGTGAAATGGAAGAAGAAATAACAAGTAACAATCCTGCAGCTGTTGATAATGCAGCAGCTAAAGCTCCAGCAGCTAGCAAAGCTATAACCCAATTTGGAAGTTGAGCAATTTCTGGATTAGCCAATACCATTATATCTCTATCAATTGTTAATTCGTTTAATTGAGGGTCTGCTACATACTGTATCTTTCCATCATTGTTTTTATCATTGAATGTTAGTAGTCCAGTATTTTCCCAATTATTGAACCATTCAGGCATTTCATCATATTTTTTTTCACTTACTGTTTCAATCAAATTTGTTCTAGCAAAAACAGCAATCGCTGGAGCTGTTGTGTAAAGAATAGCTATAAAAAGCAAAGCCCAACCTGCAGATTTTCGGGCATCACTAACTTTTTTTACAGTAAAAAATCGAACAATTACATGTGGAAGCCCAGCAGTTCCAATCATTAGTGCAGAAGTAATAAAAAATACATCTAACATTGATTTTGAGCCTGTCGTATATTCATCAAAACCAAGTTCGGTGCTTAATCCATCTAATTTATCTAATAGGAAAACTCCATCACTTCCTGTAGATCCGAATCCAAGTTGAGGTACAGGATTTCCAGTCATTTGAATTGAAATGAAAATTGCTGGAACCATAAAAGCAAATATCAAAACACAGTATTGGGCAACTTGCGTATATGTTATACCCTTCATACCACCAAGAACAGCATAGAAAAGTACAATGGCCATTCCAATAATTACCCCACTATTAATATCTACTTCTAAATATCTTGAAAAAACTAGACCAACACCTCTCATCTGACCTGCAACGTAGGTAAACGAAACAATTAGAGCACAAAAAACAGCGACTAGTCTTGCGGTATTAGAATAGTAGCGATCACCAATAAAATCGGGAACAGTAAATTTTCCAAATTTTCTTAAGTATGGTGCTAAAAGTAATGCAAGTAAAACATAACCCCCTGTCCATCCCATCAAAAAAACAGATCCATCATATCCAATGAAAGAAATAATTCCTGCCATAGAAATAAATGATGCTGCTGACATCCAATCAGCTGCTGTTGCCATTCCATTGGCTATTGGGGAAACGCCAGTTCCAGCTACATAAAAATCTTTTGTTGAGCCAGCTTTAGACCAAATCGCGATTCCTATATATATTGAAAAGGTCAGACCTATTATGATCCATATCCAAAGTTGTAGTTCCATAATTTTATTTTATGTTATATTTTTTATCAAGTTTATTCATCAAAAAAATATATACAAAGATTAAAATAACAAATACATAAATAGAGCCTTGTTGGGCAAACCAAAAGCCTAACTTGAATCCTGCAATTTTAATTTGATTTAACTCTTCAACTAACAATATTCCAAAGCCAAAAGAAACTGTGAACCAGATTGATAAAAGTATTACAAGGTATTTCAAATTTTCTTTCCAATAATTTTGAGCAGATTTATTATTCATTAAATTATAATTATTTTTATAAAAAGTTAAAGTACGATGTTTTTTTTTGGTTAAAAAAACAAATTAATAATTAATGTGAAAAATTTTTACTGGATGAAATTGAAAATTCTTTTTTTATTTAAAATGATATTAATTTTGTCCTGTAGCTCTCATTCAAACAAAAACTTGAGTAAAAATGGAATGGTTTTTATTCCAGGAGGCGAGTTTGAGATGGGGGGTGACGGAGAAGAAGCAAGGCCAGATGAATTTCCAAAACATACAGTTGTAATTAACTCATTTTGGATGGACGAAACAGAAGTGACTAATGATCAATTCAAAAAATTTATTGATGAAACTGGTTATATAACCACTGCTGAAAAAGCAATTGATTGGAATGAAATTAAAAAAATTCTTCCTCCAAATACACCAAAACCACACGATAGTTTATTGGAACCAGCTTCTTTAGTTTTTTTTGAAACCAAGGTTAATAATTTATATGATTTTTCTCAATGGTGGAAATTGAAAAAAAATGCAAACTGGAAGCAGCCATTTGGAGAAAATAGTAATATAAAAGATAAAGGAAATCATCCTGTGGTACATATTAGCTGGGAAGATGCGATGGCTTATTGTAATTGGTCAGGTAAAAGGCTACCAACTGAAGCAGAATTTGAATATGCTTCTCGTGGAGGTTTAAATAATAACCTTTACAGTTGGGGAAATGAATCTGTTAATAAAGGGATAATTAAGGCAAATATTTGGGATGGAGAATTCCCAACTAAAAATGAGACAATAGATAATTATTATTTTACAGCGCCAGTAAAATCTTTTAAACCAAATGGTTATGGACTTTATGACTTGGGAGGAAATGTTTGGGAATGGTGTTTTGATTGGTATCACTCTGAATATTATAATATGATCTCAAAAAAAATAGCTGATAATCCAAAGGGTCCAGAAAGAAGTTTTGATCCTATGGATCGCTACAGTCCAAAAAAAGTGATGAGGGGTGGAAGTTTTTTGTGTAATGATTCATATTGTAGTGGCTTTAGAAATTCAATGAGAATGAAAAGCACACCTGACTCTTCATCACTTCATACGGGATTTAGAACAGTAATGGACATAGATTTATAAAAAAACACCCCTAGTTTAGGACTAGGGGTGTTTACAACAACTAACCAAAAATATTATGTATAAAAAAACTTGCATTAATCGTGCCAAACTCTTTTTTTATTTTAACATTTTTTTGAAAGGTATAATTGTTTCGTATCCTTTTTCGTTAAAATAATCGTAAGAACTTTTTGGTCCTGCAGCTAAAATAAAATCACCACCCCATGCGCCCAAGCTTTTTATCTCACCAGGGTAGTCTAAAAATTTTTTATCTTTTATTGAATTAATATTAAGTTTTTCAGATAAAAAAAACTCATGCTCTTTTAGGTAATTTTTAAATTCATAAATAGTTTTTGAGTTTGTTATTTTTTTGGTGAGATTTGTCATATAATCAATCTCATTTCTTGTTGTTTTTTTATTTTCAAAATAACTGATTTGATCTTCAGTTTTTTGTTTTTGATTAAGGTGAACAAAAAATAGTTTATCATGAAATGAAGGATTAAAAGATACTTTTTTTATTTGTGGTATGTGGTTTCTTAATTGATAATGAATTGGGAAATCACTTTCAGAACACGCAATATCATAGCCACTGCCTTTAAAATTGGCCCACAATAAATCATAAGGATTAATTTTAGCCCATTTTGAAATATTATTTATCAAAGTAGATGATGAACCTAAACCCCAATTTAGTGGAAAATCAAGATTAGTTTCAACCTTTCCTCCATATTTTTTTTTCAAAAAATTTTTATTAAATTTTTTTGCAGACTTTAAAAGATTTAATAATAAATCAGCTCTTTTTTTATTAGTTGATGATGTAACTGTAAAATTGGAAAGTTTAATTATACATTCAAACCAAAGTTTATTTTTATAATCAAAACTTTTCCAGTTTAATTCATCAGACTTAATTGGAAAAAAAGTAAGAGATTGTTTAAATTTTGTAGGAATTGCTAAGGCCAGAGCTCCTTTTAAAACAAAGTATTCCGAGCTAATTAGTATTTTTCCAAAACTTACAGTTTTATAAATTTTCATTTCTAATTTTGAATAATTCATTTTTGACAGCACTATATGAAACAGTATCATTTTTAAAATGATCAATCATCTTACTTTTTTCAAATTCAGATGCATTTAAACTATTTAGAATATTTATTAGATGCATTTTCATGTGTCCTTTTTGAATTCCAGATGTAATAAGGGATTGTAATGCACCAAAATTTTGTGCAAGTCCAGCAACAGCAACTATTCTCATCAGCTCCTTGCCATTTGGATTTTTTAAAAGATTCAATGACCATTTTACTAAAGGATGTAAATTAGTTATTCCACCAACAGTTCCAAGAGATAATGGTAGTTCAATCCAAAACTTAAAAACACCATCATTAATACAAACATCTGAAAGACTCCTGTAATATCCGTCACGAGACGCATATGCATGAACACCAGCTTCAACAGCTCTAAAGTCATTTCCTGTTGCAATTACAACAGAATCTACCCCATTCATAATTCCTTTATTATGTGTAACAGCTCTTTCTGTTTGAGTTTTCGCAATTTTTAAAGCCTGATCAAATTTTTTGGCAAAAATCTCTGCACTTATATTTTTGAAATTACCAAGCTCAGTAATAGGGCAACTCACTTCAGCTCTAACTAAACATTTAGGTACATAGTTAGATAATATACTCATAATTATTTCAATTTGTTCTCCATTTTTTGAAAATGAATCAGAAATCTTGAATTCATTTTTTAAGGTTTTTGAAAATTGTTCTAAGCAAGAATTAATAAAATTTGCTCCCATAGAATCAACAGTATCAAAAGTTGCTTCGATTTGATAATAATCCTTAATATCATTTGTTTTATCCAATAGAACTAAGTCAAGAATTCCACCTCCTCTTTTCTTCATATTAAAGCTAATATTCTTACAATCTTTTAATAATAAAGGTTTAATTTTTTTAAAAAAATCTTTTAATTTTTCCTTATTTCCATTAAAAATAAAATGTACTTGTCCAGTTTTTTTAAAATCTATAATCTTGGTTTTAAATCCTCCACGTAAGCTCCAAAACTTTGCTGCCTTACAAGCAGCAGCAACAACTGAGCTTTCTTCAATTGCCATGGGAATACAATAATCAACACCATCAATTATAAAATTGGGTGCTATTCCAAGAGGAATAATAAAATTAGAAATCGTGTTTTCAGTAAATTCATCGTGAATTTTTTGAAAATTTTGATCTGAAATCCAATATTTTTCTATTGTTTTGATGGAATTTTTATCTTTAAAAAAATAATTGTTATTTAACCATTCTATTTTTTCTTTTTTGGATAATTTTGAAAATCCTTCTACTTTAAATTGTTGTTTTTTGTTTTCCACTAAACAAAGATAATTAATGCTTTTTGTATAAAACGCAAGTAGTTTCTTATTTTTTACGATATTTATCAATGAAGCTTTTATGAAATATAATATTACACTTTTACTAATTTTTGTTATTTATTTGTTTTTAGGATGTGACGTTAATAACAAAGAAAAGCCAAATATAATTTATATAATGGCAGATGATTTAGGTTATGGGGAGCTAGGTGTTTATGGTCAAAAATTTATCGAGACTCCAAATATTGACATTCTTGCTAAATCAGGTATGCTTTTTACAAATCATTATTCTGGAGCACCAGTTTGTGCTCCTGCAAGAAGTGTATTATTAACTGGAATGCATACTGGAAATACTCACATTAGAGCCAATGGTGAGTGGAGTGAAAGAGGAGATGTTTGGAGTTTTAAGTCCATGTTCAATGATCCTAATTTAGAAGGCCAAAGACCTTTATTAGACTCAATAATTACTGTTGCAAATGTTCTTAGTGAAGGTGGTTATAAAACTGGAATGGTTGGTAAATGGGGATTAGGTGCTCCAATGACAAATAGTATTCCTAATAAAAAAGGCTTTGATTTTTTTTATGGATATAATTGTCAAAGACAAGCTCACACATTATATCCAACTCATTTGTGGAAAAATGATGAAAGACAATTTTTAGACAATTATATTGTTACTAAACAAGAGGGATTAGACAATCAAGATCCATATAATGAGGAGTCATACAAAAAGTTTAATCAAAATGATTATGCTCCAACATTAATGCATAATGAAGCATTAAATTTTATTGAAGAAAATAAAAACCATCCTTTTTTTCTGTATTATGCTTCACCATTACCACATTTGCCATTACAAGCACCCAAAAAATGGGTTATATATTATAACAAAAAGTTTGGAAAAGAAGAACCCTATACAGGAAGAAGTTATTATCCAAATAGAACACCTAAAGCAACATATGCTGCCATGATATCTTACTTGGATGAACAGGTTGGAGATTTAATTAATAAGCTGAAAGAAATTGGAAAGTATGAAAACACTCTTATAATTTTTACAAGTGACAATGGTCCAACATACTTAAATCAGGTTGACTCAAACTTTTTTAATAGTACCGGAATTTTTGTTAATTCTAGAAATACCATGAAAGGTAGTGTCAATGAAGGTGGTTTGAGAGTTCCCATGATTGCAAGCTGGCCATCCAAAATTAAAGAAGGCTCCTCAACAAATCATATTTCTGTTTTTTATGATTTTTTTCAAACTGCTTGTGATGTTGCACAGATCGAAAACAAATTTAAAACAGACGGAGTTAGTTATTACCCCACATTAATTGGTAAAAAACAAATTAAACACAAATATCTTTACTGGGAATACCCAGCAAGTGGTGGATTACAGGCAATTAGAATTGGTAATTGGAAAGGAATAAAAAGAGATTTATTTAAAAGAAAATCAAAAATAGAACTTTATAATCTTTTAGAAGATCCTAAAGAGTTAAATGATCTTGCAGATGAATTCCCACAAATAGTTATAAAAATGGAAAATTTTTTAAAAGAAGCTCACACTACACCCTATTTAGACAATTTTATAATTCCTCTTTTGGAATAATATTATGACAAAATCAATAATTATTATGGCAGCAGGTGCTTCATCAAGAATGAAGAAATCAGCTGCTCCAAAAGATTTGTCAAGAAAATATTCAAATTCGGCACAATCAAAAAATAAAGTTTTAATAGAGTTTGGCTCTAATTCAAAACCTTTTATCAGTTTTTTGATTAAAAATGTAATTGAATCCGGATTTGAAAAAATTTATGTTGTAACTAGCGAAAGCGCATATTTTTTTAGAGAAAATTTTAATAAAATTTTAAAAATTGATTTTAAAAAATATAAAATCAACTTTTCTATTCAATATATACAGCCTGGAAGGATAAAGCCTATGGGGACATCTGATGCAATTTATCAAACAATGGAACAGTTTCCAAATTTGAAATCTGAGTCATTTTGTGTTTGCAACGGTGATAATATTTACACTGTAGAGTCCTTAAAAAAAATAAGATCTGTTAAATATAATTATGCTTTTATAGCTTATGATAAAGATGGATTAGGTTTTTCTAGTGAAAAAATTTCTTCTTTTTCAATTGTTAATCTTAATAATAAGAATCATTTAGTTAATATAATTGAAAAACCAAAAACTAATTCATTAAATAAATTTATTGATTCATTAGGGAAAATAAGAGTGAATATGAACCTTTTAAAATTTCAGGCTAACGATAGTTTTTACTTATTTAAAAATTGTCCAATTAATAAAAAAAGAGACGAAAAGGAGATTGCTGATGTTTTGAAGCTATTGATAAGAGATAAAAAAAAGGTTTTTGGAATACCTGTTTTTCAAAACGTATACGATCTCACATCAAAAAATGACATAATTAAAATTCAAAAAATTTTAAAATAATATATCTGATTTTTATTACTATTAGTTTTTAAAATATTACTTTTAAAAAAATAATTTTTTATGATAGAATTATCTCTATTTGATTATAGTATTATATTATGTTTTTTTTCATCTACTTTAATTATTGGATTTTTAGTATCAAAAAAGTCATCTAGTAGTTCAACAGAATACTTTCTCTCCGGAAGAAATATGCCTTGGTGGCTATTGGGTGTTTCTATGGTTGCGACAACCTTTTCTACTGATACACCCAATTTAGTAACGGATATTGTCAGATCTAATGGAGTTTCTGGAAATTGGGTATGGTGGGCATTTTTACTTACAGGATTATTAACGGTTTTTGTTTATGCTAAGTTATGGCGAAGATCAAATGTTCAAACGGATATGGAATTCTACGAATTGCGTTACAGTGGGTGGGGTGGAAAATTTTTAAGGGGTTTCAGAGCAATTTATTTGGGTGTTATTTTCAATGTTATGGCAATGGCTGGAGTTACTTTGGCAGCTATTAAAATTGGAGAAATTATGCTTGGTTTATCACCTATTGAGACTATTCTTTATGCAGGGTCAATTACTGTAGTTTTTAGTACTGTTGGTGGTTTTAGAGGGGTGGTTTACACTGACTTTATTTTATTTTTTGCTGCCATGGCTGGTTCTATTGGAGCTGCGTATTATTTGGTTAATCTACCTGAAATAGGTGGAATAACTAAATTAATTTCATCAACCCCAAAAGAAATGCTGTCGATAACACCAAGCTTAGATGATCCTAACTTATACATTCCGCTGTTAATTGTTCCATTGGCTGTACAATGGTGGAGTTCATGGTATCCGGGTGCTGAGCCTGGTGGAGGAGGTTATATTGCTCAAAGAATGCTTGCTGCTAAAGATGAGAATAATGCAATTGGTGCTACTTTCTTTTTTAACGTTATGCATTACGCCCTACGACCATGGCCATGGATTATTGTTGCACTCGCATCTTTAATAATTTTTCCTGATATAGCAAGTATTCAGGCGGCATTTCCTAATATTTCTGAGGATAAGTTAGGCCAAGATCTAGCATATCCAGCAATGTTAACTTTACTGCCATCGGGACTACTTGGTCTTGTTGTTGCATCACTTGTTGCTGCATACATGTCTACTATATCTACTCACTTAAATTGGGGATCTTCATACATTGTTAATGATTTCTACAAGCAACAAATAAAAAAAGATGCATCTGAAAAGGAGTTAGTTAATGTAGGTAGAATATCTACTATTTTATTGTTTCTATTAAGCTCAATTTTTGCTTTAATCTTAACAAATGCATTACAATTATTTAATGTTATTCTAATGTTTGGAGCAGGGACTGGATTGATTTTTATTTTAAGATGGTTTTGGTGGAGAATAAATGCTTGGAGTGAAATTTCTGCAATGTTCGTTTCTGGATTTGTATCAATTACTTTAAATTTTACAAGCTTAGGTTCATATCTTTTTTCAGATTCTGGAATGTTTGAATCATATTATAAATTTCCCGCAGTAGTTCTATTTACTTCATTTGTTTGGCTATTAGTAACTTTTATTACTCAACCTGATTCCAATGAAACTTTAATCAATTTTTGTAAAAAAACTAATCCTGGTGGCCCAGGATGGGAAAAAATTAGATTGGATGCGTTAGATAATGGTATTCAATTTGATGATGGTAGTTTAGGTTCAAAATGGTCAGTTCCCCAGGGAATTCTATGTATGATTTTTGGATGTTTAGCTATTTACTGTATATTATTTTCCACAGGATATTTTATTTATGGCGAATTTTATAATGGAATTTATTTTTTAATAACTGCAATTATTTTTATTTTTTTATTAAATAATAGTTGGAAAAAATTAAGTAAATTAAAGTGAAATGAAATTAGATTATAAATCACCAGGAAAATTTGAGAAAACAAGGTATGAAAAAATTCATTCCGTAATATTTAACAAATCAAATGAAGCATCTGTAGTTGTAGCAAATGAAATTGCTGTCTTAATTAAAAAAAAGCAAAAAGAAAAAAAGAACTGTGTTTTAGGATTAGCTACAGGTTCATCTCCAATTTCTGTTTATAAAGAACTTGTAAGGCTACATATAGAAGAGGGCTTAAGTTTTTCTAACGTTATAACATTCAATTTAGATGAATATTTTCCAATGAAAAAAGGTGATAATAAAAGTTATTATCAATTTATGCATTTTCACCTTTTCTCACATATTGATATTAAACCAAAAAATATTAATATACCCAATGGAGAAATTAATTTTAGTCAAATTAACAGTTATTGTAATGAA
>JBJKVZ010000021.1:0-6579 GCA_045562345.1 Flavobacteriaceae bacterium
TAGTTTTAATCTTTTTAAAAAACCAACTTGCCCATGGTTTGAAAAAAAAATTTTTATTGTTAAATCTAGATGATACAGAAATAACTGGAATACTTTTTTTATTCAGAATACCAAGTAAGTTTGGCCAAAATTCATTTTTAATAAGAACTACTAATTTTGGATTTATGAAATTAGTAAGTTCATTGATTTTATTTGAATTCTCAAAAGGAAGATAGCCAGACCAATCACATAAATGCTTTTCTAGTTTATTTACAAATGCTGAGGAGGAAAAAAAGGTCAACGCAATTTTATAATTAGATTTTTTATCTTTTAATTTTTTTATTAATGGTAGAGATTGCTCGTATTCACCAAGAGACGAACAGTGAAACCATATAACATTTGAGCCAAGTGTTTTATTTTTTTTTATAGATCTCATTGTTCTTTTTCTCCCGATAACAAAATCTTTCAATTTATGGCTGAATGGAGATGAAATTCTAATACAAACCCAAACTATCTTTAAAAGAAAATTATATAAAAGATTCAAAATATTTTTTTTTCAAATTTAGTTAAATAAAGTTTGAAATAGTTTTTAATCATTTGTAATTACTTTTGATATTTGATTATTTTTGAATGAAATTTTTTTATGAAAAAAATAAATATGGTTGACCTTGCAGGTCAATATAGTGCAATCGAAAATGAGGTAAACGAAGCAATAAAAGATGTTATAAATACAACATCCTTTATCAATGGACCATCAGTATCAATTTTTCAAAAAAATCTTGAAAATTATCTAAGTATAAAAAATGTTATTCCTTGTGCTAATGGAACTGATGCGCTTCAAATAGCGTTAATGAGTCTTGATTTAAAACCTGGAGATGAGGTTATTACAGTTGATTTTACATTTGCCTCAACCGTTGAAGTGATTTCCCTGTTGAATTTAACACCTGTTTTGGTTGATATTGAAATTGATACTTTTAATATTGATATTAAATCACTTGAATCTGCAATAACAAAAAAAACTAAAGTTATTATTCCTGTTCATTTGTTTGGACAAGCAGCTAACATGGAAAAAATAATGCTAGTAGCAAAAAAATTTAATTTACATGTTATTGAAGATACAGCGCAAGCTCTAGGTGCAATCTATAGATTTTCGAGTGGAAAAAAACAAAAAGTTGGAACAATAGGAACAATTGGAACTACATCATTTTTTCCTTCAAAAAATCTCGGCGCTTATGGTGATGGAGGTGCTATTTTTACTAACGATGATCAATTAGCAAAAAAAATTCGTGGAATTGTAAACCATGGAATGTATGAAAGATATCATCATGAGATTGTTGGAGTAAACTCTCGGTTAGATTCTATTCAGGCTGCAATTTTAAATGTTAAATTAAAGTTTCTGGATCAATACAATAATTCAAGAAAAATTGCAGCATCAAAATACTCAGAATTATTATGTAACAACAATAAAATAAAAATACCCAAAGTAGTTGGTGATAATGACTCACATGTCTTTCATCAATATACAATTATATTAAATTCAAAAGAAAGAGATGAATTAGTAGAATATTTTGTGCAAAATCAGATTCCTTATGGAATTTATTATCCAATTCCTCTACATAAACAAAATGCATACAAAAGCGATAGATTCTCAGAGAATGATTTTAAAAATACCATTAATCTCTGCAAATCTGTAATTTCATTACCCATGCATACGGAATTAAACAATGAACAAATTAATTTTATATGTAGTAAAATCATCAGTTTTTTGAAATAAAATTTTTGTAGTTTAGTTTAAAAAGTAAAAATGAAAAACTTTTTATTTATCCTATTTTTTAGCTTTTTCATAAAAGTTCAATCTCAACAAACGTATATATATTGTGGCAATTTATTTGACTCGAAATCTGGAAAAGTCATAAAAAATAGAACTATAATTATAGAAAAAGAAAAAATTCTTTCGGTCGAAAAAGGATTTATACTCCCAAAAAGTAACGATACTAAATTAATTGATCTTAAATCTAAAACTGTAATGCCAGGGTTTATTGATATGCACGTGCATATAGAGGGTCAGTCAAGTAAAAATTCTTATTTAAACGAATTCACTCTTAACGACTCAGACATTGCATATGATGCGGCTATTTTTGCCAATAAAACCCTAATGGCAGGCTTTACAAGCGTTAGAGATGTTGGTGGAAGGGGTGTTAATGTTTCTCTTAGAAATGCAATAAATCAAGGTAAGGTTTCAGGTCCAAGAATTTTTACTGCTGAGAAGGCAATTGGAACAACAGGTGGACATGCAGACCCAACCAATGGTTATAAAAACGAATTAGTTGGTGATCCTGGACCCAAGGATGGTGTTATCAATTCAATAGATGATGCAAAAAAAGCTGTTAGACAAAGATATAAAAACGGTGCTGATTTAATAAAAATTACAGCCACTGGTGGAGTTCTTAGTATGGCTGAAAATGGAGAAAACCCACAGTTTTCAATTGAAGAAATAAAGGAAATTGTCAAAACTGCAAAGGACTACGGGATGCATGTTGCTGCTCATGCACATGGCGATGAAGGCATGTACAGAGCTGTAATTGCTGGAGTTAAAACAATTGAACATGGTACTTTAATGAGTGAGAGAACAATGGATTTAATGATAGAAAAAAATGTCTATTTGGTCCCAACAATGACTGCTGGTAAAAGTGTTGTAGAAAAAGCATTAATACCAGGCTATTACCCTGATATCATCGTTCCCAAAGCGCTAAAAATAGGACCAGTTATTCAAGAAACATTTTCTAAAGCATATTCTAAAGGAGTCCAAATTTCTTTTGGTACAGATGCTGGTGTTTTTGATCATGGTTTAAATGCAAAGGAATTTATTTATATGGTTGAAGCTGGAATGCCAGAAAACGAGGCAATCCAATCAGCTACTATAACTAATGCATTAATATTAAATAAAGAGAATACCTTAGGTCAAATTTCTAAGGGTTTTTTTGCAGATATTATAGCTACAGATGAAAATCCGTTGGAGAATATCAATACTTTAACTAATGTTGTTTTTGTAATGAAAAATGGCAGTGTTTATAAGAATTGAATTTAGAACCCGGCTTGAACCGTTTCAATATTGATATTTATTTTTTTATTTAGACCCTGAAGAACATTGCCTGGTCCTGTTTCTATGAATTTTTTTGTTCCATCTGAAATCATATTTTCAATTGTTTGATTCCACTTTACAGGGCCGGTTAGTTGGTTAATTAAATTTTCTTTAATTATACCCGGATCAGTTTCTGCAAAAGAGGTAAAATTTTGATAAATTGGACATATTGGGACTTTAAAAGAGGTATTATTAATTGCTTTTTCTAATTCTTTTTTTGCTGAATTCATTAAAGGTGAATGAAAAGCACCATGAACAGGTAAAAGAATCGCTCTTTTTGCTCCTTCTTTTATTAGTTTTTCACATGTATTTTGAACCGCATTAAACTCTCCAGAAATTACAACTTGACCAGGACAGTTAAAGTTGGCAGCCACAACAACTTCCTTAACATTATTACAAATATCTTCAACAGATTTATCTTTCATACCAAGAATTGCAGCCATTGTACCTTTTGTTAATTCACATGCATCATGCATGGCTTCTGCACGTTTTTTAACAAGCAATAAACCTTCACTAAAAGATATGCCTTCAGCTGCTGCCAAAGCAGAAAATTCTCCAAGAGAATGTCCAGCTACTGCATCTGGTTTAAAGGATTTATTTAATAATTTGGATAGTATAACAGAAAATATAAAAATAGAAGGTTGAGTAACTTTAGTTTTTTTTAATTCTTCTGTTGACCCTTCAAGCATGATTTCTGAGATTTTAAAACCCAATATTTCATCTGATTCTTTAAAAATTTTTTTTCCAAGTTTATTTTTAAATAATTCTTTACCCATTCCTTTGAACTGAGAACCTTGTCCAGGAAATATATATGCTTTCATAATTTTTTTCTTTTATATCTGAGGTAAGACCAACTAAGATCTTCTGGAGTTAATGAAGAAATTCTTTCTTTTAAAATTAACTCCCATTTATGATTTGGAATTTCTGGAAAAAATGTATCCCCATCAAAATCATGGTGAACTCGCGTAAGTTCAATTATATCAGCAAATTCCATACTCTGTGAGTATATTTCTCCACCACCAATAATAAAAGGTTGGGGATCATCTTTAACAAGTGATAAAGCCTCTTTTATAGAATAGCATATTTCAGTATTCTCAGCAAAAAATTTCTTATTTCTAGTTACTATGATATTCCTTCTGTTGGGTAAGGCTTTTGACATAGACTCAAATGTTTTCCTTCCCATAATTACGGCATGTCCTGTAGTCATTTTTTTAAAGCGCATTAAGTCTTCTGGAATTCTCCAGATGAGATCATTGTTTTTTCCTAATACATTGTTTTCAGATGCAGCAGCAATAATTGTTATTCCTTTTAATTCAGATTTATAATTCATTAAATTTTAAAAATTATTGTTAAATATAGTTTCATAAGTTTTATTTCTTATAATAAAAAACCTCTAAACAAATAATTATTTTTACTCGCAAAACTAAGATTAATTAATTATAGAAGAATATGCGTTACTTATTTCCTGTTTTAGAGTCATCAGTTTATTTGAATACTGCATATGTTGGGCCAATGTCAAATGCATTATACAATTATAGAAAAAAAATTGATAAGCAGTTTTTGAATTCTGGCGATAAGTTTAAAATTGATAGCTTAGAAAAAATAAGTTTTTATAAAAAAACCATTTCATCATTTATTAATTCTAAGAGTGAAAATACATTTTTTACAATAAATTTTTCTACAGGATTTAGATATATTTTGGATTTGATTCCAAGTGGTGCTGCAATCTTAACAATTAAAAATGATTACGATTCATTATTAAGTGCCCTAAACGAGAGAGACTTTAAGATAGATTATGTTGAAATTAGCCCAGATTATGAGAATGAAATTGAGAAACAACTGAAAAAAAAATCTTACTTGGTTTTAGCTTTATCAGTAGTGCAATTTATATCAGGCATTAAAATTGATTTTGAAAAATTAAATGAAATTAAAAAGAATAATCCAAATCTAATAATCATTGGTGATACAACTCAATTTGTAGGGTCTGAAATTTTTGATTTTAATAATTCTCCATTTGATGTGGTTGTTGGTAGTGGATATAAATGGCTCCTTGCTGGATTTGGGAACGCTTATTTTTCGGTTTCAGATGATTTTATTGCTAAAACAAATTCTTCAACTAATTTGATATTCGATAAAGTCTATTCTGGCCATATTAACTACTTAGGTGCTTCATCTTTAAATTTCTCAATCAAATTTTTACAAGACAATGATTTTAAAACCTTAATTCAAAAGAAAAAGAAATTAAGTCTTTTATTAAGAGATGAATTAGATAATTTAGGATTAATCGCTCCGATTGTAAAGAAGAGAAAATCACACTCTGGTATTTTTAATATACCAGGAAATAAGAATTTACATAAAAAGCTCATGAAAAATGGTATTAGATGTTCTTTAAGAGGAGATGGAGTTAGAGTCTCAGTACATTTTTATAATAATAGTTCTGATATCAAGAAACTAATCAAAGTATTAAAAAATTAAATTGAAACAGCACCTTTAATTAAAGGATATGGATCATAATCAATTATTTCAATATCATCATATGTGAAATCAAAAATATTTTTTATCTCTGGGTTCAGGATTACTGTTGGTAATTTTCTTGGAATTCTCGATAACTGTATGTTTATCTGTTCCTTGTGATTAGAATAAATATGTGCATCACCAAAAGTGTGGATAAATTCACCTGGATTATTGCCTGTAACTTGGGCTAACATCATATTTAAAAGTGCGTATGAAGCTATATTAAATGGAACTCCCAAGAAAACGTCCGCACTTCTTTGATATAGTTGTAAAGAAAGTTTACCATCTGCTAAATAACATTGAAAAAAAGTATGGCATGGAGGAAGAGCTGCCTTATTATTGGCTATATTTTCTGAAAAAGAAATTGATGTATCAGGAAGAACACAAGGGTTCCAGGCATTAACAATTATTCTTCGACTATCAGGATTAAATTTAATTGTTCTTATCATCTCTTTTATTTGATCAATACCCTCACTATTCCAATTCCTCCATTGATGTCCATAAACTGGGCCTAAATCTCCTTTTTCGTTTGCCCACTCATTCCATATCCTAACACCATTTTCCTTGAGGTATTGAATATTTGTATCACCTTTTAGAAACCACAATAGTTCATGAATAACAGATTTAATATGAATTTTTTTAGTTGTAATTAAAGGAAAACCCTCTTCTAAATTGAATCTCATTTGATATCCAAAAATACTTTTTGTTCCTGTACCTGTTCTATCAGTTTTTTCAACCCCATTAGACTGTATATGCCTGATCAGATCAATATATTGTTGCATAATTTTTTTTTATAAATATACATTGATTGTTTTCTAGAATCGATTAATAAATCAAAGATTTATCAAGATAAAATGAACAGATCTATTTGTTTCTTTTGGATATAAGATCTCGAATTTTTGCAGCTTTTTCGTATTGCTCGGAAACAACAAGTTTTTTTAATA
>JBJKVZ010000022.1:0-5910 GCA_045562345.1 Flavobacteriaceae bacterium
AAGATAGCATTAAATCTAGGTGCAGATTTTATAGCCACAGGTCATTATTGTAGGGTCAAAAAATCAATTTCTGAAAAACAAGAAATTTTTAGCCTTATAATGGGTGTGGATCAAAATAAAGATCAATCATATTTTTTATGTCAACTTTCACAAGAGCAACTAAGTAAAACTATTTTTCCAATTGGCGAATTAAAAAAACATGAGGTTCGATCTATAGCTAAAAAACAAAACCTAATTACTGCAGAAAAAAAAGATTCACAAGGTTTATGTTTTGTTGGTAAGGTAAAATTGCCAGTTTTTTTACAGCAAAGATTGATTAAGAAAAAAGGAAAAATTATTAAAATCTTAAAAGATCATAAAAAGCATGTTAAGTTTAATAGAGATGAATATTCAATTGAAAATTTGGAAAAAATATCTAAACCCTATGAGTATGATCACATGGACGGAAAAGAAATTGGAACCCACATAGGTGCACATTTTTTTACTATTGGTCAAAGGAAAGGTTTAGATATAGGTGGTTCAGAAAAACCCTTATACGTATTAAAAACAGATGTTTTAAATAATATTGTATATGTAGGTGAAGGAAAAGATCATCCAGGACTATTGAGGAATTGTTTATTTGTTAAAAAGAATGATATTCATTTTTTAAGAAAAGATCTATTTATCGATAAAAATAAAACCTATTCTTTGTTGTGTAGAATAAGATACCGTCAAACACTTCAAAAATGTAAACTAATATTTTTTAAAAAAGGAGCTTTTGTAGTTTTTGAAAATAAACAATCAGCAATATCAAAAGGTCAGTTTGTGGTTTGGTATAAAGGAAAAGAACTGTTGGGTTCAGGTGTTATTAATTAAAGTTATACATTGAAATTTATTTCAACTTGGTTGTTAATTAGATCTTCAAATGTTTCTCTTTTCCTGATTTGAACCAACTTGTTATTGATATATAATACCTCAGCAGGTCTTAGTCTTGAGTTGTAATTACTGGACATTGAAAAGCAATACGCCCCTGCATTTTTAAAACTTAAAACATCACCCTCTGAAATTTTAGATATTTTTCTATTTGATGCAAATGTATCTGTTTCACATATATATCCAACAACTGTGTAAAATCTTTCGTCTCCCCTTGGATTAGTTACATTTTCTATTGAATGCTTTGATCCATACATCATTGGACGAATAAAGTGGTTAAATCCGGAATCTACTTGTGCAAAAACTGTTGAGGTGGTCTGTTTAATTGAATTAACAGAACAAAGAAAGTTGCCTGCCTCGCTAACCAAAAACTTTCCAGGTTCAAAAATTAGAGTTAAATTTTTGCCATATTCACGGCAAAATGAATTAAATCTTTTTGAAAGTTTAGTCCCTAATTCTTCAATATTAGTTTCATGGTCATCTTTAGAGTAAGCTACTTTAAATCCGCTTCCAAAATCAATAAAATCCAAAAATTTGAACTTCATTGCAGATTCAAATAGTATTTCGGTGGCATTTATAAAAACCTCTATATCAAGGATGTCACTGCCTGTGTGCATATGTATCCCATTAACTTTTATATTAGTGTTTTCTATAATTCTAATAACATGTGGCATCTGGTGAATGCTAATTCCAAATTTTGAATCAATGTGACCAACTGAAATTTTATTGTTGCCGCCAGCCATTACGTGAGGATTTATTCTAATGCATATAGGTATATCAGGATAAAGATTACCAAATTGTTCCAGTGTATTTAAGTTGTCAATATTAATATTGACTCCCATTTCAGAAACCTTTTTTATTTCTTCAATTGATACTCCGTTTGGTGTGTATAGAATGTTTTTTGAAGAGTAACCTGCTTTTAAGCTAAGCATAACCTCTTGTATTGAAACAGCGTCAATGCCAGCGCCTAGGTTTTTAATAAACCTTAAAATCGATATATTAGAAAGAGCTTTTACAGCATAATTGATTTGTATCTTTTTTACAGTTTTAAAGGATTCTTTAAGTCTATTATATTGAAGTTTAATTTTATTGGCGTCGTAAACATAAAGAGGCGTATCATACCTTTTTGCTGCAGTATTTAGGATCTTGTTGTTCATATTACAAATTTAATCTAGACATAAATAATGAAATAAAAAACAGCAATATATAATAAAACAAAACAAAATGTTATTTTTATAACATATAAAAATATTATTCAAACTTAACTATTGTTTAGTATTTTAGCATAAAAATTTAGTATATGAATTTACATGAGTATCAGGGAAAAGAAATACTAGCTCAACATGGTGTTAGTGTTCAAAGGGGGTATGTCATTAAAGACAAAAAAAATACTCAAAAAATAGCCAAAAAGTTAGAAGATGAAACTGGAACCAAATGGTTTGTTGTAAAGGCTCAAATTCATGCAGGTGGCAGAGGAAAAGGAGGTGGTGTTAAAATTGCTAAAAATAAGTCCGAGTTAGATAAGATTGTTTCTAAAATTCTTGGTATGCACCTTATTACTCCTCAAACTTCGTTACAAGGAAAATTAGTTAAAAAGGTTTTGGTTGCTGAAGATGTTTATTATACAGGTGAATCAGATCCTGAAGAATTTTACATATCAATTCTCTTAAACAGAAAGACTGGAAAAAATATGATAATGTATTCCTCCCAAGGAGGTATGGATATTGAATCTGTTGCAGAGGAAACCCCACATCTGATTTTTTATGAAGATATTGATCCTCAGCTTGGCATACTTCCATTCCAAGCTAGAAAAATTGCATTTAATTTAAATCTCTCTGGTTTGGCGTTTAAAGAAATGGTAAAATTTATTACTTTATTGTATAGAAGTTATGTTTCGTCTGATGCCTCGCTATTTGAAATTAATCCAGTTTTAAAAACATCTGATAATAAAATTTTAGCAGTTGATTCTAAAGTGTCAATTGATGATAATTCTTTGTTTAGACAAAAAGAATATGCTTCTTGGAGAGATCTTGATGAAGAAAATCCAGTTGAAATTGAAGCCAAATCTGTCGGTTTGAATTATGTTGATCTTGATGGAAATGTCGGTTGTATGGTAAATGGAGCTGGTCTGGCAATGGCTACAATGGATTTAATTAAACAATCCGGAGGGGAGCCTGCAAATTTTTTGGATGTTGGAGGAACTGCTGATGCAAAAAGAGTTGAAACTGCCTTCAGATTAATACTTAAAGATAAAAATGTTGAAGCGATTTTAGTGAATATTTTTGGTGGAATTGTTCGTTGTGATCGTGTTGCTATGGGAATAGTTGATGCTTTTAAAAATCTTGGCAGCTCCATAAATGTTCCGATAATTGTTCGGTTGGAAGGAACTAATGCTGAAAAAGCCAAAGAAATAATAGACCAATGTGGTTTTAAAGTTTATAGTGCTACGGAATTTAAAGAAGCCTCAGATAAAATCCAAGAATTAATAGGTTAGGCGACACTATGTCGCTTATTTTTCATTAAAATCAGTCATTTTGTCAGTTTTTATTCAATGGCATTTATTTTGCCCTATTCATATTATAAAAATTGTTTAACTATAAAAAAAATACATTATGAATTTAATAAAAACACAACCTGCTTATTTTCCTTCAATTTTTGATGATTTTTTCAAAAATACTTGGGACATTAATGTTCAAGACTATTCTTTTCATTCACCTTCTTTTAATATAAAAGAAAATGATAAAGAATATATTTTGGAACTAGCTATACCAGGAAAAAATAACGATAATTTTAAATTGGAATTAGATAATAAACTTTTAAAAGTTTCCTTTAAAGAAGACAATGAAGACACTGAGTATAATTATAATGTTAGAGAATTTAATTATTCATCATTTGAAAAATCGTTTGAAATTCCTGAATCAATTGATTTTAATAAAATCAATTCCTATTACAGGGAAGGTATTTTATCAATTATATTACCTAAAAGGAAAGAGTTTCAAAGAACTGCAAAAAAAATTATTGATGTTAAAAATTAATAAAAGGGAAGATTTAATCTTCCCTTTTATTTTTTATTTTTTTTATTATATCTCTAAATTTAGCCGCTTGTATAAAATCTAATGATTTTGCAGCTTTTTCCATCATAGCTCTATATTTTTTTATCTCTTTTTCTTTTTGAGTTTTGGACATTTCGCTTAATTCCAAATCAGTAAATTTTTCTTCTTTTGATTTATTTTTATTTTCCTTATCGAAATAAAAAACATCTGATATTCTTTTATCAATAGGTTTTGGAGTAATATTATTTTTTTTGTTGTAAAGTTTTTGTTTTTTTCTTCTGTAATCAGTTTCTTCAATAGTTTTTTTCATACTATTGGTAACTTTATCAGCATACATAATTGCCCTTCCATTTAAATTTCTTGCTGCTCTTCCAATTGTTTGAGTCAATGACCTGTAGCTTCGAAGAAACCCCTCTTTGTCTGCATCTAAAATAATTACTAATGAAACTTCGGGAAGATCTAAACCTTCTCTAAGAAGATTAACTCCAACTAAAACATCAAATAGACCCTTTCTTAGGCCTTGCATGATTTCAACCCTTTCTAGTGTATCGATATCGCTGTGAATGTATCTACATCTTATTTCAATTTGACTTAAAAATTTTACAAGTTCTTCTGACATTCTTTTTGTTAAAGTAGTAACCAATATTCTTTCATCTTTATCAACTCTTAGTTCAATTTCATTAATCAAATCGTCTATTTGATTCTTACTTGGACGTATTTCTATTTTTGGATCTAATAATCCTGTTGGTCTAATTATTTGTTCTACATAAATGCCTTCAGTTTTTAACATTTCGTAATCTGAAGGTGTTGCACTAACGTATATCACTTGATTTTGAACATATTCAAACTCTTCATATTTTAATGGCCTGTTATCCATAGCTGCAGGTAGTCTAAAACCATAATCAACCAAATTTTCTTTTCTACTTCGATCACCTCCATACATTGCATGAACTTGTGATAATGTTACATGACTTTCATCAACAACCATTAAATAATCTTCTGGAAAATAATCAAGAAGACAAAATGGTCTTGTTCCAGGTTTTCTTCCATCAATGTATCTGGAATAATTTTCAATTCCTGAACAATAACCAAGTTCTGAAATCATTTCCAAATCAAAGTTGGTTCTTTCCTCCAACCTTTTTGCTTCCAAATGTTTTCCTATTTCTTTAAAATATTCTAGTTGATTTTTTAAATCAATTCGTATTTCTTCAATAGCATTTTGTAAAATTTCAGGTGAAGTTGCAAACATATTTGCTGGATAAATTGAAAGTTTTTCTATTTTTTTTAATTTTTTATTTGAAACTGGGTCAAAAATTTCAATTTCTTCTACCTCATCACCAAAAAAATGTATTTTAAAAGCGTGATCTGCATAGCTTGGAAAAATATCAACTATATCACCGATAACTCTAAAGGAACCACTTGTAAATTCTGTATTGCTTCTTGAATACAAGCTTCTAACAAGATTATGTAAAAATTTAGTTCTAGACAAAATTTCATTTTTTTCAACTTTAATAATGTTTTTTTTGAATTCAATAGGATTTCCTATCCCATAAAGACAAGATACAGATGCAACTACTATTACATCTCTTCTACCTGAAAGTAATGATGATGTTGTACTTAATCTTAATTTTTCAATTTCATCATTTATTGATAAATCTTTTTCAATATAGGTACCAGTTACAGGCATATACGCCTCTGGTTGGTAATAATCATAATAAGAAACAAAATATTCAACAGCGTTTTCTGGAAAATAAGATTTAAATTCTGAATACAATTGGGCAGCTAAAGTTTTGTTATGAGCTAAAACAAGTGTTGGTTTTTTTACTTTTTTTATAACATTGGCGATTGTAAAAGTTTTCCCTGAACCTGTAACACCTTTTAAAGTTTGGAACTTTAAATCATTATTGATTCCATTTGTAAGTTGATCAATTGCCTCTGGTTGATC
>JBJKVZ010000023.1:0-5865 GCA_045562345.1 Flavobacteriaceae bacterium
CTTCTGGAATTTGGTCTAGGGAATCAAATAGAGGGTTTGAGCTTAAAAATAAAACAGTTGGAATTATTGGATACGGAAATACAGGTAAAAGTTTTGCGAAGAAACTTTCTGGTTTCGGAGTCCAAACATTATTCTATGATGTAATTCAGAATAAAGGAGATAAATATGCAACTGAAGCTTCAATTAGAGCAATTCAACAAAAAGCAGATATAATAAGTATACATACATCCCTCACTAAAACTTCAATTGGTTTGATAAAAAAATCTTTTATATCTAATTGTAAAAAACCTATTTGGCTAATAAATACATCAAGAGGAAAATGTGTTGTTACCAAGGATATTATTTCAGGTATTGAAAATGGCAAAATATTAGGTGCTGCACTTGATGTAATTGATTTTGAAAAAAAATCATTTAATGAACTAACTCAACCATTGAAATCAGAACCTAAACTTTTAGATTATATAAATTCAAAAAAAATTATTATTACTCCACATATTGCCGGTTGGACACATGAAAGTAAAAAAAATCTTTCACAAATCACATTAGAAAAAATTGAAAATCTAAAACTTTAAAAATGAAAAATATTTTAGTAATGTGTACAGGAAATTCATGTAGAAGTCAAATGGCTCATGGTTATTTATTTAAATTTCTTTTTAGTAAAGCTATGATTTATAGCGCGGGAATAGAAACTCACGGAGTAAATCAAAATGCTGTTGAATCAATGTTAAGAGATGGTGTTGATATTTCAAATAACACCTCTAACAATGTAAATGAATATCAGCACATAAATTTTGATTTAATCATTACTGTTTGTGACCATGCGAGTGAAAGCTGTCCATTTATTTCCAATAAAACAGCAATTCAAATCCACAAAAACTTTAAAGATCCTTCAAAAATTTTTAATTCAAAAAATATCCAAAAGGATTATGATACCTGCCGAGATGAAATCAAAAAATTTATTGTTGAAATAAAAAATAAATATTTTTAAAATCATTTTACAACTAATCTAAGAACATCATTACTTCTTTGTTCTAAAACCAATTCATTATTCTTTAAAATTAATTTTTCAGAATTTTTATCAAAATGTCTTATTGTGAATAAATTTACTCCGTTAATACATTCCACTTTAAACGTAGCTTTTAATATGGATAGCAACTCTTTTAATCTATCATATTTATCTTCAATACACAATGAAAAGCTAATTGCAGAATTTTGCATTAAATCTACCTTCATTTTATTTTCATGTAAAATTTGGAAAATATCACTTATATTATCTTCTACTATAAATGAAAAATCTAAGGAAGATAATTTTAAAAAGTTAAGATTTTTTTTAACAATAAAACATGGAACTTTGGGTTTGATTTTTACTCCTCTGGATATAGCGGTTCCATTTCCTTTAGGATTTAAAAAAGATTTTACATAAAGTGGAATTTCTTTTCTCTGTAAAGGCTGTAAAGTTCTGGGATGGATAACGGAAGCTCCATAAAATGCTAATTCAATAGCTTCAGTGTATGAAAGATTTTCCAATAAAGTAGTGCTTTTAAAAACTCGAGGATCAGCATTTAAGACACCAGGCACATCTTTCCAAATCGTAACAGAACTAGCATTTAGACAAAATGCAT
This sequence comes from Flavobacteriaceae bacterium, assembly GCA_045562345.1. Taxonomy (GTDB): domain Bacteria; phylum Bacteroidota; class Bacteroidia; order Flavobacteriales; family Flavobacteriaceae; genus MAG-121220-bin8. The sequence continues at coordinate 1,623 of JBJKVZ010000023.1, forward strand.
AAATTGCAGCAGAATAATCCGACCCCTCTCTTCCAAGAGTTGTAGAAAAATTATTTTTGTTACTCGAGATAAATCCTTGACTTACATTTAATATGTCCTGATTAATATTTTTGTCTATATTTTTTTTGGTAATATCCCAAATAACATTAGCATCTCTGTAACTAGAATCTGTCTTTATTAATGTTCTAGAATCTATCCAATTGCATTTTATGCCATTATCATTTAAATATGCACAGATTATTTTTGTTGCAACTAATTCTCCAACAGGCACTAATTGGTCGTAAACAAATGAATAATTAGGTGATTTATTGATTTTTAAAAAATCTTTTGATTCATCAAAAATAGTTTTGACAGCATTAAAAATTTGATGATTTTTTGATTTAAAAAGTTCCTTTAAAATTTTTTTGTGAAAATAAATAAGTTCATTAATTGAGGGCTCTAATTCCTGATTATTATTAAAGTAGTTATAAACTATCTTTTCTAATAAATTAGTTGTTTTCCCTATCGCTGAAACAACTAAAAATATTTTTTCTGTTCCTGTGTCATTTAAAATTATTGGTAAATTCTTAATTTGATCCGGATTTCTAATAGACGCCCCTCCAAATTTATGTATTCTCATTATTTAATTTAATAAAGTTATTAATTGCTTTTTCATTCATTTGAGCAATTTGCCAATCATCATAAACTTTTGCGCCATTAGAAATATAAAAATCAATGGCATGTTTATTCCAATTTAAAACCGCCCACTCAATTCTTTTTACTCCATTTAAGTGTGAATTAATAATGAAGTTTTTAAATAATTCCTTTCCAATTCCAAGATTTCTATATTTTTTAGTTACAATTAAATCTTCTAGATGCATTGTTGGTCCTTTCCAAGTTGAATATCTAGAGTACCCTAGTGACATTCCAACAATTTTACTTTCTATTTTGGCAACATAACATGAAAATAATGGGGGATCTGAAAAACCGTGAATTATTAATTCATCTTCACTAATTATAACAGCATCAGGTTCTTTTTCAAATTTTGCAAGCTCTTTAATTAAAGAAAGAACCTCTTTCATGTCTTTTTTCTCAGCAGCTTTAATTTCGAAATCCATATTCAAAATTTGATCAAAGTTAGTTCAATGGAGTTAAATAAAATAATCTTAAAAATATATAACAATTTTACAGATATTTGTGACAATGAAGATTAAGGGTGATTACCCTAATAGATTACCATTTTTTGAGTCCCTGAAAGTTCAGGAACTAACAGATTCCTATTGTCGAAAAAACAATGTTTACATCAAAGGAATGTATGGGTCTTCAAAATCTTTTCTAGTTCGTGAAATTTTTCGAACAAAAAAACAAAATATAGTTTGGATATTAAACGATAGAGAAAGTGCTGCTTATCATTTTAACGATATTGAAAACTTTACAGATAAAAACCAATGTTCGTTTTTTCCATCGAGTTACAAAAAGAATTTTGAGTTTAATAAAAAAGATAGTCAAAATACATTTTTAAGATCTAATATTATTAAAAATTTAGGCTCGCATTCAAAAAAAATAATTATTTCATATCCTGAGGCAATTTTTGAAAAAGTTTTAGATAAAAAAGAAATCAAAAAAAAAGTTTTACAGATTGTAAAAGGGCAAAAGCTTTTACTCGAGGATTTAAATGAAAAACTTTTTGAATTTAATTTTATTAGACAAGATTTTGTATCAAAACCAGGTGAATTTTCTGTAAGAGGGGGAATAATTGATGTTTTTTCATTTTCATATAAACTTCCATTTAGAATTGAATTTAATGGTGAAGAAATTGAAAGTTTAAGAGCTTTTGAAATTAACTCACAAACATCAAATGAATCGTTTGATAAAATTGAAATATTAGCAGACTTAGAAAATAAAGATGTTGATGAGGACAGAAAAAGTATCATTGAATTATTTGATAGAGATAGTTTAATTATTTTAGAAAATAAAGTTTTTTTAAAAAATGAATTAAAAAATTACTTTGAAAAAAGTAAAAAACAATTTGATCAAAATAAAGAACTAAAGAACCTTTTTTTTGATGGCAAAAATCTAGATTTAGATTTAAAAAAATTTAAAACCCTTGAATTTAATTCTAAAACAAATAAAAGTTTTTCTTTTGGAATTAAACCACAGCCTGCCTTTAACAAAAAATTTGATTTATTAATTGAAACTTTAATTTTCTATCATAAAAAAAATTATCAACTCAAAATTTTTTGCAATTCAAAACATCAAATCAAAAGATTCCAGGAAATTTTTGAGGAAGTAAAAAAAGAATTGAATATCATATTTATTGAAAATTCTATTTACAAAGGTTTTATTAATGATAATGATAAAGAATTATGTTTTAGTGATCATGAAATATTTGATAGATATTATAAATATAATATTAAGAAAGGTTTTTCAGTCAAAAAAAGAGTAAGCTTAAATGAACTAAATCAATTAGAAATTGGTGATTATGTTACTCACATTGACCATGGTATTGGAATTTTTGGAGGTCTCAAAAAAATTGATGTCAATGGTAAAATTCAAGAAGCAGTTAAATTGACTTATGGTGAAAGAGATACTTTATATGTTAGCATTCACTTAATAAATAAAATTTCCAAATACAATGGAAAAGACGGAACAAAACCAAAAATTTATAAACTTGGTTCTGGAGCATGGAATAAAATAAAACTTAAAGCTAAAAAGAGAGTCAAAGAAGTTGCTTTTAATTTAATAGAAGCATATGCAAAAAGAAAGTTAAAAAAGGGGTTTCAATATAACCCTGACTCTTCAATGCAATACGAGCTTGAAGCATCTTTCATGTATGAAGATACAATTGATCAAACAAAATCAACAAATGACATTAAAAAAGACATGGAAAATTCTATGCCAATGGATAGATTGATCTGTGGAGATGTTGGTTTTGGAAAAACTGAAATTGCTATTAGAGCAGCATTTAAAGCAATTGATAATGGAAAACAAGTAGCTGTTTTGGTTCCAACAACTATACTGGCATTTCAACATTTTAAGACTTTTACAAATAGACTTGAAGATTTTCCAGTTAGTATTGATTACCTAAATAGGTTTAGATCTTTAAAAGAAAAAAATACTATAATTAAAGATATAAATGATGGGAAGATTGATTTACTAATTGGAACTCACCAGTTAGTTAATAGAAATATTAATTTCAAGGATCTTGGATTACTAATAGTGGATGAAGAACAAAAATTTGGGGTAAATGTGAAAGAAAAAATTCGATCAATGAAAGAAAATATTGATGTTTTGACTTTAACTGCTACTCCAATTCCTAGGACATTACAGTATAGTTTAATGTCTGCTAGAGATCTTTCCATTATAAATAGTCCTCCTCCAAATAGATTTCCAATTGAAAGCAATGTTATTTCATTAAATGAAGATGTAATTAGTGAAGCAATAAATTTTGAAATTCAAAGAGGTGGCCAAGTGTTTTTTATACATAATAGAATCGACAATATTAATGATGTTAGCTCTATTATTTCAAGATTAGTTCCTGATGCAGAAATAGCAATAGCTCATGGCAGAATTGATGGCAAAAAATTAGAAAAAACTATGTTAGATTTTATAAACGGAAAATATGATATTTTGGTTTCAACAACGATAGTTGAGAGTGGGCTAGATGTTCCAAATGCAAATACAATTTTTATAAATAATGCTCAAAACTTTGGTCTTAGTGACTTACACCAAATGAGAGGGAGAGTTGGAAGAAGTAATAAAAAAGCTTTTTGCTATTTTATTACTCCACCATATTCATCAATGACTAAAGAGGCGCGTAAAAGAATAGAGGCCATAGAACAATACACAGAGTTAGGGTCTGGGTTTCACATTGCTATGAAAGATTTGGAAATCAGAGGTGCAGGTAATCTTTTAGGTGCAGAACAAAGTGGTTTTATTAATGACATTGGTTTTGAGGCATACCAAAAGATTTTGAGAGAGGCTGTAGATGATCTGAAAACAAAAGAATTTAACCACTTATTTGATAATGAAGATTTTGATGATTCTAATGCAACCCATTTTCAAATTGACACTGATCTTGAAATATTATTTCCTGATAATTATATAAATAACACAAAAGAAAGACTTAGGTTATATAAAAAACTTTCTGAAATAGATTCTAAAAATGAATTAGAAAATTTTTCTTCTAAACTTGAAGACAGATTTGGAAAAATTCCTAAAGAATCCATTAATCTTTTAAAAACAGTTGAAATGAAATTCCTAG
>JBJKVZ010000024.1:0-5371 GCA_045562345.1 Flavobacteriaceae bacterium
TTATTTAAAATTTTAAATAATTAAAACTAAGGGTTTTATAGATTTTAATTACTGGGACATGTTCCCCATTTGGGTTTATTCCCTTCTGTAAGAGGCGATGACAAACTAAATTCAGTTGGTTCTGAAGAAATATTGCTAACGCACCATTTGGTTAAATCAATATTAAATTCATTGGCCTGTTTAAACATTCCGTTCATATCAGTTACTTTACTAACATTCCAGGAACCAATATCTTGATTGAATTTTTCGGCAGTTGTAAACATATAGCCTAAATCTGTTACGTTACTAATATCCCAATTTCCAATATTTTGATTAAATTTTTTTGCTTGACCAAACATATGTCTCATAATAGTTACTTTACTTGTATCCCAATTAGAGATGTCTTTATTGAACTCATAAGCTTGATAAAACATCCAATCCATTTTTTCAACTTTACTTGTATTCCAACTTCCAATATCTTGATTGAAGCTAGTTGCAAAAGTGAACATAAATGACATATTGGTTACATTTGAGGTATCCCACGTGCTTATATCTTGATTAAAATTTTGTTTTGCTCCTAGTAAACTTGACATGTCAGTGACAAGTGTTGTGACAACTAAAGAAATATCTTCATCTTTACTAATCATATCTTTGATTTTTTCATTATCAACCAGTGTGTATGTTTTTCCATTTATATTGCCTGTAACACCTGCTTTTTGATCAGGAAATGCTTTAATAGTAACTCCATTAGAATCAATATAAAAAGGACCTTTGTTTTCAAAAGTTACCGTTATAGTTTTTTTACTATTTACGGTAATTTCTTTAGGATTTATCGTACTATTTAAATCTCCTTTCCATTGAGTAAATTCCCAACCTTGAGCTGGCACGGCAGTTAATTCTAATATAGTTCCACTATTGTAATCTGTTGAGGTTCCTTCTTTAATAACTTTTTTATCAACCGTTCCTTGTCCCTCAATATTAATATTTAATTCATATTTCTTTTTTATAAATTTTGCAACTACCATTAAATCAGAGTTTATTACTACGCTTGTAGTATCTGATTCTCCACTAGCACCTTCCCAGCTACTAATAGTATACTCTGCATTTGGTGTAGCTTTAATTAGTACTTTTTGACCCGCTTCATATTGTCCAATCTTTGGGGTTACATCTCCACCTTCTTTGGGGTCAGAGGATGTAGTTAGAGTAAATAGTTCTGGCTGTACAGTACATGAAAAAAAAGTTATAATTAAAAAAACAATAAAATATTTTCTCATTCTGTTTATAGTTAAGTGATCGATATTAATACTAACCTAATCTTCTATTTTAGTAGTTGAGTTTTCTATGGCTTCGGAAAAATAAAATTTATATTTTAAAATATTATTTTCTTTCACTAGATATGCACTTTCGAGCCAATTAAAATTCATTTTGACTTTACCATCTGGTGTATTAACAATAAATTCTCCTGTTTGATTGAGACTAATATGTGCTGAATTAATATCAGTGTCAATAACAATATCTTTGAAATCTCTCTTAATTTCAATAATGTCAAAACCACTAACAAATTCAATAAATTCATCTTTTGAATATCTCCTACTGTTCTCATAAATAAAAAAATCATCGGTTACTATTGAACCAAATTGATCCAAATTGTTGTCTACAGTATCAAAAAAATTGTCAAAAGAATCCATCACTTCTTTTTCCGTAATTTTTGTAGTTGTTTGACAAGATGTAATTATCAAAACAAAAAGTAAAAGCAGCTTTTTCATAATTATGTATTTAGTTTTATAATAAAAATATAGATTTTAATTGGCACCATTATCAACTTTAATTAATTTATTATGTCCGTTACTAAAGTAATAAAACCTAGAGTCAATTATTTTACCTTTTAAATCATACTGATTTATCCTATACCTGTAGTAGGTGTCAAATAATTCGTCTTTTAATGCTCTTTTTTTGACAATTTTTTTGAACTCACTAAAAGTCATGCCAATATAAACCCTTTCGTTTATTTTTGATAACGGCATATAGCCCGCGCAACCAATAAAAAAAAATATTATGAATAATAAAATTAACTTTTTCATGAATTAATTATGAGAAATTATATGTTGTTAAAAAAATTACAATTAGTTTAATTTTCATTTTTTATATCAATATAAATAATTTATATGTTTTTTTGAATTTAATATCTTTTTATAATCTAGATTTAATTTTACGTATTTTTAAATAAAAAAACCTGTTCTATGAAAAACATTTTTCAAATTTTTTTATTTCTACTGATATCTTATTCTTTAAATAGTCAAAAAATTGATTCTTTTTTTTCCAAAGATGGAACTGAAATTTTTTATGAAGAATTTGGTTCCAAAGGTAAAACTATTGTCCTTCTTTCGGGAGGGCCTGGACTAAATCCACATTATCTTGAAACTCTGTACAATCAATTAAAACAGAATTATCGCTGCATTCTTTTACATCAAAGAGGAACTGGAAAATCGTTGTTAAAAACAATAAACCAGGAATCTCTTTTAGTTGAAAAATATATTGATGACCTAAATGGATTGTACAAAAAACTGGGTGGCGAAAAATTAATTCTTGTTGGACATTCGTGGGGAGGCATGTTAAGTTTTTCTTATGCTGCAAATGAACCTGAGAAAATTAAAAAAATCATATTACTCAATTCTGGTGGAGTTACTGATAAATTTTATTCATGGTTTGGCAGTAATATTAACATGAGATTATTGCCAGAAGACAATAAATTGTATCAAGAACAAATTGACAATAAGCAAGACGTGCTTGTTGCTATATGGCCTGGTTATTTTTTCGATAGGAAAATAGCGCTTAAAACACGGCCTCCTTTAGATTTTAAATTTAGAAATCAAGATGGTGTTAATCCACTAGCTTCCGGAGATTGGAGAAAGAAAAGTGATGAAAGAGTTTCTAAATTAAAAAATTATAACGGACCAATTGATCTTATTACAGGAAGGCAAGATCCTGTAGGGGAATCTGTTGTTTATGAAGCTAAATCAATCATTCCACAATTAAAATATTCTTTTATAGAAGAGTGTGGGCATTTTCCTTGGATCGAAGGAAAAAAACAATCTGAAACATTTTATAGGTTGTTTGATGAAAGCATGAGCTTTTAATAATGATTAATTTTTAAAATATAATAAATATGAAAAAAACACTTCTTATTACACTTTTATTTACTTTTTCATCAATATACTCTCAAGACCTTGATTGGGATAATTCTATTGAGGGTAATTTTACCATTGATTCTGTTAATTTAGGTATCGACGGAAATTTAAATACTGTTAATGTTTCTGGAAAAGCCGGAAATTGGACTGTCTACATGACCTATTATTTCACAAATAAACTTGAAACAGAAGACCAAGGTGAATATAATGCTATGGCATGGGCTCAAGATGGGAATGAAAGATTGAAAACCACTGTTAGAGGACTTTGGAAGAAAAACAATGATGTTTACGAACTAAAGCATTTTGAAAACGCCACCGACGGATCACAACTACTAACAATGGGTACCATGGATTTTGAAAACAAAACTTATAAGTGCCTTGTTAGATTTCTCAAATAAAAAATTAAAGCTTATTTAATCAAAAATAAAATATTCTAATTTTAGAAATTAATTACATTAATATAAAACACTAATTATGAAAAAAATACTAATAATTTTAACTACGATTCTATTTATTTCCTGCCAAACCAAACCTCAAAATACAGAAACTGTGGAGGCTACTAAAATTCTATCTACAACTGCTGCTGCTATTAAAAATTACAAAGAGACTTTTCAGTGGGAGAAAGGATTTGAATCTTGGTCTAAAGTACCAACAACAGAAGATTATCATATGCTTGCTCCTAACTTAGGTTTAGAAGCTAAAGGTGCTAAAGAAATTGAAGAAATAATCTTTGGATTTGTAAATGAAAATGAATTAAAACAAGAGTTGGTGGATATAATAGAGCACGGAAACTATATTACTTGCTTATTAAAAATCACAACAAAAACTGGTGATACTATGGATCTTGTTGAGGTTTTTTTAGTTGATGACCAGGGTAGAGTAAAAAATATTTGGGCCTTATAATTTTATTCACTTTTTTACACGCATATAGATATTTATAACTTACTAATTCTGTATGTAAATGAAATTTTTCTTCGTTGGTGAAAAGAAATGATCTAATAGTTAAATTTTAATCTTTCTCTTTCTTTCATTTTCGTCAAGATATATTTTTCTTAATCGAATAGTTTTTGGTGTAACCTCAACATATTCATCTTTTTGAATGTATTCTAAAGCCTCTTCTAATCCAAATTTGATTGGAGGGGCTAGCTTAACTTTGTCATCACTTCCTGATGCCCTAACGTTTGATAATTTTTTTGTTTTGGTAACATTAACAACAATATCATCAGCTCTGGTGTTTTCACCAATTACTTGCCCAGTATATATAGTATCACCTGGGTGAATAAAAAATCTTCCTCTGTCTTGTAATTTGTCTAATGAATATGGAATCGCCGCTCCTTGCTCCATAGAAATCAATGAGCCTGTTAATCTTTTTGGCATTTCGCCTTTAAAAGGTTGAAAATCAATAAACCTATGATTTATTATAGCCTCTCCAGCAGATGCTGTAATTAATAAATTTCTCAAACCTATAATTCCTCTAGAGGGAATATTAAACTTACATATCATTCTTGAACCTTTTCCATCCATACTAACCATTTCTCCTTTTCTTACAGCAACCATTTCAATGGCTTTTCCAGAAATATTCTCAGGCAAGTCTATTATTAATTCTTCAATAGGTTCTGATTTGACCCCATCAATATCTTTTATAATAACTTGTGGTTGTCCAATCTGCAACTCATATCCCTCTCTTCTCATTGTTTCAATAAGAACAGATAGATGTAATACTCCTCTTCCAAAAACTAAAAACTTGTCGGCAGAACCAGTTTCTTCAACTCTCATAGCAAGATTTTTTTCAAGTTCTTTTTCGAGTCTGTCTTTTATATGTCTTGATGTAACAAATTTCCCTTCTTTGCCAAAAAAAGGAGAATCATTAATTGTAAATAGCATACTCATTGTGGGCTCATCAATATTTATTGTGGGTAAAGCCTCCGGGGCTTCAAAGTCAGCTATTGTATCTCCAATTTCAAAATTATTAAGCCCAACAACTGCACATATATCCCCAGCTTTTACTTTGTCGACTTTTAATTTTCCTAAGCCATCAAACACATTAAGTTCTTTAATTCGTGACTTATGTACTGAACCATCTCTTTTAACAAGACTAATATTATCTCCTTTTTTTAATATACCTCTTTGTAATCTTCCAACCGCAACTCTTCCTGTAAAAGAGGAATAGTCCAAAGAAGTTATTAGCATCTGAGTTGAGCCTT
>JBJKVZ010000025.1:0-38373 GCA_045562345.1 Flavobacteriaceae bacterium
CCCTATAATAATACCATATAGGTGTCCAATTAACTGTAGCGTAATTACCATTAATTCTTCCCACTAATTCATCAGTTTCTTTCTTTAAGCGCTTGTACTCAGGAACATCTGACCTGGAAGGGACAGTCAACATAACCAATCTTACTTTATCTAGATATTCAGGATATTTACTAAGAAAAATCTCAAATGACTTTAATCTGTTGATTACACCTTTAGTATAGTCAAGCCTATCAATAGATAGAATTAATTTGCTGTCTTCGGAATTTTTTTTATGAAGTTCAAGTTGTTTTTTTAGTTCTGTTTTTTCTGATTTAATCTGTTTTTTATGAGCCTTTGCAGCGTTATAAAACTTTTTAAAATCAATTCCCATTGGAAATGTATTAACAATGATTTCTCTAGAACCCAAAATAACTTTATTAAACAAGACATCATGCATAAGTATTCTTTTTACTGAGCTCAAAAAGTGCCTCTGATAATCAAAAGTGTGAAAACCAATCAAATTAGAACCAAGCATACCTTCCAAAAGCTCAACTCTCCAAGGGAAAATTCTAAAAATTTCAAATGAGGGGAATGGGATATGAAGAAAGAAACCTATTGTTACGTCAGGTCGAATATCCTTTATCATTTTTGGTAACAATAAAAGTTGATAATCATGAACCCAAACCGTTCCGCCTTCATCAATTTTACTAACAATATGATCACAAAATTTTTGGTTGATGTTCTTGTACGCATCCCACATATTACTTTCAAATTTTGAAAATTCAATAAAGTAATGAAAAAGAGGCCATATACATTTATTAGACATTCCATAATAAAAGTCATTTATTTCCTTGCTGTTAAGTCTAATTTGACTCAATTTTAATTTTTCTAAATTTTGGTCAATAGAAGTGTTCTCTTCTTCGTTAATGTTTTCAGATGATAGTCCAGTCCAACCAACCCACAATGATTTGTTATTATTGTGAATTGAGCTCAGCCCTGTTGCTAAACCACCAGTAGATGGTTTAAAATCAAATGAACCGTTTAGCTTAGTAATTTTAATTGGTAACCTGTTCGAAACAATTATATTTTTAACCATTTACTTTAGATCAGATTTTAAATTAAAGTTTAGAGCTGTATCAATTAAAGCTAAATGAGAGTAAGCCTGAGGAAAATTACCTAATAGCCTTTTGGATTTGAAATCAATATCTTCACTAAATAAATTTAAATGGTTACTATATTTTAAGAGGTTATCAAACATTTTTATAGCCTTTTTCTCTTCACCAATTTTAAAAAGACTATCAATTAACCAAAACGAACAAACAGTAAATGAAGAGCTAGGTGAACCAAAATCATCAACATTTTTATACCTAAACATAAGACCATCTTTTAAAAGGTCTCTTTCAATTGCTTTAACAGTTTTGATATATTTTTGATTTTGTTTATCAACAAAACCATAGGGTTCCATTAGTAAAACTGAAGCATCTAAATGTTCCGAATCATATGATTGGGTAAATGCTTCTTTCTTTTCATTCCATGCATTTTTCATAATATCTTCAAAAATTTCCTTTCTCAGCGGTTCCCATTTTTTTGCTGAAACACCATTTTGTATTAACTCAGAGACTTTAATTGCCCGATCAATCGCAACCCAACACAAAACTTTAGAAAATGTAAAATGTTTATCCTCATTTCTATATTCCCAAATACCCTTGTCAGGCAATTTCCAATTATTAGCAACAACCCAAACTATTGATTTAACTATTGACCACAGCTCTTGGTGTATATCATCATCATCGAATTTAATAATTTGAAAATGAATTGCATCCATCAAAATTCCATACATATCATTTTGTTTTTGAATGTAAGCTGCATTACCAATTCTTACTGGTTTTGAACCCATGTAACCTTTCAAATAATCTAGTGTTTTTTCAGTCAAATTTTTCTCCCCATTAATTCCATACATTATTTGAAGTTTTTCATTTTTTTCAGGAATTAGGTTTAAAATATATTTAATAAAATCCTTAACTATTTTTTTGTGACCAAGTTTTGCTACAACTTTAATAACCATTGATGAATCCCTTATCCAACAAAAGCGGTAATCCCAATTTCTAACCTCACCTATGGTTTCAGGAATTGATGTGGTAGCAGCAGCTAAGACGGCACCAGTTTTTTCATATGTCAATAACTTGAGTGTTATCGCACTTCTAATTATCTGATCATTATATAATTTAAAAGTTGGTGTTTTCGAACACCAATTTCTCCAATAAACTTTTGTTTTATCGAACTCAAATAGAGCATCATCTATTTCAAAAAACTTAATTTTTTCATGATAAGAAATATTTACAAAATGGTCTTTATCAAGTATTAGCTCAGTTCCATTTAAAAATTTTTTTTTATTAAAGCTTGTGTACAAATAAAGTGTATCGTGATTTTCATGATCTATGACACTAACAATAAATCTTTCTTTTATGTAATTATTAGTTGTTCCATTTGAATACTCGAGTCTTGGATCATAAAGAATCTTAAAACGTGGTTCTCCTTTCAAAAGCTTAAAAATTCTAATTATTTCAGGGGGTGAATAAAAAGTGCCACTTTCCTTTTGATACCTCGGCATGAAATCAATAATTTCAAATTCATCTTGATTGTTGGAAAAGTTTGTTATTAATATGCAAGTATTATCAGAATACTTTTGGGTGATTTTATAAGCTTTATCACATATAATTTTAAAATGACCACCAATTTCATCATCGAGTATGTGAGCGAAGACTGAAGGTGAATCGAAATTTGGAAGACAACACCAGTCGATGGAGGCGTCCGAGTTAATTAGTGCAGCAGACTTACAATTTCCAACTATTCCATAATTAAGGTTAGGCTTGTGGAAATCATATTCAGGATTCATCTGTCAATGTTTGTTCAACATTGTAAACTTGTTTTCTAAGTCTTGAAGACGAAAAACGATGCTCTCTTTTGTTGTAATAGATTTCAATACCTTTTTTTTTGCAATAATCTTTTCCAGTAAAATCTATTTTTCTATACTCCTCTCCAATTATTCTTTTGTGAATTTTGAAAGAAGTTAAAATATCTAATAAATCCTGTTCAGAAATATAGGGTACAATCTCATCTACATATTTGCAAGATTTTAATTGGATATATCTTTCTACAACAGATTGAATGGGTTTATTTTTTTCTGGTCTATCTAATGTTGGATCAACTTGCAATCCAGTAATTAAATAATCGCACTGAGCTTTTGCTTCCTCGAGCATTTTTATGTGACCAGCGTGAAGCAAATCAAAGCAACTAAAAGTTATACCTACTATCATTTTTTTATGCAATTTTAATGATAATTTACGTGATTATTTGTATCAAATAAATATAATAATAAAACATTGAATAGTTCATAATTTTTCACAATCAATACTAATGAATAAGCATTTTAAGATACAGTTATTTATCAATTAAAGAAAAAATAAAAGTTTTTTGTTTCTGTCTTCTTGGTTCCTTGGGAAGTGGACACCAAATCGTATACCTAAACCTAAATTTTAACCTAGATTGTATTATAAATATAAGATTTAGGTATTACACTTATTAACAAACTTGATCTTCAAAATATTTTGCAACTTGATCTTTAAATTTATGAGGCTGTAATACTACAGTTCTAATGCTTTAATCCCTTTCATAGGTTAAATTATTTTCTTTTTATATAACTTTAAGAATTAACTTAATCCACGTTGTCATGCGAAAAACACTTTTAATAATACTTTTAATTCCAATTTTTTTATTTTCTCAGGACATCCCTGAAATCTCTTATGGTTTTAACCAAAACATAAACTATAAATCTGGAGACGATTATACCAATACAAGATGTGTTTTGGATATATATTTTCCAGAAAATAGTAAAAATTTTTCAACCATAGTTTATTTTCATGGTGGAGCTCTTAAAAGAGGAAATAAATATATTCCTGAGTTTCTAAAAAATAAAGGTGTTGCTATTGCTGCTGTAAATTACCGATTCTACCCAAAAGTTTCAACATCTGAAATACTGGATGATACAGCACTTTCAGTTAAATGGGTATTTGACAATATCGAAAATTATGGGGGATCAAAATCTTTAATTTTCCTATCAGGACACTCCGCTGGCGGTTACATCTCAAGCATGTTAGGTTTAGATAAATCATATCTGGCAAAATATAATATTAACTCAAACGACTTAGCTGGCTTAATTCCGCTTAGTGGTCATACAATAACACATATGACCGTTCGTGAAGAAATGGGAATTGAAATAACAAAACCATTTGTTGATAATATGTCTCCACTCTTTCATATTAGCGAAAACACTCCTCCTTACATAATGATAACTGGAGATAGAGAATTAGAATTACTAGGAAGGTATGAAGAAAATGCATACATGCAAAGGATGATGAAAGTAGTCGGTAATGAAAATTCAGAATTATTTGAACTTGAAGGTTTTGGACATAGCATGGTTTATCCATCATTACCAATTCTAATGTATAAGGTTAATCAGATCAGTAAAAAAATATTAGACAAAAATAAATAACTAGAAAAACTTAATTTGAAAGTTCTTCATTAGAATAAATATTTAATAACTCATATGATTTGTCCAATTTATCTAACATGTCAATATATCTTTCAATTAGGCTTTTAAACTGGTTAATCGAACTTAAAAAATCATCTGATTTGTAGTAATTTTTATCAATTTTAAAATAAACGGGGACCAAGTTTGAATAAACATAAGCGTTGTCATTTTTAACTTCCTTTGAAATGATTATTATTTTTTTATTTATAATCGAAATTTCTCTAAAAAAATAGTCATCGATTATCCTGCTAACAGCTAAATTTCTAAAATTTAGGTTGTTGTAAGTGTCAGACAAAACATATCTAAAATTTTTGGACTTTATTAATTTGGTTGAACCTGTATTGATCAACTCTTCATAAATTCCTTTTTGAGGAAAAAATGAAACTGTTGCTCTTTGGGAAACCAATAAAAAATTTTCAGCAATTACCTTATTTGATAATTTTGAATCGTTCTGAATATCGAAGATTAATTCTTCAGCTGCCTTGAGACATTTGTACTGAAGGTCTTTAATGTTTTTAATTTGATCTCGTTCACTTTCAATGATTTTTTGCAAGTCTTTGACAAGTTCATTTTTATAATTGGTATTTTCTTCAGTGATCCTTTTGTCCTCTATGTAAAAAGATAATAGAATCCCTAAAAAAACAAGCAAACCCTCAACAATGTATTTAGTGTATTTCATCAAAAAATAAATTTATTAGTTTAGTTTAAAATTAATAAAATTTAATTTTCAATAAGCTTAAAATTTTAAATCTAATTTTTTCTAAAAAATTAAAATAAAAAATGAAAAGAAAAGAGAAAATGTTTTGGTTTTGGGTTGACATAATTGTCAAAGTGGTAATTTTTGTATCAATAATAATTGCAATGAAACTTGTTTTTTTTAAATAAATGATGAAATCAGAAAATATTGTACCAATCAAAACTTTAATATGAAAAAAAATTTGGTACACTAGTTGCTATAATTAATTTTTAATTATTTAATTTAAATTTGAATTATGTTTAAAGTCTTAAAATTATCTTTATTTATCATATTATTTGTTTCATCATGTTCAAGTGGTGATGACAGTGTCGAAAATAATTCTAGTGACACAACAATTTGGAGTGGAAGTAAAATAACTTTTACTAAATCTGATGGGTCTGATCCAACTGAAGCTGCGAATCAAGATCGGCTAACATCAAATATTTGGATCACAAGGGGAATCGATGGCGGACAAATCTATAATTCAGCAAAAGAAAGCAGTGCTACCCAAGCAACAAGCCCAGCCGGAACAAAATGGTCTGTTGGAACTATTGACCAGGTTTCAACATTGACATTCAATAACTTCAGAACTGCAGTCGGAAAACCTAAAGATGTGGTTGGTAAAAACTTAGTGATGTTTCTTGTTGATGATAAAATATATTTGAGTGTTAAGTTCACTTCTTGGGGTCAGGGAAAAGGTGGAGGATTTGCCTATGAAAGAAGCACAAAGTAAGAGTTGAACTACAAAAAGATTATAACTTACACACTATATATTATAGTTGGTGGATATTTTGCATCTCAATTCTTTTTTTGGTTTTTACAAAATGTATTGTATAAAATTTTAAAGTACTTTTATCCTAACCAATTTTAATTCAACACCCTATTGTTTTGAATATAAACATTAATAATATTTGGCCAGTTTACTATAAAAATAAAATTGATGCCTCCACAGGCGAGCTTTGGAAAATTATCTCCAAGGCAGAGCACCTTAATTTAGTTCATCCGTTTTGTGAATCAAATGAAATTATTAATTGGAATGGAAAGGGTTCAATAGACGTACTTACTTATTTGAATGGACTAACATATTTTAGAAATTTTGTTTCGTGGAATGAAAAAGAGGGATACAGTCTTTTCATTGGAAGAAAGAGAGGAAAAAAATCAAAAGTTATTTGGGAGATTATTGAAGAAAATGAAAGCACTTACTTGAAAATCACGGTCTACCCATATTTATTAAGTTCAATTTCAAAATTTTTTTCATTTTTACCTCACAAAATTTTTGTCGAACCATTATTAAGAAACTATCTTAAATCAGTTGTTTTGGGAATTAATTATTATTTAACAAATAAAAAGCCAGTTCCAAGGAATCATTTTGGAAAACACATCTGGTTTTCTAAATTTAAAACATGAAAAAGTACATTATTATTTTACTTCTTTTAATAGCAAGTTGCAATAAGGAAGAATATGTTCGCGATAGCAGAACTTTACCACAAGCTGTTTGCATTGATGGTGTAGCCTTGGATCAAATAACGGGAATAACATATGGTTGCAAAAATTATGATTTAATGAGTCGTATTTCATTAAGGGAATTAAATGCTGATGCAGGTAATGATTGTTGGGGCTGGAATGATAGCTTAACTGGCAAAGAATATGCAATTATGGGAGTAAATAACGGGACAGTTTTTATAGATATTTCTGATCCTATAAACCCGTTCTACCTTGGTAAGCTTCCCACTGCAACAATTGACAGCTCGTGGCGGGATCTAAAAGTATACAACGATTATGCTTTCATTGTTAGCGAGGCTGAAGGACATGGACTACAAGTTTTTGATTTAACCAAGCTCCGGGGTGTTCAGTCAAAACGAATTTTTTCAGCTGACTATTTATATAGTGGATATGGCCATGCGCACAATATTGGAATTAATGAAAAAACTGGATTTGCTTACACTGCCGGCTCAGGATCATCTAAAAATCCAGTTGGGATTCATGCTCTTAACATAAACGATCCTTTAAACCCAAAACTGGAACTTAGTTTGGACGCAATTGGATATAGCCATGATGTTCAAGTTGTTATTTATGATGGACCCGATTTAGAATATACCGGTAGAGAAATTTATATTGGAAGCAACGAGAATAAAGTTGTGTTTGTTGATGTAACTGATAAAACAAATCCAAAGATAATAAGTAGTTTTTTTTATGATCATCAGTACACCCATCAGTCCTGGTTAACTGGTGACCACAAATACTTACTAATGGGGGATGAGCTAGATGAGCTAGATTCTTCATACCAATCCCTTGTTAACAAAACCAGAACTATAATAATCGATATAACAGATTTAGGCAATCCAATTCGCCATTTCGATTATTACTCTGAAACTGATGCAATAGATCATAATGGATATGTTGTTGGATCAAAATTTTATTTAGCAAGTTACACTGCTGGTTTAAGAGTGTTGGATATAAGTAATGTCAATGAAAAGCAAATTAAAGAAATAGGATTTTTTGATACCCATAACGATGGACATAATCATGGAGTATTTAAAATAACAACTAATAAAGAACAAGATCCAGGTGGTGATCATAGTGGCAAAAAAGGTAATATTGAAGCCTTTAATGGTGCTTGGAGTGTATATCCTTTTTTTAACAGTGAAAACATTGTAATTAGCGACATAAATTCAGGTCTTTTCATTGTAAAAAGAAAAAATTAAAGATATTTTAAATTTAAAGTTTGTTTTCAAAAATTTTATTTCAACAATCTTTCCATATAAAAAAATGCACAAATATTCAGTTTTTTAAGATTAAATTTTTATATTTGCGCTCGTTTAAAAAGTAATAAAACAAAAAATTATGGCAAAGGAAACTTTCGATCGTTCAAAACCACACTTAAACATTGGTACAATTGGACACGTAGATCACGGTAAAACTACCCTTACTGCAGCTATTACCAAAGTATTAGCAGATGCAGGTCTTTCAGAAGCAAAAAGCTTTGATCAAATTGATAATGCTCCTGAGGAAAAAGAAAGAGGTATTACTATTAACACTTCGCATGTTGAATATCAGACAGCTAACCGTCATTATGCTCACGTTGACTGTCCAGGACACGCTGATTATGTAAAAAACATGGTAACAGGTGCTGCTCAGATGGATGGCGCAATATTAGTTGTTGCAGCCTCAGACGGTCCTATGCCACAAACTAGAGAACACATACTTCTTGGAAGACAAGTTGGAATCCCAAGGATTGTAGTTTTTCTTAATAAAGCTGATCAAGTTGATGATGAAGAATTACTTGAACTTGTTGAGATGGAAGTAAGAGATTTATTAAATTTCTATGAATATGATGGTGATAATGGACCTGTTATTTTAGGTTCTGCCCTTGGTGCTTTAAATGGAGAGCAAAAATGGGTTGATACTGTTATGGAACTTATGAAAAATGTAGATTCATGGATCGAGCTTCCTAAAAGAGATGTTGATAAGGATTTCTTAATGCCTATTGAAGATGTTTTCTCAATCACCGGAAGAGGAACTGTTGCTACCGGAAGAATTGAAACTGGTGTTTCAAATACTGGAGATTCGGTTGATATCATTGGAATGGGAGCCGAAAAATTAACATCCACAGTTACAGGTGTTGAAATGTTTAGAAAAATTCTTGACAGAGGGGAAGCTGGTGATAACGTTGGAATTCTTCTAAGAGGGATTGAAAAAACTGATATCAAAAGAGGAATGGTTATTTGTAAGCCAGGTTCTGTAAAGCCTCATGGAAAATTTGAAGCTGAGGTTTATATATTAAAAAAGGAAGAAGGTGGTAGACATACTCCTTTTCATAACAATTACAGACCTCAGTTTTATGTAAGAACAACTGATGTTACTGGAAATATTGAGTTGCCAAAAGGTGTTGAGATGGTAATGCCTGGGGATAACTTGACTATTACAGTTGATTTAATCAGTCCAATTGCATGTAGTGTCGGATTAAGATTTGCTATTAGAGAAGGAGGAAGAACAGTTGGTGCTGGTCAAGTAACAAAAATTTTAGACTAAAATTTTTAAAATATATAAAAGGTGTTTACATTTTGTAGATGCCTTTTATTGCTAAATTTATAGGGTGTATTTATGACACCAAATGAAAAGAGACGGGTTTAGCTCAGTTGGTAGAGCACTGGTCTCCAAAACCAGGTGTCGGGAGTTCGAGTCTCTCAACCCGTGCAAAAGTAAAGAAAGATGGATATTGTGTCTTACATTAAAGAATCTTTTTCAGAATTAAAAGAACATGTTTCTTGGACTCCAACAAACGAATTATCTAGAATTACAATGGTTGTGCTTGTTTTCTCTGTAATTTTTGCTCTATTAATTTGGATGGCAGATACAATTTTATCTAGAATTGTTAAAGTATATTTTGATTTTATAAACTAATGCAATGACTGATACAGATGTAAAAAAATGGTATGTTGTCAGAGCTGTCAGTGGACAGGAAAATAAGATTAGATCCTACATGGAATCTGAGATCAATAGACTTGGTCATTCAAAATATGTTGAAGAAATTTTAGTTCCTACTCAAAAAGTTGTTCAAATTAGAAAGGGTAAAAAAGTGAGTAAGGAAAAAGTTTTTTTTCCTGGTTACATAATGATCAAGGCAAACCTATCTGGTGAGATTCCTCACATAATAAAAGCTTTACCAAATGTAATTGGCTTTTTAGGGGAAACAAAAGGTGGTGATCCAATTCCATTAAGATCAAATGAAGTTAATAGAATGCTAGGTAAGGTAGATGAATTATCTGCTGAATCTGAAAACATTGTTATCCCTTTTGTAATTGGTGAAAGTATTAAAGTAATTGATGGGCCATTTAACGGTTTTAATGGTACTGTAGAAAAAGTTAATGAAGATAAAAGAAAATTAGAAGTAATGGTAAAAATATTTGGAAGGAAAACACCATTGGAGCTTTCCTATATGCAAGTGGAGAAATTATAAATGTTACATTATAGATTATTTTTCAAATAGCTTCCAAATATTTGAAAAGTTAATAAATTTTAATAATGACTAAAGAAATAGATAAAGTACTTAAATTACAAATTAGAGGAGGAGCTGCTAATCCATCACCACCTGTGGGACCTGCACTTGGTGCTGCTGGTGTTAACATTATGGAATTTTGTAAGCAATTTAACTCAAGAACTCAAGATAAACCTGGTAAAGTTTTACCTGTTGTAATATCAGTTTTTAAAGATAAATCATTTGAATTTGTTGTTAAGACTCCCCCAGCTGCGGTTCAGTTATTAGAAGCTGCCAAAATAAAAAAAGGTTCTGGTGAACCTAATAGATCTAAAGTTGCAACAGTTTCTTGGGATCAAGTAAAATCAATTTCTGAGGATAAAATGGTTGATCTTAATGCTTTCACAATTGAGTCTGCAATGAAAATGGTTGCAGGAACCGCAAGATCAATGGGTATTAAAGTAAGAGGAAAATCACCATTTTAATAAATTTTTAGTTATATGACAAAGATTTCAAAAAAGAGGAAAAATATATTAGCGAAATACGAAGGTGACAAAATGTATACATTGAAAGATGCCTCCTCTGTGGTCAAGGAAATTACCACTACAAAATTCGATGCTTCAGTTGATCTTGCTATTCGTTTAGGTGTTGATCCAAAAAAAGCAGATCAAAACATTAGAGGAGTTGTGACTCTTCCTAACGGTACAGGAAAAGATGTTAAAGTTCTTGCGCTAGTAACACCTGACAAAGAAAAAGAAGCTTTAGATTCTGGTGCTGATTTTGTTGGATTGGATGAATACCTTAATAAAATTAAGGATGGTTGGACAAATGTCGATGTTATTATCACAATGCCAAGTGTAATGGGAAAGTTAGGACCTTTAGGTAAAATTTTAGGTCCCAGAGGTCTTATGCCAAATCCCAAGACTGGAACTGTAACTATGGATATTGCAAAAGCTGTTTCAGATGTTAAAGCAGGTAAGATTGATTTCAGGGTAGATAAATCTGGAATTATTCATGCTTCAATTGGAAAAGTTTCTTTTGATGCTGATAAAATTTATACAAATTCATTGGAGCTCATACAGAACATTATTAAGCTCAAGCCTAGTTCATCTAAGGGAACTTATTTAAAAAGCATATATATGTCAAGTACTATGAGTCCAAGTATTAATGTTGATACTAATTTTAGTTAGGAAATAATGAGAAGAGAAGAAAAATCAAAGGTTATTGAAAGACTGACAGCTGAACTGGCAGAAAATAATAATATTTATATGACAGATGCTTCTGGACTTAATTCAGTTGAGACTAGTAAACTTAGAAGAGCATGTTTCAAGGCTAATGTTAAGTTGTCTGTAGTTAAAAACACATTATTAGCTAAAGCCATGGAAGCATCCCAAAAAGATTTTGGAGAACTGAAGCAAGTTTTGGTAGGTAACACTGCTTTAATGTATTCTGAAGTGGGTAATACTCCAGCAAAGATTATAAAAGAGTTTAGAAAAAAATCTGAAAAGCCGCTTTTAAAAGGAGCTTCTATTGAAGATGCTGTTTATTTAGGAGATGAACAGCTCACTACTTTGGCGGATATCAAATCTAGAGAGGAGTTAATTGGTGAGATAATTACAATATTACAGTCTCCAACTAAAAACGTTATATCCGCTTTAAAATCAAGTGGATCTAAAATTACAGGAGTTTTAAAAACTCTTGCAGAAAAAAAAGAGTAGATAAATAATAAATAATAAATAATAAATAAATTAAAATGGCAGATATTAAAGATTTTGCAGAAAAGTTAGTAAACCTAACAGTTAAAGAAGTTAATGAATTAGCAGAAGTTTTAAAAAACGACTATGGCATTGAGCCAGCAGCAGCAGCAGCAGTTGTTTCAGCTGGACCAGCCGCTGAAGGAGGTGCTGATGCAGCAGAAGAAAAATCAGAATTTGATGTAGTTTTAACCGCTGCAGGAGGTTCAAAATTAGCTGTTGTAAAACTTGTTAAGGAATTAACTGGTTTGGGATTAAAAGAAGCAAAGGAACTAGTAGACAATGCTCCAAGTAATATTAAAGAAGCTGTTTCAAAGGATGAGGCAGATGGATTTAAAAAATCACTTGAAGAAGCTGGGGCAGAAGTTGAATTAAAATAAGATATTTTATCCCTTTTTTAATTTTTGGCTACCAATTTTATTGTAGTCATTATAGTTCATCGTTCTTTTAATTTAAAACCAATTTAATGCATAATACAGATAGAATAAATTTCGCAAATGCTACCAATATTCCTGAATATCCAGATTTTTTGGATATTCAAATTAAATCTTTCAAGGACTTTTTTCAATTAGAAACTAAAACAGCTGAAAGGATAGATGAGGGTTTATTTAATACCTTCATGGAAAATTTCCCGATTTCTGACTC
The DNA here is from genome assembly GCA_045562345.1 of Flavobacteriaceae bacterium. Taxonomy (GTDB): domain Bacteria; phylum Bacteroidota; class Bacteroidia; order Flavobacteriales; family Flavobacteriaceae; genus MAG-121220-bin8. The sequence goes on from JBJKVZ010000025.1 coordinate 12,684, forward strand.
CAGAAATCAATTTGTTTTAGAATTTTTGGATTATTTTGTCGACCCCTCCAGATACACCATACAAGAGTGTATTGAAAGAGGTCTTACATATAGTGTTCCTCTAAAAGCTCGTTTAAAACTATATTGTACGGATGAAGAACATGAAGATTTTGAAACCATAGTCCAAGACGTTTATTTGGGGGTAATCCCTTATATGACACCTAGTGGAACTTTTATTATCAATGGTGCAGAGCGTGTTGTTGTTTCGCAACTACATAGGTCTCCTGGTGTTTTCTTTGGTCAGTCCTTTCACGCAAATGGAACTAAATTATATTCTGCCAGAGTAATTCCATTTAAGGGATCATGGATTGAGTTTGCCACAGACATTAATAGTGTTATGTATGCTTATATTGACAGAAAAAAGAAACTGCCTGTAACTACTCTCTTAAGAGCAATAGGTTTTGAAAGAGATAAGGATATTTTACAAATTTTTGATCTTGCTGAAGAAATTAAAGTTTCTAAATCAGGTTTAAAAAAATATATTGGAAGAACTCTTGCCGCTAGAGTTTTGAATTCTTGGTTTGAAGATTTCGTTGATGAAGACACTGGTGAAGTTGTCTCTATTGAAAGGAACGAAATTATCCTAGATAGAGACGTAATTATCGATAAAGATAATATTAAAGACATTTTGGAGACTAATACAAAAACAATTCTTCTTCACAAAGTAGATGGGCAATTCTCAGATTACGCAATAATTCACAATACTCTTCAAAAGGATCCAACAAATTCTGAAAAAGAGGCTGTAGAACATATATATAGACAGTTAAGAAATGCTGAACCGCCTGATGAAGAAACTGCTAGAGGAATAATTGACAAGTTATTTTTCTCTGATCAAAGATATAATTTAGGTGAGGTTGGTAGATATAGAATGAATAAGAAGTTAGGCCTTAATATTAATATGGAAGAGTTAGTTCTTACCAAAGAAGATATTATAACTATTATTAAATATTTAATTGAATTAATTAATTCTAAAGCTGAAATTGACGATATTGATCACCTGTCAAACAGAAGAGTAAGAACAGTTGGTGAACAACTTTCAACTCAATTCGGTGTTGGCCTTTCAAGAATGGCAAGAACCATAAGAGAAAGGATGAATGTTAGAGATAATGAAGTTTTTACACCTATCGACTTAATTAATGCAAAAACATTATCATCAGTGATTAATACTTTCTTTGGTACTAACCAACTTTCTCAGTTTATGGATCAAACAAATCCACTTGCAGAATTAACTCACAAAAGAAGACTTTCTGCTCTTGGACCAGGTGGACTATCAAGGGAAAGAGCAGGCTTTGAAGTAAGAGATGTTCATTATACTCACTATGGAAGACTTTGTCCAATTGAAACTCCAGAAGGACCAAACATTGGACTTATTTCATCACTTAGTGTATTTGCAAAAGTTAATAATTTAGGTTTTATTGAAACACCATATAGAAAAGTGAAAAATGGTGTTGTAGATTTAGAAAATTATAGTTTTTTGAGTGCTGAAGAGGAAGAAGGCATGCTAATAACTCAGGCTAATATTCCTAAAGATAAAGAAGGAAAAATATTGCCTGAAAAGGTTATTGCTCGTCAAGAGGCTGATTACCCTGTTATAGAACCTAATCAAGTTAATTATACTGACGTTGCTCCAAATCAAATCGCTTCAATTTCAGCATCTTTGATTCCTTTTTTGGAACATGATGATGCAAATCGTGCATTGATGGGATCTAATATGATGAGACAGTCTGTTCCTTTATTAAGACCTCAGTCTCCAATTGTTGGTACTGGACTTGAAAGACAGGTTGCATCTGATTCAAGGGTATTAATTAATGCTGATTATGATGGAAAAGTCACTTATGTTGATTCCCAAAAAATTACAATTAAATATAAACTTACCGATCAACAAAAACTAACTAGTTTTGATTCAGATGAAAAAACATACTCATTGGTAAAATTCAGAAAAACAAATCAAGGTACTTGTATCAATCTAAAACCAATAGTAGTTAAAGGAGATAATGTTAAAAAAGGACAAGTCTTATGTGAAGGTTATGCTACACAACAAGGTGAGTTATCTTTAGGTAGGAATCTAAAAGTTGCATTTATGCCCTGGAAAGGTTATAACTTCGAGGATGCAATTGTTATTTCTGAAAAAGTAGTTAGAGATGATGTTTTCACATCTCTACATATAGACGAGTATTCGATTGATGTTAGAGACACAAAACTTGGTATGGAAGAATTAACAAATGATATTCCAAATGTTAGTGAAGAGGCAACAGCAAACTTAGATGAAAATGGTATGATAAGGATCGGAGCAGAGGTAAAGCCTGGTGACATATTAATTGGTAAGATAACTCCAAAAGGTGAGTCTGATCCAACTCCTGAAGAAAAGTTATTAAGAGCAATTTTTGGTGATAAAGCTGGAGATGTTAAGGATGCTTCACTTAAAGCTCCTCCTTCCTTAAACGGAATAGTTATTGATAAAAAATTATTTGTTAGACCAATAAAAGATAAAAAACAAAGGATTGATGATAAAGAATTAATTAATCAGCTAGAAAATAGATTTGAAAAACAGTTTTTAAGTTTAAAAGATAAGTTAGTTGAAAAACTATATATTATTTTGAATGGAAAGACATGTCAAGGTATTTTCAATGATCTTGGGGAAGAAATACTTCCTAAAGGAAAAAAATACACACAGAAAATGCTGAATCAAGTTGAGGAATTTACTCATTTAGTTTCAGGTCAATGGGCTGTAGATAAAAAGACTAATGAATTAGTTATTACACTTTTGCATAATTATAAAATTAAAGAAAATGATTTACAAGGCTCATTGAGAAGAGAAAAGTTTACAATTTCAGTTGGTGACGAATTACCAGCTGGAATACTAAAACTGGCAAAGGTTTATGTAGCAAAAAAACGTAAACTTAAAGTTGGTGATAAAATGGCTGGTAGACACGGAAACAAAGGGATTGTAGCCAGAATTGTTCGCCAAGAGGATATGCCTTTCTTAGAAGATGGTTCACCAGTTGATATAGTTTTAAACCCTCTTGGTGTTCCATCCAGAATGAATATTGGTCAAATTTATGAAACAGTTCTTGGTTGGGCTGGTCAAAAGCTTGGTAGAAAGTTTTCAACTCCAATATTTGATGGAGCAACAATGGAACAGATCAATAAGCTTACCGATGAAGCTGAACTCCCAAAATATGGGCATACTTATTTATACGACGGAGGAACTGGAAAAAGGTTTGATCAGGCCGCAACAGTTGGTGTAATTTACATGCTTAAATTGGGTCATATGGTTGATGATAAAATGCATTCAAGGTCAATAGGACCATATTCATTAATAACTCAACAACCTCTTGGTGGAAAAGCTCAATTTGGTGGTCAAAGATTTGGTGAAATGGAAGTTTGGGCTTTAGAAGCTTATGGTGCGTCCAGTACTTTACAAGAAATATTAACTATCAAATCTGATGATGTTCAGGGAAGAGCCAAAGCATATGAAGCAATAGTAAAAGGAGAAATAATGCCAACACCTGGCCTTCCTGAGTCGTTTAATGTTTTAATGCATGAATTGAAAGGTCTTGGGTTAGATATCAGATTAGAAGAATAAATAAAAATATTATTATGTCTAGAAAAATTGAAATTAATAAGTCAAAGAAATTTTCAAAAATATCCATTGGATTAGCATCACCTGAAACTATTCTTGCTTCTTCCAGAGGAGAAATTTTAAAACCAGAAACAATTAATTATAGAACTCACAAACCTGAAAGAGATGGCTTGTTTTGTGAGAGAATTTTTGGACCTGTAAAAGACTATGAATGTGCATGTGGAAAATATAAAAGAATTAGATATAAAGGAATTATCTGTGACAGATGTGGAGTTGAAGTAACTGAAAAAAAAGTTAGAAGAGATCGTGTAGGTCACATTAATTTGGTTGTTCCTGTTGCACATATATGGTATTTTAGATCTCTTCCAAATAAAATCGGATATTTATTAGGCTTACCTTCAAAAAAATTAGATATGATTATCTATTATGAGAGGTATGTTGTAATTCAGGCAGGAGAAGCTGTAAATACAGAGGGTGAACCAGTTAATAAGTTAGATTTTCTTACTGAAGAAGAATATATAAATATTATTGATAGCTTGCCTCAAGAAAATCAGTTTCTAGACGATGAAGATCCAAATAAGTTCATAGCAAAAATGGGAGCGGAGTGCTTAATTGAACTATTGTCAAGAATTGATTTAAATGAGTTGTCATATGAGCTAAGGCACAAAGCTAATACTGAATCCTCTAAACAAAGAAAAATGGAGGCACTTAAAAGACTTCAGGTAGTAGAATCATTTAAAGAATCTAATACTAATAAAGAAAATAAGCCTGAATGGATGGTTCTTAAAGCAATTCCAGTAATTCCACCAGAACTTCGCCCATTAGTTCCTTTAGATGGAGGAAGATTTGCAACATCTGATTTAAATGACCTATATAGAAGAGTAATTATTAGAAATAATAGATTAAAACGTTTGGTTGAGATAAAAGCTCCTGAGGTTATTTTAAGAAATGAAAAAAGAATGCTTCAGGAATCTGTAGATTCTTTATTTGATAATACAAGAAAATCTTCAGCTGTAAAAACAGATGCAAATAGACCCTTAAAGTCATTATCGGATTCACTTAAAGGAAAACAAGGGAGGTTTCGTCAAAATTTATTAGGTAAAAGAGTTGATTATTCTGCACGATCTGTTATAGTAGGCGGACCAGAACTTAAACTCTATGAATGTGGTCTGCCAAAAAATATGGCTGCTGAGTTATACAAACCTTTTATTATTAGAAAATTAATTGAAAGAGGAATAGTTAAAACTGTTAAATCTGCAAAAAAAATAATTGATCGAAGGGAACCTTTAGTTTGGGATATTTTAGAAAATGTTTTGAAGGGTCATCCAGTTCTTTTAAACAGAGCACCTACATTACATAGGTTGGGTATTCAAGCATTTCAACCGAGTTTGATTGAAGGTAAAGCAATACAGGTTCATCCTTTAGTATGTACGGCTTTTAATGCTGATTTTGATGGTGACCAAATGGCTGTCCATCTTCCACTTGGACCTGAGGCAATTCTGGAAGCCCAGCTGTTAATGTTAGCTTCTCACAATATACTAAATCCTGCTAATGGATCACCTATTACTGTTCCTTCTCAGGATATGGTTTTAGGTCTGTATTATATGACTAAGTTATTTAAATCCAATGATAATCATAAAGTCAAAGGAGAGGGTTTAACTTTCTATTCTCATGATGAAGTAAATATTGCCTATAATGAGGAAATTGTTGAATTAAATGCATCAATCAAAATTAGAACGAAAGTTCTAAATTCTAAAGGAAATCTTGAAAGTAAAATTATCGATACAACTGTAGGTCGTGTTCTATTTAATCAAGTTGTTCCAGAAAAAGCAGGCTTTATTAATGAGGTTCTTACTAAAAAATCGCTTCGCGATATTATTGGGAAAATTTTAAAAATAACAAGTGTTCCAGAAACTGCTGAATTTTTAGACAAAATTAAAGATATGGGCTTTAATTTTGCTTTTAAAGGAGGGCTTTCTTTTAGTTTGGGGGATATTATTATTCCACCTGAAAAACATGAGATGATTTCTAAAGCAAATGGAGAGGTAGATTCAATTATTGGAAATTATAACATGGGACTAATAACAAACAACGAAAGATACAATCAAGTAATTGATGTTTGGACATCAGCTAATGCAACATTAACTGAACTAGCCATGAAAAGAATTAGTGAAGATAATCAAGGCTTTAACTCAGTTTATATGATGCTTGATTCAGGCGCAAGAGGATCAAAAGAACAAATAAGACAGTTGACTGGAATGAGAGGATTGATGGCTAAACCTAAAAAAGCGAGTTCTGGTGGAGGTGAGATAATTGAGAATCCTATTTTATCTAATTTTAAAGAGGGACTATCTATACTTGAATATTTTATATCTACTCATGGTGCTAGGAAAGGATTAGCGGATACTGCACTTAAAACAGCGGATGCAGGATATTTGACAAGGAGATTAGTAGATGTAGCCCAAGATGTAATAATTAATCTTGAAGATTGTAATACTCTAAGAGGAATCTCTGTTGAGGCATTGAAAAAAAATGAGGAAATAGTTGAATCATTGGGTGAAAGAATTTTAGGAAGAGTTTCATTGCATGATATCTATAATCCAATAAATGATGAAATTATCGTTAGATCCGGAGAAGAAATCTCTGAAGAGATTGTTTCTGCGATTGAGAATACACCAATTGATAAAGTTGAGGTTAGATCTCCATTAACATGTGAGGCACAAAGAGGAATTTGTGCAAAATGTTATGGTAGAAATTTAGCTACAGGAAAAATGGTTCAAATGGGTGAAGCAGTTGGTGTTGTAGCAGCTCAATCTATTGGTGAACCAGGCACACAGTTAACATTACGAACTTTCCATGTTGGTGGTATTGCTGGTAATATTTCAGAAGAAAATAATCTTTTATCAAAATTTGAAGGAATTGCAGAAATTGAGGATTTAAAAACTGTCAAAAGTAAAGATGCAGATGGTAAAAATGTAAATGTAGTAATTTCAAGAACTTGTGAGATTAAATTGATTGATGAAAAAACAAGAATTGTTTTAAGTACTAGTATCATTCCCTATGGTTCTTCTTTATTAATTAAAGATGGAGACAAACTTTCAAAAGGTGATGTTATATGTCAATGGGATCCTTATAATGGAGTTATAATTTCTGAATTTGGAGGTGTAATTGAGTTCGAAAATATAGAGAAAGGTGTTACATATCAAGTAGAAATTGATGAGCAAACTGGCTTCAAAGAAAAAGTAATTTCTGAATCAAGAAATAAAAAGATTGTTCCTACCCTTCTAATTAATGACTCTAAAGGAAAAAATTTAAGAACATATAATTTACCTGTTGGGGCTCACCTTATTGTAAATGATGGTGAAAAAGTAAAAGAGGGTAAAATTTTGGTTAAAATACCAAGAAAATCAGCAAAATCTGGAGATATTACCGGTGGTTTACCTAGAGTAACGGAGTTATTTGAAGCAAGAAATCCCTCTAATCCAGCTGTAGTAAGTGAAATTGATGGTGTTGTTAATTTTGGAAAAATTAAAAGAGGAAATAGGGAGATAATTATTGAATCTAAGACTGGTGAAATTAAGAAGTATTTAGTTAAATTATCAAATCAGATTTTGGTTCAGGAAAATGATTTTGTTAAAGCGGGTATGCCACTGTCTGATGGTTCAATAACCCCTAATGATATTCTTAATATCAAAGGTCCCTCAGCAGTTCAACAGTATCTAGTAAATGAAGTTCAAGAAGTGTATAGATTGCAAGGAGTTAAAATTAATGATAAGCACTTTGAAGTACTAATTAGACAAATGATGCAAAAAGTTAAAATTCAAGATTCAGGTGATACTACATTTTTAGAAGGTCAATTAATTCATAAAAATGAGTTTATATCTGAAAATGACAATCTTTACAATAAAAAAATTGTTGAATCTGTTGGAAATTCAGAAAATCTAAAGGAAGGACAAGTAGTTACCGCAAGAGAATTAAGAGACGAGAATTCAATTTTAAAACGTGAAGACAAGGAGCTTGTACTAGCAAGAGATGCAGTTAATGCTACTGCAACTCCAATTCTACAAGGTATCACTAGAGCTTCCTTACAAACTAAATCATTTATCTCTGCTGCTTCATTCCAAGAAACAACTAAAGTGTTAAACGAAGCAGCCGTAAACGGAAAAGTAGATGGTTTAGATGGTCTTAAAGAAAATGTAATAGTAGGACATAAAATTCCTGCTGGAACTGGAAACAGAAAGTTTAATGATCTTATCGTTGGTTTTACTGATGAGTATGAAGAATTATTAGCATCAAAAAAACTAAGTTATAATGAAGGAAATTAAAGATAAAAACAGTATTAATCTTGAATTGGACGAAATAATTTCTCAAGGAATTTATTCAAATTTGGCTTTGATAAATCATTCCGTTTCTGAGTTTGTGATTGATTTTGTTAATATTATGCCTGGAGTTCCTAAAGCTAAAGTTAAATCTAGAATTATTTTAACTCCGCAACATGCTAAAAGATTTTCAAATGCATTAATTGAAAATATTTCAAGATTTGAAAAATCAAACGGTGAAATAAAAGATTACGACAAAAAACAATCAATTTCACTTAATTTTGGTCCTGTAGGTGAAGCTTGATTAAAATTCTGATTTATTGTGAAAAAGAATTGACTTAAATTTTTCTTTTGTCATTTCAAGTGAAAATTTTGAGTCTGAAAGAAACACTAGGTTTCCTTGCTTGTCTTTTGCTAGGAACTTACTCTTAAGCTTTTTAAATTCATTAAATTCATCGTTTTTTAGCTCGTAATCAATCCAACATGCCTTATAAATGCTAATGTTTTCGTATGAACATTTGGCTCCATATTCATGTTCTAATCTATATTGAATCACATCAAATTGTAAAGCACCTACTGTTCCAATAATTTTTCTCCCATTAATTTCGAGGGTAAATAATTGAGCTACTCCCTCGTCCATCAATTGATCAATGCCTTTTGCTAATTGTTTAGATTTAAGAGGATCTTTATTTATTATATATTTAAAATGTTCAGGTGAAAAATTTGGTATGCCCTTAAAATTAATATATTCTCCTTCACTAAATGAATCTCCAATTTTAAAATTTCCGGAATCATGAACACCAATAATATCACCAGGATAAGAAGAATCTACTATTTGTTTTTTTTCAGCAAAAAAAGTATTTGGACTGCTAAATTTATATTTTTTTTTGTTTCTTACATGAAAATAAGGAACATTTCTTTTAAAAATCCCTGATACTATTTTAATAAAAGCTAATCTGTCCCTGTGCTTAGGATCCATATTTGCGTGAATTTTAAAAACGAAACCAGAAAATATTTTTTCTTTTGGATCAATAAACCTTTCTATGCTCTCTTTTGGTCTTGGAGAGGGGGCAATTTCAATAAAGCAATCTAATAATTCCTTAACACCAAAATTATTTAATGCGGATCCAAAAAATACCGGATGTAATTTGGAATTTAAATATTCATTTTTGCAAAAACTAGGATATATTTCTTTAACAATATTAATTTCCTCTATTAGTTTTTTTAATCTGTAATCACCTATGTGTTCTTTTAATTTGGGATTTTTTAATTCTGAAATATTTGTAACTGAAGAAACTTTTTGTTTGTTATCATCATTAAAAAACATAAAATTTTTTTTCCAAATATTATAGATACCCTTAAAATCAAATCCCATTCCTATTGGGATACTTAGTGGGCATACATTTAAATTTAATTTTTGTTCTAATTCATCAAATAAATCAAATGCATCATAACCCTCCCTGTCTAGTTTGTTTATAAAAATAATGATTGGAATCTCTCTCATTTGGCAAACTTCAACTAATTTTTTTGTCTGTTCTTCAACTCCTTTAGCGACGTCAATAACAACAATCACACTATCAACAGCTGTTAAGGTTCTGTATGTGTCTTCTGCAAAATCTTTATGACCAGGTGTATCTAATATGTTGATTTTTTTTTCTTGATAATTAAATGCTAAAACAGAGGTCGAAACTGAAATACCACGCTGTTTTTCTATTTCCATAAAATCTGAAGTTGCTGTTTTTTTTATTTTTTGAGACTTAACAGCACCTGCTTCCTGTATTGCTCCTCCAAAAAGTAATAGTTTTTCAGTCAAGGTAGTTTTCCCTGCATCTGGGTGAGAGATTATACCAAATGTCCTTCTTTTTTCTACTTCTTTATTTAAATCCATAAGCTAATAAGTTTCAAAAATAGCATTGTTTTGGATAATCATTTCTAATATTTCAAATTTTGTATTTTTATAGTGTGATTAAAGAACATGTAATCTTAGTTGATAAAAATGATAATCAAATAGGTTTGATGGAGAAAATGGAAGCTCATAGAAGAGCCCTTTTACATCGAGCATTTTCAGTTTTTATATTAAATAATAAAAATGAACTTCTATTACAGAAAAGAGCTTTTGACAAGTATCACTCACCAGGTTTGTGGACAAATACTTGCTGTAGTCACCCCAGAAATGGTGAAGACATTATTGATGCAGGAAAAAGAAGATTGATTGAAGAAATGGGTATTGAAACAAATCTACACCATATGTTATCTTTTATATACAAGGCTAAGTTTGATAATGGATTGACAGAGCACGAATTAGACCATGTTTTAATCGGTAAGTATGATGAAACCCCTACCATTAATTTAAATGAAGTTTCAGACTGGAAATGGGTAAATTTACATGTTTTGAAACAAGATATTTTAGAAAACCCTTGTAATTATACGGCCTGGTTTAAAATAATATTCGAAAAATTTTATAAAAATTATTTAATTAATGAAAGTAACAGTAAGTAGGAAAGCTCACTTCAATGCAGCACATAGGCTTTATGTAAGAAATTGGAGCGATGAAAAAAATGAAAATATTTTTGGAAAATGTAATAATCCAAATTTTCACGGCCATAATTATGAGTTAATTGTAAGCTTAACTGGTGAAATTGACCCTGTAACCGGAATGGTTATAGATTTAAAGGATTTAAAAGATATTATAAAGTCAGAAGTAGAGGATGTTTTGGATCACAAAAATCTAAATTTAGATGTGGAATACTTCAAAAATGTAATTCCCTCTGTTGAAAATATTTGTGTTTATATATGGACTATACTTAGAAAAAAAATTGCTAAGGACAAATTAATTGAAGTAACATTATACGAAACTCCTAGAAATTTTGTAAAATATTCCGGAGATAAAAATTAGTTTTTAAATTTTATTTTTTCAAATCACTTAATATTTTCCCATATTTTGATTCTAAAACTTCTTTTTCTAAGGAGCCTATAATGGTATCTAAAATTAATTTTTCACTATTGCTAAAGTTAGTAATTGCCACGTAAGGTGCTACAGCACTATTTCCGTTATTAACTGCAAAATTTAAGCTATAAAAAAATTTTCTTTTCTCTATACTTTTTATTTCATTTTCAACTAAGTCAAGACTATCTAATTTATTGTCTTTTTTAAATTTTATAGAGCTTTTAATCATATCTAATTTTTCATAATTAAATTTTTTAATCACGTTTAAATAATTTCTGTAAATAGAATCATTAAATGATCCTGAAACATTAAATTCAGAATTAAACTTTTTTAGATTACTCTCAATAGTAATTTCACCTTTTTCTCCAAAAAATTCTATCATGTTGTCATTTTTTGAAATGTCTAAAGCTACATAAAAAATCTCGGGAGATTTTATTTTGTGTTTGAATTGCAAAAAGTCATCATTTTCAACGTAAGTTGAATCTATGTTAACTATTGTTGAATCATTTATTTTTTGTAAAAAAATTTTTCCTTTTTTAAATCCATCTACCTTTAAATTTAATATCATTAAATTATTTTCATTATTTGAACAATAAGTGAATAAAAAAAATAACGGTAAATAAATATATTTTTTCAATTTAATGTTTTGAGTAAAGATGAATATTTTTTTTTTATTCTAAAATTATTTCTTATTTAATATTTCTCCATGCCCAATAAATTAAACCAAATTGTAAGAAAATTCGAAATATTAGTAAGTAAATCGGATTCCCTAAACTGTTTTCAGGGATAAGCATATTAAAGTGAACAAGAAAAAATACAAACAGCATTAAAATAATACCCCATAAACAGAAGTTTCGAAATTTTTTAAAAAATAATCCTATTCCAAGAATAACTTCTGCTATTCCGCTAGCAATGATCATTTCCCAGTGGAAGGGTATGAAATTTGGCATGTAAGGAAAATAAAATTCAGTATTAGTGAAATGAAGTATTCCAAGGTATATATATATTATACCCATCATTTTTACTTCAATTCTTTTCACTTGATAAATCCTATGCTTCTTTTTATAAAAGATGTTAATTCTTCACCCTTAAGTAGATTTTGAGATAATTTTGCTAAATCTAAAGACTGGTTGATTAACCTTTCTTGTTTAGCTTTCGTTTTAGTCTTTAAAATTTCAGAAACTATAGGATTATTTACATTAACAATTAAATTAAATATCTCAGGCATATTTCCAAACATACTATTTCCCCCACTTTGCTGCATATCCTTCATTCTTCTCATAAATTCTGGGAATGTTATTAAAAATGGGCCTGAACCACTTTCCATGGATTCTAATTGAATATTATACTTTTCTTTTGGTACATTTTTTTCAATAATTTCCTTTAATTTTTCTTTTTCTTTATCGCTTAATTTAGATACTTCATTAGTTTCTTTGTTAATTAATTTATCAATAACATCAGCATCAACTCTCGCGAAAGATGTTTTTTCATTAGTAGTTTCCAATTTTTGAATCAAATGGCTAATTATTGGGGAATCTAGTAATAAAACCTCGTATCCTTTTGACTTTGCTGTTTCAATGTAGGAATGCTGTTCATCTTTATTAGATGCATAGAGGATAATAAGTTTCCCATCTTTATCTGTTTGGTTTTTAGCAATTTTGTCCTTTAATTCATCAAAAGTTAAATATTTGTCATCTACAGTTGGATATAAAGCAAAACTTTTAGCTTTGTCAAAAAATTTATCTTCACTTAACATTCCATATTCAATTACAACTTTAATGTCGTTCCATTTTTTTTCAAATTCTTTTCGTTCTTTCTTAAAAAGAGAGTTTAGTTTATCTCCAACTTTTCTAGTAATGTAATTACTTATTTTTTTTACAGCACCGTCAGCTTGTAAATAACTTCGTGAAACATTAAGTGGAATATCTGGTGAATCAATTACCCCTCTAAGAAGAGTTAAAAATTCAGGTACAATACCCTCTACATTATCAGTAACAAATACTTGGTTTTGGTAGAGTTGAATTTTATCCTTTTGAATATTAATATCATTCGATATTTTAGGAAAATATAAGATTCCCGTTAGAGTAAAAGGATAATCAACATTTAAGTGAATATTGAATAAAGGTTCTTCAAACTGCATTGGATATAATTCCCTGTAAAATTCTTTGTATGAATTTTCATCTAAATCTTTTGGTACTTTTGTCCAAGCTGGATTAGGGTTGTTAATTATATCGTCAACTGTTTCTTTGATTTCTTTTTCCTTCTTTCCTTTGCCTGTTTTTTTTGTTATTTCTTTTGTTCCAAACTTTATAGGAACTGGCATAAATTTGTTATACTTCTGAAGTAAATTTCTAATTCTAGATTCCTCCAAAAATTCCTTAGAATCCTTGTCAATATGTAGAATTATTTCTGTTCCTCGGGTTTTTTTGTTGCCTTTCTTTAGTGAGTATTCAGGTGAACCATCGCAAGTCCAATGAGCAGCTTCTTCATTCTTATAAGATTTAGTTATAATTTCTACTTTTTCAGCTACCATAAAAGCAGAATAGAATCCAAGACCAAAATGACCTATTATTCCTGCATCCTTAGCGGAGTCTTTATATTTTTCTAAAAATTCTTCGGCACCAGAAAATGCTACTTCATTAATATATTTTTTAACTTCATTTGATGTCATTCCAACTCCTTGGTCTATGACATGTATTTTTTTTGCTTTTTTATCAACCTTAACTTCAATTATTGGATTATCATATTTAATTTTATTTTCAGCAATACTGCTCAAATGTTTGAGCTTTGAAGTTGCGTCCGTCGCATTTGAAATGAGTTCTCTTAAAAATATTTCGTGGTCACTGTAAAGAAATTTCTTAATAAGTGGAAAAATATTTTCTACAGCAACATTAATTTTACCTTTAGACATAATAATTTTTTTTCATAGTAAATCAAATGGTGTACCAAATGATTAATGATGACAAATTGACATCATTCAAATTTAAAAAATAAATTACTGTTAATTATTTTATTTAAATTGCGATTACATCTTACTAAAAAATGTATAATTCTAAAATTACTGGTCTTGGCTACTATTTACCAAATAATGTAGTTACAAATAATGACTTATCTAAAATTATGGATACCTCAGATGAGTGGATTCAGGAAAGAACTGGCATCAAAGAAAGACGATGGATTGATCCCAAGTCAGGAGATTCAACATCATCAATGGGATTTAAAGCAGCGAAAATAGCTATTAAAAGATCGGGGCTAAATAAAGAAGATATTGATTTTATAATCTTCGCAACACTAAGTCCTGATATGTATTTTCCAGGTGGAGGGGTTCGTGTACAAGATATGTTAGGAATTCCAACAATTGGTGCACTTGATGTCAGAAATCAATGTTCAGGATTTATTTACTCAATTTCAGTAGCTGATCAATTTATAAAAACAGGAATGTATAAAAATATTTTAGTCATTGGTTCCGAAAATCATTCAGGTGGTTTAGAAAAATCAAATAGTGGAAGAGGTGTAACTGTTATCTTTGGAGATGGTGCTGGAGCTGCACTGGTCTCCAGATGTGAAGAAAAAAATAAAGGAATTTTATCATCACATCTTCATTCAGAAGGTAAATATGCTAGAGAATTAATGCTTGATGGACCAACTACAGCAAGATGGGTTCCTGAAATTATTTCTGAAAATGATCCGGAAGATGAATCATATTATCCGTACATGAATGGGCAACTTGTTTTTAAAAATGCAGTCAATAGGTTTTCTGAAGTTATATTGGAGGGACTAGAATCTAATAATTTGAAAAAAGAAGATATAGATATGTTGATTCCTCACCAAGCAAACTTAAGGATATCACAATTCATTCAAAAGAAATTTCAGCTTAATGATAACAAAGTTTATAATAATATAATGAGTTATGGTAATACAACTGCAGCGTCAATAATTATTGCACTAACGGAAGCGTGGGAAAAAGGAAAAATTAAAGAAAATGATTTAGTTGTATTAGCTGCCTTTGGAGCTGGGTTTACTTGGGGCTCTGTTATAATAAGATGGTAAAAAAAACTTTAGTAATAGGGGCTTCATTAAATAATGACCGTTACTCAAATATTGCAATAAATAAATTATCAAAATTTAACATTGAAGTTGAAGCCATTGGGTTTAAATCTGGAAATATTAATAGTGTTCTAGTTAAAACTGAATTAATAAACATTGATAAAATTCATACAATAACTTTATACCTTAACAAGGCTAAACAAAAAAAATTTTACGATTATATGATTTCTTTAAATCCAAAGAGAGTTATTTTTAATCCAGGGACTGAAAATCCTGAGTTTTATAAAATTTTGGATGAAAATTCAATCGAATATTTAGAGGCTTGTACATTAGTTTTGCTTTCTACGAATCAATATTAGCCCTACAAACGTGATCAATCCATTAATTGGTAAAAGCTCGTATCCAATTTTATAATTTCCAAGACTTGATGGAGGAATATTACCAATAAGGATTACGATTAAAACTGAAAGTAAACAAACAATCCAAACATACTTATCTTTTATTTGATAATTT
This sequence comes from Flavobacteriaceae bacterium, assembly GCA_045562345.1. Classification (GTDB taxonomy): domain Bacteria; phylum Bacteroidota; class Bacteroidia; order Flavobacteriales; family Flavobacteriaceae; genus MAG-121220-bin8. The sequence goes on from JBJKVZ010000025.1 coordinate 28,132, forward strand.
GTAAATATTCCAAAAGCAAATAAACCCAGTAATGGTCCATATGTATAACCTGCAACGGTCAATAGTCCATCAATAACGTTGGTGTTTAAAAATTTTTTGAATATTAGGATAACAAAAATCAAAATACAACTCATAAGTACATGAACTTTCTTTCTAATTTTTTTTTGTTTTTCTTGAGTTTTATTATCCAATTTTAAAAAATCTACACAAAATGAAGTAGTAAGAGAAGTTAAGGCACTGTCTGCGCTACTGTAAGCTGCTGCAATTAGACCAAGAAGAAACGTTATTCCAACTGTAATTCCAAGACCACTATTTAGTGCAATTTCAGGAAAAAGCAAATCTGTATTTGGTATTCCATCAAGCAATGGAATTTCAATATTATTTTTTTGAGAATAAATAAAAAGTAGTGCTCCTAATATTAAAAATAAAAAAGTTACTATTACAAGAACTATACTAAAAACTATCATGTTTTTTTGAGCATCTTCTAACGATTTACATGTTAAATTTTTTTGCATCATGTCTTGATCAAGACCAGTCATACAAATTGTTATAAATACACCACCAGTGAATGATTTTATAAAATGATTTCTTTCAAGAAAACTATCAGTTACAATTATTTTATCAAAATTTTTTATTTCGTCAGATCTAATGAAATCGATAAAATCCCAATTTAAACTTTCATTTATAAAGTAAATTGACAAAAAAACAGAAATTAACATAAAGCCTGTTTGTAAAGTATCTGTCCAGACAATAGTTTTTATTCCTCCTCTAAACGTATATATCCAAATTAATAGTATTGATATTATTACGGTTATCTCAAAAGGAATATTCCATGATTCAAAAACAAACTTTTGTAATACTATTGCAACTAAAAATAATCTAAACGATGCTCCAATTACTCTGGAAATGAAAAAGAAGAAAGCTCCAGTTTTATGACTAGTTGGACCAAACCTGGTATTTAAATATTCATAAATTGAAGTTAATTTTAATTTATAATAAATAGGTAGTAAAACTATAGCAACAATAAAATACCCAACCATATATCCTAAGACGACTTGAAAATAAGTGAATTCAATCTGACCCACGTCTCCGGGTACTGAAATAAATGTAATTCCAGATAATGATGCTCCTACCATTCCAAAGGCAACCAAATACCAAGGAGAATTTTTATTAGCTGAAAAAAATGTTGAATTATCGTCATTTCCTTTAGTCAAATTTGAAATAACGAAAAGTATTAAGAAGTAAATTAAAACAATAAAAATTATTATTGATGAAGACATAAAATTATAGCCTTTTCAAATATAGCAAATTATGGTTCTTACAAAATCATATATTATCTTAGTAATATGGATTTCCCTTCAAAATTGCTTGAAAATGCAGTAAACGAAATGTCTCAATTACCAGGAATTGGAAAAAGGACTGCACTTAGGTTAGTTCTTTTTTTGCTTCAACAACCAAAAAATCAAACTAGAGACTTATCCGACTCTTTAGTTTCGTTAATTGAAAATGTTATTTTATGTAAGGTGTGTAATAATATTTCTGATAAAGAGCTATGTGACATTTGTTTAAATAGTAAAAGAGATAAAAGTATTATATGTGTTGTAGAAGATATTAGAGATATAATGGCCATTGAAAGTACAGGTCAATATTTAGGTGTATATCACGTATTAGGCGGAAAAATTTCTCCAATAGAAGGAATTGGTCCAAATCAACTTAATATCAATTCACTGTTAGATCGTGTGAAAAATGAAGAAATTGATGAGTTAATTTTTGCCCTAAGTGCTACAATGGAGGGGGATACAACAAATTTTTATATATATAAACAATTAGAAAATATTAAAGTCAAAATAACCACAATAGCGAGAGGAGTATCAGTAGGGAACGAATTAGAATATACAGATGAGGTTACCTTAGGAAGAAGTATAATAAAAAGAGTCCCATTTGAAAATTCAATAAAAAATATTCCTTAGTTTTTATTTAATATTTTTGTAAATATTTATTAAAACAATGGCAAAATACGAATTGGTTCTTCCAAAGATGGGCGAAAGTGTTGAAGAAGCTACTATTATTGGTTGGCTTAAAAACATTGGTGATAAAATCAATGCTGACGATCTTGTTGTTGAAATCGCGACTGATAAAGTAGATTCCGAAGTTCCCTGTGAAGTTTCGGGAACACTTACTAAGCAACTGTTCAAAATTAATGATGTTGTTAAAGTTGGAGAACCTCTGGCTGTAATAGAAACTGAGGAAGTATTTGATGATTCTGAAAATATTGAAGATTTATCATATTCAAATACTGAAACTGAACATCTAATAAGTAAGGCCAGTGAAATTATTGATTATCCGAAAACCTTAAAAAATAATAAATTTTACTCACCGCTTGTAAAAAATATTTCAAAAAAAGAAGGAATTTCATCCAAAGAGCTAGATCAAATAAATGGGACAGGGAAAGGGGGTAGAATTACTAAGAAAGATTTAATGGATTATATCTCAACTAAAAATAATAATAATAATTATGATACGGTTACCGACTTTAAATTAGAAAAAATAGAAACAGAAAATATTAGTGAAATGAGTAGAAAGGAAAAGCTTATTTCAGATCACATGACCAAAAGCAAAAATGTTTCAGCTCATGTTCAATCATTTATTGAAGTAGATATAACAAATATTTGGGAATGGAGACAAAAAAATAAAAAAAGATTTTTTGAGAGAGAAAATGAAAAAATTACATTTACTCCAATTTTTATAATGCTAGTTGCTCAAACTTTAAAACAATTTCCACTATTGAATGGAAGTATAGTTGGAGATACAGTTATCAAAAAAAATAATATTAACATTGGAATGGCTACGGCCCTAAATGATGGGAGCTTAATTGTTCCAGTTATAAAAAATGCTGATCAATTAAGCTTGATAGGTTTAGTAAAAAAAGTTAATGACCTTGCAAATAGAGCAAGATTAAATAAACTTGAGCCCAACGAAATTAAAGACGGAACTTATACAATTAGTAATGTTGGAGTGTTTGATACATTAATGGGCACTCCTTTAATAAATCAACCACAACTTGGTATTTTAGCATTTGGCTCAATAAGAAAAGAACCCTCTGTCATAGAGACTGAAAAAGGAGATTTTATTGGAATTAGAAATAAAATAATGTTGTCACACAGCTACGATCATCGAATTATAAATGGGGCAATGGGAGGTATTTTTATAAAAAAAATTAAAGAACTAATTGAAAATTGGGATTCTGATTTAGAATTGTGATTTAATAATATTAAAACATCAATGAATTTAAAAATAACTAAACCAATATGTTTTTTTGATTTAGAAACAACTGGAGTAAATGTTTCTAAGGATAGAATCGTTGAAATTTCAGTTTTAAAAGTATATCCTAATGGGAATAAGGAATCCAAAACTTGGCTAGTAAACCCTGAAATTAAAATACCAATAGAAGCATCAAATATTCATGGCATTACAAATGAAATGGTTTCTAATAGTCCTTTTTTTAAATCAATAGCAAAGGATGTTAAAAATATGATAGAAAATTGTGATTTAGCTGGTTTTAATTCTGATAAGTTCGATATCCCACTTCTAGCTGAGGAGTTATTAAGATCTGAAATTGATTTTAGTCTTGAAAATATTCAAACAATTGATGTTCAAAATATTTTTCACAAAATGGAAGAAAGAACACTAAGTGCTGCTTATAAATTTTACTGTGGAAAATCTTTGGATAATGCACACTCATCAAAAGATGATGCTTTAGCAACATTTGAGGTTTTAGAATCTCAAATCAATAAATATCCTGATTTACAGAGAGATGTAAGCTTTTTATCTAATTTCTCAAAAAGAGGTAAAAATGTTGATTTAGCAGGTTTCATAAAATATAATCAGGATGATATTCCTTGTTTTGCATTTGGAAAACATAAAGGAAGAACTGTAGACGATATTTTAGATAATGAGCCAGGTTATTTTGGTTGGTTATTGAACGCTGACTTTCCAATGTACACTAAAAAAGTCTTGACACAAATAAGGCTAAATAGACTAAATAATAAAATATAACAATGAAAATTATTTGTGTTGGTAGAAATTATTTGAATCATATTAATGAGTTGGGAAACCGAAAACCAGATTCTCCTGTTTTGTTTTTAAAACCTGAAACTTCAATTATTCAAAAGAAACAACCTTTTTTCAAACCTAATTTTAGCAAAGAGGTTCATTTTGAAGTGGAGGTCATAATAAAAATTAATCGACTTGGTAAATGTATTCTTCCAAAATTCTCAAACAAATATTATAAGGAGATTAGTTTAGGTATTGATTTCACTGCAAGAGACTTACAAAAAAAATTAAAAAAAGATGGATTACCTTGGGAAAAATCAAAAGCTTTTGATGGATCTGCTTTAGTAGGAAAATGGATAAAAAAAGATGAATTTTTTGATATAAATAATCTAAATTTTTCCTTATTTAAAAATGGTAAAAAAGTACAAAGTGGAAATACTTCTAATATGATATGGAAAATTGATAAATTGATTTCAGAAATCTCTAATTTTTTCACTTTAAAAATTGGTGATATTATTTTTACTGGAACACCCTCTGGTGTAGGTCCGGTTATTGAAGGTGATGTACTAGTTGGCTATATAAATGATAATGAGATTTTTAATATTAAAATCAAATAATATATGAAAGCCCTTATTGTTACCATTGGTGATGAGATATTGACAGGACAAATAATTGATACTAATTCAACTTTCATTAGTAAAGAGTTATTAAAAATTGGTATTGAGGTGTCTAAAATTATATCAATTGGAGATAATAAAAAACAGATAGTAAACAACTTAAGGAGCGCTCAAAATAATTATGATATTGTAATACTTACTGGTGGTCTTGGCCCAACAAATGATGATATTACCAAGGAAGCATTTTGTGATTTTTTTGATGATAAGCTGGTACACAACCCTGTTGTTTTAAAACATATTGAAAATCTTTTTAAGAAGTTTGCAGATAACCCAATAAATGATTTAAACACAGCTCAAGCTTATTTACCATCTAAGGCAAAATTGATTCCTAACCGCTATGGTACTGCAGCTGGAATGATAATTCAAAACTATGATACCAATTTTATTTCTTTACCTGGTGTCCCATTTGAAATGAAATCAATGGTCAAAGAATTTTTAATTCCTGAATTAAAAAAACAGTTTAAATGCCCTGTTTTAGTTCACAGAACTTTAATTACTTATGGAAAGGGTGAAAGTTTTATTGCGAAAAAATTAACAAATTTTGAATCTAACTTACCATCAAATTTTAAATTTGCCTACTTGCCAAATTATGGAAGGGTAAGACTAAGGTTATCAGCTAAAGGAAATGATAAAAATATTTTAGAAATGGAAATGGATAAGTTAGTATCAAAACTATACAAACTTTTAGGTAAATTAATTATTGGATATGAAACATTGAACCCTATTGAATTAGAAATTGGAAAAAAGCTGATTGAATCTGGTTTAACATTATCTATTGCAGAAAGTTTAACTGGAGGTTTGATTTCATCAAGATTAACTTCATTTTCAGGTTCATCTAAATTTTTTAAAGGTTCAATTGTATCATACAGTACCTTTTCAAAGCAAAATATTTTAGGTGTAAATAGTGAGTCCATAAAAAAATACTCAGTAGTAAGTTCGCAAATTTCAAATGAAATGTCACTTGGTGTAAAAAAATTATTAAAATCTGATTATTCAATTTCAACAACGGGAAATGCTGGTCCAACAAAGGGGGAGTCCAATAAGAATATTGGAAAAATATTTATTTCCTTAGCTACTCCAAATAATGTAAAGTCTTTTGAATTTGACTTTGGAACAAATAGAGAAAAAAATATTAATAAGACAGTAAATAAAGCTCTTGAGCTACTTTTTAATGAACTTTCAAACTATAATTAAAATTTGTTAATACACCAAAAAAGTTGTTAATTTGCACTCGATTTTAAATCATTTGTATGTCTAAAGTCTGTGAAGTTTCAGGAAAAAAAATATTAGTTGGAAACAATGTGTCTAAGGCTATGAATAAGACCAAAAGAAGATTTGAGCCTAATTTGATTAAAAAGAGGTTTTTTATTCCAGAGGAAGACAAATGGATTACCTTAAAAGTTTCTACTTCAATTTTAAAAACTATAAATAAAAAAGGTATTTCTGCTGTTTTAAAAGATTATAATGTTGATAGAAGTTAATTATGGCCAAGAAAGGAAATAGAATTCAGGTAATATTAGAGTGTACAGAACACAAAAATTCTGGCATGTCTGGTACGTCTAGATACGTTACAACAAAAAACAAGAAAAACACACCCGACAGGCTTGAAATTAAAAAATTCAACCCTATAATGAAAAAAAATACAATTCATAAAGAAATTAAATAATGGCAAAGAAAGCTGTAGCATCATTACAAACTGGATCTAAGCGTCTAACTAAAGCAATCAAGATGGTTAAAAGTAAAAAAACAGGTGCTTATGTATACGAAGAATCTATTATGCTGCCTGAAAAAGTTAACGAATGGCTCTCAAAAAAATAAACTTCTTCTAAGTTAATTTAAAGTCACTTTATGTGGCTTTTTTTGTTTTTATATATTTATATAATATTTGTTATATGAAATTCTTCAAAAAACTTTTTGGATTAGTTAATAAGAAAAATAAGGAAAGTGATATTGAGAAAGAAAACGAGGGTTTAAAATCAAAAGAAAGTAAAGATACTGATCAATTCACAGATGAATCCAAAAAAGAGTTAGAACGATTAATTCCAACTAAGCCAGAACCAGAACCAGAACCAGAGCAAGAACCAGAACCAGAACCAGAACCAGAGCAAGAACCAGAACCAGAGCAAGAACCAGAGCCAGAGCCAGAGCCAGAACCAGAGCCAGAGCCAGAACCAGAGCCAGAGCCAGAAGTCAAATCAGTTTTGGAATCAAATGATGATGAGAGTGTTACAAAAAATAAATCATTCTTAAGTAATCTTTTCACCAAAGAAAAAAAAGATTCTTTAGACAAAGGATTAAAAAGGACTAGTGATTCTTTTTTTAGTAAAATTTCAAAAGTAATATTAGGAAAGAGTAGAGTAGATGATGAAATTTTGGATGATCTTGAAGAAGTTTTAATATCATCTGATGTTGGTGTAAAAACCACTTTGAAAATTATTGATAAGATTGAATCCAGAGTTTCGAGAGACAAGTATGTCGGAACAGAGGAACTTGATTCTATTCTTAAAGAAGAAATTATTAGCATCGTAGATTCTTCAGACAACCAAAATCATTTTAAAATTAGTGAGAATAGACCACATGTTGTTTTAGTTGTTGGTGTTAATGGAGTAGGTAAAACTACATCAATTGGCAAAATGGCACATCAGTATAAATCTATGGGTTTTAAAGTCGTTATTGGTGCCGCAGATACTTTTAGGGCAGCTGCAATTGAACAACTGGAAATTTGGGCTAATAGGGTAAATGTAGATATCATAAAACAAGAGATGGGGAGCGATCCTGCTTCAGTAGCATTCGATACGCTAGAATCTGCTATTAATAAAAAAGCGGATGTTGTATTAATTGATACTGCGGGCAGGCTGCATAATAAGATAAATCTTATGAACGAATTAGCTAAAATAAAAAGGGTTTTGCAAAAGAAAAATGTTGAGGCTCCACATGAAATTATTCTCGTAATCGATGGATCAACAGGGCAAAATGCATTTGAACAGGCCAAACAATTTACAAATGTTACTGAAATAACATCTCTTGCTGTTACAAAACTTGATGGGACAGCTAAGGGGGGTGTAGTTTTAGGGATTTCAGATGAATTTAAAATACCTATTAAATTTATTGGTGTTGGTGAAGGTATTAATGACCTACAGACATTTAATCCAAAAGAGTTTGTTAATTCATTTTTTAAAAAATCTTAATTCTCAAATAATCAATTGCAATACCTAGACTTAAATATTACAAACCATCTGCCAAAAATCACAACTGATTATTTAAACAATAAAAAAAATATTAAAAATTTATATAACAGACCTTTTAATATTAAAAATTTTTCAAAACAAATTGAAGAAAAGAAAAAAAATTACGATGATGATTTTAGAAGTATTATATGTGATGCTCTAACAAAAAATTACAAAAAAATAAAAAACAATTCTATTCAAATTAACGCTATAAAAGATTTAAAAAAAAGTAATTCATTCACTATAACTACTGGACATCAACTAAACCTATTTACTGGACCATTATATTTTTTTTATAAAATCATAGATACAATAAAAATTTGTGAGGTTTTGAAATCTGAATATCCCAAAAATACTTTTTTTCCTGTTTTTTGGATGGCTAGCGAAGATCATGATTATAAAGAAATAAGATTTTTCAATACTAACCTAAAAAAATTTTTTTGGGACATATCATCAGATGGAACTGTAGGAAAATTAAAGACAAATTCTTTAAAAAAAATGTTTGATGAGCTATCCAGTTTTTTTGAAAAGGATAATTTAAATTCAAAAAAAATTATCGAATTATTTAAAAACTCTTATTTAAAAAATAAAAACCTTTCAGAAGCAACATTTCATTTAGTTCATGAACTCTTTGGAAAATATGGGCTATTAATTTTAGATGCAGACAATAGAAGTTTGAAAAAAATAATTTTGAAAGAATTTATCTCTGAAATAAAAAAACAAAATTGTTTCAAATCTGTTAATGACACCAATGAAAGTCTAAGAAAGCAAAATTTTAAACCACAAGTTAATCCTCGTGAAATTAATTTATTTTATATAAATAAAAATTCTAGAAAAAGAATTTTTAAAATAAAAAATAAGTATGCTTTAATAAATTCGCAAATTAATTTTAAAGAGGAAGAGCTTATTGATGAAATTATTAATTTCCCAGAAAGGTTTTCCCCAAATGTTTTGTTGAGAACTATTTATCAAGAAAAAATCTTACCTAATTTAGCTTATGTCGGTGGAGGAAGTGAAATTGCTTATTGGCTTCAGCTCAAAAACTTATTTAAATTAAATAAAATCACCTATCCAATTTTAAAGGTTAGGAGTTCAGTTTTATTAATCTCAAAAAAAAATATTAGAAAGTGTGAAAAGTTGAACATTAATGTTTCAGACCTATTTAAAAGCAAATCAAATCTTGAATTGCATTTTTTAAAACAATTAGATGAGAATATACTTGATTTGACCAAAATTAAAAATCTAATTACGAAAAACTTTAAAGATCTTTATGCTTTAAGTTCAAAAACAGATAAATCTTTTTTAGGCGCTTTAAAAGCCCAGGAAAAAAAGCAAATTAATGGAATCCTCAATCTTGAAAAAAGATTAATAAAATCTGAAAAAAAAAATAAGGAAGATAAGTTAATGAGATTGAAAAAAATTAAAGAAAAGCTGTTTCCAAATAACTCTTTGCAAGAAAGAGAAATCAATTTTTCAGAGTTTTATCAATATCATGGATCTGAATTTATTGATATATTATTTGCCAATATTGATCCATTCAATAATAAATTTTTAGTTATTTCTTTATAGAGTTTTTAGAGTGTTAATTTAGTATTACTTTTGATTATGGATGAAAAAGTTTTAATAATTGATTTCGGTTCACAATATACACAGTTAATAGCTAGAAGAATTCGTGAACTTTTCATTTATTGCGAAATTCATCCTTATAATAATGTAGATGTTTATGTTTCTACATTTAAAGCAGTAATTCTTTCAGGCTCACCCTTCTCAGTAAACTCAGAGGATGTTTTACATTATGAATTGTCCAAATTAAAAGGAAAAATGCCAATCCTAGGGGTTTGTTATGGTGCTCAATATATTGCTCACTTTGATGGAGGAAAAGTTGTTGGATCTGATACGAGAGAATATGGCAGAGCTAATCTTAATTTTATTGATCAAAATAGTTTGCTTTTTAAAAATATTGAAGTTAATACACAAGTTTGGATGAGTCATGGTGATACAATTGAAAATTTACCAAAAAAAGCTAAATTAATCGCAAGTACAAATGATGTTAAAAATGCTGCATATGAAATAGAGGAACAGATGATTTATGGAATTCAGTTTCACCCGGAAGTATATCACACTGCACAAGGCAAAGAAATAATTAAAAACTTTTTGATAAATATTTCCAAGATTAAAGCTAATTGGACACCAAAATCATTTTCTGAAAAAGCAATTACTGAAATTATTAGTAAAGTTGGTGATGATAAAGTTATTTTAGGACTCTCGGGGGGTGTTGACTCAAC
>JBJKVZ010000026.1:0-99231 GCA_045562345.1 Flavobacteriaceae bacterium
TAAATCGAAACTATTTTGGGTAATTAATTTAAGAGATGATGCATTAGGTAAATTTTGAAATTTTTCCTGATTTATATTTATGCCAAATCCAATAATTATATTTACGATTTTATTTCTTTTATATTTTATTTCATTTAATATTCCACATATTTTCTTTTTACCTGACATTATGTCGTTAGGCCATTTTACAGTGAGATCAGGTATTTTAAAAAATTCTAAAAATTCAATAATAAACAATGAAACTAAAATATTAATTAAAAACTGATTTTGTAACTTCAATTTTGGTGTAAATAAGCATATAGAAAAAGCTAAATTCTTTCCTGGCTCTGAACTCCAAGTTTTACCTCTTTGACCCTTGCCTTCTGTTTGATTATAAGTATAGACTGCTAAGTTTTCTTTTATTGATTTTTTTTTTAAAAGTTGCTTAATGTATTCATTTGTCGAATTAATGGCATCAAGTTTGATTATTTTCATTAAGTAATTATTGAATAAATGATATCAGTATTTATTATAAATTTACATTTTAAAAATAAAATTTGAATACTGACAATTTAATAACTTGTGTAATTGACGGAATTGAGAATGTCAAAGGAGAAAAAATTAGTATTTTAGATTTAAGAAATATTGAAAATTCAGCTTGTAAGTACTTTATAATTTGCTCAGGCTCATCGAATACTCAAGTTAATGCTATATCAAGTTCAATAAAAAAGAATGTTTCTAAAGTTTTAGGTGAGAAACCTTGGCATATTGAAGGTGCTGAAAATTGTAAGTGGATTTTAATGGATTATGTTGATGTGGTTGTACACATTTTTATTGATGAAGTAAGGTCTTATTATGATATTGAAACATTGTGGGAGGAAGCTGATACAACTTTAGTTGAGAGTAAATATTAAAATATGAATAAAAACAAAAAAAATATTAAACCACCAAAAATTAATTCATATTGGATTTATGCCTCTATTGTTTTATTTTTTGCAAGTACTTATTTCATTGGAGGAAATGATTCAACAACTGCTTCAAAAAAAATTAACATCTCGAGTTTCGAAAGATTTTTAAATAAAGGTGAGATTAAAGGAGTTACTGTTATTAATAAAAATATTGCTCAAGTAACACTTAAAAGAGACGCTTTAAATAGTCCAGACCATAAAAATGCGAATTCTAAAAATTTTCTTGGACAAAAAAACATTAATGGCCCACATTATGTTTTTGAAATTGGTAATTTAGAATTATTTCAAAATAAGCTTGAACAAGCTGAGAAAAATGGGATTCAATTTAATTATGATTTTAAAACTGTAGAAAACAAATTTTTAGATTATGTTTTAGGATTTCTTCCACTTATTATTTTGATTGGTTTGTGGTTTTTTTTTATGAGAAGGATGTCTGGTGGAGCAGGTGGAGGATCTCAAATATTTAGTATTGGAAAATCTAAAGCTAAATTATTTGATGAGAAAAGTGACATTAAGGTAACTTTTAAAGATGTTGCTGGATTAGAGGGAGCTAAAGAAGAAGTGCAAGAAATAGTGGATTTTTTAAAAAATCCATCTAAATACACGAAACTTGGTGGTAAAATTCCCAAAGGTGCTCTTTTAATTGGACTTCCAGGAACAGGAAAGACATTACTTGCAAAAGCTGTTGCTGGTGAAGCTAAAGTGCCCTTTTTTTCCCTTTCCGGTTCCGATTTTGTTGAAATGTTTGTTGGTGTTGGAGCTTCAAGAGTTAGAGACCTATTTAAACAAGCTAAAGAAAAATCTCCTTCCATAATTTTCATAGACGAAATTGATGCTATTGGAAGAGCTAGAGGAAAGAGCAATATGACAGGTGGAAATGATGAAAGAGAAAACACTCTAAATCAACTTTTAACTGAAATGGATGGTTTTGGCACCAACACCAATGTAATTGTAATTGCTGCTACTAACAGAGCCGATGTTTTAGATAAGGCTTTAATGAGAGCCGGAAGGTTTGATAGACAAATTTATGTTGATTTACCTGATGTTAGAGAAAGAAAAGAAATCTTCAAAGTTCATCTAAAACCAATAAAAATTTCTAAAACTTTAGATACCGATTTTTTAGCAAAACAAACCCCAGGTTTCTCTGGTGCTGACATTGCCAATGTATGTAACGAAGCTGCATTAATAGCAGCCAGAAAACTTAAAAAATCTGTAAATAAGCAAGATTTTTTGGATGCTGTTGACAGAATAGTAGGTGGACTTGAAAAAAAGAATAAAATTATTACTGATGCTGAGAAAAAAACCATCGCTTTTCATGAAGCTGGTCACGCGACAGTTAGTTGGATGTTAGAGCATGCAGCCCCTCTTGTTAAAGTTACTATTGTTCCAAGAGGTCAATCATTAGGTGCTGCTTGGTATTTACCTGAAGAACGTCAAATTGTAAAACCTGAACAAATATTAGACGAAATGTGTGCAGCATTGGGTGGAAGAGCAGCTGAAAAAGTTATGTTCAATAATATTTCTACAGGTGCCCTTAGTGATTTAGAAAAAGTAACTAAACAAGCAAGATCTATGGTTACTGTTTACGGTTTGAATGATAAAATTGGTAATTTAACATATTATGATTCAAGTGGACAAAATGATTATGGATTTACTAAACCTTACAGTGATGTTACTGCCCAAGTAATTGATAAAGAAATCTCAAACATTATTGAAACACAATATCAAAGAGCAATTAAGTTGTTAAAAAAACATAAAACTAAGTTAATTGAACTTGCTAACTTCTTGCTTGAAAAAGAAGTTATTTTCAAAGAAGATTTAATTAGAATATACGGTGAGAGACCATTCGATATAAAAGACGTATTAAAAAAATAAAATTTAGTTTCAACACTATTTCAAATTTAAATATTTAGTTTTTCTATATTTATAGCTGAAAAGTTTTAGTTTGAAAAAATTCTTTAAATCTTTTTTTAGCAGTGATGATAAATCTATCAAACAAGATACAGAGGATGGCAAATACATGCCAAAAAAAAATGATCCAATTGAAGAAAGATTCACATTAAATTTCACTCAAAATGGAGGTAAATTTTTGTATTGTGAAGACAAATCAGAATGTGATAAATTTTTTTCACAAATAATAAAAGAGAATAAATGGAATGAGGTTGAAATACTTTGCTATGATAAGTCCTTATTAAATTTATTTTCTGAAAAAAACAAACTAATCGTTTCCAAGACAAATTTAAATTCAAAGTTTTTTTTAACTAGATGTGAATTTTTAGTAGCGTTAGACGGAAGTCTATTAATTTGTGCTGAACAAATTAAATCGCATAAAGTAAATGATCTCCCTCAAAATTTTATTGTATTTGCTAAGATTAGCCAGTTTACCGAAACTTTAAGTGGAGGATTGAATGGCATAAAAAGTAAATATCCCAACAATTTACCAACAAATATTACTACAATTAAAAACTTTAATAATAAAGACGAAGAAAACACAAATTTTTTGACTTATGGAAGTACTGCAAAAAATTTATACTTGCTTTTACTAGAAGATTTTTAAATGAAAGAATTTTATATAAGATCATTTACGGCTGTTATTTATGTAATTATTTTACTAATACCTTTGTTTTTAAATGAATATTTATTTTACACTGTAGGATTTTTATGCAGTTTGATTCTTGTTTATGAGTTTATTAAATTAATATCCAATTATAATCATAAATTTCTTTCAGCGGACTCGGGCAAATCAAATTTCATTCTTTATCTAACATTTCCACTTTATATTTCTCTTTTTATATTATCCTTTAATTTGATCTGGCAATCTATTTTTTTGTCAATTATTCTACTTACTAATATAATCTTAGGCTTTTCTTTGGTTAAGAATAAATACTTTTCATTTACAATACTTAAGAATCGTTTCGTTGGTCACTTTTATCTTGTTGGTTCATTAGTAATTTTATTTTCTATTCCGACGGTTTCTTCCAACTATGATCCATACTATATTTTTTGTTTTTTATGTTTGATATGGATATCCGATTCAGCTTCATATGTATTTGGAATCAATTTTGGTAAAAATCCACTCTTTAAATCTGTTTCTCCTAAAAAGAGTATTGAAGGTTTTATTGGAGGAATCATTTTTTCTTTCATATTATCAATATTTTTTTACAAAACTATTAGTTTAGATTTTAGCTTAATTCAATGGATTTTCCTAGCTATTTTGATAAGTTTAACTGGCACTTTAGGAGATTTGGTTCAATCTCAATTTAAAAGAGAAGCTGGAGTAAAAGACAGTGGCAGGTGGCTTCCTGGACATGGTGGATTATACGACAGAATGGATAGTATTATATTTGCAGCACCATTTGTTTATTTGACCTATAAAATATATCTAAATGTTTCATAAAGAAGGATATAAAATTATACTATTATCATTTCTTATATCGACGTCTGTCGTTATTCTTTCAGACATATATATTGATAATTTTTACTTAAGAAATGGGTTTCAAGTTCTTGTAATTCTTGAGTTTTTTTTGATACTTCAATTTTTTAGAAATCCAAAACGAAATACAAAAACAAACAACAATCATATAATCTCATCTGTTGATGGGAAGGTTGTTATAATTAAAAAAGTCTTTGAAAAAGAATATTTTAAAGATGAAAGAATTCAAGTTTCTGTTTTTATGTCTCCTTTAAATGTCCATGTTACAAGATATCCTTGCAGTGGGATAATTAAATTAAGTAAATACCACCCCGGAAAATATCTAATGGCTTGGCTTCCAAAATCATCTGAACTAAATGAAAGAACAACTATTGTTATTGAAAATATTGTTTATGGTAAAATTTTATATCGTCAAATTGCTGGAGCATTAGCAAGAAGAATAGTGAATTATGCAAATGATGGAGAAAAAGTTATTCAGGGTAAAGATGCTGGGTTTATAAAATTTGGATCTAGGGTAGATGTTTTTCTACCTACCGACGCGAAAATATTAGTTAAAGTTGGAGATAAGGTCAAGGGAGGAATCGATATTATTGCAAAAAAATAGATTTATTTTTTTAATTTTTTTTCTAAAATTTCAATTTTAATTAAAGTATCTTTTTCCTTCTTTTTTTCATTTTTAATTACAATTTTAGGTGCGTTTTCTATAAATCTTTTATTATTTAGTTTGGATTGAATTGATTTTAAAAAGCCAATATTATAATCTAACTCCTCTTTAATTTTTTTAAAATCAATTTGTTTGTCATCAATGTCAAGCACAAAATATTCTTTACTATCTACAATTATTGAACTTAGATTTTTACTGGTATTCATTTTGTCAAAGTTAATTTCAGAATTACATAGTTTTAATACTATACTTGTCATTTCTTCTTTTAAATCAATAGATGTAATTAGATTTAGTTTTTTTTTATAAGAAATTCCATTTTTATTTCTATAATTTCTTATACCTGTTATTAAACTAGATACATGATTAAAATCATTCAATAATATTTTGTCAATTTTTGATATTTTAGGCCACTTCTTTATAATCATTGGACAATCATCTTTTTTCTTTATACCGCTCCAAATTTCTTCACTAATAAAAGGCATGAAGGGGTGTAAGATTATAAGGCATTTTTCAAGAAAATTTAGTGTTTTGTCATAAGTTTTTTTATCTATTGGATCACCATAATTTGGTTTTATAATTTCTAAATACCATGAACAATAGTCATCCCAAATTAATTTATATATAGACATTAAAGCATCGGAAATTCTATACTTTTTAAAATGATCTTCAATTTCAATTATTTTTAAATTTAATTTGCTTTCAAACCAATCAATAGCTGACTTTGAAAATTTATTTTGATTAGTTCTTTTGGAAACCTCCCAAGACTTAATTAATCTGTAGGAATTCCAAATTTTGTTTGTGAAGTTTTTTCCTTGCTGGCACAAAGATTCATCAAAAAGTAAATCGTTTCCGGCAGGTGCACTAAATAATAAACCAACTCGAACACTATCAGCGCCAAAATCACTTATTAACTTTAAAGCATCCGGTGAATTTCCCAGCTGTTTAGACATTTTTTGTCCTTTTTTGTCTCTTACAAGTCCAGTAAAGTAAACATTTTTAAAAGGATTTTTTTTCTCAAATTCCAAACCTGAGACTATCATTCTTGCAACCCAAAAAAATAAAATATCAGGACCTGTAATTAAGTCACTTGTTGGATAATAATATTTAAAGTCTTCATTTTGGGGATTGTTTATTCCATCAAAAACACTGATTGGCCATAGCCATGAGGAAAACCATGTGTCCAAAACATCTTTGTCTTGAATAATATTTTTTACATTAAGATTATTATCTCCACTTTTTAACTTGGCCTTAGCAATTGCATCTTTAATATTTTCAGCAACAACAAAATCATTTTTGTTAGTACCATAATAGTATACTGGTATCTGATGGCCCCACCACAATTGACGAGAAATATTCCAATCTCTTATGTTTTCCATCCAATTCTTATATATATTTTTAAATTTTTTTGGGAAAAATTTCACTTCGTTGTTCATTACTGAGTCTAAAGCTGGTTTGGAAATTTTTTTCATTTTTAAAAACCATTGATCAGAAAGTTTTGGTTCAATAATACATTTTGTTCTTTCAGATTTACCAACTTTTGTAACATAAGACTCTTCCTTTATCAAAGAATTTAAATCATCTAATTCTTTGACTATTTCTTTTCTAACAAAAAATCTATCTTTACCAGCATAATGTAAAGCATTAACGTTGAGGGTCCCGTCATCATTTAGAATATCAACGATTTCTAAATTGTGCTTATCTCCAATGATTTTATCATTTTCACTGTGAGCAGGAGTTACTTTCAAACAACCGGTTCCAAAATCTGGATCAACATAATTGTCATTAATAATGGGAATCTTTTTATTTAAAATTGGAATAATTGCTTTTTTTCCAATTAAATGTTTATACCTATTATCTTTTGGATTAAATGCAATCGCAGTGTCTCCAAAAATAGTTTCAGGTCGTGTTGTCGCAACATTAATTGAATCGTTTGAATCTAGAATTCGATACTTTATGTAATATATTTTGGATTGAACCTCTTCATAAATAACTTCTTCATTAGATAAAGTAGTCTTAGCTTTTGGATCCCAATTTACCATTCTGTAACCACGATAAATTAAACCTTTATCATATAAATCAACAAAAACTTTAATAACAGATTCATACATTTTTTTATCCAACGTAAATTTTGTTCTATCCCAATCGCATGAGCATCCTAATTTTTTTAATTGCTCCAATATCATTCCACCATGCTCATTAGTCCAGTCCCAAGCATGCTTCAAAAAATCCTCCCTAGTTAAATCAGTCTTTTTTATTCCTTGATTGGTTAATTTCTCAACGACCTTAGCTTCAGTTGCAATGGATGCATGATCTGTACCTGGAACCCAACAGGCATTAAAACCCTCCAGTCTAGCTTTACGAATCAAAATATCTTGAATTGTATTATTTAACATGTGACCCATGTGAAGTATGCCAGTAACATTGGGCGGAGGTATTACAATTGTAAAAGGAGGTTTATCGTTTGGTTTTGAGTTAAAATATTTGTTTTTTTCCCAAAACTTGTACCACTTTGATTCGATTTTTTCAGCATCAAAGTTTTTTGCTATTTCCATTATTAATTCAAATAATTTATAAATATAAAAATAGTCAACTGAAAAGTATCTCAAAAGCAATATTGTTTTTTGTAATATCTACAAAAAATCATAGTTTTAATTAAAATTCAACATATGAAAAATAAATTGATACTTTGTTTTAGCATTCTGATAACAAGCTTAGCTTATAGTCAAGAAAATTTAGCAGAAATCACATTTGAGAATAAAGTCATTGACTATGGGACTGTTGAATTTGGAATAGATGGAAAGAAAACCTTTGTTTTTAAAAACACAGGTAATGCTCCATTAATTTTTTCTCGAATTTATTCCTCTTGTGGTTGTACTATCCCTAAAAAGCCAGAGAAACCTATTGAACCCGGTGATTCTGGGTCAATTCAAGTTGAATATGATACTAAGAGAGTTGGTCCTTTTCAAAAAGCGATTACTGTGAATTCTAATGCTAAAACTCCAAATATAGTTCTTAGAATTAAGGGAGAAGTTCTTCCTGAGCCTGAGGAAGAAGAAAATGAAGATGAAAAAATTGACAATAAGTAGAAGTATAACATTAAAAATTGCATAAGTCCAATAAAATATCTCTAAAACCGTTCAACAGTTTTGGAGTTGACGTTATCGCTACAGATTTTAATATTGCTAAATCAAAAAAAGAAGTAATAAGTTTTTTAAAAAAAAAAGAAAATCCACTAATACTTGGTGGAGGAACGAACATTCTTTTTAAAAAAAACATTAAAAGAAGTATAATAAAAATTGACATAAAAGGCATTAAAGTAACTGATTTAAATAAAAATCAAGTAAAGGTAAATGTAGGAGCAGGTGAAAATTGGAATGATTTTGTTTTATGGTCATTAGACCATGGTTATGGTGGATTAGAAAACCTTAGCTTAATCCCTGGAAATGTTGGAAGTGCACCTATTCAAAATATAGGTGCATATGGTGTTGAATTAAAAGATGTTTTTATTAGTTGCGAAACTGTTTCAATAAAAAATGGATTGTCAAGAAATTTTTCAAATTTACAATGTAGGTTTTCTTATAGAAGTTCAATTTTTAAAGAGCAGCTTAAAAATAAATACATAATATGTAATGTTAATTTTATTTTAACAAAAAAGAACCACAATGTAAATTTTTCATATTCTTCACTAAAAAAAATTTTAAAAGAAAATAATATTACAAGTCCAACCATAAAAGATATTTCAAAATTTGTAAGTAAGATCAGACTAGAAAAATTACCAGACCCTAAATTAATAGGGAACTGTGGAAGTTTTTTTAAAAATCCAATAGTAAATCGTCAAAAATTCATAAAACTTGAAAGTTCATTCAAAGAAATTCCCTTTTATAAAATATCAAATAATGAATTAAAAATTCCTGCAGCTTGGTTGATTGAAAAATCCGGGTTCAAGGGAAAAAGGTTTGGATCTACTGGAACTTATAAAAGTCATGCATTAGTTATTATAAATTATGGTAATGCAACTGGAAAAGAAATTTATAAATTTTCTCAAAAAATAAAACAAGCTGTTTTAAGAAATTTTAATATCTTGCTTGAAGAGGAAGTTAATATTATTGAATAATGATTTTATTTATAGTTACCTTACTTTTACTTTCAATTGCAATTGCAGCTATTTCTATAAAAGTTATAATTAAAAAAAACGGTAAATTTTCTGGAACATGCGCAAGTGCTAGTCCTTTTTTACAAAAAGAAAACAATGAACCTTGCGGAATTTGTGGTAAACTTCCAGATGAGGTTGAATGTAGAGAATCCAAATTGAATTTGAATTAAAATTTTGGCAGAAAACAAAATTATTAGAAGTCAAATAAATCTTGCTAAGAAAAATAATCAAAAAGCTTTTAGTTTTTTACTAAATCATTACTGGAATGATGTTTATAATTTTCAACTAAAAAGAATTAAAAATGAATTAAATGCTGAAGATATTACAATTGAAAGCTTTACAAAAGCATTTGAAAAAATTTATACCTACAACGAAAAATATTTATTTAAAACTTGGCTTATTACTATATCAAAAAATTTACATATTGATAAGCTAAGAAAAAATAAAAATACTTTTAATAATTTATATTCAAACCATTTTCATCAAACAATAGAAACCTCACCCAGTCCTGAAGATGATCTAATAAATGAACAAAAACTAAAAGCCTTAAAAAATAATATTGAGAAATTAAAACCAACATATAGAAAAGTAATTAAACTTAAATATTTTAATGAATTAAGCCATAAGGAAATTGCATTAAAACTTAACCAACCTATAAATAATATTAAAGTACGAATAATGAGAGCTAAAAGAATTTTATCTGACATAATTGAAAACAATGATTTCCAAAATTAAAAAATTAGGTCCTGGTTTACTTTTTGCTGGTGCTGCAATTGGAGTTTCTCATCTTGTTCAATCTACTAGAGCTGGAGCAGATTTTGGTTTCGGATTATTATGGGCTTTAATATTAACGAATTTATTTAAATACCCCTTTTTTTTATTTGGCCCTAAATATGCAATTGCAACTAATGAAAGTTTGTTAGATGGATATTTCAAGCTTGGAAAATCTTTTCTTGTTATCTACTTTGTCTTGACCTTAGTTACTATGTTCACTATACAATCAGCAGTAACTATAGTAACAGCTGGATTAGCAATTGAATTATTTGGAATCACATCCAATATTAAAATTTGGGCATTTATAATATTGATTTTTTGTTGTGCTATTTTACTTATTGGGCGGTATAAGTTGCTTGATAACTTTATGAAATTTGTCATTATTTTACTCACTCTTAGTACCTTTTTAGCAGTTTTATTTGCTGGTTTTAGTTCTCCAAACAATCTTAACATTATTCAAGTCTTTCCAAAAGATTCAATTAGTATTGCATTCTTAGTTGCATTTATGGGGTGGATGCCTGCCCCACTTGATATTTCAATTTGGCAGTCTATATGGACTCTTGAAAAGAAAAAAAAGGATAAAAAAATTAATCCAAAAGACATCTCCTTTGATTTTAATGTAGGTTATATTACTACAGTAATTCTAGGAATATGTTTTATGGCTTTGGGATCGTTTGTTATGTTTGGCACTGGTGAAAGTTTTTCTTCTAGTGGAGGAGTATTTGCTAATCAACTAATAAAATTATACACTAGTTCTATTGGTAATCAGGTTTTTCTAATTATAGCAATTGCAGCATTTACTACAATGTTCAGCACTACAATAACTTGCCTAGATGCATCTCCAAGGGCAATGCAAAAAACGTTTGACCTTTTAGGACTAAAAAAAATTGCTAATTATAATTTTTGGATTATTTTTCTATTGGTTGGCACTTTAATTATTTTTGTTTTTTTTATGTCTGAAATGGGTATACTTGTAAAAATAGCCACCATTTTATCTTTTATAACGGCACCATTTTATGCCTTTATAAATTTAAAATTAATCAACAGTAAATTTACACCTAAGAATTTTAGACCATCCAAAACTCTCAACTATTTTAGCGTAATTGGATTAATTTTTCTTTCATGTTTTACTTTATGGTATTTAAGTATTTTGTGGAACGAATTTTGATGATTAGTTTGTACATTAGCACATTAAGATATTATGGCATTAGTTCATAAAATACAAGATAAAACACAAATCCCAAAACCTCATTGGAAAAGCTTAAACATTTCAAATAGGAATTCTTATATATCAAAAGAAAATTTTGTAAAAAAACCTAAATGGATTCGTGTTAAATTACCAACAGGAAAAAAATATACAGAACTTAGGGGTCTTGTTGACAAGTATAAATTAAATACCATTTGCTCATCTGGTAGTTGTCCCAATATGGGTGAATGTTGGGGAGAAGGTACAGCAACTTTCATGATTTTAGGAAATATTTGTACTAGATCTTGTGGATTTTGTGGAGTTAAAACTGGTAAACCTGAAAATGTTGATTGGTCAGAGCCTGAAAAAGTTGCAAATTCAATTAAAATAATGAAAGTTAAACACGCTGTCATAACTTCTGTAGACAGAGACGACTTAAAAGATATGGGAACTTTTATTTGGACGGAAACAGTAAGAGCAATTAGAAGATTAAATCCAGAAATTACTCTTGAAACTTTAATTCCAGATTTTCAAGGTATTGAAAAACATCTTGATAAAATTATTGAGGTTAAACCTGAAGTCGTTTCTCATAACATGGAAACAGTAAAGAGATTAACAAGAGAAGTTAGAATACAGGCTAAATATGAAAGAAGTCTTTCGGTTCTAAAATATTTAAAAAAGAGTGGTATAAGAAGAACTAAATCTGGGATTATGCTCGGTTTGGGAGAAAAAGAAAATGAAGTTTTTCAAACATTAATTGATTTAAAAGAAAATGATGTTGATATAGTTACATTAGGTCAATATTTACAGCCCTCCAAAAAACATCTTCCACTAAAAAATTATATTGAACCTAAACAATTTAAAGTGTTCGAAAGCTTCGCTAAGGATCTTGGATTTAGACATGTAGAAAGTAGTGCTTTAGTAAGGTCATCCTACAAAGCTCAAAAGCATATTCTTTAATTAAACCGATTGTATATTATTTTGTTAAAAGATTTATCTCCATCATTTAAAAACTCTGTCCTCATTTTAATAAAGTACAGATTATTATCTAAATTTAAATTTTTAATTTTCACATAATCTTTTTCTGTAGTCAAAATCGTTTTATTTTTAAAATCTTTATGGATTTTAAAAATGTCATTTTTTGAGTATTTATGATGATCTGAAAAATTTAAATGAAAAAAATTTATATTTTGAGAGTTTAAATAATCTAGTAATGGATTAGGATTTGCAACTCCAGTTATCAATAAAATTTTTTCCTTTTTAAAACGATTTAATTCAATATTTTTAACCCCAAATAAAGTTTTATTGTAAGAAATAGTTGTAAAAAACACATTCTTAGCTGGATTAAAATCGATTTGTTTTTTAAATAAATTCATTTCATTATGTTCCATATTTATAGGACATTTTGTAACGATAACTAAGTCAGCACGGCGGTATCCTTTTGAAGATTCTCTTAACGTTCCAATTGGCAATAATTTATCTCTAAAAAAGGGCTTTTTATAAGATGTTAGTAAAATATTGAGTTTTGGACTAATTTTTCTATGCTGAAAACTATCATCTAAAATTATTCCATTTAACTCAGGAATAATTTTAAGTAAATTTTTCACACCTCTAACTCTATCTTCATCAACAGCTACATTGATTTTTTTAAATTTTTGGAAAACCTGAAAAGGTTCATCCCCAATTAGCTCCGGAGTTGAATTATTATCAGCTAAAAGAAAACCTTTTGTGGATCTTTTATATCCCCTACTTAAAAGAGCAAGCTTAAAATTTTCACTAAAATGTTCAAAAATATATTCTGCCATCGGGGTTTTTCCTGACCCCCCAGTATTTAAATTTCCAATACCAATAACTGGAATTTTAAATTTTATTGTTTTAAAAATGTTTTGATTATATAATAAATTTTTTAACTCTGAAATAAAAAAATAAATTATCGCAAATGGATAAAGTAATATTTTTAAAAAAATCATAAATCTAATGTATAAATTAAAATCTAAACCATTGTTGAAATAGAATTTATAAATTTGTTAAAAAAAAGTTTGAAATTAAAAGACATTATATCAATAATTGAAGATTGGGCTCCTATTGAAAACGCTGAAGACTTTGATAATGTTGGATTGATAGTTGGTGATGCAGAACAAAATGTTAAAAAGGCAATTATAACTATTGATAGTTTAGAAATTGTTGTAGATGAAGCAATAGAAAACAATTGTGATGTAATTATTTCATTTCATCCAATTATTTTCAATGGACTTAAAAAAATTTCACAAGATAGTTACGTAGAAAGAGTTGTAAGAAAGGTTATTAAAAACGATATATGCATTTATTGTATTCATACTAATCTTGATAACCATTTTAATGGTGTAAATCACCTGATTTCCAAAAAATTAAATTTAAAAGAAACTGAATTTTTAATTCCAAAAAAAGAATCTAAAATTGGTATGGGAATGATTGGAAAACTGAATACAAAAATTACTGAAAAAGAATTTTTAAATTATGTTAAGGATAAAATGAACACTAATTTTATTAAACATTCGCCTTTTATAAACAAAAAATTACAAAAAATTGCTGTTCTTGGTGGTTCTGGAAGTTTTGCAATAGAACAAGCAATCAACTCTAAAGCTGATTGCTTTATAACAGCAGATTTGAAATATCACGACTATTTCAAAGCTGAAAATAAAATTTTATTACTTGATATTGGTCATTTTGAAAGTGAACAATTCACAAAAGAGTTGATTTTAAATTTTCTTAATAAAAAAATTCCTAAGTTTGCGTGCATTATATCAAAATCAATCACTAACCCAGTTAATTACTATTAATTATGGCAAAAAAAACAGAATATTCAGTCGAAGACAAATTAAGGGCTTTATATGATCTTCAATTAATTGATTCAAGAATAGATAAAATTAGAAGTGTTAGGGGTGAGCTTCCTCTTGAAGTTGAAGATTTAGAAGATGAAGTAGCTGGACTTAGTTTAAGAATTTCTAAGTTCAACGAAGAACTTGATCAATTTAGTGAAGAAATAAAATCCAAACAAAATACAATTGAACACTCCAAATCAATGATTAAAAAATATAATGATCAACAAAAAAATGTTAGAAATAATAGAGCTTTTGAGTCATTAAGTAAAGAAATTGAATTCCAAGAACTTGAAATTGAGCTATGCACTAAACAAATCAAAGAACTAAATGCACAAATCGAGATAAAAAAAGGAAGTATTGAAGAAAACAATGAGAAACTTAAGGAAAGAATTAAACATCTTGATCACAAGAAAAATGAACTTGAGGGTATTATGAAAGAAACCGAAAAGGAAGAAAATGAATTAATAAAAAAATCAGGTGAATTTGAGTCTAAGATTGATGATTCACTAATAATTTCATATAAAAAGATCAGATCAAGTGTAAGGAATGGTTTAGCCGTAGTTGCAGTTGAAAGAGGAGCATCTGCTGGATCTTTTTTTACAATTCCCCCACAAGTTCAATTGGATATTGCATCTAGAAAAAAATTAATTACTGACGAACATAGCGGAAGAATTTTAGTTGATAAAGTACTTGCCGATGAGGAATCTAAAAAAATGGAAAAAATGTTTACAAGCTTGTAAATTTTTTTTATTTACTTTCAATTAGCTCACTAACTATCTTAGATGAAAGTAAACACATTGGTATTCCACCACCTGGATGTACACTCCCTCCGCAGAAATACATATTTTTAATTTTTCCTGAAAAATTTGGATGTCTTTTAAAAGCAGAGAATGTTTCGTTACTAGCAGGCCCATAAAGTGACCCTCTGTATGAACTTGTTTTTTCTTCAATCATTTTTGGTGAAAGTATTTTTTCTAAAACTATGTGTTTTTCAATATTTTCACCTAATATTCTTTTAATTTTTTTAACTATTACATTTCTATATTTTTTAGATAATTCATCCCAGTCATGACCAGAATCATAATGTGTATTAATCATTACATACCAATTCTCACACCCACTGGGAGCATCAGAAGGATTGTCTTTTGAGGTAATACTTAAATAAATAGTTGGATCTTCGCAAAAATTTCGTTTTTCAAAAATAGCTTCAAACTCATTTTTATAATTTTCGGAAAAGAAAATGTTATGCAACTCCAATGATTTAAATTTTTTATTTAATCCCCAGTAAAAAATTAAAGCAGAACTAGATGGACTAACATTAAGCACTTTTTTTGGAGTTTTTATTTTGGGTAGTAAATTTTTATAAGTATAAAATATATCCATATTAGAAATAACGATTTCATAATTTTTTCGTTGATAATTATCAATTTCAACACCAATAATTCTATTATTTTTATGCAAAATTTCTGTTACAGTTGAATTAAAATGAAATTTAACTTTCTTTCTCTTTGCTAAATCAAAAAGAGCATTAACTATACTTCTAACACCTCCAATAGGAAAAAAAGTACCATAATAAGATTCCAAGTGTTGTATAACTGTCATTATTCCTGAGGTTTTATATGGCGATGAACCAATATAAGTGGCAAATCGATTATAAAACTGGATTAAATGAGGTTCTTTAATTTGTTTTTTATTAACTGATGAAAGTGTGTCAAAAAATTCAAATAATTTAAAATTAACAATTGCTTTTAAAGTATCAAGAGATAAGTATGTCTTTAATTTGTGTAAGGATTTTTTAAGAACAATTTTTGAAGCAATATCATATTTTTTTTTTGCTTTTTCAAGATAGTTTTTCAAAGTCTTTTTATCGACTTTCAATTTGGAATTTATTTCATCTAAAAATTTTTCTCTATCTGAATATGCTATTAGTTCCAAACCATTATTCCAAAAATACTTACATCCAATATCTTTTTTTTTATAATTAAAATATTTTCGAGGATCCTCATTATGTAATTCGAACAATTCATCTACGTAATGAGGCATTGTAAAAAGTTGAGGGCCAGCATCAAAACTATATTTTCCAGATTTGATTGAAGTTAGTTTTCCGCCTGGGTAACTATTTGATTCATAAACATCAATCTTATAACCTTGTTTTGCAAGTCTTATTGATAAAGAAATTCCTGCAACACCTGAACCAATTATAGCAACTCTTTTCATAATTTAGATTATAAGGTCATTTAAAACATAAAATCTTGAAAATAGCTCTTCTTTGTACCATTTTTCTTTTCTAGTTCTTTTTACAATTTCAGAATGTACTTCAGATTTATAGGCAAAATTTATAACATCTTGAATTGAGTCCCAAAGACTAATAGTTGCTTGTTGAATAAATGGTATTTCACCAATCCCTTTGAAAAAGTATACGCCTTTTGCTTTAGAAATTGCCTTACTAGAATTAGGAACTGACTTCCAAAAAGAAATGAGCTTAGAATAATTTAAAGTTGCCCTAGTTATAATTGCAACTTTAGATTTTTCTATTGTTTGTTGATCATTTATTTTAAAGGGATTAATTCCTGACCAAAGTCCATGACTTTGGAAAGGTTTAAGTATTAACAATCTAACTTGTTTACATTTTTTTTTGTATAAAGAAACTAATTTATTTCTTTCTAAAAATGATTTTGCTTGATCTTCATTTTCCCATACTGAAAGCAATGCATATGTGGAGAAATCGGGTCGTAAACTAAAACCACTTCTGCCCCCTGAGCCCATGAATTTATAAAAAATTAAACCATTTTGATTTTTCATAAACCCATTATTCCTTCCCATCTGTATAAATGCCCAAAGTTTATTTTGTGAAAATTTAAATAAAAGGAAGTAAACAATTTTGTTATTCATCTAAACTTTGAATAATTCAAATTTATAATTTAGTAAGCTTTATTCTAATACGTATTTCTTATATCCAATAGTTAATGCCTATTTAATATACTTATAGATTCTATTTGTATATTTAAGATAAAATTTTACTAAATGAAAAATATTCTATATTTCATAATTGCAAGTATTATCATTTCTTCTTGTAATACTACAAATGAATCTATTAAAGAAAATGAAAATCCACTTGAAATTGGTTCAGTAAAAATGGACAATGGCCAAATAAACGCAGTAATAGGTGGGGAAATCAATAATCAAAAAATATGGCTTGAATATATAAAAGCACACAATAATAAAAATTTAGAAAAAATCGCAGAAATTAATGCAGATGATTGGATCGGCTACACTGCAGATGGTAGTGTTGTTAAAGGCAATGATGCTCATATTGAAATATTAAGAAACTGGTTTGAATCAGCAAACCCAAAATGGGAAGTTAAATGGATGATTGCAAATGCAGCTAATAATGAAGAAGGTATTTTGACTCAATGGTTAACAACTGGAAATGACTATAGTGATGTTGACGAAAATGGTAATGAAATTTTTGAGCATAACGTTCATGACATCCGATTTAAAGATGGTAAAATAAAAGAGATTAGAGTTTATAAAAGGGCAAAGCCTGAGGAATCTTCAGATTTTTCATATTAATTAAAAAACCTCAACAAAATGTTGAGGTTAAAAATGTGGGCGCTGAGGGATTCGAACCCCCGACCCCTTGGGTGTAAACCAAGTGCTCTGAACCAACTGAGCTAAGCGCCCTATAACATTGACTATCAATTAGTATAGTCAATTTCAAAAATATGCGATTTTTTGGTTAATTGCTTACTACGTTTCTTATAGGTGTAATAAAGCGCATAAATTTGAGCAGCAAATATACTTCTTTTTGTCAATAATTGATCTACAAATTCAATAGAACCTCCAAGTTATTCAGCTCCATCTTTTGTCATCTTTAAAAATCGTAAAGTATCTTCTTTTATAACTACAAAAAATGATAAATCTCTATAAACTCTCTCTTTATACTGCGATAAAAGTACTTAAGTTTTACGGAGAATAATAGAATTAGTTTTTTCATTATACCAATTATTTTTGAGCCCTTATAACTCCTCTTCTTAAGTAGGGAAAAACTAGATTTTTATCCCAATAGAAAATCATATATCCATTTGAGTTACTAACCTCAAAGCCATATGATTGTAAAATATGTGAATATTTATCAAAATCTTCTTGAGCATGATATGTGCACAAAGCAATTTTAATTTCTCTAGATTCTCTAATTATACTTTCAAGGTTACTCATTACTTCTTCTTCATAACCATCAACATCAATTTTTATAAAATTTACTCCCTTATCCTTTAAAAATTTACTTCCATTAATTGAACTGGAGGAATCTTTACTTGAAAATTTCTTATTTACTATAGTTATCTTATCTCTATATTTTTCAAAGGTTGACTTAAGTGGTTCTTCCCATATATTATTGGTTTCAAATAAATATATATGTTTTACTTTATCCACAATATCAAGTGAAAAATTAGCTTCAGCACATCCTATGTCAGCAACAACTGTATTTTTATTAACATTAAAATTTTTTGTAAGATATCTGTGTGGACTATTTTCATCTTGTTCAATAAGTAACTGATTAAATGCTTTTTGTATTCTTTTTGTTGACCACTTTTTTTTAAAGAATATTTTTTTGTTATCATCAAATTTTACATATTTCATTTTTTTTTCTGAGTCATAATCAACCTGAATTTTTTCTTGATCGTAATCATTTTTTAATTTATTAGAGATTATATTAAGACCATTTTTTTTAATATTGTTGATTATGTCTATTACCTCGGAGTCTTTTGAATGTTTATATGAATTTAAAATTTTTTTCTTTAGATATTTTTTCCAAATAAATGTTCTTAAAGCTTTAGGTATAATTAATCTATAGAGGGGATTTGAATTTATTTTATTCATTATTAATTTCAAGCTTATTTTATCTAAAAATAGTAAACTTATGAATTATTAATCATTTCACTCTTCCATATGTTTTTGGAGATTCCAACTAGCCAAAACCTGTACGATTTCTTAAAAATTTCTCGATAAGTTCTAGAAAAAATTGATTTTAATATTAATTCGCTTGATTGTAAAAAAATAAGCAACAAATGATTAATAAATTTGATAGATTTTTTTGAATGTTTTTCAATATAAATATGAGAAGAAATAATCACTTGAGATTTGGCAACAATTTTTGTTGCATTATCTTTTCTTGAAGCTTTGCCGTGTGAGTGCTTGTAATTCCATTTATTTAATAAAATTATCTTCATCCCAATATTTTTTGCTCTTTTACATAAATCCATATCCTCATAGTACATCCAAAAATCTTCATCCCAGCCATTTAGTGAATCAAAATCTTTTTTTCTTATTAAAACAAAAGAACCTGAAATCCAGTCAGGAAAATTAGCTGCTTCGTTGTTTGAAAACTTAAATTGTCTAATTATAGCTCTTGAAAAGCCTGTTAAGGACCAAAAATTGAGAAATAATCCAGAAGGATCAACATGCTTAAGATTATCATTTAATTGTTTGATACCAATTATTTTATGATCAGTATTTTTCTCGCAATAAATCAATAATGTATTTAGGGAATTTTTTACTAAAATAGTATCTGGATTTAGGAATAAAATCCAATTAGAAGATGAAAATGAGGCTCCAATATTACATGCTTTTGCGAATCCATAATTTTTTTGATTTTTTACCCATTTTACCCAACTATACTTAATTTTAAAATCATATAATTTATTGTCATCAGAGTTATTATCTACAACTATTACTTCACAATCTAATTTTTTTTGTTCAAGTATACTTTTAAAGCAAAGCTTTAAACTATCCCAAGTTCTAAAATTGACTATTATAATTGAAATTTTTTTCAATTTAATTTTTTAAGGATATTAATTGAACAAAAAACATTTTTCTCTAACAAAACTTTGATAAATTAAATTAAAAAAAATAATTTGAAATTTAATTTGGATAAAAAATTTCTTTGGCAAGCTTAAAAGTATTACAGTGAGCCTCGACAATATCGTCTATTTTTGGGGAATAACCTCCTCCCATACTAATTTGAACAGGAATAATATTTTTTTTACAATAATTTAAAACAAATGAATCCCTTTCTTTACAACCCTCAATTGTCAAAGATAATCTACCTAATTTGTCACTTTCTAAAACATCCACACCAGCTAAATAAAAAATAAACTCTGGACGTAATTTTTTAACCAGTTTTGGTAAAGTATTTTTTAATTCTTTTAGATAAAATTCGTCTTTTGTTCCATCATCAAACTCATAATCAAAATCACTAATTTCTTTTTTGAATGGATAGTTTTTTTTTCCATGAAAAGACAACGTATATACTCTATTGTCATTACGAAATATTGATGCTGTTCCATCCCCCTGATGAACATCTAGATCAACAATCATTATTCTTTTAACTAATTTATTTTTTAATAAATAATTTGCTGCAATAGCCTGGTCATTTAACATACAGAAAGCGCCTGGTTTGTTCTTGAAGGCATGATGAGTTCCACCAGCAATATTTAAAGAAACACCTAGTTTCAAAGAAAACACAGAGCATTCTATAGTTCCTTGAGCGATTTTCTTTTCTCTGTAAATTAAATTTTGATTTAAAGGAAAACCTATGGACCTGGATTCTTTTTTTTCAAGCTTTAGATTTGATAAATTTTCAAAATATGTTTTACCGTGTGTTAATAAAATATTATCATCTTTTAAATCAGCAGGTTCAAAAAAATTATGTTTTTTGCAAACATTTTCATCTATCAGTTTCTTTGGAATTAAATCATATTTTTTCATAGGAAATCTATGATTATTTTCTAATGGATGATTATATGACTTATTATAGGCTATTTTAAGCATAGTAAATAAGTAAAAAGCTTTTAATCAAAACGAATGTCTCTATTAATATCCTTTACAACAGAATCTAAATATTTTTTTCTTTTTGAATCAGAAACAAATGGAACAGACCAAAATTGTTTAGTCTTGGAAAACAAAGAAAACCTCCAACCAAAAACAAAAGTATAAACACCCATAACTAACCTAAGCTTAACGGAATTTACATATAAGGTTATTACGGGGAGTGAAGGAGCTCCGTGAGTAACATATGTTCTAACTTTCTTGTCTTTTAAAAAAGGTTTAGGATATGCATATAACTTTGTTATATTGACAAACTTATATGCAAAACCTTGCGTAAAAACTTCATCGAAAAAAATTTCCATTCTGGGTGTTAACCTAAACCACCAAACTGGTGATACAAAATATATTCTTTCACACCAAGTAACTAATTCTTGATATTTTTTTATTAGATCATTTCTAGGTCTAGTAAAACTGTCTCTGTATAAATCAATTGTCTTAACATCTTCAGCATTTTCAATTAACTCATTTTCAATTGTTTTATAAATTCCATTATAACAAAATGAATTCTTGTCTGGGTGCCCTACAATAATTAAATTTTTCATTTATATAAAATGTTTTTAAAAAAATATAAAACAATGTCACAACAATTCTGCCACAATAAAATTACTTCCACCAATAAAAATTAAATCTTCATTTTCAGCTTCAAATTTACATGTTTCATATGCAATTTTTACTGATTCAAAAGATTTTCCTTTCAAACCAATTTTATTTCCATATTTTAATAACCCAAAAGCATCTAATCCTCTTTTAATTTTAGGTTTACAAAAATAATAACTAGCATTTTTTGGCAGAATATTTAAAATGTTTTTAAAATCTTTATCTTCAACAAATCCAATTACTATTCTTAGTTTTTTGTATGTTAAATTTTTTAAATGATAAACAATTTGTTTGAAAGCATTAATGTTATGCCCTACATCACAAATTATTTTAGGATTTTCTGACAAAATTTCCCACCTTCCTCTAATTCCTGTATTTTTTTTCACATTTAACAAACCTGTTTCAATATTTTTTTTTGTTAAATTATATTCTTTCAAAACAGAAAGAGATTTTATAACTCCGTTCAAGTTTTTTTTTTGAAATAAACCGTTAAGATCAGAATTATATTTTTTATAGGTATTAGCTTTTGCAAAGAAGATATTAGTGCCGATTTTATTTGCCTTTGCAATAAAAACATCTCTAACTTCCGATTGATCCTCACTTACTACTACTGGACCTGTTTTTTTTATTATTCCTGCTTTTTGTTCAGCTATTTTTTTTAAAGTATTACCTAAATATTTTTGATGATCTAAACCAACATTAGTTATTAGACTTAGTATTGGATTAATAATATTTGTTGCATCTAGCCTTCCACCTAAACCAGTTTCTACTATTGCTATGTCTATCTTGGATTTTGAAAAAAAATCAAAGGCAAGAGCAACTGTCATTTCAAAAAATGAAATCTTGTTTTCTTGAAAGAAAACTTTATTTTTTAAAACAAAAGAAACTACCTCCTTTTTACTTATTTTGATACCATTAATTTTTATTCTTTCTCTAAAATCTATCAAATGTGGTGATGTATATAGGCCTACCTTGAAATTGGCTTCTTGGAATACTGAAGCTAACATATGTGACGATGAACCTTTACCATTAGTACCTGTTATGTGGATTGATTTAAATGAATTTTGAGGATTGTTCAAATAATTACAAACATTATTTATAGAACTTAAATTTAGCTTATACTTAAAAATACCATTCTTCTGATATGAAGGTAATTGACTGTATAGCCAATCAACTGTTTGTAAGTAGTTCATCAAATTTATAGGAGAAAATCTCTAAAAATCATAAATGTTCCATATCCAGCCCAAAATCCAATTAATGCTAAAAGAGTAATTTTTCTAATGTACCAGAAAAAATCAATTTTTTGCATACCCATTGCAACTACTCCAGCAGCTGAGCCTATAATCAACATGCTTCCGCCTGTTCCTGCAGAGAACGCAATTCCATGCCAAAGCGGGTCATCAATAGGGTTTGGAAACATACCAATAGATGCTGCAACCAACGGCACATTATCAATTAGTGCTGAAAGATGTCCTAACAATACAATAACAACATCTTCATTTGGAATTGTTTCGTTTATTAAATCAGCAAAATTAAATAAAACACCTAAGGATTCAAGAGCTCCAACGGCCATTAATATACCAAGAAAGAATAAAATACTGGGTAGTTCAATTTTTGTCAAAGAAGCATGAACCGGACTATGGTCTGATTCTTCTTCATGATCATCATCTAATTTGGAAATACTAAACTTTTTATTACTGTAAACTTCAGCAACTGTTGCTACGAATGCTAAAGATAACATCATTCCTACATAGGGCGGTAAATGTGTAACTACTTTAAAAATTGGGACAAAAATAATTGACCCCAAACCAATAAATAACATTTTAGTACCATACTTGTTTTCTTCCATATCCTTAACTCTATCCGGCATTTCAAAATCTCCTTTGAAAATGTTGAATCTTGAGGCAATTAAAAATGGAACTACCATACAAACCAATGAAGGAATTATTAAATATTTTATCAGATCAAAAACACTTACTTTGTCAGCTATCCATAACATAGTAGTAGTAATGTCTCCAATTGGAGACCATGCACCACCAGCATTTGCAGCAATTATAATTAAACCTGAGTACCATAACTTAAGTTTTTTATCTTCAACGATTTTTTGAAGTAATGTTATTAAAACAATTGTTGCTGTTAAATTGTCAATTATAGCAGAAAGAAAAAATGCTAAAAATCCAAATATCCACAATAATTTTACTTTACTTCTTGTTTTAACTAATCGTTTGATTCCTAAAAAACCTCTAAAGAAATCAATAATTTCAACAATTGTCATTGCTCCTAATAAAAAAACTAAAATTTCCGCAGTTTTTCCAAGATGATGTAGTAAAGCCTCATCTATATGTGTAGGGACAAGCTGAAGTAATTCAGTATTGATATCAAATACAGGAAGATGACCTAAAGAAACTACAGCCCACATTATTGCCATCATTGCCAAAGCAGGTATTAATTTATCGATTTTGATATAGTGCTCTACAGTTATTAATATATAGCCTAAAATAAAGATTGAAATAATAATCAGTTCCATAATTGAAATTTAAAATGTAAACATATTAAAAAAATGTATGAGTTAAAAAAAAAAAAAAAAATGAAATGTATAAAAATCGCACTATAATAATATCATATAAACAAAAAAACAATGAAATATTATTAAGTTGATATTTGTTTAATTAATGCTACTATTTTTTTTTTTCACTTTTCAAATTTTTATACTTTTAGAAATTCCATTTAATAATTATGTTACCAAAAAAACAAGGATTGTACTCCCCTGAATTTGAACATGACAATTGTGGTGCTGGATTTATATGCAGTCTTAAGGGGGAAAAAACAAACGACATAATTCACAAAGCACTAAATATTTTAACCTGTTTAGAACATAGAGGGGCTGTAAGTTCAGATGGAAAAACTGGAGATGGAGCTGGAATATTAATTGAAATTCCTGATCGTTTTTTTAGAAAAGAATGTGATTTTGAATTACCGAAGCCACAACATTATGCAGTGGGCATGTTGTTTTTGCCTCAAAAAGTCAATCAATCTGATTATTGTATAAAAATATTTGAAAAACACATCAACAAACAGGGGCTTAGAATTATAGGATGGAGAAATGTTCCAGTTAATTCAAAGATTGTTGGATCGATTGCTTCAAAAACACAGCCTACAATCAAACAAGTTTTTGTTGGTATGGGAAATAAAAAATTAGATAACCAACAATTTAATACAAAACTTTTTGTTGCAAGAAAAATTGCTGAAAACGAAATCTATAAAACCTCTTTATCACAAAAAAATTACTTTTATTTTTCCAGTTTACATAACAGAACCCTTATTTACAAAGGACTCTTGATTCCAGAAGATATTGATCGGTTCTATCTAGACTTATCTAACCCTAATTTAGTCACCAAGTTAGCTTTAGTTCATCAAAGATTTTCAACAAATACTTTTCCAACCTGGGACTTAGCTCAACCATTTAGATACATGTGCCACAATGGTGAAATAAATACCAGAAAAGGAAATGTTACAAGAATGAAGGCAAGGGAGGAATTAATGAATTCTGATTTTATTGGTGAAGACCTACAAAAAACCTTTCCAACAATTTTAGATGGTAAATCTGACTCTGCTCAAATGGATATGGTTGTAGAATTATTATTAACAACTGGCAGATCACTTCCAGAAGTAATGATGATGCTTGTACCAGAGGCTTGGGAAAAACATAAATCAATTTCAGAAGAAAAAAAAGCATTTTACGAATTTAATTCATGTATTATGGAACCATGGGATGGTCCCGCATCAATTCCATTCACAGACGGAAACTACATTGGAGCATTGTTAGACAGAAATGGCCTTAGACCCTCCAGATATACAGTAACTAAAGATAATTATGTTATAATGTCTTCTGAAACAGGTGTTGTTGATATAAAACCCGAAAATGTGAAGATGCACGGGAGGCTTGAACCAGGTAGAATGTTTCTTGTAGACATGAATGAAGGTAGAATTATAAAAGACCAAGAAATTAAATCTGAAATTGTTTCAAAATATCCATACAGAAAATGGCTAAAAGAAAATATACTTCCACTTAATAAAATCGCATACACGGGAAATAAAACACCATTGGAAAAATTGGATTTCGAAACTCGCTTGAGAATTTTTGGCTACACTGAAGAAGATTTGAAAACTATAATTCTTCCTATGTGCAGAAGTGGAAAAGAATCTATTGGGTCTATGGGAACTGACACACCATTAGCTGTACTTTCTAATAAAACACAACTACTTTTTAACTATTTCAAACAACTTTTTGCTCAAGTCACAAACCCACCTCTGGATGGAATCAGGGAAGAAATTATTACAGATACAAGTTTAGCAATTGGAAGTGATTTTAATGTATATGATATTGTCCCCAGTCATGCAAAAAAATTAAAAATTCAAAATCCCATCATTTCTAACGAAGATCTTGATAAGATTAAATTTATAAAACATAAAGATTTTAAAACATTTTCTGTTAGTGCGTTATATAAAATTAAAGAGGGGCATAACGGTATAGAGAAGGCTCTTGAAAGAATGGTTAATAAAGTAAGCGAAAAAGTTGATCAAGGCTACAATATTATAATTATAAGTGATAGAGGAGTCAACAAAAAACTTGCAGCTATTCCAATTCTATTAGCATGCTCCAATATTCATCATAAACTGATGAAGCTCAAAAAAAGATCAAAATTTGGCATTGTCATCGAATCTTCAGAACCAAGAGAACCTCATCACTTCTCAATGCTATTTGGATATGGAGCTAGTGCAATAAACCCATATCTTGTAAATGAAATAATTCAACATCACCATATTTCTGGAGCATTTCCAAAACAAAGTTTAAAATCTTGTATTGAAAATTATAATAAAGCTATCGCTAAAGGAATTTTAAAGGTTATGAATAAAATTGGAATTTCAACTCTACACTCCTACAGAAGTTCCCAAATATTTGAAGCATTGGGTTTAAGAAAAAGCTTTACGGAAAAATATTTTTCAAATACTCCCACCAGAATCCAAGGTATTGGCTTATACAGTCTTGAAAAAGAGCATTCGGAAAGACATAAAAATGCTTTTTCTAAGAAAAATTCATTTACTAGCCTTGATATTGGTGGTACATATAGGTGGAGAAGAAATGGAGAAGCCCACCTTTTAAATCCTTCAACTATTTCAAAACTCCAACAATCCGTAAGAAATGATAATTACGAAACATATAAGATATATTCAGATCTTATAAACAAACAAAATAAACAACTGATGACTTTAAGAGGTATGTTCAAGTTTGTTGAACATGACCCAATTCCAATTGATGAAGTTGAACCTTGGACAGAAATTGTTAAAAGATTTAAAACTGGAGCAATGTCATACGGATCAATAAGTAAAGAAGCTCATGAAAACTTAGCTATAGCAATGAACAAAATTGGAGGAAAAAGTAATTCCGGTGAAGGTGGAGAAGATCCAATAAGATTCAATAAAAATAAAAATGGAGTTTGGAAAAACAGTTCTATCAAGCAAGTTGCATCTGGTAGATTTGGAGTTAGTTCACACTACCTAACAAATGCAACTGAAATTCAAATTAAAATGGCTCAAGGGGCTAAGCCTGGTGAAGGTGGTCAACTTCCTGGACCCAAGGTTAACCCACTAATTGCAAAAGTTAGAAATTCAACTCCCTACGTTGGATTAATATCACCTCCACCCCATCATGACATATATTCAATTGAAGATTTGTCTCAATTAATATATGATCTTAAAAACGCAAATAGAGAAGCAAGAATTAATGTAAAACTTGTTTCTGAAGCTGGTGTTGGGACCATTGCCGCTGGGGTTGCTAAAGCAAAAGCAGATGTAATTTTGATTTCAGGTTTTGATGGAGGGACTGGAGCATCTCCTTTAACTTCCTTAAGACATGCTGGTTTACCCTGGGAACTTGGAATTGCAGAAGCCCAGCAAACCCTTGTTCTAAACGAATTGCGAGGAAGAGTTGTAATTGAGTGTGACGGTCAATTAAAAACTGGAAAAGATGTAGCTGTGGCGTGTTTACTTGGAGCTGAAGAATTTGGTTTTTCAACAGCCCCTCTAGTTGCTTCAGGTTGTATTATGATGCGTGCTTGTCACTTAAACACTTGTCCAGTTGGAATTGCAACTCAAGATCCAGAACTAAGAAAAAACTTCCAAGGAAAGCCAGAGCACGTAATTAATTATATGTACTTCGTGGCACAAGAACTTAGGGAGATCATGTCCAAGCTTGGATTTAGAACAATTGATGAAATGGTTGGACAAAGTCAAAAAATTGATATGGTTGATGCTATAAAAAACTATAAAACTCAAGGAATTGATTTATCCCCAATATTATATAAACCAGACGTACCTAAAAGTTTTCCAATTAGAAATATTATCAAACAAGAGCACAACTTGGAAAAAGTATTGGATTTTAAAATATTTAGAGAGGCTAAATTGGCGATTAAAAATAAGATTAAAATGAGTTTGGATTATAAAATTAAAAACACAGACAGATCTGTAGGAGCAATAATCAGTAATGAAATCTCTAAACTTTATGGAGCGGATGGTTTACCCAATGATACACTTAAACTCAATTTTAAAGGCTCTGCTGGACAAAGTTTTGGAGCTTTTAGCACAAAAGGATTAACAATGAAAGTTGATGGAAATACTAACGATTATTTTGGCAAAGGTCTTTCAGGAGCTAAAATTATTGTTAAAATTCCAAAAAAATCTACTTTAATATCAAATAAAAATATTATCACTGGAAACGTTGCTTTGTATGGCGCTACATCAGGTGAGGCCTATATAAATGGAATTGCTGGTGAAAGATTTTGCGTAAGAAACTCAGGAGCAACAGCTGTAGTTGAGGGAGTTGGAGATCACGGATGTGAGTATATGACTGGTGGCATAGTTTTAATTCTTGGTTCAATTGGTAGAAATTTTGCTGCAGGCATGAGCGGAGGAATCGCCTACATATATAAGACCGAAAGATTTGAAAAAATGGATTTTAATATGGAAATGATCGAAATTGAGAAACCTATTAATCAAGATAATGATTTAATAAAAAAACTTATTGAAAATCACTTTAGCTTTACATCAAGTCACATTGCAAAAAAAATATTATTAAATTGGGATCGAGAGATAAATAATTTTATTAAAATAATGCCAACTGAATATAAAATTGCATTGGAAAAAATGGCTAAAGAAAAAATATCCAAGATTATTATATAAATGGGAAAAGTAAAAAGATTTATTGAATATGAAAGAGCAGATGAAAAGTATATTTCTGTTTTAGAAAGAACTAGAAATTATAAAGAATTCACATTAAAACCCTCCGATAATAAGCTAAAAAATCAGAGTGCTAGGTGTATGGATTGTGGTGTTCCTTTTTGTCACAGTGGATGTCCATTAGGTAATTTAATTCCAGATTTCAATGATGCTGTTTATAATAATCAATGGGAAAAAGCATTAAATATTTTACACTCTACAAATAATTTCCCAGAATTTACCGGAAGGCTATGTCCAGCACCGTGTGAAGCAGCCTGTGTTTTAGGTATAATAAATCCCCCTGTATCAATTGAAATGATTGAAAAATACATTGTAGAAAGAGGGTTTAAAGAAGGTTGGATAAAACCAAACCCTCCAAAAAAAAGGACAGGAAAAAAAATTGCTATTGTAGGATCTGGTCCTGCAGGATTAGCTGCGGCTCAGCAACTAAATAAAGCTGGTCATACTATAGAAGTTTTTGAAAGAGACAATAAAATAGGTGGTCTTTTAAGATATGGTATCCCAGACTTTAAATTAGAAAAGTCAATTATAGATAGGAGAATTGAACAATTAAAAAAAGAAGGGATTTTATTTAGAACTAAAACAGAAATCGGTAAAAACTTTTCCTTAAATAAATTGAAAAAATATGATTCCGTTATCCTTTGCACTGGGGCAACTGTTAAAAGAGAGTTGCCAATTAAAGGACATCAATTAAAGGGAATTGAACAGGCAATGGATTTCTTAAAATTACAAAATGAAGTAGTAGATGGAATAAAAAAGACTGAAAAAAGATTAAATGCTAAAGGGAAAAATGTAATAGTTATTGGAGGTGGTGATACCGGATCTGATTGTATTGGTACATCAAATAGACATGGCGCAAAATCTGTCACAAATTTTGAGATAATGCCAAAGCCATCCTCTATTAGAAGTGTTGAAAATCCTTGGCCGTTTTGGCCTTTTAAACTTAAAACAACCACATCTCATGAGGAAGGAATTCATAGAGAATGGAGTATTTTAACTAAAGAATTTATAAGTGACAAAAACGGAAATGTTAAGAGTTTAAAAACTATTGAAGTCGAGTGGATAAAAAAAGATGGTGAAAAGGATGTATTAAAAGAAATTGAAGGAAGTGAACAACTCTGGCCCTGCGATTTAGTTTTATTAGCTCTTGGATTTACAGGTCATGAAAAAAGCTTAGTTGAACAAATTGGATTAGAAACTAATGAAAAAGGTCAATTAAAAACTAAAAATTATCAAACAAGTGTTAAAAATATTTTTTCAGCAGGTGATATGAGAAGGGGGCAATCATTGATTGTTTGGGCTATTTCGGAAGGAAGAGAAGCTGCTGTTGAGGTAGATAAATTTTTGATGGGTTCATCAGAACTTGAAACAAAAGAAAAAGGTGATCTTCCATTAGTTAGATAAAATTGTTTAATTAAAAAAGTTCCAAACTAATCCAAATCTTATAATAAAATCTCTATATGGATAGGATGGAGATGAATAAAAATTATTTCCTGTTATCGTTGAATTAAAGTGTTCTGCTTTAATAAATATTCTAGTTTGTTTGATTTTTGCATTAGCAAAAATCTCCATTAACGGAAAACCTCCAATTTTTTTTTGAGTTTGAATATAAAATGAACTAATTGCTGGATTATACTCATTAGCATAAAACTTTGAAAAATATTTAAAAGTTAATCCCGTTTGAAAAAACATTGCTCCTTTCAAAATAATATTTGAATAATACAGAGTATTTCTTGTAATAATTTCAGGCAGATTCAAATAGTTACCGTTTTGACTAGTTTTTTGATAAATTAATGAATTATCAATTGCAAATTTTCCAAATTTAAATTCCTTATTATAATTTAATTTTAGGTACTCTATGTTAGAAGACAACTGATTTACAACTGGAACAAGATGATTTTTACCAAAATTCACATCTTTATTAATTAGTGAGAAGTAAGTATAATTTTGTATTGTTCTTAAATCTGCTCTTATTTTTCCAAATTCATTAACATTCAATTTTAAATATAAATTTCTAGTTTTTTGTTGCTTAACTTTAGAATCCCAGTTTAAAAAATTATAGTCACTTTGGTATAATTCATAATAAAATCCTGGATGCCTGCTGGATATATTTAAACCAATTTCATATTTGAATTTAGATTCTTCTTTTGATAAAACAACCACATCAATTAAATCACCAATTCTTTCTCCAAAAAGACCTTTTGTGATATTAAAATTAAATTGATTTCCTAAAAAAAATCTATTGAATTTGAGTGTAATTGCATTTTCATTTTCATTAATTCCTTTGGAATCCAATGAATTAATATTCGTATTATACTTATAGTTATAATTTGAATAAATAACTTTTATTTTTCCAAAAAAATTTGATCTTAGGTAAGTATAAAATTTATTTAATGTAGTTTTTATTTTTGTTTTATCATGGATATTGTTTAGCCCATCTTTTATAGAACCATAAAAATCTGTTGGTGACAATTGTTCATATGAGTTAGTAAGAGTTTCATATTCAAAATCATGACCGATTGATAAAGTATTTTTTTGATTTGATTGATTATTTAAAATAAATTCTTGAGAAATAAAATATCTTTTAGTAGAAAAATTATTTATTGCATTCTCAAATTTAACAGAGAGTTTAGACCTTTCATTAAATAGAGCATCCTCAGATTCAAAATTAGAAATAGCATCATCAGTTAACCCACCGTTTTCTTGATTCTCAAAAATTTGACTTAAAAAGTTAATTTTAAGAAAATACCTATTATTTTCATCATTATATTTAGTTGTATAATTAAACTGCTTTAAACCTGATAATATATTTTGATAATTCCCAAGGGACCTCATTCCTTTGAAAGAAATTGAAAAATTCAATTTGTCAGAAATATTGGATGTGAAGAGAGCATCAGTATATTGACCTTGTTTCATAACAGTTTTGAATAATAGCTCAGTTAATGGGGTTGGAACATTAAAATATTTTATTTTACTTGACTTTACGTATAAATGTTTTTTTGAAGAGAAACTTTTTTTAGGTAAGTAGGATAGATTATCAAAATTATGTGTTAATTCATTGTAGGTCTGACCAATATTTGAAAACTTTAAAAGCTCCAGATCATCTTTTCTCAAAAAATTAAATTTATAATGTTTTTTAATTGTTAATGTTGTGTCAATAAACGTGGAATCATTTTCTATACTTATTTTCAAATATTTTTCTATTCCAGGTTTTAACTCCACACTGTCTAAAGCAGTGTTTTTTAAAACACTTTGAGCAAAAATGAAATGGGTTTTGATACAAAAAAAAATTAAAAATATTGAACGACAATTCATTGATATACTTTAAAGTAAAGTTATATATTTCCTTTTGATTTAATTTTTAAATAAGTTTAATTTTAATTTAAAAAAATGTTAAAGCAGCAATTCTCTAATTTTATTGAGTGCGGAACTGATGAATCAGGGAGAGGTTGTTTAGCAGGTCCTGTAACCGCAGCAGCAGTTATTCTTCCAAAAAATTTTAATCATAAATATTTAAAAGACTCCAAATTACTGTCAAAAGAAAGGAGAAATGAGATGCGTAAAATTATAATTGAAAATGCAATCGATTATTCTATCAGTTTTGTAAAAGTAAAAACTATAGAAAAAATAAATATTTTAAATGCCTCAATACTTGCAATGAACAATGCAATTAAGAAATTGAAAATTAAACCCGAGTTTATTTTAATTGATGGAAATCAATTTAAAACTAATCTTAAAATCCCTTTCAAGTGTATAATAAAAGGTGATAAGAAATATTCAAATATTGCTGCAGCATCTATTTTAGCTAAAACTAGCAGAGATAAATATATGTTCAATTTATCAATAAAACACCCTGAATATAATTGGATTAAAAATAATGGATATCCAACAAAAGAACACAAAAATGCAATTACTAATTATGGGATTACTGAACATCACAGAAAAAGCTTTAAATTATCATAAAATGAATATTTGTTCATTACTTTTGTAAGATAATAATGAAAAAAATATTACAAATTTTTCTATTTTTTTTTATTACTAGCTGTACTCAAGTAGGTAAAGAAAATAAGAGCCTAGTTGATTTAATTCCAACAGATCCAATACTTGTACTAAAGTATAATTCACAAAAAGAAATTAATGCTCAATCCTTTGACAATTTTTTAAATAAATTTTTGGGATTAGAATCCGAAAGTTTCCAGAATAAAGATGTTGGTGGTATAGTTGTTAAAAGCTTTCATAAGCTTGGAAAAAATGATATTTATTCAATTTTATTTTCAGAAAATAAAAATATTGATCAAGAAATAGCTGCAATTGATTCAATTAATTATAACGGACATTTCATAAAAAAATCTATTATAAATAAAAAAGAAAATTTCTATGTAGTTAAAAATGGAATGTACATTGAATCAAAAAGCAAGTTATTAATTGAGAACTCTTTAAGAAACTCAAATTTTGTTAATACAAATAAGGATAAAGATTTAAAAAAATTATTTGAAGTTGCCAATAATGATTTTTCAATGTTCATTTCCAATAATTTTTCGAATTATTTAGATAATGAAAATTTGAAAAATATATTTGATATTTCTGAAATTGCAAATTGGATTCAATTTGACATTAATTTAAATCAAAACAAATTAATTTTAAGCGGAATTGGTTTTCAACAAGATTCTATTAATAGAAAATTTAATCTGTTAAAGAAAATTAGTCCTTCAAAATTAAATTTTGAAGAAATCATACCAACTAGCTTTAAGAATTTCCAAAAAATCTCATATAATCATTTGAATTATATTTCTAATTTAAATACTGAAATTCCTATAAATAACATAAAAGAAATTATTAATGATTCTTTGTATTACGATGTAAAAGAAATTGGCAATTTATCATTAGCTAATAATACAT
Organism: Flavobacteriaceae bacterium; assembly: GCA_045562345.1. Classification (GTDB taxonomy): domain Bacteria; phylum Bacteroidota; class Bacteroidia; order Flavobacteriales; family Flavobacteriaceae; genus MAG-121220-bin8. The sequence goes on from JBJKVZ010000026.1 coordinate 33,699, forward strand.
TGACATTATTTAGTTTGAAAAAAAGTGATTTTTTTAAAAAAAGAATCAATAAACTTTTAAAGTCTGTTTCTGTTTATCGCAATTTTAATTTATATGAGATAAATGATAAATTATTTAAAACAAAAAACCAGTTTTTTAACATTGACAACTCTGAACAACAGTTTTGTGTATTTATAAATAACTTTTTTATACTTTCAAACAACAAAACATCTATCGAAACCCTCATTTTAAATTATACAAATTCATCAACAATAAAAAACTCTAAAGACTTTCAAAACAGTTACATAAACATTCCTGAAAATAGTAATTTTTTAAATATTTACGATTTAAAAAACTTTGATGATAAACTGTTTGATGAATTAAAAATTAAAAAAGAGAGATATAGTTTTTGGATAAATCATATGCTAATTGAAGATGGACTGATTTATAATAACCATAGTATAATAAAATCTCCAAATGAATCAAATAATCTAGGTCCAAAAATTTTATTCAATTTGAAACTTAATGACGAAATTTATCTCAATCCTATTTGGGTCACCAACTATGTAACCAAAAAAAAAGAGATTATAACTCAGGACAAATCAAACAATCTTTACCTAATCAACAGTCAGGGTAATATCATTTGGAAAAAAGATTTAAATGAAAAAATTATTGGACAAATCTTTCAAATTGATTTATATAAAAACGGAAGGCTTCAGTATGCATTTACCACAGAAAAAAATTTTTTAATATTAGATAAAAACGGTAATGAAGTCAAAAAAGTTAAACATAAAAAAAATGCTAAAGTTGTAGGTTTATCTGTTTTTGATTATGATAAAATCAAAAACTATAGATTTTTAATTGCATTTAAGGATGAAATAAAAATGTTAGATTCAAAGATGAAGATTGTTAAAGGATTTAATAAAAAAAATATTAAAAGTAATATAACTAAGGTCCCAAAACATTTTAGAGTTGGTTCAAAAGATTATTTAGTTATTAATACCGAAAAAAAATTATACATATTAGACAGAAGAGGTAATAAAAGAATTGATGTTTCTCAAAACTTAAAAATATCTAACTCTGAAATTTTTCTTAATAAAAACTCATTTATTGCTCTAAAAAATAATACATTAATTAAAATAAACACAAACGGTGAGATATCAAAAACTGTTTTACCAATAGAAACGGAATATAAAATAAATTCCAATAATAAAAATTTAGTTCTAATTGGTGAAAATATAATTGACATTAATGGTCAAAATTTTAAAGTAAACTATGGATCTTATTCCAAACCTAAAATATCATTTGATAAATTTATATATACTGTAAACCAAAATGAAAATAAATTATACCTTTTCGATGATAAAGCTTCACTAAATTCTTATTTCCCTTTATATGGTTCAGGAAATGCTGATATCACAAAAAACAAGAATAATAAATATATGATTGTTGTTGGTGGAGATAAAAATGAAATCCTTGCTTATGAATTAAATTAATTTAATTCAGCAGAAAATACATTTAAAAAATTTTTAATTATTTTTTTTTTGACTAACGTCAAATCAACAGGATTTTTACATTCTTTTGAGATTGATGTTATAAATTTATTCTCGATACCACATGGAATAATATTTTTAAAAAAATCTAGGTTTGTGTTGACATTCAAAGCTAAACCATGCATTGTTACCCATCTGCTTGCTTTAACACCCATGGCACAAATTTTTCTTGGATTTAATGTTGTTGGATCAATCCAAACTCCTGTTTCCTTATCACTTCTCTGCCCTACTATATTATAGTCTTTTAGAGTAAGAATTACGGTTTCTTCCAATGATCTTAAATATCTATTTATATCTGTAAAAAAATTGTCTAAATCTATAATGGGGTAACAGACAACTTGTCCTGGACCATGGTATGTTATGTCTCCTCCTCTATTAGTTTTATGAAACTCTATTTTATTTTTCTTTAAATTCTCCTCACTAATTAAAAGATTTTTCAAATTACCACTTTTTCCAAGTGTATAAACATTTTTATGCTCCACAAAAACTAAATGATTTTTTGTTTCTAATTCTTGTTTGTTTTTTCTGTTACTAATTTTTCTTTCAATAATTTCATTAAAAAGACTTAGTTGATAGTCATAAGTTTCTTGATATCCTTTAAGACCTAAATCATGTATTTCAATCTTCTTATTCATAAAATTATTTATTGGGATTGTTTAATATAACTAGAGCAGCGATCACACCAGGAACCCAACCACATAAAGTTAATATAAAGACTATCAATATGGAACCACACCCTTTATCAAATACTGATAAAGGTGGAAATAAAATTGATAATAGTACTCTCCAAAAACTCAATTTATAAATTTTGAACAAATATATATAAGTATATATATAATAACTTGGTTATTCTAATGTTCTATTGTTTATCTTTGAATTAAAACTATTAAATGCTTTCAGAGCAAGAAATTATAAGAAGAGAAAAATTAAAACAACTGAGGGAATATGGGATCAATCCATATCCGCCTGAATTATTTAAAATTTCAATTACAACAAAAGAAATTAATTCTAATTACAAAGAAGATAAGAAAGTTTCGATTGCAGGAAGGTTAATGTCACGAAGAATACAAGGAAAAGCTAGTTTTGCTGAGCTTTTAGATAGTCATGGAAAAATTCAATTGTATTTCAACCGTGATGAAATTTGTGATGGAGAGGATAAATCTTTATATAATGATGTTTATAAAAAACTACTGGATATTGGTGATATAATAGGTGTCGAAGGTTTGCTATTTAAAACTCAAGTTGGAGAGAAAACTATTTTAGTTAAAAAATTTGTTGTATTAAGCAAATCTTTACGACCACTACCTTTGCCCAAAACTGACTCCGATGGCAAAACGTATGATGAATTTAATGATCCTGAACAAAGATACAGGCAAAGATATGTTGATTTAATTGTAAATCCTGATGTTAGAAATACATTTTTAAGAAGGACACAAATAATTAATATAATACGATCATTTTTTAATAAAAAAAATTATTTAGAGGTTGAAACTCCAATACTTCAGCCAATTCCTGGTGGTGCTGCAGCACGTCCTTTTATAACTCATCACAATTCTTTAAACATCCCCTTATATCTCAGAATTGCAAATGAATTGTATTTGAAAAGATTAATTGTTGGTGGATTTGAGGGAGTATATGAATTTGCAAAAGCTTTTAGAAATGAGGGGGAATGGATAGGTCTCATAACCCTGAATTTACAATGGTGGAGCTTTATGTTGCCTATAAAGATTATTTGTGGATGATGAATGCTACTGAAAATTTAATTGAGAGTATTGCTTTAGAACTAAATAATACAACTGAATTAGAAATTGAAGGCAAAAAAATCAGTTTAAAGACACCTTATAAAAGAATTGCCATTTTAGATTCGATAAAGGAACATACGGGAATTGATGTATCAAATTTTGATGAAAAAAAGATGTTCGAAACTGCAAAAAACTTAGGAATAGAAGTTGATAAAACGATGGGAATTGGAAAATTAATTGATCAAATATTTGGAGAAAAATGTGAACATCATTATGTAGAGCCGACATTTATTACTGATTATCCAAAAGAAATGAGTCCTTTAACCAAAGAACATAGGAACAACCCAAAACTAACTGAAAGGTTTGAACTCTTAATAAACGGTAAAGAAATTGCAAATGCTTATTCAGAGTTAAATGATCCAATTGACCAACTGCAAAGATTTGAGGATCAATTAAAACTTTCTGAGAAAGGTGATGATGAGGCAATGTTTATAGATAATGATTTTATAAGAGCTCTTGAATACGGGATGCCTCCAACATCTGGCATTGGTATAGGCATTGATAGGTTAGTGATGCTTTTTACAAACAATGTTTCAATTCAAGAGGTATTATTTTTCCCACAAATGAAACCGGAAAGAAAAGGAATTGAGTTGAATGAGGAAGAGAAAAATTTAATTAAATTCATTAAACATAACTCCCCTGTTGAATTATCATTAGCTAAATCAGAATCAGGATTATCAAATAAAAAATGGGATAAAACAATTAAAAGTTTAACAAAACATAAACTTGCTTCTGTCCAAAAAATAAATAATAAATTCATGATTGAAATTATTGAGTAAATGAGACTAAAACATACCTTTTAGTATGTTTTTATCGTTTTTTCTCAATATTATATATCGATTTCACAAAAATTTTATTATTCTTTTAATATATTCGTAATCTAAATTTTATAGTTTATGAATAAATTATTTTACTTCCCATTGTATCTTATGCTTTTAATTTCATTAGGGATTAACGCACAAAAAAAAGATTCCTCTGAAAAAGACAAAAAACCAAAGAAAGAAAAAACTTATGAAGACATAATCACTAATGAGGCCATAACAGATAAAGGCTTATTTGACGTTCATAAATTAAAAGATAAATATTATTATGAAATTCATGATTCATTAATCGGTAGAGACATGCTTATGGTAACAAGAATTGTTAAGATGGCAACGGAACTCACACTCAATCGACACAAAATGAGTGAGCAAATATTAAAATGGGAAAAATTTGATAACAATATTTTTTTAAAACAAGCTTCCTATTCAAAATTTGCTAATGATTCTCTTCCTATCAGTATTGCTGTTTCAAATTCTAATTATGAACCAATAATATCAAGTTTTAAAATTGCTGCTGAGAATAAGAAAAACAACTCTTATTTAATTGATGTTACAAGTTTGTATAAAAGTGATATAAAAATATTTGGATTTCCACAGTCTTCTAGAAAAGGATTTAAAATAACAAGTTTAGACTCTAAACTCTCATTTATTGAATCCATAAGAAGTTTTCCCTTAAACATAGAAACAAAACACATAAAAACCTATAAATCATCTAATTCAAGAAATGGTCAAATATCAATGGTTCTAAACAACTCTATGGTATTATTGCCAAAAGAGCCCATGAAAAGAAGATATTTTGATCAGAGAGTTGGATGGTTTACCAATAGTCAAATGGATTTTGGTATAGATAATCAGGAAGCAGAAACTGTCCGTTACTTACAAAGGTGGAGACTTGAAATTAAAGATGAGGATATTGAGAAGTTTAAAAATGGAGAGTTAGTAGAACCAAAAAAACCTATAGTTTATTATATTGATCCTGCAACTCCTGTAAAATGGAGAAAATATTTAAAACAAGGTGTTGAAGATTGGAATGCTGCTTTTGAAGCAGCTGGTTTTAAAAATGCAGTAATATGTAAAGACCCCCCATCAAAAGAGGAAGACCCTGAATGGAGTCCCGAAGATGTAAGGTATTCAGTTATTAGATATTTAGCTTCTGCTTCTCTTAATGCAAATGGACCAAGAGTATCAGATCCAAGATCTGGTGAAATATTTGAGTCTGATATAAATTGGTATCACAATGTGATGAAACTTCTAAGAAATTGGTATTTTGTTCAAACCGCTGCTGTTAATCCAGAAGCAAGAGGAGTAGAGTTTAAAAATGAGGTCATGGGAGAACTTATCAGGTTTGTTTCATCCCATGAATTCGGCCATACAATAGGCCTTCCACATAACATGGGTAGCAGTAGTGCATATCCTGTTGACTCTTTAAGGTCTGCAACTTTTACCAAAAAGTATGGAACTTCTCCCTCCATTATGGACTATGCGAGATTTAATTATGTAGCTCAACCTGAAGATGATGACGTAGCATTAATGCCATCTGAATGGAATACGCCGAACGTTGGAATATATGATATCTATTCTGTAAAGTGGGGATATAAACCAATTTTTGATGTTGATGAGAAGCAGGAAAAATTAATTCTTCAAAGTTGGATAACTGAAAAAGCAGATGATTTAAAATATAGATTTGGAAGTTCTGGAATTGATCCAAGTTCACAAACGGAAGATTTAGGTGACAATTCTGTAAAAGCCAGTGAATATGGTATAGCAAATCTAAAAAGAATAATGCCAAAACTTATTGATTGGACAACTGAAGATGGCAAAACATATAATGAATTAGGATACATGTATAGACAGGTTTTAAGTCAATTTGGAAGATATATGGGACATGTGTCAAATAATATTGGAGGGATTTATCAATATTATAAAACGGCAGATCAAGAAGGTGCTGTTTATACTCACGTAAATAAATCACATCAACAAAATTGTATGAATTTTTTACATGATCAACTTTTTCAAACTCCAACTTGGATGATAAACAAAAATATTTTAAATAAAATTGAGTTTGCAGGAATAACCAATAGGATAAGAAGCACTCAATCTAGAACTTTGAATAGCCTACTGGATTTTGGTAAAATGGCCAGGTTAATTGAAAATGAAGCTATAAACGGAAAAAATGCTTATTCTTTAATAAAAATGATGACTGATTTAAGAAAAGGTATTTTTAAAGAAGTTTATAAAAAAGAAAATATAGATGTTTATAGAAGAAATCTTCAACTTGCTTATTTAGATAGAATAAATTTTTTAATGAACAATGAACAAGGTTCAACTCCCTCTTGGGCAAGAAATTATGTGACTAGCGTAAAAGTGAGCCAATCTGATATTAGAACTGTGGCAGCCAATCAATTGATAGAATTAAAAAAAGATTTGAAAAAGTATAAAAACAAATCAGATGAGATGACTTCAATGCATATTGAAATGGTTAAAAATAAAATATCTAATATATTAAATGGTAAGCCCATTTAAATCAATTTTACAACCTTTTTTAGTGCATTTAAAGTAAAATCTATATCGTTAAAAGACAAAGCATCATTTAAGAAATAGCTTTCAAATGCACTTGGGGGAAGATAAATTCCTTCTTTTAACATTCCATGAAAATATTTTTTAAACTTTTTGTTATTTCCTTTTTGAGCTGTTTTGAAATTAGTTACATCAACTGATGTAAAATGAAGAGAAATCATTGAACCTAATTTGTTAATTCTGTAGTCAATTGAAGATTCATTTAGTATCTTTCTCATGCCTTGTTCTAAATATGTTGTTTTTTTATCTAAACTCTCGTAAATACTAGTATTATTTTTTAACTCTAATAAAGTTGCTAACCCAGCTGACATAGCGAGAGGGTTTCCGCTTAAAGTACCAGCCTGATAAACAGACCCATCTGGGGACAATTCTTTCATAATTAAATTTGATGAAGCAAAAGCGCCTACTGGTAATCCCCCACCAATTACTTTTCCATAGGTGACAATATCAGCCTTAACACCTAGAAGCTCTTGTGCACCTCCCTGTGCTAATCTAAACCCAGTCATAACTTCATCAAAAATCAAAAGAATATCATTTTTATCGCACAAAACTCTCAATCCTTCAATAAAACCGTTCATTGGTGCTATACAGCCCATATTTCCAGCGATAGGTTCGATAATTATAGCAGCTACATGTCCACTATTTCTTTTTACAAGTTTTTCAACATATTTTAAATCATTAAATGGTGCGATCAAGGTATCTTTAGCTGTACCTTGAGTTACACCGGGACTATTGGGGGTTCCAAATGTAACCACTCCACTGCCAGCTTGTATCAAAAATGAGTCTGAATGACCGTGATAGCAACCTGAAAATTTAATTATTTTATCTTTTTTAGTAAATCCTCTAGCAAGTCTAATAGCACTCATACATGCTTCTGTTCCTGAATTCACAAACCTTATTTTATCTAAGCCTGGTAACATTGATAATGCTAATTGTGCAAGTTCTGTTTCCTTTGATGTTGGCATTCCGAACGATGTGCCTTTTTTTGCTGTTTCTGAAATTGCATCAATAACATTATTATGAGCATGACCCAGTATCATTGGACCCCATGACGAAATATAATCTATATACTTATTCCCATCTTCATCATACAAGTAAGCACCTTTTGCTTTGGAGGCAAAAATTGGAGTTCCTCCAACTGACTTAAATGCTCTAACAGGAGAGTTAACTCCACCAGGAATATAATTTTTAGCAACTTTAAATAATTCACTACTTCTTTTATAAATCATTCCTTTTTTAAATTTTTAATGATTGACCTATTGAAATATTATTGTTTTTTATGTTATTATTTTTCACTAGTTCTGAAATCGAAATATTATATTTTTTTGAAATCGAGTAGAGAGTATCTCCTTTTTTTACAACGTGAATAGTTTGTGATTTTACTTTATTTTTTAAAATTTGATTAGAGGTTTCCGAGATTTGTTTTTTTGACAATTTTCTTTCTTTTGATTTATTCAATGGTTTTTTTGATCCATCTAGTTTCCAAAGTTCATATCTGTTAATTAGTGAAATTAACTTTTCAGCATATTTTGGGTCAGTGGCATATCCTGCTTTTTTTAATCCATTCGCCCACTTAACATAATTTTTTTTACTGTACTTAAACAAAAAATTATACCTACTTCTTGACTCAAGAAAAATAGAGTGATCTCTATAAGATTTTTCAGGGTTTTTATATTTTCTGAAACACTCTCCCCTTAGATCATCATCATGATATACTTTCTTTCCTTTCCAACCCTTATGACATTTAATTCCAAAATGATTATTTGATTTTAAGGCCAACGTTCCTTTTCCAGAACTTGATTCTAAAATTCCTTGTGCCATGGTTATACTAGCAGGAATTCCATATTTCTTCATTTCGTCAATTGCAATTTTTGAATAAGTATTTACATACCAATGTGTTCGCTCTTCACTTGTCATAGACTCAAAAAAACGGTTTATAGATTTTTGTGATTTATTTTTAATTTTTTTTGGATTTTTAATCTTGTAAGAAAGCTTATTTGATCCACAAGAACTTAAACTGATAATAAAAATAAATACTAATAATCGATAGTTAGACATCCTTTTTTCTTTAGTTTTAGATTTATATCATTTACATAACTTGATCCACCAGTATTTATTAATAAAATTTTCTTGCCAAAATGCCATTTATTTTTTTTTATCATGTCAATTACAGAAAACATCATCTTAGAATTATAAATTGGATCTAATATGATTCCATTATTAATATTTACCTCATTAATGAAATTTACCAGTCTTTTATCAACTTTTGCATATCCTCCAAAATTTAAATCATCAAACACAAACCATTCTTTATTGTTTACAAATTTAGCTATTACATTTTTTATTTTACTCGATTTTAATGCTGAAAAACCTAAAACTAATTGATTTTTATTTTTTGAATTTATAATTCCTGAAATAGTACCTCCCGTACCTACAGGACAACAAATCACATCGAAAGCTTTATCAGTATTATTTAGTATTTCCTCACATCCTTTAACTCCTAAAATATTGGTCCCTCCCTCAGGAATTATTATTGAGTCTTTAAATTTTTTTTTAATAGATTTTAAATATTTTTCTCCATTCCTTTCTCTGTATTCATCTCTGGATATAAAAATGAATTTCATTCCATATTTTTTGCATTTTTTTAAATTTGAGTTTAGTTCTTTGTCATTTAACTCATTTCCCCTAATTATTCCAAATGTATTGAAACCATTTATATGTCCGGCATAGGAACATGCTAACAAATGATTTGAATAAGCGCCTCCAAAAGTTATTAAACTTTTTTTGTTATTATTTTTCAAAAATTCAATGTTGTATTTTAATTTTCTATATTTATTTCCAGATATAATTGGATGAATTTTGTCTTCTCTTTTTAAATAAATTTCAAAATCATTTTGATCTAAAATTGGCAATTTAATTCTTTGATTTTCTGAAATGTGTTGGCGGAAAGAAAGCATTATTTTTTATAACTTTATAAAAATAATATGTTTTTATTGTTTAGGCACAGTTATTGATCATATTTAAATAAAAATTATGAATAAAATTAAACTTTATACTTTGTTACTAACTTTTGCAACTATTATTTGCAGTTGTAATTCTATTAGAGTTTACTCTGACTTTGATTCAGAGATTAATTTTGATAATTATAAATCCTTTGCATTTTATAAAAAAGGTATAGATAATGTAGAAATTTCGGATATTGATAAAAAAAGAATTTTAAAATCAATCGAAAAAAATTTATCAGTTAAAGGTCTGAATATTAGTGAAAATCCTGATCTTTTAATCAATATTTCTACGAAATCCTCAGAAAATATTTACATAGACAATTCATATTACAGTCCTTACTACTCTGGCTGGTACCCATATTACTATGGAAGAAACTATAGAAGAATTTCTCACACAACTTCAGAAGGTGTATTATACATCGATCTAATTGATACCAAATCTAAGCAGCTTATATGGCAAGGAAAGGGAATTGGATTTTTATCTTCAAATGGTAAAACCAATAGAGATGAATTAGTTGACAATTATGTATCAAAAATATTATCAGTATTTCCACCTGAAATTGAAACTACTTTAAATCAGTAAAGTATTTTTTAGAATTTTCTAATAATTTTTTTATTCCTGATGGGTTCTTTCCTGTAGCAGTTGCAAAAAATTGTTGTCCCCCGCCCCCTGCATTAATAAATACACTTAATTGATCAACAATTTTTTTTGCGTCGAGTTTTGAATCAATTAAATTTTTTGAAATATAGCAAACTAAAAAGGCCTTTCCTTCATGACTTGAACATAAGATTAACATTAAGTTGTCTATTTGATCACCAGCTTTAAAAGCCAGATTTTTTAATAACTCAGGTGAGCATTTTAATTCAATTGCACAGAAGTTTTTGTTATTTAACTTTATCAAATCTTCTTTTATATCACTTAAATAATATTTTACTAATTGGTTATTAATGCTATCAATTTTTTTACTTGAGACTATATTTTGGTTCTTCAATTTATTAATAGCATCGATTGGATCTTTTGGATTTAATAATAATTCATTAACCTCTTTAAGAATTTTAGATTGTTTGGTCAAATAATCCATTGCATTTTTACCACTTAAAGCTTCTATTCTTCTTATACCAGTTGATATAGCAGATTCTGAAATAATAACAAAGGATCTTAGTTGATCTGTATTTTCAATGTGTGTTCCACCACAAAGCTCAAAGGAATCACCAAACTTTATTGACCTTACAACATCTCCGTATTTTTCACCAAATAAAGCCACAACACCATTTTTTAAACATTCGTCCAGTGATGCCTCTCTATTTTCCTCCAAACCTAATTTCTCAACTATTTTTTTATTTACAAAGCTCTGTATATCATCCAATTCTATATTTGATAATTTAGAAAAATGGGAAAAGTCAAATCTTAGGTATTTGTCAGAAACCATAGATCCTTTTTGCTGAACATGATCACCCAACACATTTCTTAAAGCTTGATGAAGAAGGTGAGTTGCAGTATGATTACATGAAAGGTTTAATCTTCTTTTACCATCTACTTTTAAAATCAAATTATCATTTTTTTTGGGAAGATTTTTAGTGATATGAATAATTGAATCATTTTCTTTAATGGTATCAACAACTATAACTTTATCGCTTTCTTTTAAATTCCCAGATTCAATAACACCCCTATCACCTGACTGCCCACCTCCTTGAGGATAAAACGGTGTTATATCAAAAACTATGTGATAATTAATTTCGTTGTTTTTGTCTTTTACCTCACGATATCTTAAAATTTTAGATTTTGAATCAAGATGATCGTATCCTATGAAATTGGTGTTATGAGTTGATTCAACCATTCTTACCCACTCATTTGAATTTGAATATTCAAGCGATTTTGATCTGTTTTTTTGTTGATTCATTAATTTATTAAACTCACTCTTGTTGTATGTCATCCCTTCTTCTCTTAAAATCAAAGATGTCAAATCTATTGGAAAACCATAAGTGTCGTAAAGTTCAAAGGCAGCTGACCCAGAAATTTTATTATTTGTCTTTTTGCTTATAGTTTCGTTAAGTCTAAGGATACCCTTTTCCAAAGTTTTTAAAAAAGATTTTTCTTCTTGTTTTATTACACTTTTTATTAATTCGTTCTGTTTTTTCAGTTCAGGGAAAATTTCAGAAAATTGATTAGACATTATTTCAACTAATTTATATATATGTGGAGATTTTAAATTTAAATAAGTATAGCCATATCTGATCGCTCGCCTAAGTACTCTTCTTATAACATAGCCTGCGCCATTGTTAGATGGCAACTGTCCATCAGCTATGGAAAAAACTACAGCCCTTAAGTGGTCAACAATAACCCTAAAAGCGACATCTTTTTTATCATTCTTTCCATATTTAGAATCACTCGTAACCTCTAATTCTTTAATAATTGGAATAAATATATCAGTATCATAATTTGATTTTACACCTTGAATTATCATAGATAATCGCTCAAGACCCATTCCAGTATCAATATGTTTAAAAGGTAGCTTTTCCAAACTTCCATTTGTTTTTCTATTAAATTCTATGAATACTAAATTCCATATTTCAATAACCTCCGGGTGGTCTTTATTAACTAAATTTTTAGCAGGAATTTTAGACTTTTCTTGCTCGGATCTAATGTCAATATGAATTTCTGATGAAGGTCCACAAGGCCCAAACTCGCCCATTTCCCAAAAATTATCATTTTTGTTTCCTAAAATAATCCTGTCATCATCTACTATCTTTTTCCATAAAGCATAAGCTTCGGCATCTTTTTTAGTTCCATCTTTTTTTGAGCCTTCAAATACAGTAACATAAAGATTTTTTTTATCAATTTTATAAACATCCGTTAAAAGTTCCCAAGCCCACTCTATTGCTTCTTTTTTAAAGTAATCTCCAAAACTCCAATTTCCTAACATTTCAAACATTGTATGGTGGTAGGTATCAACACCTACTTCCTCCAAGTCATTATGTTTACCTGAAACTCTTAAACACTTTTGAGTATTTGCTAACCTTTTTTCAACCACATCAACATTACCCAAAAAATTATCTTTAAATTGATTCATCCCTGCGTTAGTAAACATTAATGTTGGGTCATTTTGAACAACCATTGGGGAAGATTTTACAATTTTATGGTTCTTACTTTTGAAAAAGTTCAAAAACTTGGAACGTATTTCGTTAGATTTCATCAAATGAAAATTAAATAATTTTTAAAAAAACAATTTTATATCTTTACTTAAGTTATGTTTTTATATCAGTCTTATAAATCAGTAAAAATACTATAATTTAGTTAATGTTTAAGACCAAGTATTACTACGATCAAAAAACTCTTTCTTACAGAAAGATTGAAATCAGTAAAATATCTCGGATAAGAAAAACATTGGCCTTTTTAATAAGTTCCATGTTTTTTGGAATAATGGTTTTGTTATTTTTATTAAACTCTACAATAATTAACACGCCTACTGAACTTTCTCAAGCCAGGGAAATTGCTAATTATGAACTTCAATTTGATATTTTAAATAAAAAAATCAATCAGTTAAACACTGTTTTACAAAATATTGAAGAAAGAGATAATAATATTTACCGTGTTCTTTTTGAAACCAACCCAATTCCCTATGATATCAGAAGAGCTGGATTTGGCGGAATTAATAGATATAAAAATTTAGATGGTTATGAGAGCTCTGAACTTGTCATTGAAACAAATAAGAAAATTGATATTCTTACTAAACAAATAGTAATTCAATCTAAATCACTAGATGAAATCGAAAGATTAGCTAATGAAAAGGAAAAACTACTTGCAGCAATCCCTTCAATTCAGCCAATTAAGAATAATGATTTAACCAGAATGGCATCAGGTTTTGGTTTTCGAACTGATCCTTTTACAAAATCTAGAAGAATGCATAAAGGAATGGATTTTACTGCTCCAAGAGGGACTCCAATTTATGCAGCAAGCGATGGCATAGTAACTAGAGCTGACTCAAGATCTTCTGGATATGGTAAACATATAAGAATTGATCATGGTTTTGGATATATGACATTATATGCACATTTAAGTAAATACAATGTTAGAAGAAATCAAAAAGTAAAAAAGGGTGACATTATTGGTTTTGTTGGTAATACTGGAAGATCTCAGGCTCCGCATCTACACTATGAGGTAATTAAAGACAACAAAAGACTGAACCCAATCAATTTTTATTATGGTGATCTTACTCCTGAAGAATTCGAAGAATTATTAAAGATTGCTAATCAAGAAAACCAATCATTAGATTAATGCATGTCAATCTGCCTGAAAAATTATATTACAGTATTGGTGAAGTTTCTAAAGCTTTTGAAGTAAATGCATCTCTTATAAGATTTTGGGAAAAAGAGTTTGAAGAATTTAATCCAAAAAAAAATAAAAGAGGGACTAGGAGATATTCATCAATTGACATTGAAAAACTTCAAATAATTCATCACTTAGTAAAGGAAAAAGGCTATACACTTGACGGAGCAAAGGAGCAGCTTAAAATTTTAAATAAAAATTTTGAAGTTATTAAAAAATTAGAAAAAATCAAGGCTATCCTAATAAATATTAGAAATGAACTTTAAAATTATTTTTTTCTAAAATAAACACTGATTGGCACTCCACTGAAATTATACAATTCTCGAATTTTATTCTCCAAAAACCTTTTGTAAGGTTCTTTAACGTATTGTGGAAGATTACAAAAAAAAGCAAATTGGGGATGGGATGATGGAAGTTGAGTACAAAATTTAATTTTTACATATTTTCCCTTATATGCTGGAGGAGGTGTTTTTTGAATAATTGGCAACATTTCATCGTTTAGTTTTCTAGTTACAATAGTATTTTTTCTGTTTTTATAGACATTCATAGCTGTTTCAATTGCTTTAAATATTCTTTGTTTAGTTAGACTTGAAATGAAAACAATTGGAACATCTGTAAAAGGTTCAATTTCTTTACTTATAGCTTCCTCAATGAATTTTATAGTATTGGTTTTTTTATCTACTAAATCCCATTTATTTACTAAAATGACAATCCCTTTATTATTTCTTTCAGCAAGCCAAAAAATATTTTTAACCTGTGCATCAAAAGATCTAGTAGCATCAAATAGAATTAAACAAATGTCAGCATTTTCAATTGTTCTAATTGATCTTACAACAGAGTAAAACTCAATGTCATCATTAATTTTTGATTTCTTTCTAATACCAGCAGTATCTATTAATTTAAAATCAAATCCAAATCTATTAAAATGAGTATCTATACTATCCCTAGTCGTTCCTGCAATATCGGTGACTACATAACGTTCTTTACCTAATAAGGCATTTATAAAAGAGGATTTACCTGCATTGGGTCTTCCAACAACAGCAAATCTTGGAATATTGTTTTCCTCATTTTTTGATTTTTCTGGAAAAAAATTGACTAATTCATCTAATAATTCTCCTGTCCCTCCACCATTAATAGCTGCAATATTAAAAGATCTTTCAAATCCCAAACAGTGGAATTCATTTGAATCCATTTGTCTTTTATGGTTATCTACTTTATTAATAGCAAGTATAACTGGTTTACTAGACTTGTGTAGTAATCTTGCAATCTCACTATCCATTGTATTAAGCCCACTCTCAACATCTACAGTAAATATGATTACATCAGACTCTTCAATGGCAATCATAACTTGGTCATTTATTTCTTTTTCAAAATTATCATCTCCCCCAAGCATGTATCCACCTGTATCAATAACTGTAAAATCTTTACCATTCCAAAAAGAAAATCCATAGTGTCTATCCCTTGTTACACCACTTGTTGGATCAACAATAGCATCTCTTTTTTGAATCAACCTATTGAAAAGGGTAGATTTTCCAACATTAGGTCTTCCAACAATAGCAACTATAGAACTCATTGTTTTTTATTTAGGAGTGCAAATCTAATGTTTTAATCAATTATATTATTTTTGATTATACCCAAATTTTTTAAGCTGATTATCACTGGATCTCCAGTTCTTATTAACTTTTACCTGAAGTTCTAAAAAAATCTTTTTATTAAAAAAAGCTTCCATATCAATTCTAGATTCAATACCAATCTTTTTAATAGCGTCTCCTTTATGACCAATAATAATTCCTTTTTGACTGGTTCTTTCAACCATTATTATAGATTTAATTTTAATAATATTAGGTTCCTCTTGAAATGTTTCAGTAACAACTTCAACAGAATATGGAATTTCTTTTTTAAAATAAAGCAATATCTTTTCTCTAATAATTTCATTTACAAAAAATCTTTCTGGCTTATCTGTAATTTGATCTTTAGGGAAATATGCAGGTCCCTCAGGTAAAATATCTATAATTCTATTTTTTAATTCTTTAACATTAAACTTCTCTTTAGCGGAAATTGGCCATATTTCAGCATTTGGTAAGGTTTCTTTCCAATAATCAGTTTCAGCCTCTAACTTGATCTGATCAATGTTATCAATTTTATTAATTATTAAAAAAAGAGGAGTTTTAGAAGATTTTATTTTATTAAAAAGTTTTGAATCTTTTAATTCCCGATCCCTATATTCTACCATATAAAGCAAAATATCTGCATCTTCAAAAGTCATATTTACAAAGTCCATCATAGACTCATGAAGTTTATGTGCTGGTTTTAAAATTCCAGGTGTATCAGAAATTACCAACTGAAAATCTTTAGAATTTACAATACCCAAAATTCTATGTCTTGTTGTTTGTGCTTTATGGGTAATTATTGACAACTTTTGACCTACAAAAATGTTTGTTAAAGTTGATTTACCAACATTAGGATTACCAATTATATTTATATAACCAGATTTATGCATCTAAAAGCAAAGGTAAGGTGCTTAATTATAATTGATATTACTTTTTTCTATAAATTAAAAATGTTGTAAATTCGCCCTCACATCGCGGGATAGAGCAGTAGGTAGCTCGTCGGGCTCATAACCCGAAGGTCGCAGGTTCGAGTCCTGCTCCCGCTACTAAAACAATAAAACGGTTATACTTTTATAAATTGTAGCCGTTTTTTAATTCCCAAATCTAAATAGGAGTTTTTTATAAACATATAATATTAATTTATAATTTTTTAAAGTTTTAAATAAATTAATTATTTTAATAAAAATTTAATACATGGAAACTTTACATATTGTAATTCAATCAATAATAGCCATTGGAATTTTTAATGTTTGGATTTTTAGATTTAATAAACCTTCAATTTACAGAGCTGCAGATGCAATAAACATGGAATCAGAGTTCAAGGCCTATGGTTTTGATAAATCATTTATGAATATTATTGGTTTTTCTAAACTATCTCTTGCATGCCTATTAATTGCAGGCATCTGGTTTCCAAATGTAGTTAATCCCTCAGCTTTTTTAATGGGATGCTTAATGATTGGAGCAATAGGAGTCCATATTAAAATTAACGATCCACTGATAAAGTCTCTACCTGCATTTACAATGCTTGTACTTTGTTCTCTACTAATTATACTGTAAGATTTATTAATTAAATTTGATTAATAAACCTTATTTTTGCAATCAAAGTTATTCTTATGGCATTTGATATTGAAATGATTGTAAAAGTTTACAAGCAAATTCAACAAAGAGTTGATAAGGCTAGAGCAATCAAAGGTACCCCACTTAGTTTATCAGAGAAAATTTTATACTCACATCTTTGGAATAACAAATATGAAAAACCCTTTAAAAGAGGAATTGACTATGTAGATTTCGCCCCAGATAGAATTGCTTGTCAAGATGCAACTGCTCAAATGGCATTGCTTCAGTTCATGCAGGCAGGAAAAAAAAGTGTCGCTGTTCCTACAACTGTACACTGTGATCATTTAATTCAAGCTTCCGTTGGTGCATCTAAAGATCTTCAAACTGCATTAAATAATAGTAACGAGGTTTTTAATTTTCTTGAATCTGTATCTGATAAATATGGAATTGGTTTTTGGAGACCTGGTGCTGGGATTATTCATCAAGTTGTATTAGAAAATTATGCTTTCCCAGGGGGTATGATGATAGGAACAGATTCTCACACAGTTAATGCGGGCGGACTAGGAATGGTAGCTATTGGAGTTGGTGGAGCTGATGCAGTTGATGTTATGGCTGGAATGGCTTGGGAACTGAAGTTTCCCAAATTAATTGGAGTAAAACTAACAGGAAAATGCTCTGGATGGACATCACCAAAAGATGTTATCCTTAAAGTTGCTGGGATTTTAACAGTTAAGGGAGGTACTGGAGCAATAATCGAATACTTTGGGCCTGGAGCAAAATCAATGTCATGCACTGGAAAAGGAACTATTTGTAATATGGGAGCTGAAGTTGGAGCTACAACTTCAACATTTGGTTATGATGAATCAATGGAAAGATACTTAAGATCAACAGGTAGAAGTGATATTGCTGATGCAGCAAATAATGTTAAAGATTATCTAACGGCTGACCCTGAAGTTTATGCAGAACCTGAAAAATATTTTGACCAGGTTATTGAAATTAATCTTTCTGAGCTTATGCCTCACATAAATGGACCATTTTCACCCGATATTGCCACTCCAGTTAATAAAATGGGAGATAAAGCTAAAGAAAACGATTGGCCTTTAAAAGTTGAATGGGGTCTAATTGGATCATGTACTAATTCTTCTTATGAAGATTTGTCCAGAGCAGCATCTATTGCCCAACAAGCAATTGACAAAGGATTGAAAACTAAAGCTGAATTTGGAATAAACCCCGGATCAGAACAGGTTAGGTTTACAGCTGAAAGAGATGGATTCTTGGATGTATTTGAAAATTTAAATGCAAAAATTTTCACTAATGCTTGTGGACCATGTATTGGCCAATGGGCAAGAGAGGGTGCCGATTTAAAAGAAAAAAACTCGATAGTTCATTCTTTTAATAGAAATTTTGCAAAAAGAGCTGATGGTAATCCAAATACTCATGCCTTTGTTGCTTCACCAGAAATGGTTGCAGCAATTGCAATTTCAGGAAGGTTAGATTTTAATCCTATTTCTGATTTATTAATTAATTCAGATGGAGATCAAGTTAAATTAGAAGAGCCCTCAGGTTGGGAGCTTCCTCCAAAAGGGTTTGAGGTTGAAGATGCAGGATATATTGCCCCCTCTAAAGATGGTTCAAGTATTGAAGTCAATGTAAATAAAAATTCTGAGAGATTACAGCTTTTAGAACCATTCAAACCATGGGATGGAAAAAATATTTTAAATGCAAGACTTTTAATCAAAGCCTTAGGAAAATGTACTACGGATCACATCTCGATGGCTGGACCATGGCTAAGATACAGAGGGCACCTAGATAACATTTCAAATAATTGTTTAATTGGAGCTGTAAATGCTTTTAATGAAAAAACAAATTTTATAAAAAACCATTTGAATGGAGATTATGAAGGGGTTCCTGATGTTCAGAGACAGTACAAAAAAAATGGAATTGACACAATTGTAGTTGGGGATCACAATTACGGTGAAGGTTCATCTAGAGAGCATGCAGCAATGGAACCCAGACACTTAGGTGTAAAAGTAGTTTTAGTAAAATCATTTGCAAGAATACATGAAACAAACTTAAAAAAACAAGGAATGTTAGGTATAACATTTAATGATGAAAATGATTATGATTTAATACAAGAGGATGACCTTTTTGATTTTATTGATTTAGAAAGTTTTAGTCCAGGAAAAAAAATTACTATAGATATAAAACACAAAGATGGCTCAAAAGACAGAATTCTTGCTAACCATTCATATAATGAACAACAAATTGAGTGGTATAAAGAGGGCTCAGCACTTAACCTGATTAAAAAAGAGAATTTAAATTAACCTACTCAGGAGCCAATTCAAAAACAAACCCATCCAATTCTTTAGTTATTTGAATTTGACAACCCAACCTTGAGTTTTCTTTAACAAAAAAAGCTTCCGAAAGCATTGCTTCTTCATCTATACTTTTTTCATTTGGTAATTTTTTCTCATGAACATAAATTTGACATGATGCACACATAGCCATTCCACCACAAATTCCTTGAACAGGAAACTCATAACTTTTACATAACTCCATTAAATTCATATTAATATCAATTGGTGCTTTTAAGAAATGTTTTTTACCATTTCTATCTATCAAAGTAATAGTTATATCGTTCAAAACAAATTTTGTTCAAATATAAAAAAAAGGGGCTAGGCCCCTTTAATTAATTGTAAATGGAATAAGGTTAATAATTAATTTATTGTGTTTTAAATGAATAGACTATTGAATAACTGCTATTCGTTCCATCTGATGTTTTAACCCTCCAATAGTAAGTAGTTGCTGCTTCTAATGCAACATCAAGGGTTTTGGCGGATATTCCAGTCTGAGCGGATGGTGGTGTTTGTTTTCCGTCAGTAGCGTCTACATAAAGAGTATAAGTAAGTGTATCCCCACTATCCGGATCACTTCCTTCCCATGTAAAAGTTACTTTACCTTCTTCACTTCTAGCTATAGTTGATCCTGAACCTGGAGCTTTTAAATCAGCTGGAAAAGGTGCATAATTAACAATGCCTGGCCCAGATAAATAAAACTTCCATGTATCACTCCCAAGTTGTATCTGTGCTTAAGGTACCAGAAACATCAGTCTGCGAATACACAAAACCAACTACAAATAGAAATAAGTATTTTAAAAATTTCACAAAGAAAATAGACTAATTATTCTTTAAATTAATTATTATATGAACACTAAACAATTAATCGTTCACAGATTTTTATTATAAATATTTATATAATAGTTCATTAACTGAACTATTTATAAATAATAGTTCACTTTACTGATATATAAGTCAAATAATTGTAAGAATTAAAGTTTAATTGTTCTGTTAATTAAATAAAAATCTACAAGAACTAATGCAGTCATTGCTTCAACAATAGGTACTGCTCTTGGGACAACACAAGGATCGTGTCTTCCTCTTCCTTTCATCTCTACAGATTTATTATCAGAATCAATAGTGTTTTGAACTTTCATAATAGTAGCAACAGGTTTAAATGCTACATTAAAGTAAATATCCATACCATTACTTATTCCACCTTGGATTCCACCTGAATTATTAGTCTCAGTTTTTCCATCCGAATTAAAAGCGTCATTATGATCGCTACCTTTTAATTTTGTTCCTGCAAAACCACTGCCATATTCAAAACCCTTTACAGCATTAATGGAAAGCATAGCTTTTCCAAGATTTGCGTGAAGCTTATCAAAAATAGGCTCTCCAAGTCCAATGGGTGTGTTTTCAACAACACAGGTAATAACACCACCGACTGTATCCCCTTGTTTTCTAATATCTTTTATATGATCTTCCATTAGAGATGCAGTTTTAGGATCTGCACAACGAACAGGGTTTTTTTCTATTTCAGAGAAATTTAATTCAGAGTAATGTTTTTCAACTTTTATATCACCCACAGAGGATACAAACGCTGTAATTTTTAAATCAGAAAGTATTTGTTTGGCAATTGCACCTGCTGCAACTCTACATGCAGTTTCCCTAGCTGAACTCCTCCCTCCTCCTCTGTAGTCTCTTTTTCCATATTTTTTATCATAAACAAAATCAGCATGTGAAGGTCTGTAAGTGTCTTTTATATGGGAATAATCTTTAGATTTTTGATCTTTATTATGGATTAAAAAACCTATTGGTGCTCCAGTAGTTATACCTTCAAATATTCCAGAGTAAAAAGTAACTGTATCTTCTTCTTTTCTTTGAGTAACAATAGAGGATTGACCAGGTTTTCTTCTTTGCATTTCATTTTCAATAGCATCTAAATCAATCTTTAATCCTGCAGGACAACCATCAATAATACCACCAATTGCTGGCCCGTGGGATTCACCAAAAGTGGTTAGCTTGAATATATTTCCGAAAGTATTTCCTGCCATCAAAAAATTTTAACAAAAATAGTTCTAATATTTATTATAAAAAATTGTTTATTTCCAATTCTTAAGTTTACTTGTTCTTCCAATTCCAGGATTAAATGTATTTGTAGGATCTAATTTTTTATAAAAGTCGATTGTTTTTTGATCGGCATAATATTCATGACCAAAATTATGTTCTGCTGGGTACTCGGCTCCTCTTTTATCATAAATTTCTAACAGCTTTTCTTTCAACTCCTCAGAATCAACGCCTTTTTTTAGTATATAATTTTGATGTTGAACATGACAAAATAAATGACCATAGTAGAGTTTCATTTCTATTAAATCATCAATTTCTTTTGGAAGTTTTTCAAACCATTCTTTCTCGTTTCTTGGAAATGCAATATCCATTGACATCATCTCTCCAATATCTTTTTTGTATAAGGAACAATAACGTCCAATTGCACTAGCTGAAACAAATCTATGTAGCATAGCCTTTTTTCCCTCATAATTATTGCATTCAAAATAACTACCCTCTTTATTTTTAAAAAAATCATTAAAATAATTTTTAGCCTCTTCAATTCCATCATCAGACATTTCAATAATCCAATGATGTTCATACAAATCCCTAAACTTTTCCATCCTTTTCGGTAAGTGGTTAGGCCAAAAATTACTTAAAAACTGCATTAATCTATCTGAAAAATGATCAGGTAAAAAACTGAACTTATTAGAAATAATATCAACATTTCTTTTTAATTCAAACAAAGTTGGCAGAAAACTTGTACCGAGTTTCTCTATCACAACAAAAGTATCTTTACTATATTTTTTAGCTGCATCATAACAATCCCTGTGTACATAATCACCTAAAGTTGGTAATGTTTTAAATTTTTCCAGAATATCTCTTCTTATTTTCCAAAAATCATCTGGATTATTTGACCCAACATAGAAAACCTTACTTTTTTTTGGTTTTTCATAGGTGTCTAGCCTTACTGCAAATACAACAATTTTTCCAGCACTTCCAGAAACATTATGCATCAGTCTTTGATCAGCATTAAATCTTGCAGGGGTCTTTGAATCAATTTCTCTGACAATTTCACAATATTTGTTATCGGATGCTAGTTTTTCAGAATTAACTATATCAGATTGTTTATAATTTAAATTTTGAAGGTTATTCAAGATTTCCTCAGGTTCAGAGCCCAAATTAATCTCTAATTCATTAATTAATTTTAATTTTCCATTTTCATTTACTTTGGCATACAACGCTAGTTCTGTATATGCAGGCCCTCTTTGGACTAAGGAGCCCCCAGAGTTATTACATACACCACCAATTATTGAAGCACCGATTGAAGTAGATCCTATGACAGAATGAGGGTCTCTTCCATATGGTTCTATTTTATTTTCTAAATCATATAAAGTGCTTCCAGATAATCCTATAATCTGTCTTCCATTATTAATCACATGAATATCATTTATTCGCATTGTATTTATAATTACAACAGCACGATCATAATCATTTCCAAATGGGGTTGACCCACCCGTAAGACCAGTATTAGCACCTTGCATAATAATAATAACATCATCTTTTACACATACTTTTAAAACATTCCATAAATCAACTAAATTTTTAGGTTTAATAACAGCCAAAGCCTCACCCTCTCCATATCTCCATCCTCTAGAATAGGTTTCTTTACTCCATTTTGCCGTTAGTACATATTTACTGCCAACTATGTTTTTTAAACCTTGAATGAATATATTTTTATTTAACATATTATTTTAAATTGGAATATTTTATTGAATAAGAAAATTGAAATAAAGGAATTAAATTATTATATATTTGCTCCATATTTCTCAAAGATACTTTAATTATGAAAAAATTTGTTCTAATTACACTTACAAGTTTTATCCTTTTTAGTTGTAATAACAATAATAACACATACACTTTATCTGCTACAACTAATCACGATGAAAACAAGAGGGTATTTTTGATTAAAGTAGGGAAAGATAATAGGCCAATTGCAGTAGATTCAACTGACGTTTTGGATGGAAAATTTAGTTTTTCTGACTCTATTGTTATACCAGAAATGCATTATGTATATTTTGAGAATGGCAGAGAAAATATTCCTGTAGTTTTAGAACCTGGATCAATAAATATTAAAATTTATAAGGATAGTTTAAGAACATCAAAAATTACAGGTACAAAATCAAATGAGGATTTTGACAAATATTTAAAAGAGACTGATGATTTTTATGTTGAACTAAATAAAATTCAATTAGAAATCAGAAATGCTACTATTCAGCAAGACACATTAATTGTAAAGGACTTAAATGATCAGTTTGATTTAATGAGATCTAGATTAACTAATTATGAAATATCATTCATGTCAAAAAATAATGACTCTTATATATCATCATTAATCCTTCAAAGGATGATTATTCAAAGTGAGATAGAAATTGAAAATGCAATGGGGATATTTGAAAAATTTACTGATCTAATTAAAAAAACTCCTTCTTCCTTACAAATAAAAGAAAGTATTGATCTTTACAATAAACAAAAAGATGAAACTCCAAAAATTGGATCAATAGCTCCAAATTTTACTGGTCCTGGACTTGATAATGATATTATTTCCTTTTCAGATATTAATTCAAAAGTAATTATGATTGATTTTTGGGCTTCCTGGTGTGCTCCCTGCAGAGTTGAGAATCCTTTCTTGGTCTATTTAAATACGAAGTTTAATACAGATGAATTTCAAATTATTGGTGTATCCTTAGACAGAGATAAGGAATCGTGGGAAAATGCAATTAAAGCTGATGGTTTGGTAGATTGGATTCATGTGTCTCATACAATGTTTTGGAATGAACCAATAGCAAGACTATACAATATTACCCAAATGCCAACTGCTTTTATTTTAGATTCCAATAAAAAAATAATTGCAATGGATGTTAAGGGAGCTGATCTTGAAAATTTAATCTCTGATCAATTGTCATTATAATTTTTTTTTGAGGTATAAAAAAAATATAAAAGCGGGCTTATCAAGATAATTACAATCCACAAATCATTAAATAAAACATCAGGATTTATAAGAACCGTACTTAATAAACCTGCAATTGCCCCTCCAAAATGAGCAGTGTGACCAATATTTCCAATATTTTTTTTCATACCGTAAATACTGTACAATAAGTAACCAATTCCAAAAACATATCCTGGTAATGGAATTGGAAAAAATAACATTACCAATTTCATTTCAGGGTACAATAATATTGACGAGTAAACTATTCCAGTTACAGCACCACTAGCTCCAACAGCAGAATAAAAGGGTTGGTTTTTATGATATAAAAGAGCAAAATAGCTTCCTGATAATAAACTAATTAAATAAATAAAAATATATCCAATGGATCCTGTTTTTATTAACACTTGATTTGAAAATAAAAAAAGAGTAAATAAGTTTAAAATAAGATGATTATAATCAACATGCAAAAATGCTGATGTAAACATCCTGTAATTATCTCCCTGAGTAATTTTGGATACCTGAAATTTATATTTATCAAAAAAAACCCTGTCTTTAAATGCTTTTAAAGAAACAACTATGTTGATTAATATGATAAAATAAACTATGCTAATAATTATTAAATATAATTTAAAATAAAAAAACCCAATATCACTATTGGGTTTTCTGTTTAAGATAAAATTAATTATTCATATTTCTTTATAAGAACTCTTGTAAAGCTTTGAATAAAATCTTCTTTGGCAGTTTCCTTAAAAAATGTATCAAATGCCTTTGATTCAGCATCATTCTTTGCGCCAAAATTGAAAGCACTATTTAAGTCAGGATATGTTCCATAAATGTACATATTCTCTCCTCCACTAGTACCGTGAACAACTTGACCAATAGCTAAATATCCATCAAACTTAAATGTCTTCATTAATTTTGAAAAAGAATTAACAAAGGAATTTCCATCATCGACTGAAAAAACCCAAGCTTGTCCTATAGGATAATCAACACCATCGTTAATAAGCATTAATGATTTTCCAGCAGAAGATCTTCCACTGATTATGTATTTTTGAATTTCTGATAAATACAAATCCCAATCATTTCCTGATAAAGAGGCTCTTAAGTTTGCTAAAGACTCAGATGATTTGGAACTAAAGGAAAGAACATGAGTGCCTTTAAATGATTCCCCTTTTAGAGGAATTGTAGAAAACCCCATTGAAGTACCCTCTGGAAAATCAAAATTTGAATAAAATCCGTCAACTAAATTTTCTACATTTTTTAGCTCAGAGGGTTTAACCTCTAGATATACATTGTACCAAAATATTTGCTGTCCTGATAATGAAAGGGACAACAATAGTGTAATTAAATAAATATATTTTTTCATAATTTAAATTTTAAAGTTATTATTTCCATTGTTTTACAAGCATTCGCATAAATTTTGTTTTTAGAGTAAAATTAGAATAATCCATATTTTTATTTAGTTTATCTCTTTCTCTAATGAATTCAGGATTAGCATTATTAAATTTTCTATTATTCTGATTTCTGTTTAAATAATCATTATAAGTTTCATAACCTCTGACATTCCAAGCATTTCCTTGGCTATGTGGTCCTCCAACAGCAATACCACCGTGTGCAAAAGATTGATAATCTCTCGGGTATTTTGTCCATAAACTTTTAACGTTATTTCTCCATTTATTTAATACTTCCCAAGATTTAGAATTCCAGATTTCAACTATTTGAAATGGATATGGTTTCTCTGGACCAAAATTAAAAGCCCTTCCTCCATTACCTGAAAAAACTACATCATCGATATAATTATTAATTTTTGAAGAAAATAATTGCCATGGTAAATTAATAAAATCAGGAGTATACATTTTAGAAATGTTTTCTGCATCTCCAGAGAAAATTATCTCATGAGTTATTGGTAGGTCTTTGGGTGTAAACATTATGCTATATAAACTAACTGTTACCCCTTCAATTTTGTTATTAGAAAAATGATCTTCCGTTACCTTAACAACCATTTCTTCATTTTCTGGTGACACCTTCAATCCATAGGCTGACCAACTGTGCTGAGCATTTATAAATGATATTGAAAATATCATTAAAAACAATATTATTTTTTTCATTTTGTGTTTTTTAAATTTTATTGAATATATAAAAAAAAACATTCTGATAAGAATTTTATATAAAAAAAATATAACTAATTAGTATGGAGATTTGAATATATTTACAGGCATGAATTTATTAATATACTTAATAGCTTACCCTAGTATTTTAATTATCTCATACTTACCATTTAAAATACTGTATTTTTTTTCAGATATAACATACTATTTTCTCTATTATGTTGTAAGATACAGACGAAAAATCGTAAGGTTTAATTTAGAAATATCCAAAATAGCAAACTCTAAAAAAGAATTAATTCAAATTGAAAAGAAATTTTATAGACATATTACTGATGTGTTTTTTGAAATGTTTAAGTTTTTTACTATTTCTGCAAAAGACATAAAAAAAAGATTTGTAGTAGAGAACCCTGAGATTCTTGAGGATTATGCAAAAAAAAATAAAAGTGTAATTTTTATGGTCGCACATCACGGAGGTTTTGAATATTTTATGTCAATTGGATATCATGTTCCCCATGCCCCTTTTGCGGTATATACTCCTTTTTCCAATAAATATTTAGAAGACCTTATCAAAAAAATTCGTTTGAATCACGGGGCCCAGATGATATCAAGATATAATGCAGCTTTATTCATAAAAAATCAATTGAAGGAAAACAAACTATTTTTATATGGGATGGCAGCAGATCAGTCAGCTCAAATCAGATCAATTACATATTGGAAAGAATTTTTAGGAATAAAAGTTCCGGTTTTTACAGGATCAGAAAGAATTGCTAAACAACATAATATTCCTGTTGTATTTGGTGAAATGAAAAAAGTAAAAAGAGGTTTTTATAAGGTTTTTGTTGATATTATTACTGAATATCCAAAAAAACACAAAGACTTTGAAATAACAGATATTTTCTTAAAAAAAGTTGAAAAACAAATTAAAGAACATCCTCACTTGTATTTTTGGACTCACAATAGGTTTAAGCATAAAGATAAAGCTCCAAAAAATTAATTAATTATTTCATCAATTAAAACTTCAACATCTTTAATTAAATTTTTAGCTTTTTCAATTGTAATAGCCTCGCTATAAATTCTTATGATGGGTTCTGTATTTGATTTTCTTAATTGCACCCAGCTATCAATAAAATCTATTCTAACACCATCTACAAGGTCAATTTTTTCACTTTTATATTTCTGAGCAATCTTATCTAAAATTTTATCAATTTCGATTGATGGTGAAAGATTGATTTTTTCTTTTAACATATAATATTTGGGGTAAGTTTCAAGTAACTTGCTTGCTGTTAATCCACGCTCTACGTATAGAGATAAAAATAAACCTATTCCAACTATTGAATCTCTTCCATAATGACTTTCGGGGTAAATTACCCCACCATTACCTTCCCCACCGATAATAGCATTATGTTTTTTCATTTTATTTACAACATTAACTTCTCCAACTGCACTATAAAAATGAACTTGATTGTGTTTTTGAGTAATGTCATTTAAGGCTCTGGATGAAGATAAATTTGAGACAGTTGTTCCTGGGGTTTTACTTAAAACATAGTCTGCACATGCAACTAATGTATTTTCTTCACCAAATAGTTCTCCATTCTCACACATAAAAACTAATCTGTCTACATCAGGATCAACTGCAATTCCTAAATCGGCATTACATTCCAAAACCTTATTAGATAAATCAGTTAGATTTTTTTTCAAGGGTTCAGGATTGTGTGGAAAATCTCCATTGGGTTCACAATGAAGTTTAACAACTTCAATATCTAAAGATTTTAAAAAATCTGGAACTATTATTCCTCCTGTTGAATTAACTGCATCCACTACAATTTTAAGTTTTTTAGATTTTATTTTATTGACATCAACTAATTTTAAGTTTAAAACAGATTCTATATGAGATTTCATCGAATCTGAAGACTTGGTTATTGTTCCTAAATCATATACATCTGAAAAAATAAAATTTTTCTTTTCTGAAAAATCAACTATTTTCTTGCCTTCATCTGAATTTAAAAATTCACCCTTATCATCCAACAACTTTAAAGCATTCCATTGAGCTGGATTGTGACTCGCAGTAATTATTATACCACCACTTGCTTTATGTTTTTTAACCATTAATTCCACAGTTGGAGTTGTTGAAAGACCTAAATCAATCACGTCGATGCCCATTGACACAAGAGAGTTTTGAACAAGATTTTGTATCATTATTCCAGAAATTCTAGCATCTCTTCCTATTACAATTTTATTTTTAATGTTAGGGCTTCTTTCCTTAATCCATTGGGCATATGCACACCCAAAATTAACTGCATCCAACGGAGTTAGATTGTTTCCAAACTTACCTCCAATTGTTCCTCTAATTCCAGAAATTGATTTTATCAATGTCATTCAAACAAATATACGATTTGAATAACTTTTAACTTACTTTTATAGAAAATTTGAAAATGACTAAAAAAAATATTAATGTTCTATTTGTTCTTTTAACATTCTTTTTCTCTTGTTCAACGCAAGAAAAATATAAAAATGGAATGGTTGTTTCAGCTAAAGCTGAAGCATCTAAAGCTGGAATATCTATTTTAAAACAAGGGGGTAATGCTTTTGATGCAATGATAGCAACAGATTTAGCATTAGCAGTTGTTTATCCAAATGCAGGGAATCTTGGAGGAGGTGGGTTTATGGTTTTTAGATTATCAAATGATTCTATTGGTTCCTTAGATTATAGAGAAAAATCACCTTCTAAATCGACTAAGAATATGTATTTAGATGAAAACGAGACTGAAATAAAAGGATTAAGTACTTATGGTGGTTTAGCAGTGGGTATTCCAGGTACAATTGCTGGCTTATTTGAGACTTATGAAAAGTTTGGGTCACTACCCCTTAGTACATTATTTAAA
Source organism: Flavobacteriaceae bacterium (assembly GCA_045562345.1). Taxonomy (GTDB): domain Bacteria; phylum Bacteroidota; class Bacteroidia; order Flavobacteriales; family Flavobacteriaceae; genus MAG-121220-bin8. Next base: position 63,294 of record JBJKVZ010000026.1, read on the forward strand.
CCAGCAATAGATTTAGCTGAAAAGGGATTTTTATTAAGTGAACAACAAGCAAATACATGGAATGAAAAAAGAAATGAAATCTTAGCCATTAATGATTCAGTTGATCTTTTTTCAAAAGAATTTAAGACTGGGGATAGAATAATTAACAAACCTCTTGCTAATACTTTAAGATTAATTTTAAAAAATGGAAAGAAAGAATTTTATGAAGGGTCAATAGCCAAGGACTTAGTAGAATATTTAAATAAAAAAAATGGAATCATAACATTGGAAGATCTTTCTAACTATAGTCCAGTTTGGAGGGATCCTTTTAAGTTCAAATATAAAAACATAGAAATTATTTCCATGGGACCTCCATCATCTGGAGGTATTGTATTGGGTCAAATTTTTAAAATGATTGAACCCTTTGATGTTTCTACATTAAAACACAACAAACTAAAATACATTCAACTACTTGTTGAAGCCCAAAAAAGAGCTTTTGCAGATAGAAGTGAATACTTGGGTGATCCAGATTTCAATTTTATTCCTTTAAATAATTTAATCGATAGTACATATTTATCAAATAGAATGAATAATTTCTCATATGAAAAATCAACTCCCTCAAAAGATATTTCATTTGGTGATTTAAAATTCTCTGAAAGTCTCGAAACTACTCATTATTCAATTGTTGATGGGTTTGGAAATGCAGTTTCAGTAACAACAACATTAAATGCTAATTTTGGTTCTAAATTAATTTCACCAAAACTCGGTTTTTTTCTAAATAATGAAATGGATGACTTTTCAATAAAACCTGGTTTACCCAACTTTTATGGACTAACTGGGGGTGATGTAAACTCAATAGAACCTAATAAAAGAATGCTTAGTTCTATGACTCCTACAATTGTAAAAAAAGATGACAAACTACATTTAGTTTTAGGCAGTCCGGGTGGACCTACAATAATTACCTCTGTTTTACAAACTATACTTAATTTTGAAGAGTTCAATTTTGATATTAAACAATCAGTAAATTCTCCGAGATTTCACCATTTATGGCTCCCCGATTTAATTTATTTTGAAAACAACACTCTAACTAATGACTTAAAAGATGATCTTTTAGAAAAAGGATATCAAATAAATACAAATCCCAGTGTCATTGGACGTGTTGATGCGATACATGTTGATAAATATGGATTTTTATTTGGAGGAGCAGATAAAAGAGGGGATGATACGTCTATAGGTTATTGAGTAAATCTATATTAAAATTTCATTTAAAACATTAACTTGCGAGCTTGATTAATTCTCAATGAAAGATGTCATTTCAGTTCAAGGAGCAAGAGTTCACAATTTAAAAAATATTGATGTTAATATACCAAGAAATAAGCTTGTCGTAATAACTGGTATTTCAGGAAGTGGTAAATCATCTCTTGCTTTTGACACAATATATGCTGAGGGTCAAAGAAGATATATAGAAACATTTTCAGCATATGCTAGACAATTTATTGGTTCTTTAGAAAAACCAAATGTTGATAAAATAGATGGCTTATCTCCAGTGATAGCTATAGAACAAAAAACCACCTCTAAAAATCCACGTTCAACTGTTGGAACCATAACTGAAATATACGATTACTTAAGACTTCTTTACTCCAGAATTGGTGATGCTTATAGCTATAATTCTGGAAAAAAAATGGTGAGTTATACGGATGAAGAAATTATTGATTTGATCACAAAAGCATATCTAGGAAAAAAAATAACTATACTATCTCCTCTTGTTAAGTCAAGAAAAGGTCATTACAGGGAATTGTTTATGAATATTAGAAAACAAGGCTTTTTAAAAGCTAGAATTGATGGAGTTATTGAGGAAATTGAAATTAACATGAAATTAGATAGATACAAAATTCATGATATTGAAATTGTAATTGATAGAATTATTGTAAAAAATGATAAAAATTCTATAAAGAGATTAAAAGAAAGCGTTATCACTGCATTATATCACGGAAATGACTCAATTGTTATAATGGATGACGAAAATTTAAAAACAAAACATCTTAGTAAAAATTTAGTTTGTCCTCAAACAGGAATTTCTTATTCAAAACCAGAACCAAATAATTTTTCTTTTAACTCTCCAAAAGGAATGTGTAAGAGTTGTAATGGTCTTGGACGAATTGATAAGATTAACTTAAAAAGTATCATTCCAAATAACAAAATATCGATATATTCTGGTGGAATTATCCCAATAGGTCCTTACAAAAATAATTGGATGTTTAAACAACTTTTAACAATCGCAGATAGATATAGTTTTGATTTAAAATTACCAATTGGTAAAATTCCAAAAAAAGCTATGGATATTATTCTTCATGGAGGAAATGAAAGATTTTCTGTAAAATCAAAATCATTGGGTTTAACCCGTACTTATGAAATAAATTTTGAGGGTATAATTCCATTTATTGAAAATCAGTATAATGAAAATTTTAGCACAAGAATAAAAAGATGGGCAAAAGCTTTCATGGAAAATATTTTATGTCCAGATTGTAATGGCGCAAGATTAAATCGTGAATCCTTACACTTCTACATTAATAAACTAAATATTGCAGAAGTTTGTTCAATGGATATTTTAATGTTAAAAGATTGGTTTAAGAAAATTGAATTAAAATTATCAAAACAAAATAAAATCATTTCATCTGAAATAATTAAAGAATTAAATAAAAGATTAAAATTTTTGTTAGATGTAGGTTTAGACTATTTGTCTCTAAATAGACCTTCAAAATCGCTTTCTGGTGGTGAATCTCAAAGAATACGTTTGGCTACACAAATTGGCTCCCAACTTGTTGGTGTATTATATATTCTTGATGAACCAAGCATAGGCCTTCATCAAAGTGATAATTCAAAATTAATTGATTCTTTAAAGACATTGAGAGATATTGGAAACTCTATTATTGTTGTTGAACATGACAAAGAAATAATGGAAAAAGCAGATCATATTATTGATATTGGTCCAGAAGCAGGAAAAAAAGGTGGGGAGATTATATATAGTGGGTCATTTAAGAAAATGATTAACACAAAAACTTTAACTGCAGAATATTTAAATGGATTAAAATCAATTAATGTTCCTCTTAAAAGAAGAAGTCACACAAAAAAAAATAATAAAGCTATTTGGATGTAAGGGGTAATAATCTTAAAAATATTGATGTTGAGTTTCCCCTGGGTTTAATAATTGGAATAACTGGTGTTTCAGGTAGCGGAAAATCTACACTTGTAAATGAAACCCTCTACCCTATTTTAAATAATCATTTTTTTAACGGGGTTAGAGAGCCTTTGGAATACGATAAAATAAATGGTATTCAAGACATTGATAAAGTTATTCAAATTAATCAATCACCTATAGGAAGAACCCCAAGAAGTAATCCAGCGACCTACACTGGAGTTTATAGTGATATAAGATCTCTTTTTTCTATCACACCTGAGGCATTAATAAGAGGCTATAAACCGGGAAGATTTAGTTTTAATGTTGTAGGTGGTAGATGTGAAACATGTCAAGGTGCTGGTCTTAGAAAAATTGAAATGAATTTTTTAGCTGATGTATATATCAATTGTGATGATTGTAATGGTAAAAGGTTTAACAGAGAAACACTTGAGATCAGATATAAAGGTAAATCGATCTCAGATATATTAAACATGACAATAAATGAATCTTGCGTTTTCTTTGAAAATTTTCCAAAAATTTCAAGAAAATTAAAAACGATAAAAGAAGTAGGTTTAGGATATATAACTCTGGGCCAACAATCTACTACTCTCTCTGGTGGAGAAGCCCAGAGAATTAAACTAGCTACTGAACTTTCCAAAAGAGATACTGGAAAAACATTATTTATTTTGGATGAACCTACAACTGGATTACATTTCCAAGATATCAAAGTTTTATTAGACATGATTAATAAATTAGCTGATAAAGGAAATACAATCATAATTATTGAACACAATATGGATGTTATTAAAACTGTAGATCATATTATTGAAATTGGACCTAATGGAGGAAGAAATGGTGGTAGGGTAATATTCAAAGGTTCCCCAGAGGAATTAATAAAGTTTAAAGATAGTCCAACATCACATTATTTAAAAAAAGAACTAACTTCGAACAATAGTTATGCATAGACAAGATTTAAAAAACTGGAATGAAGTAAAAACAAACGATTCATGGTCTGTTTTTAAAATCATGGGTGAATTTGTAGATGGTTATGAAAAAATGAGTAAAATAGGCCCTTGTGTTTCAATTTTTGGCTCAGCAAGAACAAAATCAGATGATAAGTATTATCAATTAGCCAGTGATATTGCAAAAAAAATTGTAGAATTAGGATTCGGAGTTATAACAGGCGGAGGTCCTGGAATTATGGAAGCTGCTAATAAAGGAGCTAAAGAAGTATTAGGATCCTCTGTTGGATTAAATATTGAGCTTCCATTTGAACAAAAACATAATAAGTATATAGATGAAGATAAATCATTAGATTTTGATTATTTTTTTGTTAGAAAAGTGATGTTTATAAAATACTCTCAAGGATTTGTTGTAATGCCTGGTGGATTTGGTACACTTGATGAATTGTTTGAGGCAATTACATTAATTCAAACAAAAAAAATCACAAGTATTTCCAATTATATTGGTAGGATCGGGTTTTTGGTTAAAATGCTACGATTGGATAAAGGATGAGCTTGTAAACAAGTACAAATATATTTCACCAGATGAATTAGAACTAATATCTGTAGTTGATGGAGCTGATGAAGTCGTAGAAATACTTTCAGAATTTTTATAACAAGAAGACAATTAGTCCTAATTTTTAATCTCATGATTAATATATAATGAGATTAATATTATTTCTAATTATTTTTCTAAGTTTCTCTAAATTTTATTCACAAGAAAATAGTTATAATATAATAGCAAATTTTGATCCCAACAATAGAAAAATTTATATTGATCAGTATTTAGAATTTTATAATAAATCTAAAAAATCAATTGAGTATTTAATATTAAATGATTGGGCAAATTCATATTCAACTTCCAACTCTAAATTAGGAAAAAGATTATCTGATGAATATATTCTATCTTTTCAAAGATCAACTAAAAACCAAAGAGGATATACGCTTATCGATAAAATCGTACATAATAATAATAATTTAGATTATAGAAGATTAGAAAATAACTTAGACCTGATAAAGATATTTTTAAAAAAACCTTTAGAAAGTAACTCTTCTATTAAAATTAACATTAAATATGAAATAATTATACCAATTGATGATTTTACAGGCTACGGAATCAATAAGTCTGATGATATTAATATTAGAGATTGGTACTTAACATTTGCAAAAATTAAAAGTGGGAAATGGCAACTGGAAAGTAACTTAGATTTAAATGATTTATCTCATGACCCTGCTTTTTTCGATTTTAATATATCTTATCCATATGAATACCAGCTGATAAGTGATATAAATGATTTAACATATAAAAACAACGATAAAAGAAAAATTATAAGGTCTAAACGAGAATTGCGCAAAAATTCTTACATAATTCTTACAAAAAAATCCAATTTTAATCTTTATGATTTAGGCAAAATAAAGATTTACTCTGATATTAAAAATGAAGTAGATAAATCTGATTCATTAATAAATAAAGCAATTATTTATATAGATAAGAAAACTGGAAATTATATACCACTTAATAAACCCAATGAAAATAAGATTGAGAAAAAGTCAATTGTGAATAAAATATACAATTATACAGAAAAAAAGATTGGTAAATATCCATTCGATAAAATGGTGATATCTAAAAAGAATCAATCAAGAAGACCGATTTATGGAATAAATAATCTGCCAAACATAATAAGTCCATTTTCAGAATCCTTTTTGTTTGAATTTAACTTTTTAAAAGAATTTCTTCACACATATTTTGAAGAATCTATCTCATTTCATAAAAGAAAAGATTATTGGATAATTGACGGCATGGTTATCTATTTGTTAATGGATTATGTTGATACTTATTATCCTAATTTAAAATTAATTGGTAAATATTCAGATCTTAAAATATTAAAAAATAGAAATTATGCTAATTATTCATTTAATGAACAGTTTAGACTTTTTGAAAACATTATTTCTAGTAGAAATATTGGTCAATCAATAAATACCACACTTGACTCATTAACAAGAATTAATTTAAAAATTATTAACCCCTACAAATCTGGAATTGGAATGAAAATGCTTTCAAACATATTAAGTAAAGAAACAATAGAAACTTCAATTAGAGATTACTTCAAAAAAAACAGTTTAAATAGATCAAATAACTCATCATTTAAGTCAATTCTTGAAAATAATGGTTTTGCAAAATCTAATTGGTTTTTTGAAGAGTACCTACAAAAAAAATTATTCAAAGATTTTTCAATTAAAAATATTAACAGTACAGCGAACAATACCTTCTTTAAAATAACAAAGCATTATGACTCCAAAATACCTGTTCAGTTGAGTTTAATAAAAAACAATAAGGTGATTAAAAATAAGTGGCTTGATATTAAGAAAAGAGATACTATTGTTTCTTTCAACTCTAATTTTTATGATTTTGTAGAATTAAATAAAGATAAATATGTAACTGAAACAAAATATAAAAATAATTTTGCCTCATTTGAAAAGTACAACAAGCCTTTGAAATTTGTGCTTTTTACTGATTTTGAAAATATTTATAACAAACAAATTAACTACATACCACTTTTAGGATACAATCTTTATGATGGCTTAATGCCAGGAATTGATCTCACCAATATAACTTTAATAAAAAAACCATTTAATTATAAAATAAAATCTTTTTATTCCTCAAAACAAAAAAAATTGTTAGGGAGTATGAACCTTAAGTTCACAGATTATAATGAAAATAAAAAATTATTTAGCACTCAATATTTTCTTAGTGGATCAACGTTTCATTATAAAGATAACTTATCTTATACAAGTTTTTTTCCATCCGTAACATTTCTTTTTAGAAATTCTGATTTAAGATCAAATTTTAGACAATTCTTAGCTTTTAAATATATTAGTATATATCGTGAAGAAAATAATGATCAAAAAAAATACCCAAACTATAACATTTTCAATGTTAAATACATTATTTCAGACAGCTATGGAGGAAAAGGTATCTCATTGAATACTGACCTGCAAATTAACAAATCATTTATTAAAACATCGATTACAGGAAGATTTAGAAATTACTATAAAGATAATAGACAATATAACATTCGATTTTTTCTTGGAAAATTCTTTTATAATAAAACCGATGATGATTATTTTAGTTTTTCCACATACAGAACAAGAGACTACATGTTTAATTATAATTTACTTGGACGTTCTGAAGATTCAGGTTTCTATAGTCAACAATTCATAAATACTGAGGGGGCACTAAAATCTAGAGTTAAACCAGCATATTCAAATAACTGGATATTTTCTATTAATTCTGGAATTACTATTTGGCAATGGGTTGAAGGATATTATGATTTTGCAATTATTAAAAATAAAGGAATAAAAACTAAAACTGCTTACGATTCAGGAATAAGACTTAATATTTTAACAGATTATTTTGAGCTTTACTTTCCTTTTTATTCTTCTTTAGGAAATGAATTAAAAGTTCCTAGTTACATCGACAGGATAAGATTTAAAGTCACATTTGATCCAAATACCTTGACAGGATTGTTTACAAGACGCTGGTTTTAATTCTTTCTATCTTTTTTATAAATTTGTCATCCTTTTTATAATGGAAAACAACCTAGACTTAAATAAAGAAATATCTTTTAAAACTTTTAAAAAACAGGTATTATTAGATTACAAAATAATAGTAACAAGTAGAGAAGCTAGTCTTTTAGGTAGAAGAGAGGTTCTGAATGGTAAAGCAAAGTTTGGAATCTTTGGGGATGGAAAAGAGCTCCCCCAAGTTGCTTTAGCAAAGGTTTTTAAAAAAGGAGATTTTAGATCAGGTTATTACAGAGATCAAACATTTATGATGGCAATTAATGAATTAACAGTTAAACAACTTTTTGCTGGATTATATGCTAACACTGATATTAACGAAGAACCTATGTCAGCTGGAAGACAAATGGGCGCTCATTTTAATACGGTTAGTTTAAATAAAGATGGATCTTGGAGAGATTTAGTAAATCTAAAAAATTCTAGTTCTGATGTTTCATGTACGGGATCACAAATGCCAAGACTTTTAGGTCTTGCACAAGCATCCAAATTATATAGAAAAATTAAAACAAAAAACAGTTCGAAATTTTCTAAAAACGGAAATGAAGTTGCATGGGGAACTATTGGAAATGCAAGCACAAGTGAAGGTATTTTTTTTGAGGTGCTAAATGCTGCTGGAGTTCATCAAGTTCCTTTGGTAATAAGTATATGGGATGATGATTATGGAATTTCTGTAGAAAATAAAGATCAAACAATTAAAGAAAGTATATCCAAAGCATTGTCAGGATTTCAAAGAAACAAATCTGAATCAGGATTTGAAATTTTGACAGTTAAAGGATGGGATTATCCAGCTCTTATAAATACTTATCAAAAAGCAAATGATATCGCTAGGGATAAACATATTCCTGTTATTGTACATGTAACGGAATTAACACAGCCAATTGGACATTCTACATCAGGCTCACATGAAAGATATAAAACAAGAGACAGATTAGATTGGGAAAAAAATAACGATTGTAATATTAAAATGAAATCATGGATAATTGAAAATAATATTGCAATTGAATCTGAACTTGAATTAATTGAAAATGAATCTAAGGAACATGTCAAGAAATCAAAGACTGAAGCCTGGAATACATATTTAGATCCAATTAAAAAATCACAAAATGAATTATTATCAATTCTTAATAAAATAAAATCTGAAAACAATAGTGATCTATTGATTGATGAGATTAATAAGCTAAAAAAAATTAAGGAACCAAATAATAAAGATTTACTTTCAACATCAAGAAAACTACTCAGAAACTTAATAAACATTAAAAGTCTAAATATTAATTCTTTAAAAGAATGGAACAAAAATTATAAAAGGTTCCATGAAGAAATATTTAGTTCTAAATTATACAATGAATTTTCAACTAATTATAAAAATGTAAAAGAAGTAAAGCCAATATATGATGAAACTTCAAAGAATGTTGATGGTAGAATTATTTTGAGAAACAATTTTAAAAAACTTTTTGAAACTTATGATAATTTATTAGTTTTTGGAGAAGATACTGGCAAAATTGGTGATGTTAATCAAGGTTTAGAGGGCCTTCAAGATATTTTTGGAAGTGAACGTGTTGCTGACAGAGGAATTAGAGAAGCTTCAATTGTTGGAGAAGGTATAGGTTTAGCTCTCAGAGGATTTCGTCCAATCGCTGAAATTCAATATATAGATTATATTTTTTATGCACTTCAAATTTTAAGTGATGATTTAGCTACATTACACTACAGAACCTTTGGAAGACAAATTGCTCCTTTAATTATTAGGACTAGAGGCCACAGGTTAGAGGGGATTTGGCATTCAGGTTCTCCTATGGGGGCACTACTATCAACAATGAGAGGAATTAATTTATTAGTTCCAAGAAATATGACTCAAGCAAGTGGAATGTACAATACATTATTAAAATGCGAAGAACCTGCAATTTTGGTTGAATCATTAAATGGATATAGGTTAAAAGAAAAAGAGCCAAATAATCTTTCTGAATTTACTGTTAAACTTGGAGTTCCAGAGGTTTTAAAACACGGAAATGACATAACTGTACTTTCATATGGTTCAACACTTAGGTTAGCTGAAAAAGCAGCTATCGAGCTTGAAAAGCTTAATATTAATATAGAATTAATTGATTTACAAACATTAATTCCTTTTGATATTGAAGAAATGATAAAAAACAGTTTAGAGAAAACAAATAAATTAATGATAGTTGATGAAGATATTCCTGGTGGTGCATCAGCATTTATTTTGAAAAAAATTATTGAAGATCAAGATGGTTATAATTTATTGGATAGCAAACCAGTTACTTTAACTGCTAATGAGAATAGACCTCCATATGGTACTGATGGAGATTATTTTTCAAAACCATCAGTTGATGATATTATTGATAAAGCATATGAGATAATGCATGAATATGACCCAACTAATTATCCAAAATATCTTAATTAATTATTTGAACAATTAGTTGTCTCAACAGATCCTTATTTGAAATTTTTGAAGCCCCTACTCCTTTACTTTTCAAATCACATTCATTAATAAGAGAAATTATTTTACTAATTCTTTTCATTGAATACATTTTTGATGCGTTCATATATTCTTTAACAAAGTATGGATTGACTCCTAATGTTCTTGAAATATTAGATTCTGATTTGTTTGAAATACAATGAAACTGAAAAATTTGAATAAAATAATTGAAAATGGATGATAGTATTAACTGAATTGGATGTTTTGTTGAATTATTTGTTAAGTAATTTGAAATATCAAGTGATTTTTCAATATTTTTTTGACCTAAAGCATTTCTTAATTCAAAAACATTAAAATCTTTACTGATACCTATATTTTTTTCAATTAATTCAGAATCGATAATTTTATTAGAATTACATAGGATTTTCAATTTATTTAATTGATTATTTATTTTATTTAAATCATTTCCTAAGTATTCAGTTAACATAGATGCTGATTTAAAATCAATATTATAATTATCTTTTTTTAAATTTTCCGAAATCCAAATTGGAATTCTATTTTCATATAATTTCTTACAATCAATAATTACCCCAAACTTTTGAACGTTTTTAAATAATTTTTTTCTTTTATCTAAACTTTTGTATTTATAATTAATAATTAAAATAGTAGACATCATTGGGTTCAAGGCATAATCAGACAAAGCATCAATTTGTCTTGATAATTCCTGAGCTTCTTTTATAAATACAGTTTGATATTCGGAGTTTATTGGATATCTTTTACAAATTGAAACCAATTCACTTATTGTGGTTTCTTTTCCATATAAAACTGTTTTGTTAAAGCTTTTTTCTTCCTCTGACAAGACTTTTTTTTCCAATAAATTAGAAATATAATCAATGTAAAATGTTTCCTCACCCATAAGAAAATAAATTGGAGAGTAAGCTTTACTTTTGATTTTTGAAATTATCATATTAATTTCTTGTAAATTCATGATCCAAATAAACTATGTTAAAATTAAATTTTCCAGCATTTAAAATTCTTATTAAAAATAAGGATAATAAATCTCATATATTTGATGTGTTAAGAAAAAAATTTGTTGTATTAACACCAGAGGAATGGGTTAGACAACATGTCGTTAATTTTCTTATTAAAAAAAATATTAGTAAAAATCATATTGCTATTGAAAAAAGAATTTTAATTAATAATTTAACAAAAAGATTTGATGTTTTAGTTTATGATAGAAATGGAGAGGTTTTACTTTTGATAGAATGTAAAGCTCCTAAAGTAAATTTAAATCAAAAAGTTTTTGATCAAGTTTCAATTTATAATCAACACTTAAATTCTAAATTTTTAATGATAACAAATGGATTATCACATTTTTATTTGAAGGTTGATAAAAAGAATAAAAAGTATGTTTTTTTAAATAAATTTCCACTTTAATGAAAATCGGTATAGTAATATTAAACTGGAATGGATTAGATCTTTTAAAAAAATTTTTACCCAGTGTAAACAATAACTCAAAAGGTCATCAAATATATATTGTTGATAATAATTCATCTGATAAATCTATTGATTTTATTAAAAAAAATTTTATAGATATTAAAATCATTCACAATAAAGAAAATTTTGGATTTGCAAAAGGCTACAATGAAGGATTAAAAAAAATAAATGAAAAAATTATTTGTTTATTAAATAATGATGTCGAGGTTACAAATGGTTGGCTTAATCCAGTTCTAAATGAATTTAAAACAAACAGTGAAACAGCAGTTGTTCAGCCCAAAATTTTAGATTATAAAAATAAAAATATGTTTGAATATGCTGGTGCAGCTGGTGGTTTCATTGACTACTATGGCTACCCTTATTGCAGAGGAAGAATATTTGACGAGATTGAAAAAGACAATGGTCAGTATGATGATAATATTGAAATTTTTTGGGCTTCAGGAGCTTGTTTTTTTATAAGAAAATCTGTATTTGATGAACTCGGTGGATTTGATGAGAATTTTTTCAATCATATGGAAGAAATAGATTTATGCTGGAGAATTGAAAATTTGCAAAAAGGTTACAAGAAAAAATTTATATATAAAAGCAAGGTTTATCATTTGGGAGGAGGGTCTTTAGGTTACAGTGATCCAAAAAAACTTTTTTATAATGTAAGAAATCATAAATGGATGTTGATAAAAAACACAAATGAAAGTTATGTTTTTAATTTTAATCTATTTTCGGTTTTTAATATAATTCATTGGATTAATTTATTATTTGTAATAAATAATTTGTTGAATCTTAAATTTTTTCATTCTATTGAAATAATCAAAGGTTATTTTTCGGTCTGGGGTTTCAAAGATGGAGTGAAGATTAATATGGACCAGAATTATTACTTATTAAGATCAGACAATAAAAAACCTAAGTACTACGTTATATATTCAATTATATACAACTATTTAATTCTAAGAAAAAGAAAGTTTTCGGATTTAAATAATAGTTAATTAATATCTTAGCTTGTATATATTTTACTAAATTTGAAAATTAAAATTATAAATATGAAAAAATACTTTTTACTGATACTTACTGTATCAATTTTAATTCCTTCATGTGTTTCTCAAAAAAAATATGCTGCACTTGAAGCTGTAAATCAACAAAGTAAAGATTTGTTAAATACTGCCACTGTAAAATTAAATACTTGTATTGATGAAAAAGCAGTTGCCGAAGCTGAGGTTAAGTCTTTAAAAGAACAAGTAACTTTTTTAAGTAATAATAATCAAGATCTAATCAATACCATGGGTAATCTTACAACTCTTTCACAAAAGGGAGCTGAGAATTTAGAAAAATCCCTTGAAAGTATGAAAGAAAAAGATTTGACTATTAATACAATGAGAGATGCGGTAACCAGAAGAGATTCTGTTACACTTGCTTTAGTTACTAGTTTAAAAGGCACTTTTATTGATATAAATGATAAAGATATCGAAGTGAATGTTGAAAAAGGGGTAGTTTTTATCTCAATTTCAGACAAACTTCTATTTAATAGTGGAAGCTATGTTGTTTCTGAAAGAGCTAAAGATGTATTAGGTAAAGTTGCTAAAGTAGTTAATGACAAACCTGAAATTGAATTTTTAGTTGAAGGTCATACCGATGATAAATCTATTCAGAATGAAGTTTTACTTGACAACTGGGATTTAAGTGTAAAAAGAGCTACATCAGTTGTAAGAGTTTTACAAAATGATTTTGGTGTAGAGCCAAAAAGAATGACTGCTGCCGGAAGAAGTTATTATGTTCCTGTTGCTGATAATGATACAGCTGAAAATAGAGCTAAAAATAGAAGAACAAGAATAGTTGTTTTACCTAAGTTAGATCAATTTTATGATTTAATCGAACAAGGTATGAATGCCGCTGGAAATTAAAATTAATTTCATTTAAAAAAACACACCTTAGGGTGTGTTTTTTTTTGAAATAAATTGAAAAAAATTGTTTTTTTTATGATTGAGAAAATTAAATAGTCGAGATTTGCAGACTAATTTAAAAAATGACAGATTTTAAGGCATTAGGAATTCAAGAAAAATTACTTAAATCAATAATTGATATTGGATTTGTAACCCCCACTCCTATTCAAACAGAGTCAATTCCATTTCTTTTAAAAACAAAACAAGATTTAATAGCACTTGCTCAAACTGGTACTGGAAAAACTGCTGCATTTGGATTACCTGTAATTCAACAAGTTGATTTGAATGTTAAGCAAGTACAGTCCATTATTTTGTGTCCAACCAGAGAACTATGTATTCAAATAGCAAATGATTTGACAGTATATGCTAAAAATCTAAAATCTATTAAAATAGTACCTGTTTACGGAGGAACAAGTATAGAAAATCAAATAAAATATATTAAAAAAGGAGCACAGATTATAGTAGGTACACCTGGAAGAACAAAAGATTTAATTAACAGGAAAATTTTGAAATTAGATATAGTTAACAAAGTTGTATTAGACGAAGCAGATGAGATGTTGAGCATGGGATTCAAAGATGATTTAGATTATATTTTGAGTAGAACTTCTAAGAATAGACAAACAATGCTTTTTTCCGCAACAATGTCAAAAGAAGTATTGTCGATTTCAAAAATATACATGAAAGGCGCAAAAGAAATTACAGTGGCTAAAGTCAACTCTGGGGCTAAAAATGTTGAACACCACATTTATGAAGTAATTTCAAAACATAAATATGAAACTTTAAAAAGAATTTCTGATTTTAATCCAGATATATATGGAATAGTTTTTTGTAGAACTAGGAGAGAAACTAAAGACATTGCTAAGAAATTTATTAATGATGGATATAATGCAGACGCTATCCATGGAGATCTTTCACAAAACCAAAGAGATGAAGTAATGAATAGATTTAGAGAAAAATCTTTACAGATGTTAATTGCAACTGATGTAGCTGCTCGAGGTCTAGACGTTGATGATTTAACTCACGTTATAAATTATTCACTTCCTGATGACCCAGAAATATATACACATAGAAGTGGAAGAACTGGAAGAGCTGGTAAAAGCGGAATATCTATTGCCATTATTAATAACAGAGACGGAAGGAAAATAAAATCAATTCAAAATAAAAGTCAAATTAAATTTATTAAAAAAGCAGTTCCCTCTGGAAAGGATATTTGTTCAAAACAATTATTTAATCTTATTGATAAGATTGAAAAAGTAAAAGTTGACGAAAAACAAATCGAACCATTTTTAGATGATATTTATAAAAAATTAGAGTGGCTGAATAGAGAAGAATTGATAAAACATTTTGTTTCGGCAGAATTTAATAGATTCCTAGATTATTATAAAAATTCAAATGATATTAATAACAAATCAAATAAAAGAGATAATTCAAGAGTAAAAAAGAAAACTTCTATCAGTACTTCATTTAATAATTTTTCAATAAACATAGGAAGAAAAAATAGTATTTCACCAATTGAGGTTATCTCATTAATTAATAAAGTCTTAAAATCAAATGAAATAGAAATTGGTGGAATTGATATTCGAGAATCTTATACAATTTTTGAAATTGATGATTCTTTAAACATAGATGTATTAAAAAATAAAAAATTAGATTTTGGTGGTAATTCTATTATAATAAAAAAGACTGATGAAAAAATAGAAAGAAAATTTTTAAAAGGAAGAAAGAAAAAAAAACATTCTTTAAATAAAAAAAACAGAAATTTTTTCAGAAAAGAAAATATAAAAGCAAATTTAAATATCAAAAGAAAGAATAAAAGAAAGAATAAAAGAAAGAATAAAAGATCTTGATTATAATAATTTATATTTTGCAAACTTTAATAATATTTTCTTTATTCCACTAGTGTCAAAGTCAACTTCAGCTTTTTTATCACCACCTAATCCCTCTGTTAAAATAACTTTACCTTTTCCAAATCTATTATGAATTATTACATCTCCTTTATTAATATCAATAAATTGGTTGTTTTGAATATAATTATTTTTTATTGGTTTAAAATTATTTTTAATTTCTGGTTTTCTAAAACGTAAAATTTTAGAATTTGAATGTTTAATCTCACGAATTTCATTTCTTAAAACCCCCTCTTTTAAATATTTTTTATCAATTTCATTTATAAATCTACTAGGCTCACATTCATTTAATTTTCCCCATCTATATCTTGTTATTGCATGAGTAATTGTAACCTTTTTTTTAGCTCTGGTTATACCGACATAAAAAAGTCTCCTTTCTTCTTCTAAATCTGCTCTGTTTGTTAAACTCATAGCAGAGGGAAATAAATCTTCTTCTAAACCAACAATATAAACATGATTAAATTCTAATCCTTTAGATAAATGGATTGTCATTAATGATACTTTCTTAATATTATCAATATTTTTTTTGTCTAAATCGGAAGCTAAGGCAACGTCTTCAAGAAATTCACTCAATGTGGCGTATGATCCAACCACTTCCTTTTGTCCTTCTACAAAATCTTTAATTCCGTTAATTAATTCCTCAATATTTTCAATTCTACTTATGGATTCCTGAGAACCATCAGTCTTTAAAATATTAACTATGTTAAGTCTATTTACAACTTCTTTTGCAATATCAAATGCATTTTTATTTTCATTTAATAGTTGAAAGTTTTTTATTAGTACAAAAAAATCATGAAGTTTATTTTTTGTGCCTAAATTTAAATTAATTGGAATCGTATTTATTGATTTAATGGTGTCAAAAAGAGTAATTTGATTTTCATTACTATATATTAGTAATTTTTCAACAGTACTTTGTCCAATCCCTCTTAAAGGATAGTTAATTATTCTTTTAATACTTTCTTCATCTGACGGATTAACAATTACTCTTAGATAAGCTAAGACATCTTTGATTTCTTTTCTTTGATAAAAGGATAGTCCTCCATAAACTTGATAAGGAATGTTTTTTCTTCTTAAAGCATCCTCTATTGATCTAGATTGAGCATTCGTTCTATACAAAACAGCGAAAGAATCATTATTTAATTGAAAGTTATTTTTATTTTCAAAAATAGATGAGGCAACAAACCTGCCCTCTTCTGAATCATTTATTAATTGATTTACGTGTATTTTTTCTCCACTTTCATTATTTGTCCATACTTTTTTATCAAGTTTATTTAAGTTTTTATTAATAATAGAATTTGCTGCATTTACTATATTTTTGGTAGAACGATAATTTTGCTCTAACCTGTAAACTGATGCATTTTCATAATCCTTTCTAAAACTTAATATATTTTCTATGTTTGCTCCTCTAAAGCTATATATGCTTTGAGCATCATCTCCTACAACACAAAGATTTTCATTTTTATCTGCTAAGGCTTTTACAATTAAATACTGAGAATGATTTGTGTCTTGATATTCATCAACA
This sequence comes from Flavobacteriaceae bacterium, assembly GCA_045562345.1. Classification (GTDB taxonomy): domain Bacteria; phylum Bacteroidota; class Bacteroidia; order Flavobacteriales; family Flavobacteriaceae; genus MAG-121220-bin8. Next base: position 80,325 of record JBJKVZ010000026.1, read on the forward strand.
TGAATGTATTTAAATCTATTTTGATATTTATTTAAGATCTCAGGAAACTTATTGAAGAGTTCATTTGTTTTTAATAGTAAATCATCGAAATCCATTGCTGATGATTTAAAACATCTTTCAACATAATTTTGATATATCTTTCCAAATAGAGGTCTTCTTGATTCATTATCATATTGAACTAGCTCTGAATTATTTAAGTATGCATTTACTGTTATTAAATTATTTTTCAAGGAAGATATTCTGTTTCTTATTGTTTTGAATTTATATAAGTCTTTATCTAGTTTTAACTCTTTTATTATTGATGATATTAATCTATCTGAATCTTGAGTGTCATAAATTGTAAAGTTTGAGATATATCCTAAATAATTTGATTCTAATCTTAAAATCCTTGCAAAAATCGAATGAAAAGTTCCCATCCATATACTTTTTGAGTCAGAAACTCCTACAATATCAGAAATTCTAGATTTCATTTCCCTAGCGGCTTTATTGGTAAATGTTAAGGCTAAAATTGAAAATGGATCTACACCCATTTCAATTAAATAAGCTATTCTGTAGGTAAGCACCCTTGTTTTTCCTGATCCTGCACCAGCAATTACCATTATAGGTCCATTTTTATGAACTGTTGGTAATTTTTGAGATTCGTTTAATTGAGATAAATAATCTTCCAATTAAAATAATTTAATTAGTGTTTTTTTGGAATGTTTTATCTTATAAAGTTAATAAATTATATTAGTGTTGTGAAAGAAAATTACTTAATGACTCCAATAGATTATTTAAAAGGTGTTGGACCTAATAGAGCAGATTTATTGAAATCCGAATTAAAAATTCGAACATTTAATGATCTCTTATTTTTTTTTCCATTCAGATATATTGATAAAACAAAATTTTATAAGATTTCTGAACTAAAAAACACCAATTCTTATGTGCAAATTATAGGAAAATTTACAGAAATTAAATATTCTAATAATTCAAAATCAGCAAGACTTATTGGAATTTTTTCAGATTTAAATAATGAAATTGAAATCATTTGGTTTAAAGGAGTTAAATGGGTAGAAAAATCTTTAAAACTGAATACTGATTACGTATTATATGGAAAATTAAATTTTTTTAAAAATAAGATTTCAATTATTCATCCTGAACTTGAACTTTTTGATTGTAAAAAAAAAATAATTAAAAATTCTTTGACACCTATTTACAGCTCAACTGAATCTCTTAATTCTAGAGGAATTAATAACAAGTTATTAAAAGAACTAATCTCCAATATTTTTATAAACTCTAAAAGAAAGTTTGAAGAGAATTTAAGTAGAAAAATTAATGAGAGACATAAATTAATTTCAAAATATGATGCATTAATAAACATACATTTTCCAGAAAATCAACTAAAATTAAATAAAGCTCAATTTAGATTAAAATATGAAGAGTTTTTCTTTATTCAGTTAAAATTCTTAATTAAGAATAAAGAAAATAAAACAAGATTCAAAGGTTTTAGGTTTTCAAAAATTGGTAACTACTTTAATGAATTTTATAACAATATTCTAAAATTTGAATTGACTACAGCACAAAAAAAGGTTATTAAAGAAATTAGAAAAGATTTTTCTAGTAATTCTCAAATGAACAGACTACTTCAAGGGGATGTAGGATCAGGAAAAACAATTGTTGCTATATTATCTTGTTTAATAGCAATTGATAATAATTATCAAAGCTGTATTGTTGCTCCAACTGAAATCTTAGCTCAACAACATTACAATAGTATACATAATTTATTAAAACATCTTGGTTTACATGTAAATTTACTTACTGGTTCTACAACCAAAAGGGAAAGAGAAATTATTTTTCATGATTTAAAAAATGGCAATATTGCAATTTTAATTGGAACCCATGCATTATTTGAAGACAAAGTGATTTTTAAAAACTTAGGTTTAGCAATAATTGACGAACAACACAAGTTTGGAGTTGCTCAAAGATCTAAATTATGGTCAAAAAACACTTCCCCTCCCCATATTCTTGTAATGACTGCTACCCCTATCCCCAGAACTCTTGCAATGAGTGTTTATGGTAATTTGGATATATCTATTATAGATGAATTGCCACCTGGAAGAAAACCTATTAAAACCGTTCACAGGTACGATAAAAACAGATTAAAAGTTTTTAAATTTATGAAAGATGAGATTAAAGCAGGTCATCAAATATATATAGTATATCCTTTAATTGAAGAATCAAAAAAAATGGATTATAAATATTTGATGGATGGTTATGAAAGTGTCGTCAGAGAATTTCCCTTATCTAATTACCAAATAAGTGTTCTTCACGGAAAAATGAAACCAAAAGATAAAGATTTTGAAATGAATAGATTCAAAAATGGTAAAACTCAAATTATGATTTCAACTACCGTAATTGAGGTTGGTGTAAATATTCCAAATGCCTCTGTTATGATAATTGAAAGTGCTGAAAGGTTTGGTTTGTCACAATTACATCAATTAAGAGGAAGAGTTGGAAGAGGTACAGAAGTAAGTTATTGTATTTTGATGACAAAAGATAAGATTAGTAATGATGCTAAAACTAGAATTAAAACGATGACAGAAACTAATAATGGATTTAAAATTGCTGAAGTTGATATGAATTTAAGAGGTCCCGGAAATATTCTTGGAACTCAACAAAGTGGACTATTAAATTTTAAAATTGCTGATATTATTATTGATAGTGAAATTCTAGAGAAAGCAAGAGAGGATGCAAAAGAGATTATTAATAATGATCCTAGACTAATTAAAATAGATAATCAGCCTATTAAAAAAGAATTACAAAGAATAAATCCAAGTGAAAATATATGGAAACATATTAGTTAATATATTGTTCATTATTTATTAAAAATTAATTCTTCATAATTGTATATTTACAATCAATAATCATAAAATGAATATTTCATTAAACTGGCTTAAAGATTTTGTCAAAATAGATCTTAATGCTGAACAAGTTTCAGAGATTTTAACTGACATTGGTCTAGAAGTCGAGGGTTTAAAAATTTATCAAGAATACAAAGGTGGTTTGAAAGGATTGGTTATAGGAAAAGTAAAATCCTGTATTAAACATCCAAACGCAGATAAACTTAAATTAACAAAGGTTGATATTGGTGAAAAAGAGTTCCTTCAAATTATTTGTGGAGCTCCAAATATTGCAAATAATCAAACAGTCGTTGTTGCAAAAGTTGGCACAAAACTATATCAAGATAATAAGGAATTTATAATTAATAAAACAAAAATAAGAGGAGAGATCAGTGAAGGTATGATTTGTTCTGAATTAGAAATTGGTTTAGGTGAATCTCATGAGGGAATCATGGTTCTTAATGAAAAATTTAAGCCTGGAAAAAAATTATCAAAAATTTATAATTCTAATGATGATACTATTTTTGAAATCGGTTTAACCCCAAATCGATCTGATGCTATAAGTCATTTTGGTGTTGCCAGAGATTTAAGGGCTGCCTTAATGCATAGAGGAATTAAAACAGAATTAATAACTCCATTAATTTCTTCTTTTTATGTTAACTCAAGGACAAGAAAAATAAATGTTAAAGTTGAAGATTATAATTTATGTCCTAGATTTTCCGGAATATGTATTGAAAATATAAAAATTGACAAATCCCCAGATTGGCTACAAACGAGACTAAAATCAATTGGACTATCTCCTATAAATAATGTTGTTGATGTTACTAATTATGTTTTACACGAATTAGGACAACCGCTTCATGCTTATGATCTGGATACCATAAAAACCGATCAAATTTCTGTTAAAACTTTAAAAAAGAATTTATCATTTACAACATTAGATGGTTTAAACAGAACTCTGAATAAAAATGATTTGATGATTTGTGATTCAGAAAGTCCAATGTGTATTGCTGGAGTATATGGTGGAGATACTCATGGTGTTTCTGAAAAAACTAATTCAATTTTTTTAGAGAGTGCTTTTTTTAATCCTATCTCTATCAGAAAGACTTCCAAAAGTCATTCAATTAATAGTGATGCTTCTTATAGATTTGAAAGAGGAATTGATATTGAAATGGTCGATTATGCATTAAAACGTGCAGCCATTCTAATTTGTGAAATTAGTGGAGGTTCTGTTTGTAGTGAATTGATTGACGAGTATCCAAAAAAAATTGAAAAAAAATCAATTTTATTAAATTTTCAAAAAACAAATGACTTGATTGGTCAACATATTCCTCGTGAGCAAATTAAATCAATTTTAACCTCATTAGATTTTGAAATTAACAATATCACTGAAACAGGTATTGGAATATCAGCACCAACATATCGACACGATATTTCCAGAGAATGTGATGTAGTTGAAGAGATTTTGCGGATTTATGGTTTTAATCAGATAAAACTTTCAGATAAACTTTCTATATCAATCACTCATGATGAAAAAATAAACAGTTTTGAAATTGAAAACCATATTTCTAAATACTTGATTTCTTTAGGATTTAATGAGATAATGAATAATTCATTAACTAGTAATAATTCAAACTTTTTTAATAGAAAAAGTATTAAAATTATTAATTCTATTAGTTCAGATATTTCAGAACTTAGAACCAATTTAATAGAATGCACATTAAATACATTAAGATATAATATAAATAGAAAAAATTTTGATAATAAATTTTTTGAATTTGGTAAAATTTATGAATCAAAAAATAAAAAAGAAACAAATAAATTAGGTTTGTTATGTTCAGGAAATATTATTTCTGGATCCTGGAATAATACTGAATTAAATCTTGATTTTTTTAATTTTAAAAATATCCTAACCAACATTCTCTTTAAGTTTGATATTGTGTGTGAAGAAAATATAACAGAATTTGATATTTTTGAGAAATCATTAGAATTGTCATTTTTAGGAAAAAAAATTGCAATAATTGGAAAATTATCGAACGAAATTCTTAATGATTTTGAAATAAAAAAATCTGTTTTTTATGGTTCAATCGATATAGATTACTTGTTGACTTTAATTGAAAAAACCTTTAAAAGATATCAACCGGTTTCAAAATTCCCAACTGTAAATAGGGATTTAGCCTTTGTTTTTGATAAAAACCAAACCTATTCAGAAATTAAAAATCTGATTAAAAATTTAAATATTAAAAATTTAAAAGCTATGGAATTGTTTGATGTATATGAAGGAAGAAAAATTCCTAAGAATAAAAAGTCCTATGGCATAAATTTTGCTATTTCAAATAATGAAAAAACATTGACGGAAAAAGAAATTAACTCTACTATGAATAAAATTCAAAAAAAAATTCAGTCAAAATTTAATGCAACCCTTAGAGACAATTAAATAGTGTACGCAACAAACTTACAGACCGAGCTCTTTAAAATAAAGAAAAAATCCTCGAATAATTCTTTGTTATATGATTTTAATTTAAGTTCATTTTCTGACTTTAACTATGAAAAATTAGAGTCTAATAAGATTTTTCATATTTCTGATATCAAGAAAACTTGTATTGATTACAGACTTAGATTTTTAAATTTTAAATATTTCAAAGGGGATATTCCTGGTCATGCTAAAACACAAGTAAAAAGTTTTAAAAACGACCATAGACAAAATATATTAGATCTTAAAATTATGGCTCCATCAAAGCTTTTTAAATTAAAAAATGCAGATGATCCACTTCTTTTCACATCCCTTGGTAATGATTATTTTTATTTAATAGATAAATGGGGAAATGATTTAAGTTATTTTAGGAAAATTTCTATGTGGCCATTTAAATCATTAACTAATATTTTGATTTTTGTTTCCATAATTAGTATTTTCTTAACAATGTTAATTCCTAAGGGAATATTTGTTTATGACAGTTCTCCAAAATCAGAATTTTTCATAACATATCTTTTTATGTTAAAGTCAGTAATTGCTATCGTCATTTTTTTTGGATTTTCACTTGGAAAAAACTTTAATACTGCTATTTGGAATAGAAAATATTTCAATTGATGATTAATAAAGACTTTATCATGATTTATGAGGGTTCAATTATTAATACCAATAGATTAAACCATACACTTAGAGAAAACAACATTTCTCCAATTATTAAATGTGAATCTGAATCTGCTAGATTAGCTGGTTTTGGCATAATAAATGGTACTAAAACTCGTGTTTTTGTTCACAAAGATCAAATTAAGCATACTAGAAAAATTATGAAAAATTTAGGAATATAATTTATTTCTTAAATCTTTAATTTTTGGGTCATTAATATAATCATCAAACCTTGATAAACGATCAATTACACCTTTTGGAGTTAATTCAATTATTCTGTTCCCAACAGATTTAGCAAATTCAAAATCATGAGTTGAAAGTATAACATTTCCGTTAAAATTTTTTATAGAGTTATTTAGAGCAGTTATGGATTCTAAATCTAAATGACTTGTGGGCTCATCAAACATTATTACATTTGATCTTAACATCATCATTCTTGAAAGCATGCACCTTACTTTTTCTCCACCAGATAATACTTCTGAGGTTTTCAATGCTTCTTCACCACTAAAAATCATCTTACCCAAAAATCCTCTGATAAAAACCTCTTCTCTCTCTTCATCATTTTTAGCCCATTGTCTTAGCCAATCTATCAAAGATAAATTGTTAGAAAAAAATGAGTTATTGTCAAGAGGTAAATATGATTGAGAAGTTGTCACACCCCAATTGTATTTTCCAGAGGTGGATTTAATTTCTTCATTTATGATTTGAAAAAAAGCAGTTGTTGCCCTTGAATCTTTGGAATATAAAATAACCTTATCTCCTTTATTAAGATTAAAATTTATTTTATCAAATAAAAGTTCATTAGAGTCAGAGTAAGACAAGTTTTCTACATTTAATATTTGATCACCAGCTTCTCTGTCTGCTTTAAAAATAATCGCTGGATAGCGTCTGGATGAGGGTTTGATATCTTCAATTTTTAAATTGTCTAACATTTTCTTTCTTGATGTGGCTTGTTTTGATTTTGAAGCATTGGCACTAAATCTTGCAATAAAGTCTTCAAGTTCTTTTTTCTTTTCTTCGGCTTTTTTATTTTGTTGAGTCTTTTGTCGAAGAGCTAATTGACTTGATTCATACCAAAAAGAATAGTTACCGGAATAATGATTAATTTTTCCATAGTCAATATCAGAAATATGTGTACAAACTGAATCTAAAAAAAATCTATCGTGAGAAACTACTATAACCGTATTTTCATAGTTTGATATAAAGTTTTCCAACCATTTAATTGTTTCAAAATCAAGATCATTAGTTGGCTCATCCATAATTAAAACATCTGGATTTCCAAATAAAGCTTGAGCTAATAATACTTTTACTTTTTGAATTCCATCTAGTTCATTCATCAATTTGTAATGAAGATCTTCCTTGATTTCTAAATTTGATAATAATGCCGCAGCATCACTTTCTGCATTCCAACCGTCCATTTCCTCATATTCAAGTTGAAGCACTCCAACACGGTCGCTATCTTTATCTGAAAAATCTGATTTAGAGTATATTTCATCCATTTCTTGCTTAATCTTGAATAATATTTTATTTCCTCTTAAAACTGTTTCTAAAACTTGTTTATCATCAAAGGCAAAATGGTTTTGTTCTAAAACAGACATCCTTTTCCCGTTCTCTAAATTAACTTGTCCTGAGTTTGGTTCAATTGATTTAGATAAAATTTTTAAAAAAGTTGATTTTCCTGCACCGTTAGCACCTATAATTCCATAACAATTTCCTTTAGTAAAAGAAATGTTTACACTATCAAACAAAACTCTTTTACCAAATTGAACAGAAAGGTTAGAAACGTTAAGCATATTCTTAATTTTTAGTAGTTGGCAAATTTAACAAAATCAATCTTAGAAATATTCCAATTTTATATTTAAATTGAAGTATATGATAAATATTGAAAATAGATATTTAATTTATTTGGCTTTTTCATTGATAATTTTAGGTAATTACTCATGCGATTTATTTAAATCTGAGAAGAAAACTTATTTTAATGGAAAAATAATTAAAAAAACAAGTAATAAAATTACTCTGTTAAAAGATGAATATAAATTAAAGGAATCTGATATTTTAAATGATGGAACATTTAGTATGATTATTGATTCTTTAAAAAATGGTCTTTATAATTTTCAACTTCAACCAGAATTTCAATACATATTATTAAATAATGGAGATAGCTTGTCATTAAGATTAAATTCATTAGATTTTGATGAATCTTTAGTTTTTATTGGTAAAGGTGCACCAAAAAATAATTTTTTAATAGATGTCTTTTTAAATCACGAGCAAGAAGAAGAGTTTATTAATTCAAACCTAAAAAAAAAACCTATTCTATTTAAAAAATTAGTTGATTCATTATTATTAAAAAAAAATAATAATTATAAAACCTTTAAAAAACAAATTAAATTAACAATTACAGAAAAATTAATTATCGCTAATGCAATAAAACTTCCATTATATACAAAAATGGAAACTTATGCATCTATTAATAGGAATAATAATGACTTTTTTAAAACAAAAAACAGTTTTTTTGATTTTAGAAAAGATATAAATTTTGATTTAAAAGAGTTAGTTCATTTTAAACCATATCTAGATTATCTAATTGTAAGATTTTCGAATGACGCCAGAATAATACTTAATTCAAAAATTAAGAATGATCTAGAATTTAATTTGGAAAGGATAAAACTAATTGATAGAAATATAATTAATACAGAAATAAAGTCTAAGCTTCTTCGCCATATTGCCTATGAATATCTACTTAAAGAGAAAAAATTAATTGATATAGATACCTTTTTAAATATTTTTAATCAGATATCTGTAGACAAAGAAATAAATGCTGAAATTGAAGAACTGTATAATAATATAGCTGCTCTTCAGATTGGAAAAAAATTACCGAAACTAAATTTAATTGACATCAAAAACAGATTGAATTATTTAAAGTCAAATAATCAAAACCCAATAGTACACTTTTTTTGGTCATATGAACAAACTTCTCACCAAAATGCAATTTTTGATAGAATTAATAAAATCTTAATGAAAGGAAAAAAATTCAATTTTTATTCAATCAATATTAATGATGACAATACCCAGTGGATTCAATATTTAGAAAACATAAATAAAAATAAAAACATCACTCATTTTAGATCAACAGACTTTAACAAAATGAGTAAAAAGATGGTTTTAAATAACTTAAATAAGATTATAATAACTGATCATCAATTTAAAATAGTTGAAATTTCTGATATAATTTATCTGGAAGACTATATTAAAACTTATTAATTACCTTTTTTGTGATCTTCAAGAAATTTTTTTAATCCTATATCAGTAAGAGGATGATTCACTAAACTTTTGATTGAGGAAAGTGGTCCAGTCATAACATCAGCTCCAATTTTTGCACAATCAATTATGTGCATTGTATGTCTTACAGAGGCAGCTAATATTTGAGTTTCAAAGCCATAATTATCGTAAACAGTCACAATTTCTGAAATTAAATTTAAGCCATCAGTTGAAACATCATCTAATCTTCCAATAAATGGAGACACATATGTTGCTCCTGCTTTTGCAGCAATAAGAGCTTGACCAACAGAGAAAACCAAAGTGCAATTAGTTTTGATTGAATTATTTGAAAAATATCTTATGGCTTTAATTCCATCTGAAATCATGGGAACTTTTACTACAATTTGTTCATGTAATTTAGATAAAGCCATACCTTCTTTAACTATACCATTATAATCTATTGAAATTACTTCTGCAGAAACATCTCCATCGACAATATTACAAATTTTAACATAATGATCTAAAATATTTTTAGATCCAGTAATTCCTTCCTTAGCCATTAACGAAGGATTAGTTGTAACTCCATCGAGAACACCCAAATCTTGAGCTTCTTTAATTTGATCAAGGTTTGCGGTGTCAATAAAAAATTTCATATGATTTAATTTTTGCTATAGTGAATTAGTATTTTTTCAAATAATTTTTGTGGTAAAACTATTTTTAAAATTATTGAAAATTTTTGAATAAAACGACCAACCTTGTAATGAATTTTTGGATTATTAGAATTGATTATTTTATGGACTAATTGTGCAATCTCTTTTGGAGAATTAGCATTTTTAACATGTTTGTTCGCCGATTCGACAGACTTTTTATATTCATTTATATAATTTGATGATGACTTCAATTTTGTATCAATTCTTCTTGAGACAATATCTGTTTTAAAATCACCAGGTGCAATATTTACTACTTTAATATTAAATTTTTTTAATTCCATACTAAAGACCTCTCCTATTATTTCTAATGAACTTTTAGTTGCTGAGTAAACACCTCTATATGGGCTTCCAAAATAACCTAATATTGAGGTGATGTTTATAATCAAACCATTATTGTTTTTTCTCATTGAAGGAATACATTTCTTAATGATTTCTATTGGACCAAATAAGTTAGTCTGAAAGGCCTTTTTTATATTCTCCTCAGATGTTTCTTCTAAAGGACCCGTAATTCCAATTCCTGCGTTATTAATTAAAACGTCAATTTTATTTTCTAAGCTCAAGATTTGACTTATTGTCTGATCAATTTCTTTATTTGAGTTAATATTGCATTTTAATAATTTAAATTGATCAATCTTATAATTATTAGGGTTTCTACAAGTTCCATAAACTTTAAAACCATTTTCAGTTAAAAATAGAGCAATTGATTTTCCAATTCCTGAGGAAGCTCCTGTGATTAAAATTACCTTTGACATTATAAAAAAAGGGCAAGCTGCTTATATCACACCGCTGCGACCATCGACCCTTGCTGCGTTCCCGCCCTGGGGGATTAGATAGGAGCTGGTTGTATAAAACTTGCCCAATGCAAATATAAATATGTTTTTTAAATTTATTATTTAGTATATTTTATAATTTTAAACTAAAATGAATTTTAAATTCTTAATCTTAATAATATCATTTACATTAACTTCTTGTGTTTCTGAAAAAACACCCACCTACTCTATTGTAGTAGATAAAAAATCTGAATTTTTAAACAATGGTGATAAAATAAAACTTAAATTAAATTCCGATAATAATAAGATTGAAAATTTAACTTTTAAACTTAATCAAATTGAAATTAGTAATGATTACGTTTTAGAAACAAAACTTGGAGAAAATATAATTCAAGCATCATTTAAAATTGATAATAAAACTTATACAATTAATAAAAAAATAAATGTTTTTTCAGACATAGTCCCCAAACTATATACTTATGAAATTGTAAATGAATATAAACATGATATTTCATCATATACCCAAGGTTTAGAGTTCGATGAAAATATTTTATATGAAAGTACTGGTCAATATGGTTATTCAACTTTAAAAAAAATTGAATTTAAGACTGGTAAAGTTCTAAAAAAATTGTTTTTAGATAAATCATATTTTGGAGAAGGTTTAACTATAATTAAAGACAGAATTTTTCAACTCACCTGGAAAAAAAAGATTGGTTTTGTATATGAAAAAGACAATTTTGAACTGCTAAATTCATTTAATTATGAAAACAGTATCGAAGGTTGGGGATTATGTAATGATGGACAACATATTTACAAATCCGATGGGACCGAAAAAATTTGGAAATTAGACCCTAAAACAATGAAAGAGATTTCAAGTATTAATGTTGTTACTAATAATAAGATAATTAATAAAATTAATGAACTTGAGTGGTATAACAACAAAATTTATGCTAATACCTATCAATTTAATAAAGAAGTTGGATTGATAATTGATCCAAAAACTGGAACTGTTGAGGGTGTTATAGATTTTTCTGGTCTAAAAGATAAAGTTAAACAACACACTAATCTTGATGTTCTAAATGGAATAGCTTACAATAAAATAAGAAAGACATTTTTTGTTACCGGTAAGTATTGGGACAAACTATTTGAAATTAAAATATTTGAAAATTAGTAATTAAATAAAGGTCTTCCACTCATTAATTTATTAACCTTTTTTTTGACTCTAAGAATTTCATCTTCATTTTCACTATTTGTAATCACATGATCTATTAATTTAACTATATTTTGCATATCCAGTTGATTTAGACCTCTTGTTGTGATAGCTGGTGTGCCAAATCTAATTCCTGAGGTAATAAAAGGGGATTTATCATCAAAAGGAACCATATTTTTATTAGCAGTTATATCAGCTTTCACAAGTGCTAGTTCAGCATCTTTCCCGGAAATATTTTTATTGCGAAGATCTATTAAAATCATGTGGTTATCTGTACCTCCTGATATAATGTTATAGTCCTTTTTAATAAACTCTTTTGCCATTGATTTAGAATTTTGTCTAACACTTATCATGTAGTGCATAAAATCGTCGCTTAAAGCTTCTGCAAATGCAATCGCCTTTCCACCAATAACATGTTCCAAAGGTCCGCCTTGATTTCCAGGAAAAACCGCAAGATTAATTAATGATGACATGGTTTTTAGAGAACCGCTTTTTAATTTTAATCCAAAAGGATTTTCAAAATCCTCTCCCATTAATATCATCCCACCCCTTGGACCTCTTAATGTTTTATGTGTAGTGGTTGTAACAACATGACAATGAGGAATTGGGTCGTTTAGTACTCCTTTTGCAATAAGTCCAGCAGGATGAGAAATATCTGCCATTAAAAAAGCTCCTACTGTATCAGCTATTTCTCTAAATTGTTTGAAATCCATATCTCTCGAATAGGCAGAGGCACCAGCGATTATTAATTTAGGTTTTTCCTGTTGTGCAATTTCCATAATCTTATCATAATTCAATAAACCTGAATTTTTATCTACTCCATAAAATACCGGATTATACAATCTGCCACTAAAATTAACTGGAGATCCGTGAGTTAGATGTCCCCCGTGTGATAAATCAAAACCCAGTATTTTATCTCCAGGATTTAAAAATGCATGATATACTGCTGTATTTGCTTGTGATCCAGAATGTGGCTGTACATTTGCATAGGATGCTCCAAACAGTTCTTTCGCTCGATCAATTGCAATCGTTTCAATTTCGTCTACAACCTCACAACCACCATAATATCTTTTTCCAGGGTAGCCTTCAGCATATTTATTAGTTAGAACAGATCCAGTGGCCTTCATAACTGAGGGACTGGTAAAGTTTTCAGAAGCGATTAACTCAATTCCATTAAGCTGTCTGTTTTCTTCCTTTTTAATAAGATCAAAAATTATTTTATCATTTTGCATTTAAAAATATTTTCTCAAATTTAACAATACCCAATAATCTTAACAATTGATTTATTTGATTGTTTGAATAAATTATTAAAAATTAGTTAACAATGTAATTATAAGACATCCTTAATTGATTTATAAGTAATACTTTCATGTGATTCACACAAGATTACTTTATTATTTTTAATTAAAATCACCTGAGGAGATTCATGTTTAATTTTAAATATTTCAGCAATTTTATTGGATATCAATTTTTCTGAAATGACATCAACCATTATAAATTCTAAATTTAAATTACCTTTTTTATAATCATTTTCAAATCTTTCCAAAACAATTCTACTTATTATACATCGAGGAGAATGCTTAAAAATTAATAAACAATTTGTTATATCAATTAGTATTTCTGTATTTTTTATTTTATTCCAGTTTATTTTATTCATTAATTTTACAATAATATTCATATTGTGTTAAAAAAAATAAACATATTAAATAAAAAAGCAAAATTTGAGTATACAATATTAGATAAGTATACTGCTGGATTAGTGCTAACTGGAACAGAAATTAAGTCTATTCGAAACAGTAAAGTATCAATTTCTGAAAGTTTCTGTGAATTTAACAATGTTGGGGAGCTATTCATTATTAATATGTATGTTGAAGAGTATATTCATGGAAATCAATTTAATCATAAAACCAAAAGCTCAAGAAAACTTCTTTTAAATAAAAAAGAACTACAGAAATTACAAAAATCTATAAATAACAAAGGTCTAACAATAATTCCATTAAGATTATTTATTAATGAAAAGGGATTTGCTAAAATTATAATATCATTAGCAAAAGGAAAAAGATTATTTGATAAAAGAGAAAGTATAAAAAAAAGAGAAAACAAAATTCAACTTGAAAGAATTAAAAAAAATCGCAACTAACTCTCCATTGAAAATTATTATGTTAAAATTAATTTAAGTATCGTATTTTTAAAAAAAAATCATGATTAAAGCAGGGTTAATTGGTGTTGGACACTTAGGTAAAATTCATTTAAACTTACTTAAAAACTCAAAAAAATTTAAAATCATAGGTTATAATGATTTAAAAAAAGATGAAAGCATTTCTAATGTTAATTACTTTTATGATGTAAACGAAATTATTTTAAAATGTGAAGCAATCTTCATCTGCACAAACACACCTAATCATTACAGTATTGCAAAAAAATGTATCGAAAACAAAAAACATGTTTTTATAGAAAAACCGATAACTAATAAACTTGATCATGCAGAGGAATTAGTAAATCTCGCAAAAAAAAATAATATAATTGGACAAGTGGGTCATGTAGAAAGATTTAATCCTGCATTTTCTTGTTTAAACAACACCATTGAAGATCCTAAATTTATAGAGTGTCATAGGCTAGCAGAATTTAATCCCAGAGGAAACGACGTTTCCGTGATTTTAGATTTAATGATTCATGATATAGATATTGTATTAAGTATTGTAAAATCCGAAGTGATAAATGTAAAAGCAAATGGCGTTTGCGTAATAAATGAATCACCTGATATTTGTAATGCTAGAGTTGAGTTCAAAAATGGATGTATTGCAAATTTTACAGCAAGCCGTATTTCTTTAAAAAATATGCGTAAAAGTCGATTTTTTCAAAAAGACGCCTATATTTCTATTGATTTCTATAAAAAAAATACTGAAGTTGTAAAAATTAAAGATGCAGATTTAAATCATGATAAATATGCAATGATAATTGAAAATAACAAAGGAATTAAAAAAGAAATTTTTTACAATAATCCAGAAATACAACCAAATAATGCAATAATTGAAGAACACGAAGCATTTGCAAAATCAATTCTAAATAATGAAATTCCAGTTGTTTCATTTGAAGATGGTTATAATGCCTTAAAATTGGCACAAACAATTTTAAAAGAATTGTAAATGAGTATTGAATTAAATTTAAAGAAAATTAAAAAGGTGCTTCCACAGGATATTAAACTAATTGCTGTATCCAAAACCAAACCCATTTCAGATATTCAAAAAGCTTATAGTTTAGGACAATTAGATTTTGGTGAAAACAAGGTTCAGGAACTCATTAAAAAAGCGGAAACTCTACCTAAAAATATTAGATGGCACATGATTGGTCATTTACAGAGAAACAAAGTGAAATCTATCCTTCCTATAGTTTACATGATACACAGTGTAGATAGCATAAGATTATTCGAGGAAATAAACAATCGAGCACAAAATCTTAAAAAAAAAATTAAAGTTTTAATTCAAATAGACATATCACAAGACCAAACAAAATTTGGTTTCTCTTTCGATCATATTGAATCAATTTTTAAATCAAATGAACTTGAAAGGTTTCATTATGTTTCAATCGATGGATTAATGGGTATGGCAAGTTTCACAGAAGAAAAAAGAATTATAAAAAAAGAGTTTTTATCTCTTCAGGAACTATACAATAAATACAAAAAAAAATATTCTTTTAAATACTTGTCAATGGGTATGAGCGGTGATTATAAAATTGCCATTAAATGTAATAGTAATATGATTAGATTAGGTAGTAATATTTTTGGTTCAAGAAATTATTAATATATAAAAAATTGTACTCGATTATTGATGTAGAAACAACTGGCGGAAAGTTTAACCAAGAAGGAATAACTGAAATAGCTATATATAAGTTTGACGGTAAAAAAATTATTGATCAGTTTATAAGTTTAGTTAATCCTGAAATACCAATACAACAATATGTCCAAAATTTAACTGGTATTAATAATAAAATGTTAAGAAATGCCCCAAAATTTTTCCAAATTGCCAAAAGAATATTAGAAATTACTGAAGATACTATTTTAGTTGCGCATAATTCTTCGTTTGACTACAGAATGTTAAAAATTGAATTTAAAAGATTAGGATTTGATTTTTTGATTTCCCAAATATGTACTGTAAAATTGTCAAAAAAATTGATACCAAATAAAGACTCCTATAAATTAGGTAATCTTGTTAAATCATTAGGGATTCCCATTTCAAATAGACACCGAGCTGCAGGTGATGCAATGGCAACAGTTGAATTGTTTAGACTACTTCTATCTAAAGACAAGAAAAGAAAAATCATAAGTCAATTAATAAAAACAAAATCACTAGAAAAAAAAAATAAATTTTCTGATATAACTGAAAATTTAGAGAATGTTTCAGGACTTTATTATTTACACAATAGAGAAGGTCAAATTATATATATCGGAATTAGTAAGAATATCAAAAGTAGAGTCTTACAACATCTAACAGGAAAAACAAATAAATCATTGAAAATTCAACTTGAAATTAATTCGGTTTCTTATGAAAATTGTGGATATGAATTAATTTCAATTTTAAGAGAGGCAGATGAAATCATGGAACATAAACCTAAGTTTAACAAAGCTTTAAAAAAAGAGATCAACAAATTTGGTTTAGAATTATGTTTTGACAGAAATGAATATAAATTTTTAAGAATTTCACATTATGAGGATAACATAAATTATTTGGAGACTTATTCTTCTCTTAAAATCGCCAATAAACGTTTATTAAATATTTTTGAGACATATAAAATAGAAGAAAGAAAGAAAAATAAACTAAACAATTTAAATATTGATATGTTTATAAGGGACATTTCTTTTCCTCATAAAAATATGATCATTGTAGACAAAGGTAGAAGAATTGATGAAAAGAGTGTGATTTTAATTAAAAATTCAAACTATAATGGTTTTGGTTATTTTAATTTAAATCATCAGATAACAAATTATAATATTTTAGAATCATTAATTACTGCTGTTAAACCCAAGAAAATTTACAATAAATTAGTTATTAATTATATTAAAAAAAATAAACCTGAAAAAATAATTAATATTGAATATTTGAAATGAAAAAAAAACTGATAACAATTTCAGGCCCCACAGCATCTGGAAAAACAAAACTCAGTATAAGATTAGCTAAAAAATTAAATTGTGAGATAATTTCGTGTGATTCAAGACAATTTTATAAAGAAATGAGTATTGGAACTGCTGTTCCATCAGAAACAGATCTTAACAAAATTAGACACCACTGTATTCAACATATTTCATTAAAAAAAAAATATACTGTCAATGAATTTGAAATAGAAGCTAATAGAATAATTACCGATCAGTTCAAAACTAAAGACTTTGTAATATTAGTTGGTGGATCTTTTTTGTATATGGACTCTATTGTAAAAGGATTAGATATATTTCCAGAAGTCAGTCCCTATGTAAGACAAAATTTGAATAAAGATTTTAAAAATTATGGAATTAATTATTTGAAGAAGGAATTGAAAATAAAGGATCCTATTTATTATTCAAAAGTTGACATAAATAATCATAGAAGACTAATTAGAGCTTTAGAAGTTATTATTAGTAGTGGAAAGCCCTACTCTTCGTTTATAGGAAAAGTTAAAAAAAAACATCACTATGATATAATAAATTTAGGTATTAAAACAAATAGAAATGAATTGTATGATAAAATAAATAACAGAGTTGATCAAATGATTAAAAATGGATTAATTCTTGAAGCCAAAAACTTATTAAAATATAGACATCTTAATGCGCTAAATACACTTGGTTACAAAGAAATATTTTTATTTTTTGATAAAAAAATTTCATTAGAAGAATGTATAGAAGAAATAAAGAAAAATACCAGGAGATATGCTAAACGTCAATTAACTTGGCTAAACTCAAAAAAAAATATATTTTGGGTTATGGAAAATTCTAAAATTGATAAAATTTTTGATCAAATAATGTTAAAATAATTTTCTACGTTGTTTAAAATTCTATTGTTAATATCAGAAATATCACTTTTTATAAATTTTAAACCTGTTATTTTTTCATATAACTCAATATATCTATTAGAGACGGTATTTATGTAATCATCAGTCATTTCAGGAATACTTTGACCAGCTTTACCCTGAAAATTATTTTTAATTAACCATTGTCTTACGAATTCTTTAGACAATTGTTTTTGTGGAGAATTCATTTTTTGAAGTTCATTATATGAATCAGAGTAAAAATATCTCGATGAATCTGGTGTATGAATTTCATCAATAAGTAAAATGTCACCATTTTCATTTTTTCCAAACTCATATTTTGTATCAACTAGAATCAGTCCTCTTTTAGCAGCTATTTTTGAACCTTCTCTAAAAAGATTCATGGTGTAATTTTCAAGTTTTGAATAATCTTTTTCAGAAATTATATTATTTTTTAAGATTTGGTCTTTTGAAATATCTTGATCATGATTTCCATTTGAAGCTTTTGTTGTAGGTGTAATAATTGGATTAGGAAATTTATCATTTTCTGACATTCCCTCTGGCATTTTAACACCACAAATTGATCTTTTTCCAGATTTATAAAGTCTCGCAGCATGACCGGACAAATAT
Source organism: Flavobacteriaceae bacterium (assembly GCA_045562345.1). Taxonomy (GTDB): domain Bacteria; phylum Bacteroidota; class Bacteroidia; order Flavobacteriales; family Flavobacteriaceae; genus MAG-121220-bin8. The sequence continues at coordinate 98,906 of JBJKVZ010000026.1, forward strand.
GATCTTATAACCATCTCAATTTTAAAAGGTTTACAAAGTTTTCCAATTGAAACATTTGGATCAGGAGAACTTTCTAACCAGTTAGGAACAATATGAGAAGTTTCTTTCAACATTTTTGATGCAATTTGATTTAATATTTGTCCTTTGTAGGGAATTCCTTTGGGAAGAACAACGTCAAAAGCTGATAATCGATCAGAAGCGATCATTACTAGATGTTTATTGTTAATATTATAGACATCTCGAACTTTTCCTTTATATTTTGAAATCTGGTTTTTAAATGAAAAATTTGTATCAATAATTGTATTCATATCAATTAAAATCTATTT
>JBJKVZ010000027.1:0-37752 GCA_045562345.1 Flavobacteriaceae bacterium
TCTTTCTGATTGTCTAACATAACTCTGTAATCTTTATAAACTTTAGCTTTTGGATATTTATCAAAGGTGGGTTTTGCTTCTTTAAAATCTACATCACAAAGCGCTACTATATTTTCGTTTCGGCATTGTTGTAAATTATTAGATCCCATTCCCCATTTTCTTACTCCTACTCCGGCGATATTAAGTTTATCACTAGGGGCAATAAATCCTACACCTCCCAGAACGTGTCTTGGAACTATAAAAAGTGGTGGAATTATAACAGATTTTTTTAAAAATTTTCTTCTAGAATTATCTTTATTACTCATAAGATTACCATTTTTCATAAATTTAATAGTAATATTCTGTCAAAACAAGTTTCAACAAAGAAGATATGCCTGTTTTATTTAGGCTGAAATTCGTAAGCTCCAATATCTCTTTTAGATATAATTGGATTTCCATCAAGGTCAAATGAGTAATGTCCATCGTCATATCCATTATCTATTGCAGGGCTATTGGCTTTAAGATGATAATTTCCCTTAGATAAATTTACCAAAAGAGGATTCGTAATAATTGTCCCCTTAGAATATTCTTTGTTTTCAGCTGGATTGTCGCTGAATACAATGGTGGGGCTATCCAAATTAAAAAAGAGATTATTTGAATGATTGAATTCAGCCATTGGCCAACCAAGATAAACTTGATTTCCTACTCCCTTACGGGTTTTTTCTGACACAAGGACAACCAAATTATTCCTGTATTTAGTTGGACTATCTATCGCTTGGTTATCTGGGTCGTGTTCACGAAATACATTAGATTCGATATCAGGATGTTCAAGTGTTCTTATTATAGTATTGTTCTCAATAAATGTATCTACCATAGGAGCAAATATTTGTGTAAAAGCACTATAATCTCTTGATTCATTATAAGCCATAATCAAATTCTTAAGGATTCGATCTTCCTTATTACAAGGGCGAGGATCCCCTAATTTAGATGCTCTTTCGAGATGCTTTTTTTTACAAATATCAAAGCCGTAGCTTATTTCACAAAAACCCATATTGAGACTGCTTTTATTGTGATGAATAAAAATATTATTTCGAGGATTTCTTCCATCATCAATTTCTATCGCTCCACCATCGCCTCCCCAAGTTCCACCAAAGCTATGATAGTTGTGTATAATATTGTGCGATATCTCAGTATTTCCCATTCCTATTCTTATGCCAATAGGACCCCAGCCTGGTGGAAAAATCGGTCGGTTGCAATCACGAATTTTGTTATTGGTAATAAGACAGAACTCACTATAAGAATTTATTCCTATTGGGCAATCCACCACTTCATTATTACGTATAATCGCATGGTCAGCACCTAAGTTCGCTTTTATTCCACCCAATTTCCAAACTGTAAGGAAAAATCCATTAGACGCTGTATTAGTTCCATAAACATATAGATTCTCTACAATCTGATGATCTCCATTTATTTGAACTGCATTCCCATTGAATATGGTGTCATTAGTATTTGTAAACTTCGGAGCATCACCTTCTCCATAAGCAGAAACTTTAATTGGATTGTCTTTTGTTCCATTACCATTGATCTGGAGTCCATGATAATAGCTTGTGCCTCTTTTAAAATATATGTTGTCGCCAGGTTCAAAAATGATAGAATTTATTTTTTCTACAGTTTTCCAAGGGCTACTAAGCTGTTTTCCACTATTTTCATCATCTCCATTCTTTGCATCTACAAAATATCCTTTTAAATCTGGGCCTGAATTTATTTGTGTCTTTTCAGAAATTACCGTAAAACCGGAAACAAGAAAATAGAACAAAGACACAATTGGAATAAACAGTAATAGTAGAATTAGTTTTTTCATATTATCAATTTAATAGCTACATTTTTCTCCACTATCCTTTGTAGTTGATTTCCATTTGAGATTTCCAGCTTTTTCTGCTTCGCAAGAATTACCATAAACCAAATTATCACAAGCACACACTGGTTTATATTCTTTTGTACAAATAATATCTGGATTAGGAGCAACAACACAGTCACCAATCACATCATCATTGTCAGTACAAGATACAAGTGGAATAAAGAGTAATATAAGAAGGAGTTTTTTCATAATCTTAAATTTAATTCAAACTCGGCCATTACTGGATAATGGTCAGAAAACAAAGCTGTTTCTTCATCATTATATACTGACGAATTCTTACATTTTTTTGCCATTTCGGGACTCACCATTATAAAGTCAATTCGTCGTCTGTTCTTATCTAACTCCACGTTAGATTTGTAAGCACCTAAATTTGCCTTAGCAGGATAAGTAAATCGTTCATCTGTTTTAACGAATCTTTGTGTTACATCTATTAAAGGGTTTGCTATAAAAGATGCCATTACACTGTAATCAAATTCATTACCAATTAAATTATTATACTTTTTGTTGTTCAAATCACTCACTCTTACATTTTTTAAGATATCTGGATTATCCAAATCTGTATCGGCATCAAAAGGAGAATGAGAATTGAAATCTCCCAAAACCATGAAAGATTTATTCTTAATTGAATTGATTTTTGAAATTATGATTTTACTTTCCTTCACTCTAAAATTACGATCTTTAGGACTCAAGTGCACAACAAAAAAATCAATTCCAAAAGTCTCACAATGCAACATTCCATGCCAAAGATCTTCTATTACTCTTTCTTTTAGAACAACTGGATTAACAGATGTCAAACCTACTGAATGACATTTATCTTTAAGAATAATCACATAGTTATGTCCCCATTTTTGCGCATCTTCAAGTAAACTCTCTTCATTATAACCACAAAGCTCTTGCAGTGCAACTACGTCCGGTTTTTGGTCAGCAAGCCATTCAATAACATCATTTTTACGTTCTAAATCTTTTCTAAAATCAAACCCATTCCAAATATTATAAGATATTACTTTTAAAGTTTTAGTTTGCGCATGCAAGCCTGTAGCTAAAAAGCAAAGAGCTATTATTAAAACTTTTTTCATAATTATTAATTGTTTAAATTTTTTTAATTTCCCAACTTGGCTCATAATCTCTTGACCAATATTTTTTTGCTTTTCTGTTTTTTATTTTTCCAGAGTTTTGGTCAATCATAAACGATTGATCACTTCTATATGCAACATTAGCATAATGAACTAAACTTTGACTTATTACTGCATCATCAATTGGAGAGTTTAGCTTTTCATTTTCTCTAATAGCATTAATAAAATTACGCAAATGTCTTGTAGTCATATTTCCTCCACCACCTAAAGAATTACTCGATTCATTATCATTTGACTTAACATGGTTTATTAAAATCCCTTGAACATCATATAATTTATATTCTTGACGATTTATAAGAACAGAGCCTTTTGTTCCATAAACAATTGTTCCCCTTCCTCCATCTCTTTTTCTCCCAAATGCATTCCTGCTCCTACCATTCCAATTGATTGATTTACTATTAGGAAACTCGAACTTTGCTTCCATATTGTCATACATTGTCCAACCATCATCTAAGAAATGATTTTTTTTTGCATAAACATTTATATGATTTGGATAATGGACATCCAATGCCCATCTTGCAATATCAAGTTCGTGAGTAGCATTGTTTCCAGCCTCTCCGGTTCCATAATCCCAATCGTACCATCTCCAGTTATAATCCCAAGTATCATATGTATATGGTCTTCTTGGTGCGGGACCTTGAAACAGTTCCCAATTTAACCCAGCTGGAGGATTAGTTAGAACCTGATTTGGAACCTCCCCTCTGTTATTATTGTAAAAACAAACTGCATTGTAAGCAACACCAATTATCCCATCATGAATACTCTCAATTATCTGTTTTGTATGATTTGAGGATCTTTGCTGGTTACCCATTTGAACTATTTTATCATAATACTTTTGATATGTAACAAGCATTTCACTTTCAAACATATTATGACTACATGGCTTTTCTAAATAAACATGCTTTCCTGATTCCATCGCTTTGCATGCACCATATGCATGCCAATGGTCAGGGGTTGCCATAATTATTACATCAACATCACTATCGTCAAATATTTTATGAACATCTACAATATTTTTAACTTTTGTTGGACTCAACCTACTAGATAAGAGGTTAGCATTATCCATCTGCTTTTGCATAACATCACAGAAATACAATAAATCAACATTTTTTAATTTTAAAGCTGATCTTAAAAGACCTGGAAATCTTCTACCGAGACCTTGAAAAGCAAGACCAATTCTTTGATTTGATCCCAATATCCTAGAATAACTTTTAGCAGATAATTTTAGAGGTGAACCATATAGGGTTTCAGACAGAAAAGGTAAACCTGCTGAAACCATTGATAATTGACCTAAAAACTTTCTTCTTTTATTTTTCATTATTTCAAATTAAATTAAAACTCCCTGATTTTGATATTCTTAAAACTGACTTCATCACCATGGTCTTGTAATAAAATATGTCCTGAATCAGACTGACCAAAACCCAACCAATTTTTGTATTTACTGTAATTAACCAATGACTTAAAAGTTTGTGAAAACCTGTTGTATTCCAACATTTTAATATTATCCAACCAATGCTCTACCTTTCCTCCAGTTACTAAAATTCTTGCTCTGTGCCAAGTGTTAGGATTCACACTTCTTTTTCCTCTTGGCTCATTTAAATTTTCAGCTGTAATTAAATCATAAAGTGATGCAACGGTCCTATTTCCAAGCACACCCTTTTTAGCGTCAGGATGATTTTTATCATCAAGTATTTGATACTCCAAACCAATAGATGAACCTTTTGCTTTATTTAAATTAGTATCAACAAAATACTTTATTCCACTATTAGCACCTATAGTTATTTTAAAATCTAACTCTAATTCAAAGTTGCTAAACTTTTTTTTGGTTACAATATCACCTCCACCTCCACTTTCTAACCCATCACTTGACAAAACCTTTAGAATACCACCATCTATAATTTCCCAACCCACTTTAGGAAAATTGTTCAATTTTGCACCTCTCCATCCATTAGTTGTTTTGCCGTCCCATAAAAATCTCCATCCTTTAGATTTTTGATTTTCAGAAAGATAGTTGTCAATATTATTAATTTCTATTGCATGGCTTTCATCTGGCCATCGATTTTCTTTCAAATTTGATTTTAAAATTTTAATATTTCTCCACTTTACCACTTTTCCAACATTTTCTGATTTTTGAATTGAATGGATTTGTAAAGCAATAAATCCTTTTTTTGATGTGTCATCTAATAAATTGGAACATTGAACACCATTAACCCATGTTCTTATGGACTCTCCAATAACTTCAAGCCTAATTTTATTCCAAACCCCATTTTTAAATGCATTATTTGACTTTTGATTTCTGGTTAATGGATATAAAAACAAACCTCTTCTTGATTGATCATAAATACCCCCAGTCCATGATCTATATTCATCGGTATCAATTTCACATTGATAACCGAAAACTTGACCCTTGGGAGAAACTAGACTCCTAAACTGAACTCCTGAATTTAATCCTACATCAGCATAAACATCAAATTCCAATATAAAATCTGTAAAATGATCCTTAGTTCCGAGGTAGGTGCTTGGGGAATTTAAAATTGATTTTGCAATAATTTCACCATTAGGCAGAATTTCAAAATTAGCATTTCCTTGTTTTATCTCCCAACCATCAAAATTTTTTCCATTAAAAAGTTCAACCCATTTTGTTTGAGAAAAGTTATAAAAAGGAATTAAAATTATAATTAGAAATAGAATTGCTAATTTTTTTTGAGAAAATCGATCCATATTTAAATTTATATAAAAAATTCAAATTATGACAACTAAAATTTTTACAATTTATATTAAATTTACAATGCAGATATTTAGGGAAAAATAATTCTCTAACACTAAAAATTATAACATGTCAAACCAATTTGGACTAGATGATGAACAAAAGGCAATACTAGAAGCAGCTGATCAATTTGGCAAAAAGGAGTTATATCCTCTTGCTGAAAAAATGGATAACGAAGAGTGGTGGCCTGAAGATATTTTTAAAAAAATGGGTAAATCAGGTCTGATTGGTTTAACGGTTGATCCAAAATACGGAGGGGCTGGTATGACATATTTACAAGCCGGTCTTGTTTGTCAGGCATTTGGAAAATGGAATCATGCAATAGCACTTAGCTGGGTGGCTCATGATAATTTATGTTTAGATAACCTATATAGAAACGGTTCTGAGGAAATTAGAAAAAAATATGTTCCCAAATTATGTTCAGGTGAGTTTATTGGTGCTTTGGGATTGACTGAACCAGGTTCTGGCTCAGATGCCCTGGGATCTATGAAAACTACAGCAAAGAAAGTCGGAGATTATTATATAATAAATGGGAGTAAAACATATATAACTAATGGATCGATTGCAGATATAGTTCTTATATATGCAAAGACTGAAACAAATAAAGGAAATAAAGGTATATCAACATTTCTTGTTGAAACTAAAAGTCAAGGCTTCAATGTTGTTTCTAAATTAAAAAAAATGGGATACCGAGGAAGTCAAACTGCAGAATTGTTTTTTGAAAATTTAAAAGTTCATAAAAACAACATGATAGGAACTGAGGGAAGTGGTCATATAACAGTCATGAATGGTTTAGATTTTGAAAGGGCAATGATAGCTCCAATATGCCTTGGTATAAGTGAAAGAGCATTAGAAATTTCCGTTGAATATGCAAAAATTCGTGAACAATTTGGAAAGCCTATTTCTAGTTTCCAAATGATTCAATCCAAAATTGCTGACATGTATACTTGGGTTGAATCTATCAAATCATTGGTCTACAGAGTACTATCTCAATGTGACTCTATTGACAAATCTCAAGCTGGAAAAGGAAAAATTCATATGAATACCTCAGCATCCGTAATGTTTGCCTCAACTACTTCGAATAAGGTGTTGGATGAAGCTGTTCAGATTCATGGCGGAATGGGTTACATGTGGGAAAGTGAAATAAACAGACTTTACAGATCAAGCAAATTGCTTGATATTGGTGCAGGAACAACTGAAATTAGAAAAAAAATTATAAGCAAAGGTCTTTTAGAATAAGGCTAAAAAAAAATTCCATTAAAAATTTATTTTACAATTAACTGACCTTGCATTAATTGATAATGTGCAGGAAAAGTACAAATAAAAGTATAAATTCCGATGGATGGAGCATCAAACGAAATGGTAACACTTTCACCTCCCCCAATTAATTTTGTATAAGCAATCATATCATCACCATCAGGGATATATTCATTGTCTTTAGCATCAACAGCCCTTCCAGCAAACTCATCAACATTTACTCCGCTTTTAAGCAAAACAAAATTGTGTCCCATCATCATTTTATTTCCTCTTCCTGTATGATTGAGTGTTAGATTAACTTTCTGACCTGGTCTGGCAGTCAAAGTACTTTTATCGAACTGCATTATGTCATTAGAATTTATAACTAAATTAATTTCATCATTAACATTATTTTCTATTTTTTTTGGTGATGAAGATTTTGATTTTTTTTCGTCACTACATCCAAAAGTTAAAACAACCAATGCAATTAAAAATATTTTTTTCATTTGTATTTAATTTATGGTGAACAAAATTACAACAACTTATCAAAATTATAAATTCAATTTTAAAAAAAATTAACTGACAAAATTATTCAAACATACTAAACAGGATGTTTTAAATTTTCGTACTTTTAAAAAAAAAATAAATAACAATGAAAAAAAATTTAACAATATTATATATATGTCTTTTATTATCATTTAGTTCTTATGGTCAACAATGGATTGATGATAATTCATGTGACACTAAAGCTTCTCAAATTTTAAATGAAGCCATTACACACTTAGCAAATCTTGAACACATGATGGCATTAGGAATGGCAAATGCGGTACTTATGGTTGATAAAGATTGTGAGTGTGCAAAATTAGTACAGGCTGGTGCTGCTAGTAATAATGCAAATTGGGGATCAAGGTCGGAAAAACTTAAAAATATAAATACAAATCTTTTAAGCAGCGTTGAAAAAACTTGGTTTATGTTGCTTTTAACACCAAACGATAAATACGATAATGCTGCAAAAAAAGCTGTCGAAATGCATCCCGAAAGTGCACTTATAAACTGGATAACATCATCAAATAATGATTTAGAATTAATGAAAAAATTTGCGAATAAATTTCCTAAAAATGCTGCAGCTGCTTACAATGCAATGGCATATTCTTATGCAAGAGAGGGAGATTATGACACTGCATATCAATCGCTTGAAAAATCATTACAATTACATGATGGACCCAATGCTCTAGATTCAAGAGCGGAAATTGCTGCAATGGAAAATGATTTCCAAAAGGCATTTGATAATCAGGTCAAAGCATATGATTTTGCACCTTTTGCCTCACCATATCAACCAAAACTTGTTACATATGCAAGAAATTTAAATAAAGAAAATTTAGTTAATGGCTTAAAAGAGGCACAAATTGCAGTACAAGATGCAATTGAAAATCAAGACTTGGATGAATGGAAAAAATATGTTTCCAACGACATGGATTTAATTTCAGGGGATTCGAGTTTAACCGAATTCTATGTACAAACAGAAGAAAGATTTAGTGAAAAAAGAAACTTTTCATGGGATGAATTTAAGCTTAGAGATATAGATGTTAATTTCTCTCCAGATATGTCAATGGCTATCCTTACATTTTATGCAAATGGCGCATATACTTTTAATGATTCTAAAGAAAAAGTAGATTATAGCACAAGAGCTTCAGCTGTATGGATTGCAACAAATACTGGATGGAAAATGGTTCATGCCAATTGGGCACCTTTCGGCGGATCTGGAATACCAAAATAAATATTAAATTGAAATATTAAAAAGACCTTCACATTGTGAGGGTTTTTTTATTTTTTAGCTTTTCTATTTGCTATAAAACTTTTTATAAAGAAAACCATAGCAGTAATTGATGTAAAAATCATTAATGAAACTCTGAATACACCTAAAGTTTCTTCTCTTCCAATAGCACCTTTTAATGGCATAAACAACCCAATAAGACAAATGAAAGTTAATAAAACAGCAATGTGTGCTATTACCTTATTTTCTTTTTTGAGTCCAGGTGAACAAAATAATAAAGCCCATCCAAAAACTACAGGTATGATAGCAGTTCCAGAGGAACTTTCGAGATACCCCCATAACCCTATTCCAATTAAACATATTGAGTTTAATATATTTGTCTTTGTTGAATTCATAATTCTTATTTTAAATTGCTTTCAAAAATACAAGAATAATTGTTAAATACCATTAATATAATCTGAAAATGAGTCACTAAAAGAGAGTCCTTTTGATGTTCTAGTTATTGTAATTTTTTTAAATGAAGATAACCCCCAAAGCAGGAATTCACAGAAAAAATTAAAATCATCTGATTTAATCTTTGGGATATATTTCTTAACAAAAGATTTGACTGGCTTAATTGTATCAAAAGTATCTCCATAAGAAATGTTATCTAAATTTTCATCAATAAAAAGTTCATTTTCTTTGAACCAGTTTATGATTTCTTGATATGGATCAACATATTCTTCTTTATTTAGCTTTTTTATTTTAGGGAAAAAATCACTAAAAAAAGTTTTAGATGCCTCAATTATTAAAAGTCTTGAAATTTCACTAGCTCCCTCCTGTTCACCTTCGTAAACTAATTCTATTTTTCCATTGATTGCTGAAATAACAGCATTAAAATCACTCATTCTTATAGTAGTTTTTTCCTCGCCATTTATCAGCATTCTTCTTCTTGCTGAACTAATTAAATTTTCATAAGCTGATATACTCAATCTAGCACTTACACCACTTTTGGGGTCAACATATACACTTTCTCTAGCTTCAAAACTTATTTGTTCAATTAGATCCCTAGCTAGATCTGGAACGTAAATATTTTTATTATTTATACTTTTTGATTCTTGATTAGTAATATTTTTTGAAATTTCAATGTTTTTTGGGTAATGTGTCATTATTTGTGACCCTATCCTATCTTTTAGAGGTGTTACTATACTTCCTCTGTTTGTATAATCTTCTGGATTAGCAGTAAAAACAAATTGCACATTAATTGGGAGTCTTATTTTAAACCCTCTAATTTGGATTTCTCCCTCTTGCAATATTGAAAATAATGAAACTTGAATACGAGCCTGCAAATCAGGAAGCTCATTTAAAACAAAAATACAACGGTGTGATCTTGGTATCATTCCAAAATGGACGACTCTGGGATCAGAATACGATAATTTTAAACTTGCTGCTTTTATAGGGTCAATGTCCCCAATTAAATCAGCAACTGTAACATCAGGTGTAGCAAGTTTTTCATAAAACCTTTCACTGCGGTGAATCCAGTCAATCGGAGTATTATCCCCCATTTCTGAAATTATTTTTTTTCCAAAAAAAGAAATAGGATTTAGTGGGTCATCATTTATTTCAGATCCTGAAATAATTGGGATCCATTCATCTAAAAGATTTGTCAATTGTCTTGCTATTTTAGTTTTAGCTTGACCTCTAAGACCTAGCAAATTAATATTATGACCTGATAAGATAGCTCTTTCAAGATCAGGTATCACACTATTCTCATAACCATGAATTCCATTAAAATTAGCTATGCCCTTTGAAAGATTTAATTCAAGATTTTTCTTCATCTCTTGTTTTACGTCAAGAGAAATATATTTTGATTTTTTTAACTCCTTTAAGTTTTTAATTTTCTTTTGCATTTACTATAATCTTTTTTTTCTATTTTTTTCATAATCCTCAAATATCATTTCACCCAAGCCTTTCAGACCAGTATAAAAAGCTTTTCCTTTATTTGCTTTTGTAAATTTCTGAACAAAGCTTTTCAAATATGGATCTTGAGCAATCATAAAAGTTGTTATTGGAATATTTAATCGTCTCGCCATTTGTGCCATATTATAACATTTATCCACAATGTAAGAGTCTAAACCGTTACTATTTTTATAATAACTACCATCTTTTAACTTTAAACAGCTAGGTTTGCCATCTGTTATCATAAATATCTGTTTGTTTGTATTTTTATTTCTTCTCAATATATCCATGGCAAGCTCCAGACCAGCAACTGTATTTGTGTGGAACGGACCCACAGAAAGATAAGGTAATTCTTTGATTGAAATTGGTCTTGCATCATTTCCAAAAACAATGATACTTAGTTTGTCCTTTGGATATCTTGTTGTGATAAATTCAGAAAGTGCCATAGCAACTTTTTTAGCTGGTGTAATTCTATCCTCACCATAAAGTATCATACTGTGACTTATATCTATCATTAAAACAGTACTCATTTGTGCTTGATGAAATTGATCATTTACAACAAGATCATTATTTGAAAGTTTAAAATCATCTAAGCCATTTTGTATTTGTGCATTTTTTATACTCTCAGTAATAGCAATTTTTTCAATGGAGTCACCGAATTCATAAGATTTCAAATCTCCAGAGTCACTTTCACCTAGACCAGTATATTTAGTGTTATGATTTCCATTTCCAGTTCTTTTCATTTTTCCAAAAATTTGTTTTAATGCATGTTGTCTTAAGAGCATTTCTGTTTTTGCTGTTAACGCCACTGAACCATTACCTTGAGAATCTATTTGCTTTTTTAAAAAACCTTTTTCATAGAGTTCATCTATGAAATCATCCATTGTATAATCATCGGATGTTAAAACAAATTCTTTATCCAGTTCCTTTAACCAGTCTATTGCTTCATCAAAATCTCCTGATGTATAAGTAATTAGTTCTTTAAAAATTTCAAAAAGTTTTTCAAATGGAGTTTGTTTTTTATTCACAAAACCTTTAAAAAGGAAGCCAGTTTGATTTATCCCTTTAATCATTATAAAATGTTATTTCTTTGTAGTAGTATGGTCACTTACAATAAACCAAGTACCATTTTTTTTTATCCAAATTAGTGTAAAATGACCTGCACTATCACCAATAGTTCTATCTAAATAATATTCTCCAATTAAATAGGCAGTATTATTTGTAATAGATTTTATTTTTTTTATTGAAAAACTCAAATTACCCATGGTTTTCTTATCAGGATAAGTTTTTAAATAACGGTCTTTTGTATTGGACCATCCATAAATAGGACCACCAGATCCAGAAAAAACAATATTTTGAGATTTTAAATATCCATTCATAAAAGTTGAAATATCTCCCTGGTTCCAAGCCTTTTCTTGATCTTTCAACACTTTAGTAATTTGTATAGAATCTTTAAAAGATATTTGATTCTGTGATGTTAATTGAAAAACAAAAAAAAGAAAAATATATCTACAGAAAATAAATTTAAATAAATGCATAGGACTTTCTACTTGCCATTTTGGATTGGATCAGTTTCAGGCATAAGCTTATTAAGAATTGTATAAACAGGGCAAAACTTGGTAATAGGACTAGGTATTTGCAAGACTGCAACTGCAACTGCAACTGCAATATAAATCCAATCTAAACCAAATTGATTAGCTAGTAGAATTGAGCCCATGTTTAATAATCCAACAATTCCATCATGAACTCTGACTTTAATTATATTTTTTTCTGTATCCATTTTTTATTTTTTTTTAATATATACATTTATTTTTCAATAGTAAAAGTTTTTTAATTCTTTTCTGTTAAAACATCAATTATTTAAATTTTATAAAAGTTTGATTATAAGAAAAAACTATTATTTATATTAATTTTAAATTATTTAATATCAGTGAGTTAAGTATAGGAGAAATACAAAAAAATACATACCTTTAAGTATGCTTTTATTTAACCTTAATTTAACATGGATCAGAAATTAAAATCTGCAAATACAAAAAAACTCATTCTAGAAACTTCTTTTGAAATGTTCTATGAAAATGGCTTTAATTACACTAGCATTCCAGATATAATGAAAAAGACCAAACTAACCAAAGGAGCTTTTTACCATCATTTTAAAAACAAGCTTGAAATAGGTAAAAAAGTGATTGAGAAAATCTTAACTAAAAGAATTCATAATGGTTTTATTGCGCCTTTAATTGAAGAAAAACAAAAAAATATTCCCGAACTTTTACATTATGTTTTTACACAAAGAATCAAGAGTTTTTCAGATAAAGAAAAAGCACTTGGATGTCCAGCTAATAATTTAATTAATGAAATTGGTTGCTCAGTACACGATTTTCGTATTCCTCTTCAAAACTTAATGAACGCATGGCACAAAGTTTTAGTTCAAACAATAAATATTGGTATAAAAAGAAATGAAATTAAAAAAGATATTGATCCAAACTCAGCAGCAACAATGCTAATTTGTTCATTCGAGGGGACAAGAGGAATAAGAAAGATTTATGATAATGATAAACTTTTTACAAATTATTTAAAAGCAGTGAAAAGTTTTATAAAAAGTATATCTATATAGTATCACCAATTATCCGACCTAAACGACGATGCAGGTAGACCTTCAATATTGTAAAGGTTTCCCTTTAAATAATTTTTCCAACCGTATCTTACAGCGATTGGTTCCTTAACCTTTTCAGAATAAACTGTGAGTTTAGAAACATTTTCTCCATACATTACATTTACAGTTGCTGGATAAAAAACTTTATCCTTTCCAGCTATTTCAAAACCATTAATCTTACTATTAAAAAATATAAAACCATACTCAGAATAATCAAAATCAACAATAATTTTATTTTCTTTTATTTCAATTGATTTATAAATTGGGCCAGAATATGGGATTCCCATTACATTATAATCTTTAGCTAAAGCCCAATAAGCAAGTCTTTTTCCAATAATAACTTTTTCCTCAGGATGTATACTAAATTCATTGCCAATATCTAGCGTAACTACCATTCCGGAATTTTTTGATTCTAACATCGTTTTTAGTTGAGCTTCTCTTAAAAAAGCTGATTCACTATTATTAGACCCACTGTAAGTATATGGTGCAATTTGAACAAAATAAAAGGGAAAGACATTTTGATTCCAAGCACTTCTCCAACTATCGATTAAAACATTCATTAGCTTGGTGTAGTTACTCGCCCTACTGACATTACTCTCACCCTGGTACCACAGAGCACCTTTAATTTTAAATGGAATTAAAGGATTAATCATACCATTGAAAAGTGCGGATGGATCATGAGATTTTATCTTGTTTACAGTAAAATTCTTTATTTCATTTTCTTTAAAATTTTTATTAATTGAAGTTTCATCTGCCCAAGCTTCAGCTGGTGTACCACCCCACGACGCATTTATAATACCTATTGGTACATTTAAAACCTTATTTAGTTGATCTGCAAAAGAATACCCTACCGCACTAAAAAATCTAGCATTATTAGGATTAGAAACAATCCATTTCCCTTTGACAATTTTAATTGGCTTACTACTTGCCTGACGTTCTAAAGTAAATAAACGGATATTATCATTACTTGCATTATTAATGATTTCTAACGAACCTTTCACTTGTTCGTTGGCATATCCATTTAAGGTCATTTGCATATTAGACTGTCCAGAAGTAATCCATACCTCACCAATTAATATATTAGAAAGTTCTATTGAAGAATTTGAACCACTTATATTGATTTTATATGGACCACCTGCATCAGGTGTTTTTAAATTTATTAACCACTCACCATTTTGATTTGACTGAGTAGTTTTTTTATTATTATCCCAACTTGTAAAAACATTAATTTTCTCATTAATATTTGATTCTCCCCAAATTGAAACTTCAGCATTTCTTTGTAAAATCATATCATCAGAAAAAAGTGGTCCTACTTTTATCTGCCCAATATTATTTTGAATAAAAAATATAAAAACACAACAAATAAAATTAAATTTAAAGGTTTTCATAGTTTTAGTATATAAATTTTTTGTCCAGCTCCTCCGAATCTTTATATTTTATTCTTAATTCTTTCAATTCTTGAGTCAATTTTTTAACAACATTCGCATAATTTGGATCATTATAAACGTTATTCATTTCGTTTGGATCATTAATCCTATCATATAATTCCCATTCATCAACATCGTAGTAAAAATGAGCTAATTTATATTCCTTATTTACAATGCCATAATGTCTTTTAACCATATGGACTGAGGGATATTCATAATAATGGTAATAAACTGATTCTCTTGTCCACTTACTATTTTCTCCCGTCATAAGCGGAATTAGACTTTCTCCTTGCATATCGGAAGGTGCAGAAATCATAGCTGCTTCAAGAAATGTTTGAGCAAAATCTAAATTTTGAACCATTTCCTCGCTACTTATACCAGGCTTAATTTTGTTTGGCCATCTTATCATTAATGGAGTTTTAAATGACTCATCATAAATAAATCTTTTATCATACCATCCGTGTTCGCCTAGATAAAAACCCTGATCTGAAGTATATACAACAATAGTATTTTCTGTTAGATTATTATTGTCTAAGTAATCTAAAACTCTTCCAACATTGTCATCAATAGAAGATATTGTAGCTAAATAATCTTGCATATATCTTTGAAATTTCCATTTCATTTTTTCATTATCAGACATATTTGGCCAGTTTTCTTTGAAATCTTTGTTGATTTTGTCCAAGGTAACATTGTATTTAAGTTTTTGTTCTTCATTGGCTCTGTTAAAAGGGCCCATAAAACCATTAGGTCCTGGTCGTACAACTGATTCCCCTCTTATATATTTAATTTCAGGTTTCACATCACCCATACTTTCTAAAACCTCAGGTCTTATTTTACTGTCATGCATATACTGCATATGGGTTAAAATATTCATTTCAGCTGTTTTCGCTGCTGTTCCTCTTCCCTCGTAATTATCAAAAAGAGTTTCTGGTTCCGGAAATTCTTTTTCATAAAATTCAGCAAATTTTTCAGGACTTGGCCACCATGGTCTATGAGGAGCTTTATGAAGATACATCATCATAAAAGGTTTACTCTTATCTCTTTTTTCATCTAACCAATCTAGAGTAATATCAGTAATAATATCAGTTACATATCCAGTAATTATAGTATCCTTTTCTTTACCAATAAATTTTGGGTTTATGTAATTACCTTGACCTGGAAGTATTAAAAAATCATCAACACCCTTTGGATTATTACCAAAATGTAACTTACCAAACATTGCAGTTTGATAACCAGCTTTTTGAAACAATTGCGGAAAAGTTATTTGAGTTGTATCAAAAGGTTTAGCATTATCAATTTTTCCATTTAAATGGCTATGCTTTCCAGTTAAAATTACTGCTCTCGATGGGGCACATATTGAATTTGTAACGCATGCATTTTTAAATAGTATTCCCTGATCAGCAATTCTATCTATGTTTGGGGTTTCCAATAATCTATTGTCATAAGCACTTATAGCTTGATATGCATGATCATCTGACATTATAAACAATATATTGGGTTTAGATTCTTTGTTTTCATTAATTGAGCAACTACTAAAAAAAATAGAAGTCAATAAAATATAACTAAGTGTGTGGTATTTCATTTGTCAAGGTTTATAGTTTTTATTTATTGAAACAGTATTTGCATTTGTTTCTTTACGTAAGTTATTTAATCTATTTAATAAATCCTGTGTTTTTTCAGGATAATTCAAAGATAAATCTGTCATTTCGCCTTCATCATTTTTCAAATTAAATAACTCCAACTTATTATTTTCAAAGTGTTCAATAAGCTTCCAATTTCCATATCTAATTGCTGATCCAGGTTTCCACAAACTTCCATGGTAGTGAGGAAAATGCCAAAAAATTTCATTTCTACCCATTTCAGATTTACCTTCCATAACAGGCATTAAACTTTTTCCATCAATTAGTAGTTCTGTTGAGCCTCCAACATAATCTAAAATAGTTGGGTATAAATCATATGACACTGTTAATTGATCAATTTTAATATTTTTAGATTTTCCAGGGGCTTTAATTAATTGAGGGATTCTTATACCACCTTCATATAACCATCCCTTACCTGCTCTCAGCGGATATACTGAAGTCGGTGATATAACTTTACCTAAAGTTGACAATCCTCCATTATCGGAGGTAAATATTATAAGTGAATTTTCGTATAAATTATTTTTTTTTAGATAGTCGATTAATCTTCCAATGTTCTTATCAACAGAGTATACCATTGAAGCATAATTTGGATTTACTTGGTTTAATAAACTTATGGCATTACCCTCTTTCCTAACTAATGGTTTTTTATCATCAATTTTTTGCAATTTTTGTTCAAAATGTTCAACATAATCTAAATTTGGTTGTATTGGAGTATGAACATTATAAAATGAGAGAAAAAGAAAAAATGGCAAGTCTTTATTTTTTTCAATTATTAAAATTGACTCACTAGTCAACCTATCTGTCAAATACTCTCCATTTGGACCGTCCGATAATTTCGGGTTTTTATAAGGCGAGTAGTATCCACCCATTGGAGAACCTTTCTCAAATCCTCCAACATTAATATCAAAACCATTATTTTCAGGATAATATCCCTTGGAACCTAAATGCCATTTTCCAGAATAAAATGTTTTATAACCTAATTCTTTCATTTTTTCTGCTATAGTAATTTCATTTTTTGGGAGTTGATGATTGTCTTTTGGACCTAATAGGGGTCTGTTTTGAGGGTCTAAACCAGGAATCCAATCAGTAATATTTATTCTTGCAGGATGTTTACCAGTCATAATTGAAGCTCTGGTTGGAGAACAAACAGGACTTGCAGAGTATGCATAATTAAATTCAAAACTTTGTCTACTTAAACTGTCAATATTAGGTGTTTCATAAAAAGTGCTCCCAGCATAACCTAAATCATTCCAACCAAGATCATCAACTAAAATAAATACAACATTAGGTTTTTTATTTGAATTTAAACAAGACAAACAAATAAATGAAAGTAATATT
Organism: Flavobacteriaceae bacterium; assembly: GCA_045562345.1. Classification (GTDB taxonomy): domain Bacteria; phylum Bacteroidota; class Bacteroidia; order Flavobacteriales; family Flavobacteriaceae; genus MAG-121220-bin8. The sequence goes on from JBJKVZ010000027.1 coordinate 17,801, forward strand.
AGTAAGAGTTTTTTCAATTTTTAGTCTTAATCATTTATAAAAATAAAATTTTATCCGATTAATACTCAATAATAAATTCATTTAAAAAATTTATTTTAGATTTAGCTAATAATAAAAGTTTATATCTATGAATTCAAAATTATTAATCGTTCTTGTAACAATTTGTTTTATGAGTTGTACAAATGAAAATTTTGAAAAACCAAATATTATTATAATATATGCTGATGATCTAGGTTATGGAGATGTTAGTGCATATAAAAAAGGAACATTGAAAACACCTAATATTGATAATTTAGCTAATGGAGGATTGAGATTTAATAATGGATATGCATCATCAGCAACTTGCAGCCCTAGTAGATACGCTCTTTTAACTGGAACTTATCCTTGGAGAAATTCTAGAGCGAAAATTGTAACGGGAGGATCATTAATAATAGATAATGAAGAATTAACCATTCCAAAAATTTTAAAAAATAAAGGTTACCATACTGGTATAGTCGGTAAATGGCATCTTGGTTTAGGATCCGGATTATTAGATTATAATAATATTATAAAGCCTGGACCACATGAGGTAGGATTTAATTATTCACATATTATGGCCGACACACAAGATCGTGTGCCTTGTGTGTATATTGAAAATGGTCATGTAGTTGGTCTTGAAAAAAATGATCCAATAGAAGTTAATTTTTCTATGAATAAAAACAGAAATAACTATGGTCTTCCAACAGGATTATTAAATCCCGATCTAACTACAATGAAATGGCATCATGGGCATAACGGATCAATAATAAATGGTATTCCTAGAATAGGATTTATGAAAGGAGGAAAAAAAGCTCACTGGATTGATATTGAAATGGCCGACCACTTCTTAAAAAAATCAAAAGAATTTATTCTAAAAAATAAAAACAAGCCTTTTTTTCTTTTTTATTCTATGCAACAGCCGCATGTGCCAAGAACACCTCATCCTAGATTTAAAGGGAAATCTAGAATGGGTCCAAGGGGAGATGCAATTTTAGAATTGGATTGGTGTGTAGGAGAATTATATAAAACTTTAGAAAATGAAGGTGTTTTAGACAACACTTTAATATTTTTTTCAAGTGATAATGGCCCAGTTTTAAACGATGGTTACTATGATGATGCAGTAGAAAAAATTGGAGACCACACACCCTCTGGGGGATTAAGGGGAGGAAAGTATAGTCTATTTGAAGCTGGGACAAAAGTTCCATTTATTGCATATTGGAAAGATAAAATTAAACCTGGAGTTAGTAATGAATTAATTTCACAAATTGATTTGTTCAATTCAATATCCTCAATTGTTGGAAGTGATAAAAAATCCTTAGATGGAATTGACCTTTCTAGTTTAATTTTAAAAAATGAAGGTAAAGGAAGGTCAGAACTAGTAATAGAAGCTTTGAGAAGAACAGCTTACATAAATAAAAACTGGGTTATCATTCCACCATATAAAGGACCTTCAATTTCAAAAAATGTTAATATTGAACTTGGAAATTCAAATGAGTATAAACTTTATAATTTAATTAAAGATCCTTCTCAAAAAAATAATCTTACTAATAAAGAACCAGAAAAATTAAAACAAATGATTAGTGATTTTATAAAAATTAGAGGTGAAAAATTTAGAGACTAATGAAAGAAAAACTAAAAATAATTATTTCGGGAGGATTGGGATACATTGGGAGTCATTGTGCTGTGGAATTAATTATAAAAGGATATAAGACTGTTATAGTAGATGATTTATCAAATTCTTCTTTGGATGTATTAAGGGGAATAGAAAATATTACTAATTCAAAAATTGATTTTGAAAAAATTGACTTAAAAAATGAAAAATCAGTTGAGGATTTGTTTGTTAAACATAATGATGCAGTTGGTTTCATTCATTTTGCAGCTTATAAAGCCGTAGGTGAAAGTGTTTTAAATCCTCTTATATATTATCAAAATAATTTGATTTCATTAATAAATGTTTTAAATGGGATTAAAAATTTAAACAAGTATTTTAGCTTTATATTCAGCTCCTCTTGCACAGTATATGGACAATCTAAAAATCTTCCAATTTCTGAAAATGAATTAATACAAAAAGCTTACTCTCCTTATGGAAATACAAAACAAATTGGAGAAGAAATTATTGAAGACTTCTGCAAATCCTACAACAAAATTAAATCAATTTCTTTGAGATATTTTAATCCTATAGGAGCACATTCATCAGCTGAAATTGGAGAACTTCCAATAGGGAAACCTAATAATTTAGTTCCATTCATAACACAAACTGCAATTGGAAAACATAAACAATTAACAGTATTTGGAAATGACTATCCAACAAATGATGGAACTTGCATTAGAGACTATATTCATGTAGTTGATTTGGCAAAAGCGCATATTAAAGCTTTTGAAAAATTATATCATTCAACTGTTGTATCAGATTACGATGTCTTTAATATTGGAACAGGCAAAGGATACTCCGTTATGGAAGTGATTAAATCTTTTGAAAAAATTTCAGAAAAAAAATTAAACTTCACAATTGGCCCAAGAAGAGAAGGAGACATACCTGAGGCTTATGCCGATACTGAAAAAGCTAACAAAATTTTAAATTGGAAGGCTAAATTTTCCATTGAAGAAGCTATATTATCCGCATGGAATTGGGAAAAAAAACTCCAGAAATTCTATGGTAGATAATGTAGTTGTTAAGGCATCGGGAAGAATAAATTTAATTGGAGAACATGTTGATTACAATGGTGGATTTGTATTGCCAGCATCCATAGATAAAAAAACAATTATAGATTTAAATTCTATACAAGGTAAAGAATGTTTTATAGAATCTGAAACTATAAAAAAAGAATTTAAAATCAATATTTTAAAATTGCACAAAAGTGAAATTCATTGGGAAAACTATATTATTGGTGCAATGCATAATATCACTATATTAAAGAAACTCAAAATTGGTGCTTTTAGATGTAAAATTAGCGGAAACTTACCAATTGGTTCTGGAGTTAGTTCATCCTCAGCGTTAATTTGTGGTTTTGTTACAGGCTTAAACTATCTTTTTAAATTAGGATTATCAACCAATACAATTTTAGAAATTGTCAGCGAAGTCGAACAAAAATTTATTGGGCTTAGAGGGGGGATTATGGACCAATTTACAATTCTTAATGGCAAAAAGGATAAACTAATATTATTGAATTGTCAAGATAAATCTTTAAAATATGTTCACTCCAATTTCAATAATTATAAACTTCTATTATTAAATACAAACGTAAAACATAATTTAGCAAATACAGCTTATAATGACAGAGTTGATGAATGTAAAATGGCCTTAAATATTATTAGAAAAAAATATAAAAAATATAATTATTTGACCCAGGTTGAAGAAGATACTCTAAATCAGTTCAAATCCATCATGAGTAAAAAGATTTATTCAAGAGCACTATTTGTAATTCAAGAAAACAAAAGAACTTTAAAATCGGTCAAAAAAATTGAAGAAAGTAAATTATTAGATTTAGGTAAACTTATGTATCAATCACATGAGGGATTGAAAAATTTATATCAGGTTAGTTGTGATGAATTAGACTATCTTGTAGATTTTACTCTGCAATTTGAACAAATAATTGGTGCAAGAATGATGGGAGGAGGATTTGGAGGATGTACAATCAACCTTATTGATGAATCTTTTGTTGATGATTTTGTTCAATTAGTTTCGAAAAATTATGAGAAAAAATTTAACATTAAACTAAATCCATCAATAGTTAAAATCGAAGACGGCATCATAATTAACGATAGATAATAATAACTATCCAAATAATACAAATCAATTATTGCAATTCAAAATATTTTTTTTCATTATTACAAAATAAAAAAGCCTACATCATGAATGTTTTGTATAAACTCTCTTAAAAACAAGATTAGAGCTAACATACTGATCAAGGATCCATTAAGGCTTGCTTTAGCAGAAATGACTTACTCTTTATAAAAAAATTCGTGTTGAGTTTATCAAAAAAATTGATGTAGGCAATAATTTAAATATTTGAATGAACGTTTTCTAATTAATAATTTCTTGAATTGATTCATTTAAATCATCCAATTTTTTACTAACCTTAGCATTTACTTTAGCTTCAGAGATATTTTCTTGCTCAGATTGTGTGGCTAGTTGTAAAGCACACATTGCTAAAACATCTTGTTTATCTTTTACGGCATAATTATCCTCATAGTGTCTTATCATAATATCAATTTTTTTTGCAGCATTTCTTAACCCTTCCTCCTGATCAGATGGAACATTTAGAGGATAAATTCGATTTGCAATTGTTAACTTAATTTTTTGCATTTTTTATTATGAATTTAAATTTAAAATACACTTATCTAATTCTTTTATCATTTTATTTATCTTTCCCTTAGTTAATGACTTATCATCACCTTTTAAAAAAGTATTAGCAATTTTTAATGACTCATATTTTTTTCTATATTCTTCAAGATCATTTGTCTTTTTTTTTAAAATTTCATCTTTAAATCTTATATCTTCGTTAATCTTAGAGTTTTCTTTTTTTAAATTAATTACTAAAGATTTTAACTTTTTAACATTTGATTCTAATAAATTAAGACTTTCAATTGATTTTGTCATTGAATTAATACTATCTTAATCAAATTTAAGATTAGTTAAATTGATAAACAAGTATCATTTATTATAAAATATTATTTTTAAATTTATAAAGCTTAATTGATGAATTTTAGCAGGATAATTATTTTATTTTTTTTAGTTCCTATGACGAATGTTTCTCAGGAAAAATACCCTCAAAATTATTTTACACAACCTCTAAAAAATGAATTAATACTAAGTGGGAATTTTGGCGAATTAAGATCTAATCATTTCCATTCAGGGATAGATATAAAAACTCAAAAAAAACAAGGACTTAATGTACATAGTTCAGCTGAAGGCTTTATAAGTAGAATAAAAATTTCACACGGAGGATTTGGAAAAGCTTTATATATAGACCATCCGAACGGATTTACAACTGTCTATGGTCATCTCAAAAATTTTAATAAAAAAATTGAAAGTTTTATAAAAAAAATACAATATCAAAAAAAATCATATGAGATTGACATGTATTTGAATAAAAATAATTTGTTAGTTGAAAAAAATGAAATAGTCGCTTTCTCTGGTAATACAGGAAGTTCAACTGGCCCACATCTTCATTTTGAAATTAGAAGTTCTAAAAATCAAAAACCTCTCAACCCCTTATTATTTGGATTTAGCGTGGATGATATGAGAAGACCAGAAATTAAATCAATTTATTTATATAACAACATAGATTTTAATAATTACAGATCAATTAACCCAAACAAATTAAACTTAAAAAAAGTTAATGACAGTATTTACATAACCAATGAAGCTTTAGTAGAAAATAAATTTGGTTTTGGAGTAAATATTTTTGATAGACAGGACTTAGCAAACAATAAAAATGGTGTTTATAAAATTTTATCATTTGTAGATAATAATTTGGTAAGTTCAATAAAATTTGATGGTTTTAGTTTTGAAGAATCTATTTTAATAAACACGCTAATTGATTACAAACATTACTCAGAAACTAAAGAAAAAATTATAAAATTATTTAAAACCAAAGGCAACAAATTAAGTATATATGATAAATACATTTACGAATTCATTGATTCAAACTTAGTCAAATCTGAATTTAGAATTAAATTGGAGCGATCTCAAAAACAACAACATATATATTATAATTCCTATAAAAAAATTGAATAAAAATTCTGAAAATAAAAAAGACATTATAAAACGTTATAATAAAGAAATAATCAATAATAATAAATACAATTTTAAATCTGGTAAAAAAGAAGTTACAATTCCCAAAAATACTTTTTTAAAAAACGTAGATCTTAAAATTGAATTTTTAGCAGATTCTTTAAAACTAATCAATCCATATATTCCTGTTTTTAAAAATATAACTATAAAATTTCCTAATACAGACCCAAAAAAAGGAAATTACCTTGCAAATATTGATAATAAAAAAAATGAAAGTTTTATTTCATCAAATACCAATTCAGAGGGAAATTTTTATGTTAAAACAAAAAAATTAGGAACCTTTTTTGTTAAAAAAGATACCATTAACCCAATAATAAAAATCAAAAATTTTAAAAGTGAAAATTTGATTACAAACCAAAAAAATTTGAAATTTAAAATTCGCGATAATGAAAGTGGCATCAAAACATACAGTGGAAAAATAAACGGTAAATGGATGTTGTTTGAATATGAATATAAAAAAGATGAAATAAGTTATATGTTTGATAAATACTATGAACCAAAATTAAAGAATGAAGTAGAAATAACTGTTGAAGATATGGTAGGTAATAAAAGTATTTTAAAAACTATTTTTTATAAAAATCTTAATTAGAATCAATAAATTCTTTCAAGCAATTAACTACATAATCAATTTCTTTTAGGGTATTATATTTAGAAAAAGAAAACCTAATCGAGGGTTTTTCTAAATCTTCAGATTTAAGTATTTTATTTAAAACATGTGAACCTTTTGAACTACCTGATTGACATGCACTTCCTCTGGAACATGCAATTCCTTTGAGGTCTAGATTAAATTCAAGTAAAACTGACCTTTCTTTTTTTAAAGGCAAACAGACGTTGATAACAGTGTAAGTGCTTTCAACTAAATTGTCACAATTTGCATTAAACTTAACCTTGGGAATATTTTTTTTTAGACTTTGTATAAAATGCATTTTAAGACTTTTTATGTATTTAGTGTCTTTAGCTAAATTTTTATAAGCTAACAGAAATGCTGATTCCATTCCATTTATGTTATGAACAGATTCAGTACCAGCTCTTAAACCTCTTTCTTGACTTCCACCAATTAGTAAAGGTTGAATTTTAAGATCTTTATTTGCGTATAAAAAACCGATTCCTTTGGGACCATGAAATTTATGAGCAGAACCCACAATATAGTCCACGTTTAAAGATGATAAGTCAAATTTATATCTACCAATAGATTGAACTGTATCTGAGTGCAATATAGCTCCATATTCTTTACAAATATTTCCCACTTTTTTAAGGTTAGTTATTGAACCTATCTCATTATTGACATGCATAAGAGTTACCAATACCCTACTGTTAACTGAATCTAATGCATTTCTTAAATCTTTTAAACTAATTTGTCCACAATTATTAATTTTTAAAAATTTAATGTCAACGGAATGTCTTTCTTTTAAATGTTTTACCATATTTAAGACAGCATGATGTTCAATTTCAGTGGTAATAATCGTCTTGACTTTTAAATCTTGTACAGCTGACATAAGGACTATATTGTCTGACTCCGTTCCACCAGAGGTAAAAATAATCTCGCTTGGTTGAACATTAAACTCATTTGCAATACTTTTTCTTGCTTTTTCAATAATTACTCTCGATTCACGACCATAACCATGGGTTGAGGAGGGATTACCATAACTTTCCTTCATTACTAAATTCATTTCTTCTAGGACAGAATCATCGATTCTGGTAGTTGCGGCATTGTCAAAATATACTTTTTTCATTTCAATAAAATTCGTTAATTGTCTGAACTATAATATTGACTGCAACTTCCATATCATTTTTTGAAATTGTTAAAGGTGGAGCAAATCTTATAATATTTCCGTGAGTTGGCTTAGCAAGCAAACCGTTTTTCATTAACTTAAGGCATATATTCAAGGCTGTTTTGCTATTTTCATTATCATTGACAACAATTGCATTAAGTAATCCTTTTCCTCTTACTAATTTAACAATTTTGGATTTATTAAAATGTAAATTAAGTTGGTTTCTAAAGTAGTTGCCCATTAATTCAGCATTTTTACATAAGTCCTCGTCCTTGATAACTTTTAGAGCTGCCATAGCAACTTTGCAAGCCAATGGATTGCCACCAAAGGTTGATCCATGCTCACCTGGCTTAATAGTATCCATAATTTCTGATGAAGAAAGTACAGCAGAAACAGGAAAAACTCCTCCAGAAATAGCTTTTCCAAGAATTAAAATATCAGGTTTAATGCCATGATGATCACAGCACAATAACTTACCTGTTCTACCAATCCCCGTCTGGACCTCATCAGCAATAAATAATACATTTGATTTCTTACATAATTTATATGCTTCCGATAAATAATTGTCATCTGGTACTACAACTCCTGCTTCACCTTGGATAGGTTCAACCATGAAAGCTCCAACATTGGGATCTTTGAGAGATCTTTCCAAGCTCTGCAGGTCATTATATTTTATAATTTCATAACCAGGCATAAATGGTCCAAAATCATTAGTACTCAAAGGATCGTCAGATGAAGATATGGCTGCTAATGTTCTGCCCCAAAAATTTCCTGACACAAAAATAATTTTTGCTTTATTTTTTTCAATTCCTTTGACTAAGTATGACCATTTTCTAGCCAATTTTATAGCAGTTTCTCCTCCCTCAACACCTGTGTTCATCGGAAGAATTTTTTCGTATCCAAAATAATCTGTTATAAACTTTTCGTACTCACCTAAGACATTATTGTGAAATGCTCTGGAAGTCAATGTCAATTTTGATGACTGATTAACTAGCTCCTCTATAATCTTAGGGTGACAATGGCCTTGATTTACAGCTGAGTATGCAGATAAAAAATCATAATACTTTTTTCCATCAACGTCCCACACGAAAATACCTTTACCTTTTTCCAAAACTACCGGAAGAGGATGATAATTATGTGCTCCATAATTATTTTCTAGATCAATGTATCTTTGAGTTAATGATTTTTTCATCAATTTATTTTTAAAATTATAATTCTTATTTGAACTGAGCAATTAAATTTTTAAAAGGATTAAAATTGATGATTTTCAGTAGATTTGAAACTTAAATCAAGAAATTGGAACAAATTAGTAGCAAAGAAAATATCAAATTTAAAAATCTAAAAAAATTACTTTCAAAATCAAAAAAAAGAAGGGATTCAAAAAGTTTTATTGTTGAAGGTTTCAAAGACATAATTCTATGTCAAAATTGTGATTATAATTTAGTTGAGCTTTTCATAAGTGATGAGATCAATTTGGAAAATTATGAGTTGTCAAAATTTAAAATCATAATACTTTCTAAAAAACTATATTGTGAATTAGCATACAAAAAAAAAGGAGATGGTTTTTTAGCTGTGTTTGAATCCAAAGATTTTAAGTTAGAAAATATTAATCTTCCTAAAAATCCACTTGTTTTAGTTTTAGAATCACCTGAAAAACCTGGAAATATTGGAGCTGCTCTTCGAACTGCAGATGCTGCAGGTGTAGATGCTGTATTTATTGCTGATCCAAGGACTGAGATATACAATCCCAATATTATAAGATCGAGTTTAGGTAGTATTTTTACGATTCAAATATGTCTTGCAAATACAATAGAAATAATTAATTTTTTTAAAGCAAAAAAAATTAGAATTTTTTCTACTCTTATTGAAAAAAGCATAGATTACAAGTCAGTAAATTATAAAGAACCTTGCGCAATCATAATCGGAAAAGAATCTTCATCAATTTCAAAAGAATGGATTGAAAATTCTGATAAGTTGATTAAAATACCAATGAAAGGAAAAATGGACTCACTAAATTTATCAATTTCTGCAGCAATAGTTATATTTGAGGCATCAAACCAAAGAGAAAGTTGTGAGTCCTGAATCAGTATTTATACTATTAATTTCAATAATAATCTTAAATTTTTTAAAAGATTATTATCTCAACTACTTAAATTCAAAAAATTTTGGAAATAAAATTCCTAAAATAATTTCAGATGTTTATGATAAAGAAAAATATCAAAAGTCCCAAGATTATAAAAAAACACTTTACAAGTTTGGAAAAATTTCTAAAGCTTATAGTCTTACTATACTGTTATTATTCTTTTTTTTAGATGGTTTTTTATTTGTTGATAATTTTGCAAGATCATTGTTTGACTCCGAACTACTAATCAGTTTAAGTTTTTTTGGAATAATTTTTTTTGGAAGTGATATTTTGAATTTACCTTTTTCATTATATAGTATTTTTGTAATAGAGGAAAAGTTTGGATTTAATAAGACTACAATTCAAACATATATTTTTGATAAATTAAAATCATGGATATTGACTATATTATTTGGAGGAGGCATACTAGGTTTTATCATTTTACAAGAACAACTAATTGGTCCTAATTTTTGGATTGTTGTATGGATTTTTATTACAGGACTTTCTATTATTTTAAATGGATTCTATGCTCAAATAATAGTTCCCCTATTTAATAAACAAACTAAACTAGAGGATGGAAAACTTAAATCAGAAATAGAAAAATATTCTACTAAAGTTGGATTTGATTTAGGTAATATTTTTGTAATAGATGGGTCTAAAAGGTCTACAAAAGCAAATGCCTATTTTTCAGGATTAGGAAAACAAAAAAGAGTTACATTATATGACACCCTAATTAATAAATTAGATATAAAGCAAATTGTTGCAGTTGTTGCACACGAAATAGGTCACTATAAAAAAAATCACATTATTTATAATTTGTTTTTCTCAATTATACAAACTGGAATTATGCTTTATATTCTTTCCTTGTTCATATCTATGCCAATTTTTTCTGAATCATTAGGAATTGAAATACAAAGTTTTCATATAGGTCTTATTTGCTTTTCAATTTTATTCACTCCATTCTCAGAAATAATCTCTTTAATTTTTAATTTATTTTCAAGGAAGTTTGAATATGAAGCTGATGAGTTCGCAAAAAAAACATATAAAGGGAAATATTTAATTGAAGCTCTTAAAATTTTATCAAAAGATAGTTTAAGCAACTTGACTCCACATCCAAAATATGTTTGGTGGCATTATTCACACCCTACTCTATTTCAAAGAGTAGTTAGATTATAAATCATAATATAATATTGTTTTTTTTAAGTATTTTTAATAGATGATCTTAACAGATGCTGTAAAGGAAAATAATTTGATAGCTAAGGAGTATAAAGAATTACTAAAAATTAGTTATCAATCTCTTAGTAACGAAGATAGAAAACTTATAAGATTAGCATTTAATACTTCTGTTGATGCTCACAAAAATCAGAGAAGAAAATCCGGTGAACCTTATGTTTTTCATCCAATTGCTGTTGCTAAAATTGTTGCATCAAAAATTGGTTTGGATGCAACATGTATAGCTGCTGCTCTTCTTCACGATGTTATTGAGGATACTGAATATGATGAGGCTAAAATTCAAAAATTATTTGGTAAAACCATCTCTAAAATTGTAGTTGGGTTAACAAAAATATCTAAACTTAAAAAAGAAAAAAACATCTCTTTGCAAGCAGAAAATTTCAGAAAAATGTTATTGACTCTTAATGACGATGTTAGGGTTATACTTATTAAAATTGCCGACAGGTTACACAACATGCAAACTTTAGATGTTATGAAACCTGAAAAACAATTAAAAATTGCTTCTGAAACACTATTTATATATTCTCCAATTGCTCATAGAATTGGTTTGTATGACGTTAAATCTGAACTAGAAGATTTAGGGCTAAAATATACTGAACCTGAGATATTTTATGAAATTAAAAGTAAGATAGAAGATTCCAAAAGCTCCCAGGATAAATATATCAAAAATTTCTCGAGAAGAATTACTGATAAATTAAGAAAGGAGGATTTAAGTTTTAAAATCAGCGGAAGACCAAAATCAATATATTCCATAAGAGACAAAATTTTAAAAAAAAACATATCCTTTGAAGAAGTTTATGACAAATTTGCAATAAGGGTTGTATATCAGAGTAATACTGAATCTGAAAAATTTATAGCTTGGAAAATTTATTCAATAATCACGGATCATTTTACACCTAACCCTCTAAGATTAAGAGATTGGATAACTTCGCCTAAATCAAATGGTTATGAGGCTTTACATATTACAGTAGTAGGTCCAAATTCAAAATGGGTTGAAGTTCAAATTAGATCTGAAAGAATGCATGAAATAGCTGAAAAAGGCTATGCTGCTCATTTTATGTATAAACAAGGAAAACAAACTGATTCGGGTCTTGAAGGATGGTTAAACAGGTTACAAGAAGTTCTCGAGAATTCTGAGACAAGTGCTTTAGATTTTGTTGAAGATTTTAAATTAAACCTGTATTCAAATGAAATTTTTGTTTTCACACCCGATGGAGAATTAAAATCCCTGCCTAAAGGATCGAGTGCATTAGATTTTGCTTTCTCAATTCATACAGAGCTTGGTCTGAAAACACGTGGGGTAAAAGTAAATGAAAAAATGGTTCCATTGAGCTATGAACTTAAAAGTGGGGATCAAATAAAAATCATTAAATCTGAAAACACTAAACCATCTGCGAACTGGTTAGATTATGTAAAAACATCACGTGCAAAAGCAAAAATAAGAACTGCATTAAAGGAAGAAAAAAAATTATTAGCCGAAGATGGAAAAGAAATTTTAAGAAGAAAGTTAAAGCAATTAAAAATTGACTTTAATGAAAAAAACATTAACAGTCTTGCTAATTATTTTAATTTAAGAGCAAGTTTAGATTTATTTTATAGGGTTGGCATAGGAAAAATTGATAACACTTCTCTTAAAAAATTTGCAGCTTCAAATAATAGACTTTTTAACTTTTTAAGAAAAAAAATATCTAATAAAAATTCAGAAATTAGCCATAACGAAAAAGAAATAAAAAATAACTATGATCAAATTGTTTTTACTAAAGATGATGAAAAATTAGATTATACTTTAGCAAAATGCTGTAATCCTATTCCGGGTGACAAAGTTTTTGGTTTTATAACTGTTCAAGAAGGAATTAAAGTACATAAAAAAAGTTGTTCAAATTCAATTAGTCTTCAGTCTAAATTTGCATACAGAATTATTACAGCTAAATGGATCGATTCCTCTCAACAAGATTTCAATTCAATTATAAAAATTAAGGGAATTGATAACCGTGGTATGGTTAGTGAGATAACAAGAATTATTTCTAACAACTTAAATATTAATATGAAAAAAATGAGTTTCGATACTGTTGAAAATATATTTTTAGGTACAATAACACTACAAGTAAAAAATAAAAATATCTTAGATAAACTGATTTCAAAACTTAAAAAAATTAACGGAATAGAAAAGGTTAAGAGAGAATAGTAATTTGAAATATAATTTAGTTTAATTTTACAAAATGGAAAAAAAAACAAATCAAGAAATTGTAAAAGAGGTTTTTACAAAGTTTCTAGATTATAAAGGTCATCGAAAAACACCAGAAAGGTTTGCAATTTTACAAGAAATATATGATGCTATTGAGCACTTCGATATTGAATCTCTATATGTAAAAATGAAAAACAAAAATTATAGGGTAAGCAGGGCTACATTATATAATACTATAGAACTTTTGCTTGAATGTAAATTGGTTAGAAAACATCAATTTGGATCTAACCAAGCCCAATATGAAAAATCTTATTTTGATCATCAACATGACCATATAATTTTAACTGATTCAGGTGAAGTAAAAGAGTTTTGTGACCCAAGAATTCAAACTATAAAGAAAAGTATTGAAGATATTTTTGATGTACAAATACATAATCATTCACTATATTTTTATGCAACTTCTAAAAAAAACAAATAAAAAATGGGTGTAGATTTATTACTAGGATTACAATGGGGTGATGAGGGAAAAGGAAAAATTGTTGATTTTTTAACAAAAAATTATAATATAGTCGCAAGATTTCAGGGTGGTCCTAATGCAGGGCATACTTTGGAGTTTAATGGAATTAAACATGTTTTACACACTATTCCATCTGGAATTTTCCACAATAACTCTATAAATTTAATTGGAAATGGAGTAGTTATTGATCCTGTAATTTTTCAAAAAGAAATCAAAAATTTAGAACCTTTTGATATTGACTTAAAGTCCAAACTGTTCATTTCAAGAAAAGCACATTTAATACTTCCTACTCACAGAATTTTAGATGCTGCATCCGAACTATCAAAGGGTAAATCTAAAATTGGTTCCACTCTTAAGGGTATTGGACCAACTTATATGGACAAAACTGGTAGAAATGGTATCAGAGTTGGGGACATTGAATTAAGTACATGGCTTGAAAAATATAGAAAGCTTACAAAAAAGCATGAAAAATTAATTAAAAACTTGAATGTTGATTTACAATATAATTTGAATGAGTTGGAACACGAATTTTTTGATTCAGTTGACAAACTAAAAACCATAAACTTTATTGATAGTGAAAACTTTATTTTTAATAAGCTAAATGAAAATAATTCAATTTTGGCAGAAGGCGCCCAAGGTTCTTTACTAGACGTTGATTTTGGAACATATCCCTATGTAACTTCTTCTAACACTACCGCGGCAGGTGCATGTACTGGTCTAGGTGTTCCTCCGAACAAAATTCAAGAGGTTTTTGGTATTTTTAAGGCTTATACAACAAGAGTTGGCAGTGGCCCCTTTCCCACTGAACTTTTCAATTCTGTAGGTAAAAAAATTGCTAAAACTGGAAATGAATATGGAGCTACCACTGGAAGACCAAGAAGATGTGGTTGGTTAGATTTAGTGGCTCTGAAGTATACCGTTAAAGTTAATGGAGTTACAAAATTAATGATGATGAAAGGTGATGTTTTATCTGGATTAAATGAGATTAAAGTATGCACGAAATATAACTATAATGGAAAAATTATTGAACATTTCCCCTTTTCAATTAATAATGATGATTTAGAGCCTATATATAAAACCTTTGAAGGGTGGAAAGAAGATATAAGTAATTTTACAAATGAAAAAAACTTACCTAAAACATTTATTGATTACGTTTCATTTTTGGAAAAGGAATTAGAAACACCAATTTCTATTATTTCAGTTGGTCCAGACAGAAAACAGACAATTATTCGTTAATACACATATTAAAGTTTGAAAAGATTTTTTTTTATTACATTATTTTTTTTGACAAATTTAAATTATGGTCAAGAGAAAAAAATAATTGAAATTTTACAAGCTGGCTCATTTGACATAAACGAGGATATAAATCCTGGTACCAATATTTTAAAAAAAAATGGAAACATAAGAGTCCATTTATACCACGATGGTATGGATATTTGGTCAGACTATGCATTATTTCATAAAAAAAACAATTCCTTTAAGGCCAATGGAAATGTAATAGTTAAGCAAGGTGATAGTATTGAGTTATTTAGTGATATATTGGATTACAATGGTAATACAAGAAAAATTGTTGCAAAAAAAGATGTTGTTTTTAACAATAATAGTACTAATTTAAAAACACAAATTTTATATCATGACAGAGACTTAAAAGAAATTTATTTTGAAAATGGTGGGGTGATAAAGGATTCAATTAATACTATAGAAAGTAAGGAAGGAAAATATTTTTTAGAAAGTTCTAAATACAGCTTTAAAGATCTCGTAAAGATATACAACTACGATTTCAAGATTAAATCACAAAAATTAGATTATTTAACAGAATCTGAAAATGCATTTTTTTACGGTCCAACAGTTATTAATGGTAAGGATTATACTATTTTCTGTGAAAAGGGATATTATAATACAAAAACTAAAAGCGGTTATTTTGTTAAAAAGTCAAAAATATTCTATGACAAAAGGAAAATTGAAGGAGATAGTTTAGTTTTTGACGATTTCAAAAAGTATGCCTCAGGAACAAAAAACGTAATTATAACCGATACTATTAATAAAACAATTATTAAAGGAGATTATGGTCAAGTTTTTAAAGATTTAGATTCAGCTATGATCACTAAAAATTCATATGCAATTAAAATATTTCAAAGAGACTCTCTTTTTATAAAGGCTGATACATTATTTGCAATTGGTCCAGAAAATAACAGGTTAGTTAAAGGCAGGTATAATGTTAATTTTATAAAATCAGAAATGTCCGGCAAGTCTGATAAGTTTATTATGAATCAAAAAAGCGGATTAATTAAACTTCTAAGAAATAAGTTATCAAGGAGAGAACAACAAATAATGACCAGCGAAGAAATTTCAAAGAAAAATCCAATAATCTGGAATGGTAATAGTCAAATGACTGGAGATGAAATTCATATTTTGAGAGATATAAATACTAACGAATTAGATTCTTTAAAAATTTTAAATAATGCATTTATTGTTGACAAAGATTCTATTGGATTCGAAAATTTTAATCAAATGAAAGGAATTAATTTATTTGGAAAATTTATTGATAATGATTTACAAAGAATTGATTTAAAACAAAATACAGAAATGATTTATTATTTGTACGATGAAAAAACCATGGAATTAATTGGAATCGATAGAGCAATTTGTAGTTCAATTTCAATAAAAATGATTGAAAACAAAATAAAAGAAATAACTTTTTTTACAAATCCCGAAGGCGATGTATACCCTGAAGAAGAAATGGAATCTAATCTTAAAATTTTAAATGGATTCAATTGGAGAATTGATGAAAAAATCAATTATAAAAAAGATTTCCCCATAGAATAATTTTGAAAAAGAAATTTCTTAAATATCAAGCTCAAACGACTGATTATCCATTAGCTTTAGAAATTTCTTCAGCAAAAGGAAGCTATATTTTTGACAAAAAGAAAGATAAATATTTGGATTTTGTTGCTGGTGTATCTGCCTCAAATTTAGGACATTGTAATGAAATTATTTCAAAAGCTGTAAAAAAACAAATTGATAAATACTGGCATGTAATGGTTTATGGTGAATTTATTCAAGAACCAGCTGTAAAATTATGTGAATTGATATCAAAAAATACTCCAAAATGTTTATCATCAACATATTTAACTAACTCTGGAACAGAAGCTATTGAGGCTGCCATGAAACTAGCAAAAAGATCAACTGGAAAAACAAAAATTATAGCAGCAAAAAATGGGTATCATGGAAACACTCAAGGTGCCTTAAGTATTATGGGATTTGAAGAAAGAAAAAGGGCATATAGGCCATTGATTCCTCACATTGAATTCATAAATTTTAATTGTGAAAGAGATTTAGATCAAATATGTAATGATACAGCAGCGGTAGTTTTAGAAACAATACAAGGAGGAGCAGGCTTTATTTTACCGAATAAAAATTATTTAAAAATGGTAAAAAAAAAATGTGAAAAGGTTGGCGCATTATTAATTCTTGATGAAATCCAACCAGGAATTGGAAGAACAGGTAAATTATTTGCATTTGAACATTATCAGATTGTTCCAGATATATTAGTATATGGAAAAGGACTTGGCGGGGGGTTCCCCATTGGGGCAATGACAACTAGTAATAAAATTATGGATTTATTTAAGTTCAATCCAATTTTAGGTCATATTACAACATTTGGAGGTCATCCCATTATTGCTTCAGCTGCCCTAGCAAATTTGAAAGAAACATTGGAGTCTGGAATTTTAGAATCAATTAATTCAAAAGAACAACTAATAAGAAATCTATTAAAACATAGATATATTGAAGAAATAAGAGGAAGAGGCCTTATGTTAGCATTGATAATTAGTAGTAAAGAAATTGCCAAACAACTAATTTTAAATGCTCTTAAAAGTAAATTAATTTTATTTGGATTATTATTTGAACCAAAAGCTGTAAGAATTACTCCACCATTGACTATTTCTAATAAAGAATTAAAAATTGGATGTCAAATCATAATTGATGAACTTAATAGTCTATAAAAAATATGTTGATTAATTTGTTAAAAAAAAAAAAAAACAGAACATTTCTTTTTTTTTTTCTCTCATTATATTGTTTGTTCATACAATTAAATGAAAAATTCATTTGAAGAAGGTAATTATCAAACTATTTCTAAGTTTGAATCTATGCTAAAAACAAATTCGCATTTATTTTTTGATTCTAATGAATTTGAAGAAATAATTTGTTATTATTTAGATATTGGAAATTTATCATTAGCTAAAAAAGCAAATTCTTTAGGCTTAAAACAACATCCTGGATCAATATTTTTAATCTTAATAAAAATTGAAATACTGCTCTTAGAAAACAATGTTATGAAAGCTGATAAGTTGTTAAATAAAATATATTTAAAAGACCCAACAAATTCTGAAATTATAATTCAGAAATCTAAAATCCTCTCAAAACAAAAACAACATGAAAAGTCTATTAAATTATTAAAAAATATTGACAAAAGTTCTGTTCTATATTATGACGCAATCTCATATATTGGAAACGAATATATTTTTTTAGAGGATTTTGAAAATGCCAAAATTAATTTTTTAAAGTGCCTAAAAATTGATAATAGTGACACTTCAATTTTAAATAAAATTATTTTTTGCTTTAACACATTAAATAAAAAAGAGGAAACAATTCAATTTTTAAATGATTTTATAGAGGCTAATCCATATTGCGAGATAGCATGGCATCATCTGGGAAAACAATATGCAAAAAATTATGATTATAATAAAGCTTTATCAGCATTTGAATTTGCTATAATTTCTGATGAATCTTTTGAGGGTGCATATATTGAGATGGGTAAAGTATTAGAAAAATTAAAAAAATTTAATGAAGCAATTGAAAAGTATAAAATTTCAATTGGTTTGAATGGTCCAAATTCATTTTCCTTTTATAGGATAGGAAGATGCCATCATAAATTAGGAAATCGTGATTTCGCTTTAAATTATTATAAAAAAACAATAGATAATGACCCTTTACATGCTAATTCATTAATGAAAATTGCTAAATATTATTATAAAAAGAAATATTTTAAGAAATCTAAAAAATATTTAGATAAAGCAGTGGATATTGATTCAGATAAAATTAAATACCTTTTATTTAATGTAAAAGTTTTAGGAAGATTAAATCAATTCGAGGAATTTGAGAAAGCTTTTAATAGAGTTTTACAATCCAAAGAATTAAATTTTAATTCTCTCATTTTTTTAGTTAAAACATTGATAAGATTTGATAAAAAGTTAAATTTCCAAATCAAATTTTTAAATTCTATAGAGTCTATTTCTGACAAATACTCTGGTGAAATATTTTATTTATTATCTGCTTTAAATTTTTGTAATAAAAAAGAAATTAAGGGTCTATTTTTTTTAAAAAACGGATACTCAAAAGCACCAGATAAATACAATTTTTATAAAAAAACTTTTAAAAACTTACCAAAGCTTAAATATCTGAAAACATTGTTGTAAATTGACTTAGCTATGATAATCTTTATTTTAGCCGAATGTATTCTAATTTTATAAAACGTTTTGTGCTTTTTATTAAAGGAATGGCAATGGGTATTGCCGATATAATCCCTGGTATTTCCGGCGGTACTATAGCAATCATTACTGGTATCTATGAAGAATTATTGCTAACATTAAACAAATTAGATTTTAAGATTTTTAATCTTTTATTTCAATTTAAACTCAAAAAAATTTGGCGATACTATAATTTAAATTTTTTAGCAACTCTATTTTCAGGTATTTTAATAAGTGTTTTTCTTTTTAGCAATTACATTTCTTTTTTAATAGAAAATTACTCTATAGGCCTTTGGTCTTTTTTTTTAGGACTAATAATTTCTAGTATTTATTATCTTCAAAAAGAAATAATATTTGTTGAGAAAGCACCTAAAAATTTTAAACTTAGCAAAAACTTTTTTTTACTTTTATTGGGAATCTTCTCGGGCATTATTGTACTTACAATTAAACCATCTAATGTTTCAATAACAAATAGTTATTTATTTCTTAGTGGAATGATTAGTATAACAGCTATGCTCCTGCCAGGGATTTCTGGTGCTTATATACTGATACTTTTGGGTTCATATGAAGCAATTTTAAAAACTATTAATGAAGTAGTTAAGTTAAATAGTGAATATTTTCTAAACTTTTTTTCGTTTGTTCTAGGTGCGATTTTGAGTATTAAGTTATTTTCTAAATTTTTATCATGGGCTTATAAGAAAAATAAAGATCAAACTTTATCATGTCTAATTGGTTTTATGATTGGATCTATTCCCTCAATATGGCCATGGAAAAAAGAGG
>JBJKVZ010000028.1:0-33521 GCA_045562345.1 Flavobacteriaceae bacterium
ATCCATAACTGCTCCAGTAAACTACAACTATGTTGATCAAGTTTTTGAAATGGTTAACAGAGATATGATATTAGAATTAGATCCTTCAAAAATTAGTGGAGTTGAATTTGAAAATGATTTTTTTACAGTATACAAAGGGACTTTTTACAAATTAATTACTGAAAATGATAATTTTTCAGTTTTAAAATTCATTTCTGTTGTATTAGTTAAGCCTGACTATGTTCCTGGAATAGAAGACAAACCAAACTTAAGATACAGAAGAGATGATCAGATGTTTATTTTAAAAGATGATAAATTAAGAAAGTTTAAATTGAATAAAAAAGCAGTTATTTCTCTTTTCAAAAATAATGATGGTGAAATCAAAAAATTTATAAAAAACAATAAAATTTCTTTAAGAGATGATGCTGAACTAAAAAAACTATTTGACAGTTTCAAAAGTAATTTAAAGTAAATATTGTGGTGGATTGGCACAAAAAACAAGTAGAAAGAACCCGAAAATGGTGGGGGTTTTCTCATTACCAGCTATATTGGATTTCTTTCATAAAAGGTTTGATATTTGGCGGATTAATTATTCATTTTTTTTATTAATATTCATCTTCAAATAATGACGGGTCTTTTCTTTTAACTAAATATCCATCCTTTCTGATGTAATTTGGCCTATCAAATTCATTTATTTTAATTTCAAGGTTTTCCTCTAACCAATCTGCAACTATATGCCTGTAACAAAATTTAGTTTTAGGACCATGACACATCAAAACTGGTTCCTCTTCACCTGTTAAAATGTTTATGTGTTCAAAAACATTGTTTGGATTAAGTTCTGAAAGCTGTTGTTTGTAATGAATAATAAATTTCTCTTCACTTATTTTTTTCTTCTTAAAATCATCGTAAAGCTTAAAACTTGGAGCAAGAGCTTTATATTCGAATTTTAATTGATCAAAATTTGAAGGTAATAAAGCAATTGACACTGCCCCTTTTATCTGTGTATTTTTTAATATGTTAAAATTAGCTGTCTTAATATATTTAAATTAAAATTAAACTGTCAATTTTGCAAATAATTAGAAAAAATTTGTGATTTAAATTTTAATTTCATCTTTTTTAAAAAAAAAAAATTTAGATTGTGAAAAAACATTCTTATAAGTATTTTTTTATTGATTTTATAATATAAGAGTATAATTATTGCTAACATCATAAAATTTAAGATAAAAAACTTTTGTAATTAACAATTATTTAACATATTTGTTTAATAATCAAAAATATAAGTATGAAAAAAATCAAACAATTAATGTTATCATCCCTTTTGATGATTTCATTTATCGGTTTTGCTCAAGATCGTACTATTACTGGAACCGTTTCTGACGATGATAGTTTAGCACTTCCTGGAGCAACTGTTATTGTAGAAGGCACCAATAATGGTGTTACTACTGATTTTGATGGTAATTACGAAATTCAAGCATCCGATGGAGATGTTTTAGTTTTTAGTTACGTTGGATTTGAAAACCTAACAATAGTTGTTGGAAAATCTAATGTTATTAATGTTACACTAAGCTCAAGTAATAAATTAGACGAAGTTGTTGTAACAGGTATTACTTCAAGATCAAGAAAAAGGCTCACAAGTTCAACTGTTGTTGTTTCTGGCGAACAGATTGAAGGCGTTGCAATGACTGCTCCAGACCAAGCTTTACAAGGTAGAGTTGCTGGACTTAGAGTTGTTACTACTTCTGGTACTCCAGGTGCTCCAACAAGCATAAGAATTAGAGGTGAAGGTTCATTAACTGGTTCTAATAGCCCTTTATTTGTTATTGATGGAGTCCCTGTTGATAATGGCACAAGTAATGGTTCTTTAACCAACGATATTGGTCTATTATCTCTCCTTAACCCCTCTGATATTGAAAGTATAACAGTATTAAAGGATGCATCCGCAACCGCTCCTTATGGATCTAGAGGATCTAATGGAGTTATTGTTATTACTACAAAATCTGGATCAGCTGGGGAGGTAAAATATGAAGTAAGTTCTAATTATGGATTCCAAAATTATGCAATAGATGAAAGACCAATGCTAACTGGTGTTCAAAGACTTGAACTTGGTGCTGAAGCAATTATAAACACTTACGGATGGGACAAAGATAGAGCAACAAATTATGCTATTGCTAGATTCCCTGGTGTAGCTGCTTGGGATGCTGGTGGTAGAGTTGATGGTAACTGGGAAGATGCAGTAAGAGTTGATGATGCTCCCTACCAAAGATATAATCTATCCGCATCTGGTGGTAATTCTTCAGAAAACTTTAGAGCATCTGTTGGATACAACAATACTGTAGGTACTTCAATTGGTGTTAATTTTGAACAAATCAATGGTTCTTTCACTTACAGAAGAATTGCAGGAAATGTTACGATAGAAACTTCAAACAGAGTTTCAAATGCAATCCAAGACGGACAGCTTGAGGGAGGTTCTTATTTTGCAGCTCCTCAGATGACAAGGGTATTTATGGCACCTGTTCATCAGCCAAAAAATGCTGATGGTACTTGGAATACCAATTTAGCAACAAGTATTTTTAATACAGGATACCTTGCTGATAACAACATTAGTAGAAATGACGCAACTAGAGCAATTTCTAATACTGGTGTAAAAATTAAATTAGGTGATGGACTTAGGTTTCAAACACGTTATGCTATTGACTATAATATAGGTAACGCACACAGATACCAAAATCCTACTCACGGAGGTGGAGTTACTGATAATGGTTATGCGTATCAAAGTACTTCTAGAGATTTTAGCTGGACTACATTAAATACACTATCTTATGACAAATCATTTGGAGATCATAACGTTTCAGCTACTGCTCAGTTTTCATTTGGAAAATCAAAGTATGATTTCTTATCATCTTCTGGTGAGAATGTTGCTGCCGATGGCCTTATATATGTAACTAGTTTTGGAACCAATAGAGATGGCACTGGGTCTTTTGTAGACACTAAGCGTCTTGGTTATGTTGGTTTATTTAACTATTCATATCAAGATAAATATATTGCAGATTTTTCTTTTAGACGAGATGGATCGTCAAGATTTGCACCTGGTTACAGAATGGGTAATTTCTGGTCCGGTGCTTTTGCATGGAATATAACAAATGAAAATTTCCTTGCTGACAACAATATAATTAATACCTTAAGATTAAGAGCTTCTATTGGAGAAACTGGTAGTAATAGTGTTGGTATCAACGCCTACCAATCTTTATTTGGATATGGAGGGTCATATAATGACAATGGTGCTGTAAGCCCATCCTCTTATGGAAATGGTATTTTAACTTGGGAGAAACAAAGTCAATTTGATGTAGGTATTGAATATGCAATTTTAGATAATAGAATATCTGGTACAATTGGATATTTTAATAGAAAAACAAGTGACTTACTTCAAAGTGTTCCTCTTTCAAGAACAACAGGACACAGTTCACAAACTAAAAATGTTGGTGAGGTTGAAAACAGTGGTTTAGAATTAGAATTGTCTGCTGATGTTGTTAAAACAGATAATTTTACTTGGACTATATATTCAAATTATGCAACCCTTGATAATGAAGTTACTAAACTTGCAAAGGATGCAGCAGGAAATGATATAAATCTAGATGGAGCATACAATAGAATTAGAGTTGGTGAAGAACTTAACGGATGGTTTTTAAGAATGTGGGCTGGAGTTAATTCAGATACTGGTGTTCCTATGTATAATCTTGGAGAAAAAGCAGATGGCAGTATAGACATGGCAATAACTGAAAACTATAATTCAGCTCAAAAATCTCCTGTAGGTAATAGATTACCAACTTACTCTGGTGGTTTAGGTACAAGAATTAATTGGAAAGGTTTCTTTATGGATGCCAATCTTTACTTCTCTGGTGGTAATAAGATATTTGAAAGATGGAACTGGTATAGTCAACAAACTGGTTTACTTTCTACATACTATTACCAAGGTGCGCAAGTCTTAATGAATAGATGGCAAAAACCTGGAGATGTAACTAATGTTCCTAAGATGCAATACTCAACTAGTACTTCATCAACCGGATCTGGATCTTCTACAAGATTCCTGTATGACGGTGATTACGTTAGACTTAGAGACCTTGTAATTGGATATAACCTTCCTAGAACTGCTGCAAATAAAATAGGTTTTGAAGATGTTCAATTGAACGTTAGAGGACTCAATTTATTTACATGGGTAAAGGACGATGATTTACAAACTGACCCTGAGGTTAGGTTCGGTGGACAATGGGAAATTTACACTCCTATTATTAAATCAGTTTCTGTAGGACTAAATTTAAAATTCTAAGAATATGAAAAATATATATAAATACTTAATGTTATTCGTCGCAACCGCTTTAATAGTGTCTTGTAGCGAAGATGATTTAGAGCCTACATTGGCTCAAGATAAAGACCTAAATTCTGGTATACAATCTGCTGCAGATTTAGGTTTTGTAATGAATAGTGCATATGATAGAATGTCTGGTTCAGGATACTACGGAAGAAATGCAATTATTATGCAAGATGTTCGAACGGACAACGCTTATTCTAACATGAACTCTGGAAGATTTGCTGATTCAGATATGGATTATTCTAATACTGGAGCTGGTCCTTGGACAACTATTTACGGAGTCATTGCAATATGTAATATTGTGATAGGTGCAGATGCTGCATCACTGACTGGAAGTCAAGCTGAAATTGCACATATACAAGGAACAGCACATGCTGTTCGTGCATTAGCTCATTTTGATCTGCTACAAGACTATGGTCAACATTTTATTACTGGCCAAGGTGGTGGAGGTGCTTTAGGTGTTCCATATGTGAAGAAGTATAAAGATGCTGCAAGTTTAGAACCTTCAAGATCTACAGTTGCTCAAAATGTAGCAGATATTACTGCTGATTTAACTGCTGCAATTGCAATGATGGATACTTCTTTTGAGACTACTTCAAGCTACATGACTAAAGCTGGTGCTTACGCTATTGGTGCTAGAGCTCTTTTATATGCTGGTTCTGTTGATAACAGTTTTTATGGAGATGCTGGTACAATGGCTAAATGGGTTATAGATAACTCAGGTAGATCTCCAGTAAGTGCAGCAGGATTTACAGCTTCATATGCTACGGACAATGCTAGCAATTCAATTTTTGAATTAGCTTTCTCAGGAACTGACTCTAGAGGAATTAATGGTATTGCAAACATTCTTCGTGGAAATACATATGGAGATGTAAGAATTTTGACAAGAGATGTTGATGCAAATGGTGTTAAAACTGGTGGAAATGGTAATGATATTATGGAGGTTTATGACGCTAACGATGTTAGAGCAGCTGCAGATATGCTTGGTATTGCCCAAGGATTTCCATCTGTATTAGGAAAATATCCTAGTATTAATGGCTCTGATAATGTAACTGTTCTTAGGATAGAAGAAATGCATTTAATTTATGCTGAAGCTATGTTAAGAAGTGGTGATGCTGCAACAGCTAAAACATACTTGAATAATATTCCTGCCATTAGAGGATTAGGAGCTGATTACTACGCTTCTGCAACTCTTGAAAATATTCTTTTAGAAAGAAGAAAAGAGTTCTTAATGGAAGGATTGAGATTTTATGATCTTTCAAGAATGGGAATGGATATGCCACTAATTGATACTATCAAACAATTGAATGATGATAAAGATGGTTCTCCACCATCTTATGGTTCGTTCAGATACGCATACCCAATCTATGAATCAGAAATGAATGCAAATCCTAATATGGTTCAAAATTATGGTTACTAATATCATATTTTAACCAATATATTTATTAAAACCCGCTTTAATTAGCGGGTTTTTTTATTCTTTATGGGAATTGAACAAATTACATTATTGTGGATTATTATTGGAATAATATTATTTCCAATAATTCTCAAAATAAAAGCACCATATGGAAGGCATTACTCAAATAAATGGGGTTTAACTATTAACAATAAAATAGGCTGGATAATAATGGAGTTTCCTGCTCTTTTAATATGTCCTCTAATTTTTTTCATTAATAATCCTACACTCTACTCATATAACAGTTTGTTTGTTTTAATGTGGATTGTTCACTATTTCAATAGGACATTAATTTTTCCATTGAGAATCAAAACAAAAGGAAAAAGAATGCCGTTAATAATAGCATTCTCAGCATTTGGATTTAATTTAATTAATGGAATTATTAATGGATATTTTCTTAGTATTACAAACTATTATGATTTAAATATTGGAATGCTAATTGGATTTTTTTGTTTTTTTATTGGACTTTCAGTAAATGTTTGGGCAGACAACAAGCTAATTAGTCTACGATCTAAAAGTGAACCTGGAAAATATGTTATTCCTAGGGGTGGACTTTTTAATTATATCTCATGTCCAAACTTTTTTGGTGAATTAATAGAATGGGGAGGATTTGCAATAATGACATGGAATTTGGGAAGTTTATCGTTTTTTGTTTGGACATTTATTAATTTAGTTCCAAGAGCCATATCTCATCACAAGTGGTACAAAGAGAATTTTATAGAATATCCCCTGGACAGAAAAGCAATAATTCCTAAAATAATATGAAACAAGAGAAAATATATAATTTGATGAAGAATCTTAATAAAGACTGGAATTTAGTTGGAAACTCTTTAAAAAGAGACTTTGTTTTTAAAGATTTTAAAAGTGCTTTTAAATTAATGAATAATGTAGCGGATGTTGCTGAAGAAATAAATCATCATCCAACTTGGACAAATACATACAACCAATTAGAAATCACTTTAACTACCCATGATACAGGTGGAATAAGTAAATTAGATTTTGAATTAGCTGAAAAAATTGATTATATATATAATAATCAAAATAGTTTGGGAAAGTAAATGTAAATTACAGTTGAAAGAGCATAAATAAATGCAAAGAATGAAGCTCCAGCTGAAATATCCTTGATAATTCCAATCTTTTTATTAAAATCAGGGTGAATAAAATCACATATTTTTTCTACTGCAGTATTTAAAGATTCTATTGAAAGAATTAATGAAATTGCAAGTATCTTAAACATCCACTCAGTAGCTGAAATTTTAAAATAGAAACCAAGAAAAATAAAGAAAAGTGAAACAATAATTTGAGCCTGTATAGAATGCTCTGTTTTTATTAAAATTATTGCTCCTTTTATTGAATAAAAAACAGCTTTAATTCTTCCAAAAATAAATTTCTTCACAAATTAATGTTTTCTCTAATATATGATTAATTTTAATGACCTTAAATTTAAATATATTACGGTATAGTTATTGCATTAAGTGAATTATGAAAAATTTATTTATATCTATTTTGGCATTTTTTAATATCTCTGCTATATTTTGTCAGATTAATCCCAAAAATATAGAAATTGTAAGAGATCAATATGGTGTACCACATATTTATGGAAAAACAGATGCTGATGTCGCGTATGGATTAGCATGGGCACATTGTGAGGATGATTTTAAAACTATTCAAGAGGGTTATTTAGCAGGGAATGGATTGCTTAGCAAACACATCGGTTTAAAAGGAGCTGGAGCAGATTTAATTACACAAGTAATCGAATCAAAAGAGACAGTTGATAAGTTATATAATACTTTAAGGCCAGACTTTATTGAGATTTTACAAGCTTATTCTCAAGGAATGAATAAATATGCTGAAGAATTTCCAGAAAAAGTGTTAGTA
This sequence comes from Flavobacteriaceae bacterium, assembly GCA_045562345.1. Taxonomy (GTDB): domain Bacteria; phylum Bacteroidota; class Bacteroidia; order Flavobacteriales; family Flavobacteriaceae; genus MAG-121220-bin8. Next base: position 7,680 of record JBJKVZ010000028.1, read on the forward strand.
AAGAAACTTTTTCCAATAACTCCAAAAAAAATGGCTAGATACTCATTTTTAACTCTGTTTATTGCCAATGGTGCTGATAGATTAGTAAGTGATATTTTTCAAAATAATGTAAAAAATGATTTTTTCTTTAGTGATAACATGAATGGCTCTAATGCCATTGCACTAAACTCTAAAAAAATCGGAAAAAATGAAACTTTTTTGGCTATCAACCCACACCAACCTTTTGATGGTCCAACATCTTGGTATGAAGCACATTTAATTAGTGAGCAGGGAACAAATATAATGGGTGCAACTTTTGCAGGAGCACCATGTATTTTAATTGGTGTTAACCAACATTTGGCTTGGACTCATACTGTTAATTATCCTGATAAAGCGGATATATTTAAATTACAAATGCATCCTAAAAAAAAGAATGTATACTTAGTTGATAATCAAGAATATAATTTAGAGATTAAGAAAGCTAAAGCATTTGTTAAAATTTTAGGAATATCAATTAAAATAAGTAGAAAATTTTATAAAAGTATTTATGGTCCTACTTTAAAAAATGATAAAGGCTACTACTCAGTAAGAACACCTTCTTTATATAATATCAAATCTCTTGAACAATGGTGGAGAATGAATAAAGCAAAATCTTTTACCGAATTTTATAATATCATTAAAACAAGAAACTTACCTGGATATAATATTGGTTATGCTGATAAAAATGACACCATTTTTTATATTTCAAATGGCATAATACCTAAGAGAGATGAAAGATATAATTGGAGAACCGTTGTTCCTGGAAACACCAAAAAAACTTTGTGGACGGAATATTATGATGTTTCCGAACTTCCCCAAGTAATTAATCCAAAATCTGGTTATGTTTATAATGCAAATCACTCTCCTTTTAAATCAACAAGTTTAGATGAAAATCCCGATCCAAAAAATTATTCAAAAACTATGGGATATGAAACTTATGACAATAATAGAAGTACCAGAATTTTTGAATTGATTGAATCACATGATAAAATTGATTTTGAAACATTTAAAAAAATCAAAAATGATAGAACTTTTCCAACTCCATTAAATTATAATTATATAGATGTTAATAATATCTTCGAAATGAACCCAGATAATTTTCCTGAAATCTCTGATCTATTAGAATCTATTCAATCATGGAATAGAAATGCAGATGCTGATTCCTATGGTGCAGGTACATATGCGATGTTTTACTATGAATCTAGCAAATACTATAAACCTTACATTAATAAAAAATTTACCAAACAATTAATTGCAGATATTCTTTTTGAGGTTAAGAAAAAAATGATAAAACATTTTAAATCTAATAAAGTTAAATTAGGTGATTATCAAAAATTAGTGAGAGGAAAAAAAGAACTGCCAATTTTTGGATTACCTGATGTAATAACTGCAATGAGAGGGGTTAAACACAAAGATGGTAAGATAAAAATCAGTCATGGAGAGTCATATGTTGGACTTGTAAGATTCACCAAAGATGGACCACAATATGAGTCTATTTCACCTTATGGCTCTAGTGATAATCCTAGATCACCACACTACAATGATCAAATGGAAATGCTTTCAAAGTTCAAAACCAAAAAAATGACATTTGAAAAAAAAGAGATATATAAAAATTCCAAAATAATTTACAATCCTAAATAAATATTATAGTAATTTTTTATTTTTAGGAATTAATTGATTTAAAAAATTGAAAAAACTTTTTATTATCATTTTTGGTCTACTTTATTTGGGAAGTTGTGAAGAAAACAAAGTTAATAATGAAATTGACGGTGTTCTTGTACACTCTGTTTATTTTTGGTTAAACAACCCTGAAAATTCTACAGAAAGGGAAGAGTTTGAAACAGCTATAAAAAAATTACTCTCAACAAATAAACTTGCAATAAAAAAACATTTAGGAAAACCTGGAAATACTGAAAAAAGAGAGGTTGTTGACAATTCATATGATTATTGCATGATTCTTACTTTTCCATCACTCAAAGCACAAAGACTTTATCAAGACGACCCAACTCATCTAATTTTTATTCAAAGCGCTAAACATTTATGGAAAAAAGTACAGGTTTTTGATTCTATGAAAGTACCGTTTTAAAGGTTTTTAAGAGCCTTTTCATAAATCTCTTCATACATTGGTACTACTATGTTGATATCATAGTTTAGTGCCTTTTCAAATGCTTTATTTTTAAATTTTTCAAGAGTTGACCTATCTTTTAAAATTGAAATTGAATAATTGGACATAGAATCAATATCATTAAAGTCTGTTAAATAACCTGTTTCCCCATGTATGTTAATTTCAGGAAGCCCCCCTGCATTTGAAGATATAACTGGAACTTTACTAGCCATTGCTTCAAGTGCTGCTAGTCCAAAGCTTTCAGTACTTGAGGGTAGTAAAAACAGATCAGAGTGACATAAATTTTTCTCAACATCATTGGTATTTCCTAAAAATTTGACTTTATTTTCCAATGACAGCTTTTTACATAAATTTTCTGCATTTATTTTTTCAGGCCCCTCTCCTATCATAATTAGTTGTGATGGAATTTTTTTTGATATTTTATTAAAGACTAAAATAACATTGTTTACATTTTTAACTTTTCTGAAATTACTTACATGTGCAATGATTAATTCATTTGTGTTTATTGATTCAGACATACATATATTTTGTTGTCTTTTGTATTTATCTATATCAATGAAATTAGGTACGACTTTTATATCAACTTCAATATCAAATTGGTTAATAGTATCATTTTTTAAGCTTTCTGAAACACATGTAACATAATCTGATTTATTAATACTAAAATTTACTGCTGTTTTATAGAAAGGATGATTTCCTACTAGTGTAATATCTGTTCCATGTAGAGTAGTAATTATAGGAACATTAATATTTTTTTCTAACAACATTTTTTTTGCCATATACGCTGCATATGCGTGGGGAATTGCGTAATGTACATGCATAAGTTCAACTTTAAATTTTGATATAACCTCTACTAATTTTGTTGATAATGCTAATTCATAAGGTTGAAAATTAAAAAGAGGATAGTCAGGTACATTTACCTTGTGAAAAAATATATTTTTATTTTCAAGAAATAGTCTAACAGGTTTTTTGTATGCAATAAAATGAACTTCATGTCCATGCTTACTTAATGACATGCCTAGCTCCGTTGCTAAAACACCACTTCCCCCAAAAGTTGGATAACAAACAATCCCTATTTTCATTAATTGAACTTAATTAAAGGATTCATAAATAATTTTTTGAATTTCGGTTCTCACATTATTTTTTGACAATAAATTATTATCCATAGTAGGATAAGTTCTATTGGATAAGAAAACATAAACAATATGATTTTCTGGATCAGCCCAAGCATATGTACCAGTAAAGCCTGAATGACCAAAACTAGAATTTGGAACACAGCCACAAGTTGACTCCGAATCATCAATTTGAGGTTTGTCAAAACCTATGCCTCTTCTATTGTTTTGATCACAAAAATAACATGTGTTAAAATAATCCAATGTAATTCCATCTATATATGTTAAACCTCCATACAAACCTCTTTGCAAATACATCTGCATTATTTTTGCAACATCATTGGAATTTGAGAATAATCCAGCATGTCCTCCGATGCCTCCCTGCATGGCAGCACCCATATCATGTACAAAACCAACTAATGTTTCGTGTCTAAAATAATTATCAATCTCTGAAGGCACAATTCTATTTTTTTTGAATGCTGAACTTGCATTATAGGAGGTATTGTTAGCACCTATTGTTGTGAGAAATTTTTTTTTTAGTTGATAATCTAAATTGCTATTATTTTTTTTTTCTAAATATGTTTTCATAAAATAATAAGGCAAATCACTGTAAACATATTCTTTTTTGGCACTTAACTGACTATTTAAAATATTAGATTGTATGGAATCTGAAAAAAGATTTTTTAAAAATAAATTTTCAACTACTTTAATATTAAAATCATCATCTTTTTTTGAACGATACCATTTTTTTGAAGGCTTATTATCCAAAGAATCTAATGTTTTTTTATAGAAAGGAATCCAGGGATATAAACCGGAGTGATGAGAAAACATTTCTTTTATTGTTAAATCGGATTTGTCTCCCAATTTATGATTAGGCAATAGTTCTGAAAGGTTGGTATCTAAATCAAAAGATTTTTTCTCAAATTCTGACATCATAAGTGGAATAGTTGATAAAATTTTTGTCAGGGAAGCTAAATCATAAACATCGTCCCAGAATACCATCGATTTAGACTCATAAGTCTTGGTGCCAAAAGTTTTATTATATATAACATCGCCATTTCTCGAAACCAATATCTGAGCACCTGGTGTCATTTTTTTTTTTATGGCATATAATGCAATAGAATCAATCTTTTTTAACTTATTTACATCAAAACCTTGCCTGTGGGGATGGCTATAACTTAGTCTATTTAATGTTTTAGTAGAAATACTTGAATGTAAAGGAAATTCCTCGCCAATGGAAACAGGAAGCACTCCTGTTGGTTTAATGGCACCAAAAATAACTTGAGCAGATTTATTTTGTGCTAAATCATTATTTTGATATGAGACTAAAATTGATTTAATATTTTTTGTATTTAGATCCATTAATGCATATGGTTTTGCGAATACATCTAAAATAATGTCTTTATTTTCAGATATTTTTTCAATTAAAGCTGTTTCTTTGGAAGAAAAATTAAAGGATTCAAAAGGGCTTTTATCTGATTTATGGAATCCTATTACAACAACTTCATAGGGATCCAACATTTTAATTATTTCCTCTTGATTTAGTTTAGAAGATAAATTGATTTTATCAATGTTAGTATAATGTCCTAACATTTTAAAAAATTCATCTGAACTAGAATCTCCTAAATTCAAGAAAGCAATTTTTTTTGTCAAATCTTTAATTGGAATCAAATCATTATCATTTTTAATTAATGTTATAGACTTAGTTACAACTTCATCAAGAAGTGCACGATCTTCATCAGTATTCATATCTTTTTCAAGATTCGTCAAATCAATATTTTCTATACTGTGTAAACCTGCTTTATATTTTGCCATTAAAATTTTTTTAACAGAATATTCTAATCTTTTTAGGGAAATTACACCATCATTTATAGCTTTTTTTATATCGATAGTACTTTTATCTAAGTCATCAGGCATTAGAAGAATATCATTTCCAGCTAATAAAGCAGCAACATCTGCAGATTCTTTAGGATTAAAATCAACAACACCTTTCATATCCATTGCATCAGTAATTACTAAACCTTTGAATTTTAATTTTTTTTTTAAAATCTTAGATATAATGTTTTTTGATAAAGTTGAAGGTAATTTTGGTGTTTTTTCTAAGGATGGAACCTCCATATGTGCAACCATTACACCAGACAGATTGTTTTTAATCAATGCCTTATAAGGATGTAGTTCAATATCATTAATTCTTTTGGAAGAAAAATTTATGGTAGGTAAGGTTTTATGCGAATCTTGAGATGTATCACCGTGACCAGGAAAATGTTTTGCAGATCCCAGAATTCCCTCAGATTGCATTCCTTTTAAATACGCTAAAGATTTTTTTGTAACATTAATTTTATCTTCTCCAAAAGATCTACTTCCAATTATAGGGTTCTTAGGATTAGTATTAATATCAGTAACCGGAGCAAAATTAATATGAACTCCTAATCGTTTAGCATGAACCCCAATTCTTTTACCGACTTTGTAAATTAAATCATCATCTTGAACAGCACCTAAAGTCATATTATATGGAAATGAAAAAGCATCACTTAATCTCATACCTATACCCCACTCTGCATCCATACCAATTAATAAAGGGACTTTGGAAATAGATTGAAATCTATTAGTGGCATTAGCTTGATCTGTGACGTTTCCTAAAGAAAAAATAAGACCACCAAGGTGATTTTTTTTAATAATATTTTCTATTTCATTCATCTTGTCTTTACCTTCTTTGGTGGCTACCCAAACTGTGAATAATTGACCTATTTTTTGATTAATATTTAATGACTGGTAAACACTGTCGACCCATTTAGTTTGGTCTTCTGAATCTGAGGTCTTCAGAGGATTTTGAGAATATGAAAAGGATAATGATATACTTAAAAATAAAGTGAATAAAAATGATTTCATTTGTAATTTAATATTAACTAATTTATGTAATAAAATTCAAAAATTTTCTCTGTATTTGATCAAATTTATTATTGAGTTAAAAAAATCTCGCATGCCAGCTTTTTTCAGCTGGAATTTCCCAGTTTTTTAAAAAATCTTCAATATTTGTGACCAAATTATTAAAAACAATAGTTTTTTTTGAAACTGATTTATTTTTAACAAGATTTTTAAACTCACCAATAGTTTTATGAGACAAAAACTTACCCTGTTTGAAGGTTACACTCATTTTATCTAACAAATCAACATCATATTTCTCTTCTAAATGTTGAATAAATCTTACACAATTATCAATTGAACATCCAGTCGCACCCACATTTGTTTCATCTAATGCAATTATTATAAACCTTTCATAATTAATTTTATATGAACAATTTAGATCTTTACCGTGTGAAGTCCATTTTTTTAAAAAGACTTTTATTAATTCATTAATTTCTTTCAATTCATATTGAAGAAACTTTCTATTACTTTGAAATATCCATATTCTAGAATTTTTAGGCATTTTGGAAAAAGGGTAAATCATATTTGTGAAGCCTGATTTATTAATTCTGCAATATCTAAAACTTTTACAGAGTCCTGTTTTTCTTTATTTTTTAATCCATCTGAAAGCATCGTATTACAAAAAGGACAGCCTGATGCAATTATATCTGGATTAATCTCTAAAGCTTGTTCAGTTCTCTTAATATTAACTTCTTTTTTTCCAGGCTCAGATTCTTTAAACATTTGAGCACCTCCCGCACCACAACATAAACCCTTTTCCTTACAACTTTTCATTTCAAAAAGCTCTGCATCTAATTTTTCTATTACTTGTCTTGGAGCTTCATAAACATTATTAGCTCTTCCTAAATAACAAGGATCATGAAAAGTTATTCTTTTTCCATTAAATGAACCTCCAGAAATAGTTAATTTACCTTCTTTGATTAGATTACTAATAAATTGAGTATGATGGAAAACTTCATAATTCCCGCCAAGTTCAGGATATTCATTTTTAAGAGTGTTGAAACAATGTGGACAAGCTGTTACAATTTTTTTAATATTATACTGATTTAGGGTTTCAATATTAGAAAATGCTTGCATTTGAAATAAAAATTCATTTCCAGCTCTTTTTGCAGGATCTCCCGTACAACCTTCTTCATTACCCAAGACGGCAAATGAAACATTTGCTTTATTTAAAATCTTTACAAAAGCTTTTGTGATTTTCTTTGCTCTATCGTCAAAACTTCCAGCACAACCAACCCAAAAAAGCACTTCAGGTTTTTTACCTTGGGATATTAATTCAGAAACTGTAAAAACTTTTAATTCACTCATAATTAATCGTGATGACCGTCATCAAAAACTTGAATTTTAACTTCTTTATCAATTAGTTCTGTAAATTTTCCATTGTATCTAGTAGCTTTAACCAAATGATTATCAACCCAATGATAATTACCGCCCCTAGGTTTTCCCATAACCATACTGTGGTATTTAAAGCCATGTTTTTTTAACCAATCTTCAGTAACTTCTCTATGAGCTTCCGTTCTGGAAGTGAAAAAACATATAACATGGCCTTGATCATACCATTTATTTAGAGTCATTAGAGCATCAGGGTATAACTTAGCAGTTGACATTCTTTCAGGTTCTTCATTGGGAATATCATCACAAATAGTGCCATCAATATCAATTAAGTAATTTTTAATACCATCGGCTAAAACTGGACTAATAAGTTGTCCGTTTTCAGTTTTTTCAGATAATGTTTTGTTGACTTCTTTTTTATTCATTTTATAATTTAATTTTCCTTGTACCAATTTAATTTATCCATTTGATTAAATGGCCATGGAGCACCATTATTTTCAATATTTGACATCATATTGTTTAGTTCAGAGGGTGCAGCAGATTTTTCCATAACTAAATAACGTCTCATATCAATAATTATTGAAAGTGGATCGATTCCAATTGGACAAGCCTGGACACACGCATTGCATGAAGTACATGCCCACAATTCTTCGGAAGTTATATGATCTCCAATTAATTGTTTACCATCAGATAAAAATTGACCATTATTGTTATCAATATTTTTACCTACCTCCTCTAATCTATCCCTAGTATCCATCATAATTTTTCTTGGAGATAATTTTTTTCCAGTTTGATTTGCTGGACATTCACTAGTACATCTTCCACATTCAGTACAAGTATATGAGTTTAGTAATTGAATTTTTGATAAATCAAAAACATCAGAAGCACCAAATTTTATAATTTCTTGACTTGAAGAATCATTTGAAAAAGGATCTAAAGTCGGGTCAAGCATCAACTTAACCTCATTTGTAACAGATTCTAAATTAGAAAATTTCCCTTTTGATTCAAGATTTGCAAAATAAGTATTGGGAAATGCTAATAGTATATGAAGGTGTTTAGAATAATATAAATAGTTCAAGAATAGAAAAATACCAATAATGTGTAGCCACCAAGTAGTTCTTTCAATTAAGATTACTGTTCCAATCGATAAATTATCAAAGATTGGTGTAATAAACTGACTGACGGGGAAAGATCCTGCTTCAATATAAGTAGGATTATTTGAATTAATTTGTAACCAATAATCAGAAGCATTCATCGTTAAAAATAGAGACATTAAAGCTATTTCAACATAAAGAATTACGTCAGCATCGGTTTTTGGCCAACCTTTCATCTCATCACTCCAAAAACGTTTTATTTTAATGATGTTTCTTCTTATTAAAAATATCACTACAGAAATAACCACCAAAAAAGCAAAAATTTCAAAAAAACCTATCAAAAAATTATAAAAAGAACCAAGGTAAGGAGCAAAAATTCTATGAGTACCTAAAAAACCATCAACTAAAATTTCTAAAAGCTCAATATTTATAATGATAAAACCTAAATAAACAACGATGTGCAGAATTCCAACAATGGGTTTATCAATCATTTTAGATTGGCCAAAAGCTATTCTAAACATCTGAAGCCATCTTTCCTTTTTACGATCGTTTCTTTGAACGGTAGTACCAAGATTAATATTTCTATATAGTCTCATAACATTTCTTAAAAAAAACGAAATTGAAATAAGAAAGATTAATGAGAAAATTATATTAGGGATATAAGTCATAATAACTTTAAACTAATTTAACAAAAATATAAAAATTTATTATGCGCGCATAATAAATTGTAAATAATGTTTAGACATTAATTAAAAAATCAGTTTTTGTAAGGCTTATTTTTTTTTCCAAATATTGAAAAATGAATATATCTGAATGGATTTAATCTAATATCTTCTAATAATAGATCAATTGATTTTGAAGCATTATTTAGATTATTAAATAAAGAATCACTGGTAACTAATTTACTAATTGTACCATCACCATTGTTAATTTTAGAGAGCAAATCATCTAATTCTTTTGATGAATTTTTAAAGTTTGATAAGGTTTTATCAAAATCTGACTCATTAATTTTAGTTGATATTTCAGATAAGTCTTTAGAAACAGTTGTAATATTTTTTAATGAAAGATCAATGTTTGATTTATTAGAATTAACTATAAATTTGATCATATTAGAGGTTTCTTTTAAGTCAATAATTGTTTGATTAAATCCAGAGACACTGGATTTCAGATTTGTTCTTGTTGAATCATCAAAGACTCTGTTTATCTTTTGAAGAACGGAATCAGCACTAACAACCATAGATTCTATTTTAACCTGTAAATTGGTAATTTTTTTATTGACAAGGTCAGTCAAGCCAGGTGCAATCGAAGATTTTAATGTGTCGTTGGAAATAGCCAAATTTGCTTTATCATTAGCTGGGATAATAGCGAGAGCTTTACCACCAATTAGACCTGTTTCATAAATTTGAGCAAGGCTATTTTTTGAAAACTTAATATCATTTTCAATTCTAAATTTTATAATTAGATTATTGTTTTTAAAAAATGAAATTTTTTGAATACTTCCAACAGGAAAACCATTAATTGTCACAGGTGTTCCACTAACGACTCCCTCTACGTCAGGATAGATTGCATAAAAAGTTCTATCACTAACAAATATATCATTGGATTTTAAATAACTATAACCAAAAATAAAAAGGCCAATTGAGCATAATGCAAGAATTCCTGTTTTAATTTCGTTTGAAATTTTCAAAATATAAATTTTATCAAAGTTATAAATAATTTATTCATAAAATATGATATTCAATTTCTAGATAAAAACTGGTCCAAAGTAATTTTTTTTCCGTTATCAAACGCAACTATAATCGCATCTTTAAATCCAGCTCTTTTTGCCTTCAATAAATATTTCTTAGCTTGGGTATAACTTTGGGTATTTTCAAAATAATATTTATAAGAATTTCGTGATTTTGAATATGAATATGACAGCATAGTTAAACCTTTAAAATTGTATGATTTTAATTCTAAAAACTTATTGCTTGATGCTATCTGAATTTTTAAATAGGTGTTATTTATATTATCATCATTTATTAGCTCAGATGAAAATTCAGAGTAAGAATTTGCAACAACTTTTTTATATTTGATTATAGCATCTGCAATTGTACTTGACATTTCCATTTGTCCTTTTTTGGAATTTAAATATTTGCCTTCATTTTTATTTGTCAAAAAACCAGTTTCTACTAACACACTTGGCATGTAGGTATATTTAAGGACAATAAAACCAGCTTGTTTTACAGTTCTATTTTTTCTTTTTAAATTTTTTGTAAAAAACTCTTGAATTAAATTTGCAGCAACTATGCTTTGATCTAAATATTCTTCCTGCATTAAAACTAAACTAATTACGGACTCAGGATTATTAGGATTAAATCCACCATAGTTTTGCTCGTAATTTTTTTCCTTAAAAATTACTGAATTTTCTTTTTTAGCAATTTCAAAATTTCGTTGATTAGCGTGCAATCCTAAAACAAATGTTCCTGCTCCATAAGCATTTGAATTGTGAGCATCACAATGTATTGAAATAAACAAATCTGCTTTTGCTTTATTTGCGATTTGAGCTCTTTTGAAAAGATCTACAAAAACATCTGTTTTTCGAGTGTATATAATTTTAATATCATTTCGTTTTTCTAACTCTGCACCAATTTTTAATGCTATAGAAAGAGCTATATTTTTCTCATAATAACCATTTCCTCTGTTACCAGGGTCTTTACCTCCATGACCCGCATCTAATACAACAGTAAATTTTTCATTATCAATTTGAGAAAAAAATAAATTAGCGAAAAGAAGAAATAATAAACAAACAAAATTTCTTAAAAGAAGGTTAAGGTTCTTAATCATTTAAAATTATGTTTAAAATAAATGTAATTTTACCCATAAATAAAAATTTCTTGTTACAATACAAAAATTATAATATTAAATTAATTTTTATTTGTTTACTATTATTTGGAATAAAAATTAATTATTCACAAGATATTAAGGAAAAGGATTCGCTTATCGGGGATAGTCTTATAAAAAAACCCTTATTGTTAGGTAAAATTAAAAGAAATGCTAAAGGTTATATTAAAATTGATAAAGATAAAGGTAAACTATATCTGTATGACAAAGCTGAATTATATTATCTTGATACAGAACTTAAATCTGGAATAATTATACTAGATTACATTAACAATGAAGTTTCTGCAGGAAGAATTAAAGACTCTACAGGAAAATTAATTCAACCACCATTTTTTAGACAAGCAGGTAACGAGGTAAATCCAGATTCAATTAGGTTTAATTTTGATACAAAAAAAGCAATTATTTGGAATTCTAAAAGTGAACAAAATGGAATGAATGTTAATGCATTGGCAACTAAAAAAGAAAATGATTCGGTTTATTTCATAAAAGATGCCAAGGTGACAACCTCAAGCAATGTTGAGGACCCAGAATATTATATCAGGGTTAGAAAAGGTAAATTTATTCCAAAAAATAAAATTATTGCTGGTTTGAGTAATTTATACATTGAAGACGTACCTACTCCAATTTTTCTTCCTTTTGCATATTTTCCTCTCACTGATAATAGAAAAACAGGCTTTATTTTTCCAACTATAGGTCAAAACAACCAAAGAGGATATTTTTTTCAAAATGGCGGATATTACTTTGCCTTTAATGATTATTTTGATTTCACTCTATTAGGTGATTATTACACTAATGGTAGTTATGGTTTTAGAAATGAAACAAGCTATAGAAAAAGATATAGATACAATGGAAACTTAAGTATTAGATTTGAAAATCTAATAAATGGCGAACGAGGTCTTCCAGGATACTCAAAAACTAATATTTATAATTTTAGGTGGTCACATAGTCAAGATTCTAAATCCAATCCAAATAGTAGATTTTCAGCTTCTGTAAATTTAGGTAGCAGTAATTACTTTAGAGAATCAGTTAATCAATTAAACACGCCGAATTTTTTAAATAATACGATGAGCTCTTCAATCTCATATTCAAAAACTTTTAGAGGCTATCCGTCAGTAAATATGTCACTAACTGCATCTCATTCACAAAATACCAGAACTAAAATAGTAAACTTAAGTTTGCCCACCTTAAATGCCAGTATGGAAAGAGTTTATCCATTTGTGAAAAGAAATGGTCAAAAAAAAGGTATTTTAAAAAACATTAATTTTCAATATTCTTTAAGAGGTGAAAATAGGATTCAAACCAATGACTCTCTGTTTCTTAAAAAAGAAATGTTTAATGATGCTATTTATGGAATGAAACACTCTATTCCTATTAGTACAAACTTTAAAGTTTTAAAACACTTAAGTGTAAGTTTAAATGGAAATTTTGATGAAGTTTGGACAGGTCAAACTATTAAAAGAAATGATTTTGACATAATAAATCAAGCAACTGGAAAAAAAGATACTATAAAAGGTTTTGATAGATTTAGTAAATATAATTTTAATGCAAGTATAGGAACAACAATTTATGGGATATTCAACTTTAAAGAAGGTAAGAAATTTAAATCGGTAAGACATGTTGTCAGACCATCTATTAATTACGGAATAGTTCCAAGTTTTGAAAAATATTATGATGAATATATAATTGATGCAGAAGGAAATACATTAGAATATTCAAGATTTGAGGGTGGCTTTTTTGGTGTTCCTAATAGAAATTACTCAAGTAGCATAGGATTATCTGTAAATAATGTTTTAGAAGCTAAAATAGAAAACCGAGACAGTACGGCTACAGAACCAAAAAAAATTAAATTATTAAATAATTTAAATTTTAATACAAGTTATAATATTGCTGCTGACTCATTAAAATGGAGCCCAATTAGAATGACAAGTGGTATGGCTTTTTTTGACGACAAATTAAATGTTAATGTTGGCGCAACTTTTGATCCATATGCTATAAATGAAAATGGTAGTAGGATTAATAAATTCAATAGTAATGGTTTAAGAATGACCAGTGCAAATATTAATATGGGCTTTACTCTAGCTAGTAAAAATTCGAAAGACAAAAGAAAAGAAAGAGACAATAGCAGAAGTGGTGGCAGAAATGATGATTTGTTCGGAAGAGTTGATGATTTTGCAGATAGCTCATTTGATGATCAAGATGATGAAAATTTTGATGATGATCAATCAAAAGATATAACTACTAAATTTTACAACAATAAAATGCCATGGGATTTGAGATTTGCTCATTCTTTAACTTACAACAATAACAAAGGACAAAAACAAATTTCAAATAATTCTTTAATGTTTTCTGGAAATTTATCGCTTTCAAAAAAATGGAGAATTGGCGGATCCTCAGGTTATGATTTTAAAAATACAGGTTTTACTTATACTCAGCTTAGATTTGAAAGAGATTTAGATAGCTGGAAAATGAATTTCAATTGGGTGCCATTCAGTACAAGAGCTTCATGGTATTTTTTTATTGGAATTAAATCTGATTTACTTAAAGATTTAAAATACGATAAAAGGAGATTACCGGATAAAAGATTATAAAATGAAATTATACTTATATTTAATATTATTAATAATATCTCCACTATATATTTATACACAAGAGAATATGAAAAAAATTATAAAAACTGAAAAAGCTCCCCTTCCTGTAGGCCCATACAGTCAAGCAGTGATGATTGATAATACACTATATATTTCTGGTCAAGTTGGGTTTAATATAAATAGTAATGAGTTAATCATCACTAATATTGAAGATGAAACAGATCAAGTAATGAAAAATATCAAAGCAATACTTAATCATGTTAATTTTAATTTTGAAAATGTAATAAAGTCAACAATTTTTATTACGGACATGAATAATTTTTCAAAAGTCAATAAGGTTTATGGAAAATATTTTGATGAAAAATCAGCGCCAGCAAGAGAAACTGTTGAGGTTTCCGCACTTCCCATTGGTGCAAGAATAGAAATTTCTGTAATAGCAAAAAAAATTGATTAAATGGTAATTCCTTGATGATAAGCAACTAAACCATCAATAGGTTTTCTGAGTATTTTCCCACATTTCATTCCTCTATCTTTAAGGCATTCTTTTAGATTTTCCTGTAAATAAAAACCAATCGAACCAACAAAATGCAAAGGGATTTCTAAACAATTTGAAAACTGTAAAATCTGATTAGTTATAAAAAGATTAAATCCTTTTTTAATTAAATCTTGAGAATATTCTAAATCCTTATTCAATATTAAAAATTTTGCAAATTTAGCCAAGTATGTATTTGGATTTGGTTTCTTATACAAATAATCTTTGATAATTTCAGGTTCTAAATTAAATTCTTTTTCAAAGTTAATTTTTAATTTCTCAGGCATATGGTTAAAATAAAAATCTCTTAGAAGTTGTCTTCCAAAATAATTTCCACTAGCATCATCCATTAAAATATAGCCTAAGGAGGTGATTTTTTGATTTATATTTTTACCGTCAAAATAACTACAATTAGAACCAGTTCCTAAAATCGAGACTATAGCCTTCTCGTTTTTATTGCAACAAGAATATACTGCTGCATATGTATCCTCTTTAATGATAAAATTTGAATTTTTAAAAATTGGTGTAAAAACTTTTCTAATTAATTCTTTTGGTGGCTCAGTACCACAACCAGCTCCATAAAAATAAATATCAGTAACCTTTTTTCTGGATTGATAAATTTCATAATTATTAATTATTCTTTCTTCTAAAATGTGTTCAGAAAGAACCTGTGGGTTTAATCCGAGAGTTTGAGTTTCAAACAAAATCTCACCATTGTCGTCTATTGAAATCCAATCAGTCTTAGTTGAACCACTATCAACAATTAATTTCATAAATTTATAATGAATTAATATGAACAGCCAAGTCAATTAGCTTGTGTGAATATCCGGCCTCATTATCGTACCATGAAATGATTTTAAAAAATGTATCATTCAATTGAATTCCTGCTTTAGAGTCAATTATAGAAGTTCTATGATCACCTATAAAATCTTGAGAAACCACTAATTCATCTGTAAAACCTAAAATATCTTTTAATTCATTTTGCGAAGATTCTTTTAATGCCTTCATTACACTTTCGTAAGAGGTTCTAGAATTTAATTTTACAGTTAAATCAACAACTGAAACATTTGCTGTTGGAACTCTAAAAGCCATTCCGGTAATTTTTCCTTCAAGTGAAGGAATAACCTTTGTTACTGCCTTTGCAGCGCCAGTTGAAGCAGGCATAATATTTATTAAAGAACTTCTTCCTCCTCTATAATCTTTTTTTGAAGGACCATCTACTGTAAATTGGGTTGCAGTTGTAGCGTGAACAGTAGTCATCAAAGCTTCAGCAACACCAAATTTATCATTTAAAACTTTTACAACTGGTGCTAGACAATTAGTTGTACATGATGCGTTTGAAACTATTCTTTGGTCAGAATTTACATCATGATGATTAACACCCATAACAAACATTGGGGCATCGGACGAAGGAGCGGAAATAACAACCTTTTTAGCACCTCCTATTATATGTAAGTTTGCTTTATCAATTGAGGTAAATAAACCTGTACATTCTAATACAATATCAGCATTTAACTTATCCCATCCTATTTCGTCAGGGTTTCTTTTAGATGAAATTTTAACTATTTCTCCGTCAATAAGCAAATTACCATCTTGAGCAGAAATATTTGCTTGGCAAACTCCATGAACAGAGTCATATTTAAGTAAGTAAGCTAAATGATCAACATCAAGAAGATCATTTATAGCTACAACTTTAATGTCATCTCTTTTAAGAGAGGCTCTAAGAACCATTCTACCTATTCTTCCAAAACCATTTATTCCAATTTTAATCATCGTATTTTTTTTTGAGTTCAAAAATAAATATTAAAATATAAACTAAAACATCAAATGATTGTTTTAATTTAAATATTCATAATTTTTGATACCCTAATTAATTCCTTGTTAATTTTTGAAATACCTTTAATAGCAGATTTAAGAGGAGTTAACTTTATTTTTCCATTTACTATTCCTATCATCTTGGAAGATTCTCCATCAATTAATTTTTCAACTGCAATAACTCCCATTTTAGTTCCTAAAACACGATCAAAACAGGAAGGGGAACCTCCTCTTTGCATATGTCCTAAAACAGATACCTTGATCTCATAATCAGGAAATTTTTCTTCAACCTTTTTTGATAATTCAAAAACATTTTTTCCAGTTTTGTCTCCTTCAGAAACTACTACTATATTGGATGTTTTTCCTAATTTTTTACTTTTTTTCAATGAAATAATTAATTCATCTAAACCAATTTTTGACTCAGGAATTAATATTTCTTGAGCACCTATGGCAATTCCTGAATTTAAAGCAATATGACCAGCATCTCGTCCCATGACCTCAACAAAAAAAAGTCTATCATGAGAAATTGCTGTATCTCTAATTTTATCGATTGCTTCCATCACTGTGTTTAAAGCAGTATCGTACCCTAATGTATGTGAAGTTCCAGATATATCATTATCGATTGTACCAGGAATACCAATTACAGGAATATTAAATTCTTTTTGAAATATCATAGCTCCAGTAAATGAACCATCTCCACCAATGACAACTAAAGCATCAATATTATTCTTTTTTATATTCGTATATGCTTTATTTCTACCAGATTTAGATTTGAATTCTTCTGATCTGGCTGAATAAAGCATTGTACCTCCCCTGTTAATTATACCTCGAACACTTCTTGAACTTAAAGTTTTTACTTCATTATTAATAAGACCTTGAAAACCTCTAAAAACACCAATACAATCAATCTTATTATAGGAGCATGTTCTTACAACAGCTCTCAAGGCTGTGTTCATTCCAGGGGAATCTCCTCCAGATGTTAAAACTGCTATTTTCTGTATTTTCATATTCGTGCTAAATTACAAACTAATTTTTAATGCTATCAGCTGTATCAGTTTTCTTTGATTTTTTTTTAAATAATTCATTAAAAGAATCAAATTCAATTTCATAAGAAATGCCCATACCTTGTGTATATCCTATATCATTAGCAAAATATTGATACTCATTTTCTTTATTAAAAATTCTTGCTTTAAAATTACCTTGATCATTAAGCAAAAAATCAACCTGAACATTTCCAATTATAACATTATCTTCAACTCCACTAACCGGAACACCTATTTTTCCATTAATAAGTATTTTATCACTTAATTCAGTTTTTAATGTTAATCCTAAACGGTCTCGATTAAGAAGGGATGAAGCAGCATTTTTATCACCTTTTAAATAATTTATACCAATATTCATTTTATCCTCAGAATTTGTAAAGATATCGTCGATAATCCCTGAAGCTTTTTGAAATAAATTATTTGTTATTGCTTGAGAAGAAACTGAAGATAAAGAAATTTCATCTATAAAAGTTCCTTGGTATAATAATGAAATAGCTTGTTTCTGTGTCTTTTCATCATCTACCAAATAATAATCAAGTTCAGACTTTATAGGTCCACTTGTATTAGGAAAATTAATTTTAAATTCTGGGGTATCCATTTCAATTAAATTTCCTGATAAATTAACATCAATATTGGTAGGGATTTTTCTATTAAAACTTGTATTTTGAATAAGAATTGCTGGGTTTGCTCCACCTGGAATATCATAATTAGCATTTATATTTAACTCTGCTTGATATGGATCCCCATTCCAAACTATAGTTGACCCTTTTTTTAATAAGAACTCTCTGTCCACAATTCCAAGTGATTTATAAAAATAAGAACCTGAATCTACTGTATAATTTCCAAATATGTTAAAACTTGCTTGTGTATTTATTTGAAAATTAAGATTACCATTTCCTAAAACATTTAATTTTGACTGCGAAACGGGATCTAAGATAACTTCAACGTTAGCATTATCATTGAAATCTATGTCTAAATTTACTTTTAAACTACTTTTATTTCCTTTTTTAGAACTATCATTTTCTTCATTGACAAAATTCAAATAAGAAAGTTTTCCTGTGTTTACAGATTCATTGATAGGTATTGATAAAAAAGTGTTTTTATTAGTTGAACCATTTAAATTTATTAAAAGACTCTCTCCAGGTCCAAAAATTTCAGCATTTCCATTTAAAAAAGCTTTTCCATAATAAAGAGCATCTTTTTTAAATTTTGTGTCTAGGATAAGTAGATTATCTGTTTCTATTTTTAAATCTAAATTCCAATTTTTGAATTTATTATGAGTTATTATACCATTTAGGTTTCCAATAGTTTGTGTTTTGGTATTGTTTAAATTAAAATTTATCAAATGAAATTCCTGTTTCTTTAATTTAAATCTAGGATTATTTGATAATTTATAATTAACGTTTAAATATGGAATTAAAAATTCAACATTTTTAGTATTGATAATTCCATCAAAATTAGGTTCAGATGAGTTTCCAGAAATAATTACATCAGAATTAAAATAACCTCTGAAATCAGTTATTACATTGTCTCCAATTTTTGAAAAAGGGTTAATATCAAAATTTTTCATTTTTAAATTTAGATCAAGGGGATAGAAATCTTTTTCGATTCCGAAATTACCTTTAAGACTTAAAGTTTCGTTTAAGTCATTGTTAACTATAAAATCCATTACAAAACTTTTTAAATCCTTACTTGCATTAATTTTAAGCAAAGCTTTACCTATAGATTTGTAATTAGCTTTTAAATCATCAATCTTAAGAGATGATGTTCCTTCATAAGCCCCGTCATTTTTTATTAATTCAATTTTACCATTGACTAAACCTTCAAAAAATATTTTGTTTGATGGTTTTGTGAAATTTTGTAATCCGAAATTTTCAAAATTTAAAATATAATTCGAATTGTTTTTTCTTTCTATAATATTTATATCAAGGAATTGTGTCCCGCTTTTGAAATATGCCTTCTCAAACTCATATTCTTTATCAGTCCAAGCAAAAATAAATTTAGGATTAGACTGAGAATTATTCTTATCAATTGTCCAATTTTGATTATTAATTACTAGTTCTAAATCTTTGAATATTATTTCAGACATCTTCTTTTCATTAATGGTATGTGAAAAATTAACCCGGTTTAATTCATTTTGATTTGAAAGATAACTTGCATTTACAGTCAATAAATCATTATTAAAGGATGAACTTAATTTAAATTTATTACCATTAATAATTGGAGATTTAATATTTAGAATATTAATATATCCTCCACTTTCCGTAAACTTTAAATCGATGTTTTCGGTGCTTATATCATTAAATTTTAAAAAAGAAGATTCTAAATTTAATTCATATGAACCATTAGACTCAAATTTTCCCTTAATAAAAGTGTTTTCATCAATTGACAAATTATTATTTAAAAGTTTTAAAAACTTTGGCTTAAAATTCAAACTGAAAGAAATATTTTGTGACTGGTCCATTGCATTTGATTGATAATTGGAGTAATGTATACCAAAATTATTTAGAAGAGAAGATTTTAAATTGAGAAAATCATACTCACCAATTAAAATTCCACTTACAATATCTTTGGATGAAACATTAATTATTCTATTATCTTCATTTTTCCTTAATTGTGCAGTAAGATCATCAAATTCATAATTTTGATTATTAATATTATAACCAAGATTTTTTAAACTTAAATCACCTATTAGATCTTTCATGTTATTTCCTCTCAATTTCACTTGAACATCTCCTTTGATCCGACCGGTTCCACTAAGACCAAAATTTTCTAGATTAGCATTTATAATTTTTGAATTAAAATCAAAATCAATTAGGTCATTTGTAAAATCAACCAAGCCGTTAAAATTTAATGATAAATTATCATCATCAACTAATAATTTACCATCAAAAACTTGATCTTTTATCTGTCCGAATACATCAATATTGTTTAAAATAAGATTTTTAAAAAATAAATTTTCAATCCTTCCTGTAACTTTAGAATCTAAATACTGAGTAGTAAAACCTCTACCTTTCACATCAAATTTAAAATTTGACTTTCCTATTGATTTAAAATTTAAAAATTTTGAAATATTTAAATCCTTTCCGGTTAAGGATCCTTCATAAACTGAATTGTCAATATTAGAAAAATCTGATATCTTTAAAAAAGCATCAACAATTCCTTCTTCTAAATTTAAATTAAATTTAGATTGAATTTCATCAGACTTAATTTTCAAATTTCCTTTAAAATTAAAAACACCTAAAGATTTAGCTGAGGATGGAAGAATTGTTCCAAAAGCTTTTGGAAAGATTAAGTTTATACGGTCAGATGAAGTTTTTATCTTCTCGAAATTAAAATTGAGTAATGATTTCTCATTAATTTTTAAAAAATTTGACAACCTTCCATTAAATTTTATTATATCATTTTTACTTGAAAATTCAGCATTAACAATACTTAAATCAGCAAAATATCCTTTAAGTTCTGACTTAAGAGACCAGTTACTAGTATCGGAAACATCAATCATTTTATTAATTGAATTTAAGTCCGGTAAAAAAATATTAGAATTTAATATTTTGACATTAACATAAAGTGAATCAAAATTTTTAATATTTGATAAATTATATTCAACTATTTTCGAATAGTCCAAGTTAATAACTGTGCTCAAACTTGAACTTCCAAAGTTTAAATCTAAGTTTTCTAAATCAAAAGTTTTGTTTGTGGCATTTAAATTGATATTTGAAGAAAATTGATTTAGATCAACCCCTTGATTATTTTTAAAGTTTAATTCATTAACATAAAGTTTTAAATTTCTATTTGAAAAAGTTAAATCTGAAATATTCATATTTAATTTAGAAATTTCTAAATCACTTTTTGGATTATTTTGGTCGACAAAAGACAATAAATTTTTTGATCCATATAATTTATTTATTTTAAGATTGAATTCCTTGTCTAGATTTTTACTTTTTTTATCGTTATTTAATTTATTAACAAAAAGCTCAATATTTGTCTTTAAGTCATTTTTATATTTTACAATATTTATTTTTAGACCGTCAAAATCTATAGAGTTAAAATTTAGATCATTAGATATAATTTTTTGTAAACTTCTAGGAGTTAAATCAAGACTCCTAAAATATATAAGAGTGTCTTTCTTATGATCAAGAATTAAGAAATTTCCAAGGTCTACTTTCCCATTTAATTTTAGTCCTGCAGTTTTAATTTTCAAGTCTGTTCCATATTGTTCATTAAATTGAGATGCGATTTTCTGAGCTAGGAAAGTTTGAACATGGATATTATTAACTAATAAAAATAACAATATTATTGTTCCAAAAACAATAGTGAGAAGTAAACGATATTTTTTTAAAATTGCTTTGATTTGTATATGTATTATATTTGTTTTAAAACAATTATTGTGCCTACATTCATTTTGGGAATTGAATCTTCTTGCGATGACACTTCGGCATCCGTTTTAAAGGATGGGAAAGTTCTTTCAAATTTAGTCGCCAATCAAGATATCCATAACTCTTATGGTGGTGTAGTTCCTGAATTGGCTTCAAGAGCGCATCAACAAAACATAATTCCTGTCGTAAATGAAGCAATCACATTAGCAAATATCGATAAAAATCAATTAAATGCCATTGCATATACTAGAGGTCCTGGATTATTGGGATCACTTTTGGTTGGATCTTCTTTCTCAAAATCACTTTCGATGGGTTTAAAAATACCTTTAATAGAAGTAAATCACATGCAAGCACATTTACTGGCACATTTTATTGAAGATTGTGGAGAAAAAAAACCTAAATTTCCTTTTTTAGGGGTAACCATCTCTGGAGGTCATACACAAATTATATATGTGCGCGATTACTTTGATATGGAAGTTATTGGTGAAACTCTGGATGATGCAATTGGTGAAACATTTGATAAATGTGGTAAAATGATTGGGTTACCATACCCTGCTGGTCCAATAATTGATCGAAATGCAAAAAAAGGTGACCCTGAAAAATTTAATTTCACCAAACCAAGAGTTGACAAACTAAATTTTAGTTTTAGTGGATTAAAAACAGGTTTCATGAGATTTATTGATAAAGAACAAAAAAAAAATAAAAATTTTTTAAAAAAGGAAAAATATAACTTATGTTCCTCTCTTCAAAAAACCTATTGAAATTTTGTTAGAAAAAATCGAAAAAGCTGTATGCGAAACTGGGATTGAAACAGTTGTTTTTGGAGGAGGTGTTTCTTGTAATTCAGGAATCAGAAAAAAATTTGAAGAAAATAATGGAAAATTTAAAAGTTTTTTTCCAAAATTCGAATATACAACTGACAATGCAGCTATGATTGCAATGGTAGGATATCTAAAATATTTAAAAAAAGACTTTTCAGGTTTAGATAAAGGAGCTAAATCTAGATATAAAATCTAATATGCAACTATTTTATTTACCAGAATTAGATAAAGACAAAAAATATCATTCTTTTGGAAAGGTAGAAAGCAAGCATTTGTTTAAAGTTTTAAGAAAAAAAAATGGTGATTTAATAAACATCACCGATGGTAAAAACAATTTATACAAAGGAAAAATTAATTTAATAACAAAAAATAATTGTGAATTTCAAATCTTGAATTATTATAAAAAAAACCCTATGCCCTACTCATTACACATAGGGATCTCAATACTAAAATCAAATGACAGATTTGAATGGTTTTTAGAAAAATCAAGTGAAATTGGAATTACCGAGATTACCCCTATTATTTGTAATAGAACAGAAAAAAGGCACGTCAAAAAAAATCGTCATGAAAAAATACTAATTTCTGGAATGAAACAATCATTAAAAACCTTTTTACCTAAACTTAATTCACCTATAAGTTTAAATAAGTTTATTAATCAAAATTTAAATGGAAACTTATTTATTGCTCACTGTAATCAAGGCGAAAAAAAACCTCTTTTAAAATTCATTGAACCAAACTCAAAAAATACTCTATTAATAGGCCCTGAGGGTGATTTCACTCCAAAAGAAGTTAAATTATGTAATGATAAAAAAATTTCGTGAAGTATCTCTGGGCGAAACAAGATTAAGAGCAGAAACTGCTGGGATTATAGCTTGTCACACATTTTCAATTGCTAATATGTAATATATTTGCATATGTTTAAAAATGAATTTTCAAATGGATTTGTAAAATCCTTCCTGTATGTATCAGCTCTTATACTTGCAGCTTTTTTATTATTTGAAATTAAGGTTTTACTAGGTTATATTTTGATAGCTGCTATAATATCTCTTATTGGACAGCCAATTGTTAATTTTTTAAGCTTAAAATTAAAATTTAAAAAATCTTCTGCCTCTATATTAACAATGTTAATTTTTGTATCAATTATAATTGGAATAATATCACTTTTTGTTCCTCTAGTAATAGAACAAGGTAGAAATTTATCACTACTTGATATTGAATCTTTTCAAAAAAATATCAAGGTTTTTATATTATGAGTTTTCAAATTATTTAAGCGTTTTACAATATTGATTTAGAAAAATCCATTTTTAATATTCAATGGATTAATGAGATGAATTTTGGATTTGTCCCAGAAATTTTAAATTCATTTGGAAAAACCTTAGGCAATTTAACCATTGGCATTCTATCCATAATATTTATTTCATTTTTTTTATTAAAAGATTCAACTCTTTTGGAAAGGTCATTATTTGTTCTGGTACCTAAAAAATCAGTAAAAAAATTTAAAAAATCATACGAAACGATTAAAGTTTTGCTTTCTAGATATTTTGGAGGATTAATTATTCAAATTTTTATTTTATTTATAATCTACACTATTGTTTTACTTTTGATAGGCACCCCCAATGCATTGGTAATTGCATTCTTGTGTTCCTTACTTAATTTAATTCCTTTTATTGGTCCATTAATCGCTGGCATCTTGATGGTTCTTTTAACGATGTCAAGTCATATAGGAAGTGATTTTAGTAGTGTGATTTTAATTAAATCAATATATGTTACTATTGGATTTATAGTTGGACAATTAATCGATAATTTTTTTAGTCAACCGTTCATTTTTTCTAATAGTGTTAAATCACATCCATTAGAAATATTCCTAATCATAATTGCTGGAGGTTTATTGTTTGGTCCTCTTGGAATGATTGCAGCAATTCCTACATATACAGCAATAAAAGTAATTGCAAAAGAATTCTTTTCTGAAAATAGGATTGTTAAGGAACTAACGAAGAACTTATAATTTTAATTTAAACCTTGTCGAATTGACTTGGAAAAGTTAAATTTGCTCGCTCAATTAGTTAATATAAGTTAAGGAGAGGTGCCAGAGTGGTAATGGAGCAGATTGCTAATCTGTCGACGGGTAACTGTCGCCTGGGTTCGAATCCCAGTCTCTCCGCAAAAGCCCTTGAAAGTCATTGACTTGCAGGGGTTTTTTATTTTTAGTTGCCTGAATCGTTGCCTTTACTGCTCTTAACTATTACTAAGTTAATATAAAAAAGTCAAAAAATCTCAATAGTAATTTTTTAGTTAGTCCTATCCTACTTAAATAATATCGGTTTTCTTTTGACGGTAGGTGTTTGTATAATGATGTGCAATAGTGAGGTTCTGGGTATCTAACAATTTACATTATCGGCTCGAGTTTAATTTCAATTCTGTCACCATCATTGGTTTCAATGCGTATTGAAAAAAACATCTCCTTCAGAACGCTGATAACTGAGACTGCGATGAGCGCCATCACTAACTCCTTTGAAGGTTAAATATCTATCTCCCACTTCAGTTAATTCAAATTTATGAATTCGAGAATAAGTTGCACTTATATTTTCTCGTTCTAGCGAGTTGTTAAAGATTTGTAGATGTAATTCTAGACTGCCATTAATTTCCCTTATATGAATGATTTCAACAAATCTTGTATCTGATTCTTTTGTAGAGCGAACTAAAGCAGTAATAGTCCCAGAGCGAGGAGGTAACCATGTTTGTTCTAAGATTCCTCCAGCATGCGAACCCTCTCTTTGACCTGTTAACCAATCCAGTTGATATACTGATGTAGTAGAACTTTCCTGTCCACTAACGACTGCAGGAAACTCAAGTAAAGTACTGTTTTCTTTAATTCTTGATGTAGAATAGTTACAAGCAAAAATAAGTGGAATAAATAGAGATAGTAGAAGGAGTTTTTTCATTTAATTTGACTGTAAGTTATTAAATCACATTAAATTTTTTCACCATAAAATGTTTAGTAAAAAGAATGATCATGAGGGTATAATATGAAATATGGATTCTCATCGTTTTATTATTTTAAAAGTTTTTCTTATTGTCTTACCATCCATCACTACTATGTAAGTTCCTGTTATTTGTGTGGATAGATCTATCTGTGTTAATCTAGACATATCACTTATCAATTGTTCTCTAGTGT
>JBJKVZ010000029.1:0-33421 GCA_045562345.1 Flavobacteriaceae bacterium
TGCTTCGGGTACTGATAATTCAACACCTGTAACACTTTCAGATGTCACGGATAATTATTTAACATTGAGTGGTCAGGAAATTACATCGGGAACAGTTCCAGTAACTCTTGGAGGAACAGGAGCTACAGATGCTGCTACGGCAAGAACAAATCTGGGTTTAGGTACAATAGCAACTCAAGCTAGTGATGCTATAGATGTTGATGGCGGATCGATTGACGGTACAGCAATTGGGGATACAACTCAATCATCAGGTACATTTACAACTGTTTCTGCAGGAATTTTCCAGTCCATTGGAAATACAGATTTAACATTTTTAACCGGAAATCCAGTTACTGGAAATATAACCATCGCCAATGGTGCAGATGGAGACATTAATATATCCCCTGTTGGGGATGGAAGAGTCAGAATCGACAATGTACTTTTCCCGCCTGCTGATGGAACTGCAGGACAGATTTTAAAGACCGATGGAAGCGGAAAATTAGTTTGGGAATCGGTTGATGCTGCAGGTACTGACAACTCTACCGCTGTTACACTAGCAGACGTAGCTGATAATTACTTAACACTGGATGGTCAGCAAATTACATCTGGAATAATTCCCATAACCCTTGGAGGAACAGGATCTACAACCGCTCCAATGGTTGGTATAATCACAGCAGAGGATGCAATAGCGGCAAGAGATTCATTAGGACTAGGTTCAGTTTCCGTTCAAGAAAGTGATGCAATTGATATTGACGGGGGAAATATTGATAATACAGCAATTGGAGTTACCAATCAATCCACAGGATCATTTACAAATGTCACAGCAAACACAGTTTCCGCAGGAATTTTTCAATCTTCTGGAAATACGGATGTGACTTTTAAAACTGGAAATCCAATTTCAGGAAACATTACTATTGCAAATGGAGCAGATGGAAATATAAACATATCACCTGTTGGAGATGGTAAAGTCAAAATTGACAATATTCTTTTCCCATCTGCTGATGGAACTGCAGGGCAGATTTTAAAA
Organism: Flavobacteriaceae bacterium; assembly: GCA_045562345.1. Lineage (GTDB taxonomy): Bacteria > Bacteroidota > Bacteroidia > Flavobacteriales > Flavobacteriaceae > MAG-121220-bin8. Next base: position 1,007 of record JBJKVZ010000029.1, read on the forward strand.
ACTGATGGAAGTGGAAAATTAGTTTGGGAGTCGGCTGATGCTGCAGGCACAGATAATTCAACACCAGTAACACTTGCAGAGATAACGGATAATTATTTAACCTTGGATGGTCAAGAAATCACATCTGGAATTGTCCCTATTTCCCTTGGTGGGACTGGAGCTTCAGATGCACCAACGGCAAGGACTAATCTTGGATTAGGCACTATAGCTGTTCAAGCGAGTGATGCTGTAGACATTGATGGAGGAGCAATTGATGGCACTAAGATTGGGGAGACAACACAAACCTCAGGTGCTTTTACAACAGTCACTGCTAATACGGTTTCAGCAGGAATTTTTCAATCGGTTGGAGATACAGATGTTACATTAAAAACAGGTAATGCAGTTTCTGGTAATATAACTATTGCAAATGGAGCTAACGGAAATATTAATATATCTCCAAATGGAACAGGTCAAATAGAGGTAGATAATGTAAATTTAAAAGGGACAACAAGAGTTGCAGGCACACCCCTTACAACAACAGCGAATGAGATTAATATTTTAGATGGAGATAATTTAGCTCAGTCAATAACAATTGCCGATGAAGATAGAATTATCTTGAATGATGATGGCACAATGAAGCAAGTTGCAGTTCCTGACCTGTCAGCTTACTTGAGCTCTTCGATATCAAGCAAACTAGATGATTTAAGTGACGCAAAAAGTGAAGGTACAGGTTTCACAAGATCAATTTTAATTGGAAATGGTGACGCAGGAACTTTAAATAATGCGGAGTATAATGTAGGTTTAGGAATAATTGCATTGGACGCATTAACTGAGGGAGATGATAATGTTGCTATTGGAGATGATGCTCTAAGTTCTACCACCACAGGTAGTAGAAATATAGCAATTGGAAGAGGAGCCTTAGATAATTCTGACACAGAAAGTGATAATTTAGCCATTGGAAATAATGCTTTGGGTGGAGCTATAAATGGTGGAGTAGAAAATATTGCCATTGGAAATAGCGCTCTTACGGCAAACTCATCCGGCTCTCGAAATTTAGCTTTTGGCGTAAATAGCATGTCCTCAAACACATCAGGAAGTTTTAATGTTTCTGTTGGATGGAGCTCTTTAATATCCAATGAAACAGGAGGTTATAATACAGCTTTGGGATACCAATCTATGTTTAATAATTTAGCGGATGCTAATACTGCAATTGGGTATCAATCACTTTATGGAAACACAAGTGGAGTTAACAACACAGGTTTTGGTACAGAGAGTCTAAGAGAAAATCAAACAGGAAGTAATAATACAGCTGTGGGAAAGTTTGCACTACAAGGAGAAGCTGATAATAGTTTCAACAATAACACTGCTGTTGGATATAATGCTGGAAAAGCAATCACTACTGGTACTCAAAATATAGCAATGGGAGTTGCTGCATTAACAGCCATCACTACAGGGTCTGATAACACAGCTCTAGGTTTTAACTCTTTAAAAGCCGTGACTACACAACAGGACAATGTAGCTATCGGTGCAAATGCTTTGGATGTAAACACTGCAAATTATAATGTAGCAGTTGGATCAGGTGCTGGAGGAACCAACACAACTGGAGGAGGTTCTGTATTTCTTGGTTATAATGCTAATGGTGGTGGCTCAGGAGGCTCAAAAGTTATTGCTATAGGTATGTCTTCTGCATTTGAAAATGCTGCTGATGAAATAATTGCGATTGGAGACGAAACGATGTATACCAATAGCTCTGGAACTAAAAATATTGGGATTGGGAAAAGAGCCATTATGTACAACGCAACTGGTGATGGAAACACGGCTGTTGGATGGCAATCACTTATTGGAACCTCTGGAAATAATCACAGTAATAATTCAGCTTTTGGAAATCAAGCTGGAAGCGCCATTGAAACAGGTGCAGATAATGTATTTGTTGGAAAGGAATCTGGTGACACTACGACTACTGGGTCTCAAAATGTAATTGTTGGAAGTACAGCAGATGTAAGTGAAGCCGAAGCTACCAATCGAATTGTAATTGGTTATGGTGCAACTGGTCAAGCAGATAATACAGTCACTTTAGGAAATTCAGATATAACCGCAGTTTATGCATCTCAGGATAAGGGAGCTTCTATCTATGCTAAAGATTTTATATTAGAAAACGATGAAACAATCACAAATGCATCGGATGGAACAGTGCTGATAACCTCTCCAACTACTGAAGTAAGTGGAGATCTTACTTCAACTGATGGAAAAATATCAGGTTTTGATGCTTCACTAAATGCTGTAACATCATTTTCATCAAACAATTATCAGTTAGTTGCTTCGGATAATGGAAAAGTTGTTACCATTGACAATACAACAACTAATGCAACAGTATCCATTCCAGTTGGTCTTGGAGATGGTTTTAATTGTTTAATTGTACAAAAAGGGAACCATGATACTACGTTTATAGCGGCTGTTGGTGTAACGGTTTTAAATAGAAGTAATGAATTTAAAACGGCAGGACAATATGCAATTGTATCTTTAGTAAACATTGGTTCTGAAAGTTATATTTTGTCAGGAGATACTAAAAATTAAATGTTAAGATTTTTTTTTATTTTATTATTCTCGACTACTATTTACTCGCAATCAATAGTTTCTAATCCAGCTGTACACCATCACAAAAATCTACCATACGCTAATTATGCTTTAGACTTTGATGGTTCAAATGATTATATTTTGGTAAATGGAGGAACAATTTCTAACGCCTGGTCAGTTGAGGTATGGTATAAAAAATCAGGAACTTCTTCTCGTCAAAATTTAACAAATAAAGCCAATAGTAATGTTAGTTCATCTTGGGCTCTTAGATTGGGACAATGGTATAATAAAAATAAAGTCGGTATCACAAAATATGGTAGAGCAGATTATTATATAAATGATTCAAGAGCTCAACTTGAAACCGGAAAGTGGGAGCATGTAGCGTGGACATATCAGAGCAATAATGTTACAGTATATGTAAATGGAGAAAGCTTGGGAAGCAGTTTTGTTAGAGGGCCTTTGAGCCCAGGCGCAATTTTATATTGGAATATAATTGGAAAATCTTCTGGGACAATTAAAGGAGAATTAGATGAATTGAGAATTTGGAATGACAAAAGAACAGCTGAGGAAATTACAGAAAACATGTTTATGGAACTCAATGGTAACGAAAGTAATTTAGTTGCATACTATAATATGAATGAAGGAACAGGATTTGATGTTGAGGATAATAGCCAAAATACTTACGATGGTCAAATGAAAAACATGAGCGAAGAAGACTGGGTGCTTTCAAATGCGCCACTAGGTAGCATAAACGACAGCTACAAAACGAATATTAAAGCAATCTGGGAAAAATCATCAACCTCGGCCTCTTCCTTATCTGATGGACTTTCAATGATCTCATCCACAGGATTAGCTGAAGAAAATTATACAATTTACGGCAACAATGGTTTAAGCTCAACATCATCTTTAAATTTGCCACCAGGTGAAAACCTTTCCTTAAGATCAGCTAGAGTTTGGCAATTTGATGTTACGGGAATAGTTTCTATAGACATAACTATTGATATTGGGGATGCTACTGGTTATTCAGGTCCACCAGTTTTAGCTTCAGATTTCAGGCTGCTTTATAGACCAGTTGGTTGCACAGGTGATTGTAATTTTCAGGTTATAAGTACTGCTAGCAGTGTCTCTTCAACCGACAACATTGAATTTACTAATGTTTCTTTGCAAAATGGTTTTTATGCAATTGGCACTTTAGGAGGTGAATTGTAGAATTAAAAAACCCTTTTAATTTACTAATAATTGATCTTGGCATTATTATTGGAACAGCACAATATTTTATAAATAAAAATTTTAACAATATAAAGTTTGTCTTAGCAGCTTATGGATTTTCCATAATTTACCCCCAAGCTGTTAAGGCAAGCTTAATTTATATTTTTTAAATCTTCTATTAGTTAATTAAATCTTTGTCTTTCACAGTTCTTAATGATTGGTACCAAAGCTCCAGTTTTTTTTCTTCGTTGAAAAAATACCACTCATTAAAAATTTTTTTAATTACCCCGTTTTGAATGCTGTCTAGGCTTGAAGTAAATCCAGCATTTACCCATTCACCACCAGAGGATGGGTTTAAATCGACGGAGTATGCAAAATCAGTGGTCCAAGACGAATAGTTGTTGCCCAATAATTGGTCCTTTTCCACTTCATCTTTTATGATTTTAAAGAATTCGTCAGGATTAGTTGCAATTTTTCCATCATGAAATTCAAATGAAATAGAATCAGCTATCATTTCTTTCATTGATTGGTAGTCTAAATTTTTCCAGTAATTATCAAAAGACTGAAATAATTTTACAGCATCATTTGTTCCTAAATGAAAACTTAAGTCTGAATTTTCTACATAACCGTTCCCTTTTTTATTACAAGAAATGGAGAATGATATAATGACAATTAAAAAATAAATTTTTTTCATGATTAAAAATTAAAATGCAATAATAAGGGAATTAAATTTTAATGAATATTTTTCTTTTATATAATTCATTAACAATTATATAAATTATAAAAGTATAGAAAAGAGCCCATGCTAGTGAGAAAAGTTGAGGGTCAATTGTAGTTGAAGCTCCAAAATCCATCCAAATTTTTTGAAAACCTGATCCGTTGAAAATTGGAATTTGAAAAGCCCGCCACAAAACAGAATGAAGTATGTATGCAAAAATTGCATTGGATCCAAAAACAATTCCAAACTGCGTGTACGAAAGTATTTTTTTGTGATCTATTATCCAAATACAACTAGCTAAAAAAAGCATAGCTAAACCAGAGGAAAAAAGAACATATGAACTAGTCCAAATATGTTTGTTAATTGGGAAGCTATAATCCCATAAAAGACCCAAGCATAAAGATAAGCTACCAATTAAATAAATTAAAATAATTTGATCCTTTAATGAGTTGTTTTTATTTAAAATAATATGCCCACAAAACATACCTGAAATTCCAGTTGCTATGGCAGGAATTGTACTAAAGAAACCCTCTGGATCCCATGTTTCTCTATACATTCTCCCAGGTGTAATAAAACTATCAATCCAGGCCGCAAAATTCTTTCCAGGCTCCAACAAACCCACAATAGAATCGTCAAAAGGAACATGTTTCATAAAAAACCAATAAATCAGCAGACAAAAAATTCCAATCCAAACTTGATGACGATTTTTAGTTTGCAGGAAAATTATGGAACAAAAAAAATAAACTAAAGCAATTCGTTGCAAAACCCCTGCGATTCTAACGTTTTCAAAATCAAAATTTGGAAATAAAGCCAACAAGACACCAATTCCAAAAAGAATAAAAGTTCGTTTAATAATTTTCAAATAAATTTTAGATCCTGACTTTTTGATTTTGGAAAGGGCTAGTACAATTGAGACTCCCACTATGAATAAAAAAAACGGAAAAACCAGATCTGTAGGGGTTGCACCATGCCATTCAGCATGCCTCAGTGGAGGATACACATAGGACCAACTGCCGGGATCATTAACAACAATCATGGCAGCAATGGTAAAACCTCTAAAAAAATCTAAAGATATTAGTCTTTGATTCATCACCTTAAGTTAAAAAAAAACGTTCTATAGTCCTAAACCTTTAATATCTTCAGCATCATCATTGATACTAGGAATGGGCTTTATAGCCTCGCAATCTATAGGAATATTTAATTCTTCAGGAGCTAAGAAATCTTCTTTAGATATTCCTAAGGATTCATTTTCATAGCACTTTTTCATGAAAAGCCCCCATATCGGAAGCGCCATTGTTGCTCCTTGCCCATAAGCTATAGTTTCAAAGTGAGTAGCTCGATCTTCCGCACCTACCCAAACACCTGTTACTAAATTTGGGACCATTCCCATAAACCAGCCATCACTTTGGTTTTGAGTAGTCCCTGTTTTTCCTGCAATGGCATTTTCAAATTTATAAGGATAGCCTGTTACAACATCGAGATAGACTGGGTTTCTTTCTTCTTCAGGTATGTCATGACGTAGTCTTGCACCAGACCCGAATTTTGTAACTCCCTCCAATAAATTAAGTGTTACATAAGCTGATTCCTCGCTGATAACATCTTTAGTTTCTGGAGATGACTGGTATAATAATACACCATTTTTATCCTCAATTCTTGTAATCATTGTAGGCTTTACATAGATTCCTTGATTTGCAAATGCTCCGTAAGCACCAACCATTTCGAAAACACTTAAATCAGGTGTTCCAAGAGCGATTGCAGGAACATCAGGAATAAAGGACTGGATTCCTAAGTTTCTGGCTAGGTCAGCAACAGGTTTTGGCCCTACCTTATCCATCAGCTGTGAACTTATGGTGTTTTTTGAATTTGCAAGAGCATTTTTTAGAGTTCTCATGCCTCCATATTTGTCACTAGAGTTAGTAGGACACCATGGCTCTGGGTTTCCATATTTATTTGGCTCTATACAGTAAATAGCATCAGGTAAAGAATCACAAGGTGATAGTTTTAATTGATCAATTGCAGTAGCATAGAGAAAAGGTTTAAATGTTGATCCAATTTGTCTTTTCCCTTGTTTTACATGGTCATATTGAAAATGCTTATAATTAATTCCTCCAACCCAAGCTTTAACATGGCCAGTTTGAGGTTCCATAGACATCATTCCAGCTTGCATGAAATGTTTGTAGTAACGTATAGAATCTATGGGTTTCATTATAGTATCGATATTTCCTTCCCATGAAAAAATTGTCATAGGAACTTCTATTTCAAAAGAGGCAAGCATTTCTTCTTCAGTTTTACCCGCATTTCTCATTTTTCTCCATCTTTCAGATCTTTTCATAGACCTTTCAAAAATTAATTTTTCTTCCTCTTCTTCAATTTCAAGAAAAGGAGCTGTTGGGTTTAACTCTGGCGTATTTTGAAGAAAAAATTCTTTTTGGAGATTAGGCATATGTTCTTTGACGGATTGTTCAGCATATGATTGCATTTCATAATTTATAGTTGTATAAATTTTTAAACCATCCAAAAAAAGATTATACCTAGTTCCATCTTCTTTGGTATTTTCTTTGGTCCAATCCTTCATAAACTCTTGAAGATAAGCTCTAAAATAGGTTGCCAAACCTTCCCTGTGGGATTGGGGAGTATAGGTTATTTGAAGAGGGAGATTTTTTAATGAGTCTAGCTCTTTATCATTTAAATGATTGTTTTTTCTCATTTGACCAAATACAACATCTCTTCTAGATTTTACAAGTTCTGGACGTCTTAAAGGGTTGTAATATGAGGAATTTTTAAGCATTCCAACTAAAACAGCAGATTCTTCAATCTTTAGACTATCTATTTCCCTGTTAAAATAAATGTTTGAAGCAGATTTAATGCCATCTCCATTATATCCAAAATCATAGATATTTAGATACATTGTGATGATTTCTTCTTTAGTGTATTGTCTCTCAAGGCGGACAGCTAGAACCCATTCTTTTGCTTTTTGAGTAATTGCTTCAAAAATATTTTTTGATCTAACACCAACAAAAAGTTGTCTTGCAAGCTGTTGTGAAATTGTACTTGCTCCTCCTCTTTTGTTTAAAAATATAATTGCTCTAATTGTGGCCTTGAAATCAATACCAGAATGACTGAAAAATCGTTCATCCTCAGTTGAAATTAATGCATCAATTAGATGTTTAGGAAATTCAGAATATTCAGCTGGCGTTCGGTTTTCTCCAAAATGAATTTTACCCAAAACCTTATTGTCAGATGAAATTATTTGACTTGCTAAATTGGTATTTGGATTTTCAAGCTGTCTGAAATCAGGCATTTCCCCAAGTTTTCCAGTAGATGCAAAGTAAAAAAGACTAAAAACACTTAGACACCCTGTAAAAAACAAAATCCAAAATCCGTAATAAAATAACCTATATTCTACAGGAATAGATTTATTCTTTTTTATTCTTTTAGCCATTTATTCAACAGATTCTATTAAAAGTCCCAAATCTAAAACATTTTCCAGGTTTTGAATTGGAGAAATGGTATTATTTAGTCTCATAGAATTTCTAACTGAAAGAAAATGGAGATTACCATTATTTAAACTAAGATTATTTTTAAAACTTAATTTATGCTCAATAGTTGAAAATTGTTTTTTTCCTTTCCATTTACCGCTAGGTTCACTTAATACGAATTCAATCGTATCAATTTCTTCATTTTTTTCTGGTAGTTTGAATTTTGTAATTAAAAATATATTAGAAAATGCATAGTCATCATTATGTCTTAGAACAAAATAAAGATTATGTTTTTTTTTCTCTGACATTACGTTAAATTCAAAATCAACAGGTTCTTTAGCATTCCAACCACTATCAAATTTATGATTTAAAGTAAGATCAGAACTAGTACAATTTGTAAAAAAAATAACTATTGATACCAGTTTAGTAACTTTTATGTATTTCAACATAGTCTAAATTTTTCTAAACAATAATTTTATTATGATTTAATAAATAATTTAAAGTTAGGTAATTTAAACACTTAACTTAAAAATTAATTAATCATTTTTTCTCTTATATATCAGCGTTTTTGATCTCCCTTTTTTAAAAATCTTGTTACTATTTTTTTTCCCTTTTCTCAATTTTTTTTGTTGATCAATTGGTAGTAATGAAATTTCTTTACAGCTTTCGGAGCAACAATAACTAAATTTTTCTGAACATTTTTTACACTGAATAAATAGCAAATGACAAGCCTCATTTGCACAATTAATATGCGTGTCAGAGAGTGTGCCACACTGGTGACATAGGGAAATAACATCATGAGATATAGCTTCTTGTCTTCTATGGTCAAAGACAAAGTTTTTTCCTAAAAATTTATTTTCTAAATTTTGCTCTTTTACTTGTCTGGCATATTCAATTATTCCACCATTTAATTGATAAACATTTTTAAACCCCTTATGTTTTAAAAAAGTACTGGCCTTTTCGCATCTTATTCCGCCTGTACAGTACATCAAAATGTTTTTAGATTTTTTGTGCTTTTTAAGACTTTTTTCAATTATTGGGAGTGACTGACGAAAACTATCAACATCGGGTAAAACAGCTCCTTTGAAATGACCAATTTCACTCTCATAATGATTTCTCATATCAATCAAAATGGTTTCAGATTTTTCTATAAACAGATTAAAATCTTTAGCATCCAAGTGTTTACCACATTTTTTTAAATCTAGCTCAAGATTATCCAAGCCATCTGCAACAATTTTGTTTCTCAATTTTATCTTTAGTTTTAGAAACGAGTAGTTATCATGTTCAATGGCAACATTTAATCTTACTTTTTTTAAAAAAATTATTTCATCTAAAAATTTTCTAAATTTTTTAAAGTTTTTTGCTGGTATTGATAGTTGAGCATTTATTCCCTCATTAGCAATGTATATTCGACCTAAAACACCAATTTTATTTAAATTGACAAAAAGATGATCTCTGAAAAGTTTTGGATTAGAAATGGTTTCATATTTATAGAAAGATAAGGTGAGTCTTTTTTCCCCAGCCTTACTAATTAAATCAGCTCTTTGCTTTGCGCTAAGTGTATTAAATAATTGCATTTAAAAACGAAATTAATATTTTAAAATTTATAACGAAAATGACTAAATTTCTGTTATATTATCATTAATTTTAATAGTAATTTAATTTAGCAATTTATAACACAAATTTATGGGTACAGACAAAGATTCAAGGCAAAAAGCTCTTCAGTTAACATTAGATAAATTAGATAAAGCATATGGCAAAGGTACAGTTATGAAAATGGGAGATTCTGTTGAAGAAGAGATAGAATCTATTTCAAGTGGATCTTTAACATTAGATTATGCATTAGGTGTTGGTGGATATCCCAAGGGAAGAGTTATTGAAATTTATGGTCCAGAATCATCTGGTAAAACTACTTTAACCCTTCATGCTATTGCAGAGTGTCAAAAAGTTGGAGGTATTGCTGCATTTATAGATGCTGAACATGCTTTCGATAGATTTTATGCTCAAAATTTGGGTATTAATATTGATGAGTTAATCATTTCACAACCTGATAATGGGGAACAAGCTTTGGAGATTGCAGATAATTTAATACGATCAGGGGCTATTGATATCATTGTAATAGACTCAGTTGCTGCCTTAACTCCAAAAAGTGAAATTGAAGGAGAAATGGGCGACTCTAAAATGGGTCTTCATGCAAGATTGATGTCACAAGCCTTGAGAAAACTTACTTCCAACATTAGTAAAACTAATTGTACCGTAATTTTTATAAATCAGCTTAGGGAAAAAATTGGAGTTATGTTTGGAAATCCAGAAACAACTACTGGAGGAAATGCTTTAAAGTTTTATGCCTCAGTTAGACTTGATATTAGAAGATCAACTCAGATAAAAGACACAAATGGCAATGTTTTAGGAAACAAAACAAGAGTCAAGGTTGTTAAAAATAAAGTTGCACCACCTTTTAAATTAAGTGAGTTTGATATTATGTATAGTCAAGGAATCTCTAAAATGGGAGAAATTATTGACCTTGGTGTAAATCATGGAATAATAGATAAAAGCGGCTCGTGGTTTAGTTATGGAGACACTAAATTAGGTCAAGGAAGAGACTCTGTAAAGGCAATATTGGTTGATAATCCTGATCTTTGTGAAGAACTTGAATCTAAGATTGTTGAGGCTTTACAATCTTAGGGAGATAGGTCTTTCAAAAGTAGTTCATAAACCTCTTGTTTCAAATCTTCCATATCATCCAATGTTTTACCCTTGGCACTTATATGATTGTGTACCTTAACTCTTAATAATCCTGGCCCACCTACAAAATGGTTATATGAAAAATGATAAGGATACCTTCTTTCACAATCTAAAAAAGACATAGGAACAATAGTCATCTGATAATCAATTGAAAACCTAAAAGCCCCATTTTTAAAAGGGGCAAGTGTAACATCTGGACCAAAAACAGCACCTTCAGGAAAAATGCAAATACCGAGTCCTTGACTTAATCTTGTCTCAGCACGACCATATACAGCTTTTCTACTTTTTGCACTATCTCTATTTACCATTATGGCAAATCTTTTGTAAAAAAAGCCAAAAATTGGTAGTCTCAGTAATTCTTTTTTCCCAACAAAAATAAAAGGTACTGGACTTACCTTGAGCATTAGAAAAACATCTATCATGCTTTTGTGGTTAGCAACTAGCATATAGCTTTCATTCTTTTCAAAGGGTTCTTGATATTCAATTTTAGGAATCAACCCCATTCCATATAAAATGATAGTAGACCAGATATTTCTTGCAAACCAAAAGAAAATGGGATACCATTTTTCTCTCAAACAAGTAACTAAGAAAAAAGGTATAAAGATAATCAAAGAAGTTCCTGTGATTGTATAAAACCATACGTTATACAAACCACAAAAAACCATTTTAATAAACCGAACCATTTATGTAAAAATAACCAAATCAATAATATGTTTTTTAAATCCATTACTTTTGTTTTAGCAATTGTATGTTATGGCAAGAATTTTAACGGGTGTTCAAAGCACTGGAACACCGCATCTAGGAAATATTTTAGGAGCAATTATTCCAGCTATTCAAATGGCAAATGACAAGAATAATGAATCTTTTCTTTTTATAGCAGATTTACACTCCTTAACTCAAATAAAAAATCCTGAAGATTTAAAAAATAATACATATGCAACCGCAGCTGTTTGGCTTGCCTTTGGACTAGATACAGAAAAAACAGTTTTTTACAGACAAAGCGATGTTGCTATTGCAACTGAGTTAGCTTGGATGCTATCCTGTCATTTTCCTTACCAAAGATTGACTTTAGCACATTCTTTTAAAGACAAGTCAAATAATTTAAAGGATGTAAATGCAGGTATTTTCACCTACCCTATGTTAATGGCAGCAGATATTTTATTATATGATGCTCAATATGTTCCAGTTGGAAAAGACAACTTACAACATTTGGAAATGACAAGAGATGTTGCTTCAAGGTTTAATAATTTGTATGGAGAAACCTTTATTTTACCAAATCCTAAAGTAAATGAAAACACTAAATATGTTACTGGAACTGATGGAAAAAAAATGAGTAAATCAAAAGGGAATATAATTGATATTTTTTTGCCTGAAAACAAGTTAAAAAAACAAATCATGTCAATTGAAACTGATAGTGCTCATATTGATGATGCAAAAGATTTTAATAATTGTAATGTTTTTAAACTTTTTTCTTTAATTGCAGATAGCCAATCTATAGCTCAAATGAAAGAAAATTATAGACGGGGTGGTTATGGTTATGGCCATGCTAAAAAAGAACTTTTAAATTACATATTAGTAAACTTTAAAAAGGAAAGAGATAGGTTTAATCATTTTACTAATAACCCGAAAGAAATAGAAACCGTACTAAAAGTTGGTGCAAAAAAGGCATCTATCGTTGCTTCTGGAGTTTTGGAAAGAGTCAGGCATAAACTTGGTTACAAATAGACATTAAAATTTTTTTATTTCTGATATATTTTAATTCAAAAAAATGTATTTTTGGTAGATGCAGCTTTCTAAATATATCAGTGACTTGTTATATCAACATGATTGTGTAACAATTCCTGGTTTCGGAAGCTTTCTTGGCAATTATAAATCTGCAGAGTTTGATCTTAAAAATGAGAGATTTTTCCCTCCCAAAAAGCAAATTTCATTTAATTCTCAAATCAAAGGAAACGATGGATTATTAGCAAAAAAAATTGCTAAAGAATTGGATGTTGATTTTAATGAGGCTCTAAAAGAAATTCACAAAGTGGTTTTATCTTGGAATAGTAGATTAAAAAATGAAACTATTTTACTTGAAGATTTAGGGGAATTGTATTTGAGTGATGAAAATAAAATCATTTATCTTCCAAATTCCCGCTCAAACCATCTTAAAGATTCATTTGGTCTTTCTCCGTTATTTGTTAGGAAGCTAGATGATTATAAAACAGTTAAAATTGATTCTTCAAAAGTTAAAAAATCTAAGGAATATTCTAGAAATATTTTTAAAAGAGCTGCTATTTGGGCATTTTTAATTATTGGCTTGGGCTCTGCAATATATATCAATGAAAAAAATTATGTTTTGCAGAAACAATTAGCCTTTGAGAAGGAGTTGAGAGATAAAACAGTTGAAAAAGTTCAAAAAGCTGTTTTCAACTTTGGGACTCTTCCTGCCATGACAGTAAATGTAAAACTTAAAGAAAGTAAATTTTTTATAATTGCAGGTGCATTCAGAATATCAAAAAATGCTGATAATTTAGTAACTAACCTAAAAACTAAAGGTTATGATGCAACAAGACTTCAAATAAATGAAAAAGGTTTAAACCCAGTAGCTTTTACTAGTTTTTTTAATAGAGATGAAGCAATTGTAGAGTTAAGAATTATTCAAGCCAAAGAGAATAAAGATGCTTGGATTTTCGAATCAAACTAAGGTCTAATTTTTTTAAAATGAGCCCAAAAACCCCAGAAAATTCTAAAACAGTACAAACAGATCTTGTTTTGCCAGGAGATACAAATAGTTTAAACACTTTATTCGGAGGCGAGCTACTTGCAAGAATGGATAGAGTTGCAAGCATAGCAGCAATTAAACATTCTGAACAAATTGTCGTAACAGCATCTATTAATAATGTTGCTTTTGGAGAACCTATTCCAGTTGGAAGTATTTTAACTATAGAAGCTAAGGTTTCAAGATCATTTAATTCTTCAATGGAAGTTTTCATTGATGTTTGGAAACAAGATAAAATTAATCCCAAAAGAACTAAAGTTAATGAGGCTATCTATACTTTTGTAGCTCTTAATAAAAGAGGTAAAACAGTCAGGGTTCCCGGAATTATCCCTCAAACAGATTTAGAAAAAAGTAGATTTGACGCTGCTTTAAGAAGAAGACAACTTAGCCTTGTTTTGGCTGGTAAAATGAAAGCAACTGATGCTACTGAGTTAAAAGCAATTTTTGATTGATTTGAAGAACAGAATATACTTATTATGGCTTTTTGTTTTTATACCACTAATTGCATTTAATCAGCTTAATTCAACATATAGTTTAAAAATTTTAGGAGTAGTGCAAGATGGAGGATTACCTCATCTAGGATCTAATAAATTATGTTGTGAAAATATTGAACAACAAAGATTTGTAACATCTGTGATGTTAATTAACAATGAAAACAACGAATCATATCTCTTTGATGCTTCACCTGACATTAATAAACAACTTAATTTTATGGGTGATAGAATTAAGAAAGATTTAAAAGGTGTTTTTTTAACTCATGCTCACATTGGACACTATACCGGTTTAATGTATTTTGGAAGAGAAGCATTGAACTCCAAATCAATTAATGTTTATGCAATGCCGAGAATGAAAAAATTTCTTGAGCAAAATGGGCCATGGAGTCAATTGGTCTCTTTACAAAATATTTCAATTACAGAAATAAATAATAATTCAAAACTGTCAATTGATCCAAATATTATTATTCAACCAATTGAAGTCCCTCACAGAGCCGAATTTTCAGAAACCGTAGGATATAAAATTTATGGTCCAAATAAGACAGTTCTTTTTATACCTGATATTGACAAATGGTATTTGTGGGAAAAATCCATTATTGAAGAGATTAAGAAAGTCGATTATGCATTAATTGATGCAACTTTTTATGACTCTAAAGAAGTTAACTATAGAGATCTTTCTGAAATCCCCCATCCATTTGTTGTTGAAAGTATGGAACTTTTTGATTCAATAAGATATAAGGAAAAAAACAAAATATATTTTATTCATTTAAACCATACAAACCCTTTACTTGATAAAGAAAGTGAACAATATAAATTTGTTATAGGGAAGGGTTATAATGTGGCTGAGGAGGGAATGAAATTAAAACTTTAAACTAAAGATGTTTTTAAATTAATTTCACAGTTTAAAACTCCTGATATTGGGCAGTTGTTTTTGGCCTCTTCTGCTAATTCATCAAATTTTTCTTTATCAATACCAGGGACATTGGCTTTTAGATTTAATTCGATTGATACAATCTTTCCGTCAATAAAAGTTAATAAAGCCTCAGTATTGAGTTCTTCAGGATTCAAATTAGCTTCATTTAAAACAAAACTTAACTTCATGTTAAAACAGCCGGCGTGCGCAGCTGCTATAAGTTCCTCAGGGTTTGTCCCGAGCTGACCATTATCATTTTCAAATCTAGTTTTAAAACTATATGGCATATTTTTAAAAGCACCACTTTGAGCTGTAATTGTTCCATTTCCAGTGGCACCACCACCTTTCCATATTGCCAATACTTTTCTTTTCATAATAAATGTTTTAATAGCTGTTATTCATTCCTCAACACAATGTTCATCTCCTATTTCTTTAAGTAAATATACTGTTTTATCTACAGAGACATCCCCATAAACTCTTCCTCCACCCGAATCATCCCCCCCAGAATTTACAAGAACTAGGGCAAAAAAATACTCTCCATTTTTTTCATATTTCCTTTCAATGGTACCGCATTCAAATCTTGAATCGTCACATCCAATTAATATAAAAAAAAATAATAAAAAAATCCTCAAGGTTCTGATTTTAAAGCCCCAAAATTTCATTTATATCATCTTTATCAATTTCAGTTCCAGCAAAATCATCAAATGACTGGTTTGTTACTTCGATAATATGTTTGTTTATAAACTCAACCCCTTCCTTAGCACCTTGTTCAGGAGATTTTAAGCAACACTCCCACTCAAGTACAGCCCAACCATCAAAACCATATCTGCTGAGTTTTGAAAATATACCCTTAAAATCAATTTGCCCGTCTCCGGGAGATCTAAAACGTCCGGGCCTATCTGCCCAATCTTGATATCCTCCATAAACTCCTGACTTTCCATTAGGGTTAAATTCGGCATCTTTTACATGAAACATTTTTATTTTTTCATGATAAAAATCTATAAATTGCAAATAATCCATTTGTTGTAAAATGAAATGACTCGGGTCATATAAAATTTTAACGGATGAGTGGTTGTTTGTTGCTTTTAAAAATCTTTCAAAGGTTACACCATCGTGTAAATCTTCACCAGGGTGAATTTCATAACATACATCTACGCCTTTATCTTTACAATGATTTAAAATTGGAACCCATCTTTTAGACAGTTCTTTAAATGCAGTTTCTACTAAGCCTTTAGGTCTTTGTGGCCATGGATAAATCGTGTGAAATATAAAGGATCCGGAAAAGGAAGCCATAGCATTAATACCTAAATTATAGCTTGCGTTAGCAGCAGACTTTAGCTGATTTACAGCCCATTCTGTTCTTCCTTTAACATTACCATGTAAATTTGTTGGGGCGAAAGCATCGAACATTTTATCGTAAGCATTGTGGGATGCGACTAATTGTCCTTGAAGGTGAGTTGAAAGTTCAGAGATTTCTAATCCAGTTTCGTTCACAATTCCTTTAATTTCATCACAATAAGTTTTACTTTCTCCAGCTTTAATAATATCAATTAATCTAGAATCCCATGAAGGTATTTGTACTGCTTTATATCCTAAATTTTTTGCCCATCTACAAATATTTTTAAGATTATTAAAGGGCTTTTCATCACTTGCAAATTGTGCTAAAAAAATAGCGGGGCCTTTTATTGTTTTCATTTTGTCAATCGTTAAGTTTTATCCAAATATTACCTTTGGAATTGGATTCAATAGTTTTTTCAATAAAATCCATTCCTCTAACTCCATCTTCAACGGAGGGGAATTCCTCCTTTTTAAAAGACTCTAATCTAATAGCTCTTGCCACACCTCTATATATATTACCCATAGAATCAAAAATTCCTTCGGGATGACCTGGAGGAAGTTTTGTTCCGTCCAAAGAAATCTCATCATTATATGCATGCCCAGATTTTAAAACCTGCATCGGTGCATCATCTTTAAGATGGTACAAATAATTGGGATTTTCTTGTTCCCATTTAAGCGCACCTTTTTGTCCATATACATGGATTCTTAAATTATTTTCTTCACCAGTTGCAATTTGGCTAGATCGAATTGTGCCTTTTGCATTTGTTGAAAAACGAATCAATATGTTAGCATCTATATCCATTTGATTATCATCATAAAGTGTATTTAAATCTGCTAAAACACTTTGTACCTTCATGCCAGTTACAAGTTCAACCATATTAAATGCATGTGTTCCAATATCCCCAACACAACAACTAATTCCTGATTTTTCTGGATCTAATCTCCAGGTAGAATTTCTTTTTTTCTTTTCGTGAATCACAGGATTTAACCATCCTTGTAGATATTGTGCATCAACTTTTTGAACTTTCCCAATTGTTCCATCAGAAATCATTTTAGTCATTTGCCTAACCATTGGATAGCCTGTATATGTGTATGTAACAGCAAAAACTAATTTTTTTGTTTGTTGAAGATTTTTTAGGTCTAAGGCTTCCTCATAAGAGGTTGTTAAGGGTTTTTCACAAATCACATGAAAATTATTTTCAAGTAATTTCTTTGCCATCGGATAATGAAGAAAATTGGGAGTTAAAACAGATACAGCCTCCATTCTTAGATTTATATCTAATTTTGACTCTTCTTCAATCATGGTTTCAAAATCATTATAAACACGAGATTCATTTAATCCAATTTTTTTGGCAAAAGATATATTTTCTTTGTAATTGGGATTGAAAACGCCACCTACGATTTCATACCTGTCAAACATATTAGAAGCTACACGGTGAAGGATACCTATCAGAGAATCTCCTCCGCCACCTAAAATTCCTAATTTAATTTTTCTGCTCATTTTTTTAAGATTGTGGTATTCTGTTTTTTTCAAGTTTATTTCTCATAAAAAATAGAAATCCAAAGAGAAAAATAAGAGCCATAGGGAAATATGCCATGTTTCCTAATGCTGCTTTTCCAGCAATTAGTTCTGCAACTTCCTGTGCAGCGCCATAGCTTAAAGCGATTTCTTTTTCCGTATCTAACCAAGATCCGATAATGGGTTGCCAAATTGAGGAAGAAAGCATTCCAACACCGCCCACAAGAGACATGCCCAACGCTCCAGTTTTGGGAAGATACTCTGAAACAAAACCAATCATTGTAGGCCAGAAATAGCAAACACCAAATGCAAATAGAATAGCTCCAAAATATATCATTGAACCCTCGGCTATACTCATGTAATAAACAGCTATTGTCGTTAAAATGGCTGACATTAGAAGAACACCAATTGGGTTAAGTTTATGAATAATTGGTCCAGCAAAATACCTGCCCAAAGCCATTATTCCTGTAACCATTGCAAGTACTAACATTGGACTAACTCCAGAATTTCCTAAAATTCTTTCAATCCATTGTTGAGGACCAAACTCTGAAATTGCAGTTAATGTCATACAGCCAGCTATAAATAAAAATAGTGGGTTCAGCAACGATTGAATATTTGTAGCTGTGTTGGTTTCAATATGTTCGCTTTCAGGCACTTCTTCTTTAAAAAATAAATACCCATATATAAGAGTTGGTATTAGCATTATAGCTATTTGTGATTCCCAACCAAGGCCAAGATCAGACATGACTTTAGATGTTATGGCTCCAATTACAATTCCTCCAGGAAACCAAACATGAAATTTGTTAAGCATTTCCGTTCTGTTTTTAGTATACATATCTGCAATAAGAGGATTGCATGCTGCTTCAACAGATCCATTGGCAAAACCTATAAAAAATGAAGAAACTAAAAGGGTAACAAATCCACCAGCATAAATGGTCATAACAAGCCCAATTATATGTGAAGCAAATGCCAATATCATTAACTTCCTTGCGCCTAAAACATTATAGAGTAATCCGCCAAAAACAGTTGCCACAGGAAATCCTAAGAAAGCAAGGCTATTTATATATCCTAATTGAGTATCGTTTAAATCAAATTGAACACCCAAGTCAGTAAGAATCCCTGCTCTTATAGCAAAGGTCATTGCTGTTACAATTAATGAAATGCAAGAAGCAACAAAAAGCTTGTTTTTTGAAATAGAATTATCCATATAAAAATTTTAAAATTTCGAATAGTTAAGATAGTAACTTTCTTTTAAAACTATAGTTAGATTTTTTAAGAAAGGAGATCTTAATTATAAAGCTCAAATTGAGCTTCAATTTCCACTGCAATATTTCTTGGTAAGTTCATTCCAACTGCGCTTCTCACCCCAATTCCATTTTCACTACCAAAAATATCTACCATTAATTCGCTAAAGCCATTAATTACAAATGGATGATCTAAAAATTCTGGTGTTGCATTAACCATACCAAAAACCTTTACCAGTTTCTTTATTTTATCAATTTCTCCATAATGGGAGATTATTGTAGACAACATAGTCAAAGCGACTTGTCTTGCAGCTTGCTTTCCGGCCTCCTTATCTAGGTCAGAACCAACTTTCCCTGTTATAAAAGATCCATCGTTTTTAATTGGTCCTTGACCAGATACATATAAAATATCTTGAACAACTAATGTTGGACGATATATGCCAACAGGATTAGGGGCTGATGGGAGGACTAAACCTAGTTTTTTTATTTTTTCAGAATGCCTAATGTTCATGATTATAAATCGAGGAGTTAATTAATTTGAAAAGTTTAATCTATTTAAAAATAAGAGAAGGTGTATTTTTGATGTAGTCTTGGTAGTCTTTTTGATGCCCCCATTTTTTCTTTCCATTTATTTCCAAGATTCTAACCCCGCTTATGTATACTAATAAAACATAGGTAAAAACTGGTGAAATGAGTGTAACAAATTGAAAACCAGATAAAGTAGACAACGACATTATAGATATACCTAACCAAAGTACAATTTCACCAACATAGTTCGGATGCCTGGAAATGGACCACAGTCCAGAACTAATAAATTTATTTTTATTCTCTGGATTTGATCTAAATTTGGATTTTTGATTATCTGCTATTATTTCGACAATTAACCCAATCAAATAAATTGAAAGTCCGATGTAAAATAAAGAATCTACATTCACGCCATTTTTACTTGAAATTGCAGTAAGAGCACATGCAGAACATATTGAAACCCACATTCCTTGTAATGTCCAAGTCATAAACCATCTTGTGGGGTATGGCTTGATATCTCTAAATCTTTTATCCTCCCCCTCTTTTTTTATTCTTAAAAAAAGAAAACTACCCAATCGAACGGCCCATATAATTATGGCCAAGCCCAAAAGAATATTGCCAATGTTTAATCCTTTATTTAAATAAAAGTTATATGAAACATAACCAACAGCAAAAATATATGTGCAGCTGCCAGCTAAGTCATAAAATTTTTCTGTTTGAAAAATATAAGCGGGTATAAATAAAATCCATTGAATTAGAAATATATATAGAACAACATTCTTAACTAAATCAATTTCAGTAAGATGAGCTATCGAATAGGCGAGACTAAACGCGAGGAACGAAGCAGAAAGATTAAATATACGTTTCTTTATCATCATTTTAAATATAGAAAATCTTTGTCATTAGTTTACTTTATTCTAAATTTATTTAATGAGTATTAATAAATATATTTTTATTATAACATTTTTGTTCTGTTCTTCAGCGTTGTTTTCTCAGTCATTGAATGTTAAAGTACTTGATTCCGTGTCATTAAATCCCATTCCCTTTGCTTCAATATATTTTTCAAGTAATAAGGGCATAATTTCCGACGAGAATGGTGAGTTTGAGTTGATTCTTCAAGAGTTAAAAAAGGAAGATTCATTATATATATCTTCACTTGGTTTTAAGAAGCTATCATTTTCTTTAAAAAAATTTAACGACACAATTGTTTTCTTAACTCCGAAACCTATAGAGCTTGAGAATGTGATTTTAACTAATAAAAAGCTATCCTCTGATGAAATTTTAAAAAGAGTAATTGAAAATTTAGATAAAAATTATGAAAATCGTGTTACAGAAAATAAAATCTACATAAGTAGAAAAACAAAATCTGAAACGGAAAAATTCAACATTACTAAATTCAAGTCCAGTATTAAAGAAATTAACAGAGAACTGTTGGACAGTATTAGAGATAATTTATCAAAAGAAAACAATAGCGGACTAGAAACACTTTGTTATTATTATGAAAATCACAACCAGGAATTGGATAAAGATTCAATAGCACAAAAAATCAAGCTCGTTAAGGCAAGAGAAACTTATAACAAAGGAGATGAATTGCTACAAACCCTCAACGAAAGACTTGAAGAGTCATTAAAAAATAATCTTAAATCAGATTCTTATTTTAAGATAAGGTCAGGAATTTTTGGTGGAGACCTTGATGTGGATGGCTTAGAAGAGGTAGACAGTACTGATTTAGAATCTATTAAGAAATTCCAAAAAAAAGAGTTAAACAGAAAAGAAAATTTTGCAAAAAATGTGAGAAATTATATTAAGGGGTTTTATTCAGATTTAATTTTTAGAGAAAAATCTAACCTCAATTTTATTCTAAAATCAAGTAAATATAATTTTTCAGAACCAAAGCTAAATTATGTTGGGGAACAATTGGTATATATTCTAGAATGTAAGCCAAAAGGTAGATCAAAGTTTGCTGGGAAGTTATATGTAAATGCTGACGATTACGCCGTAATTCGTGTAGATTTCAAAAATGTTAGGCCACTATTTAAGCTAAAGCTTTTAGGAGTATCAATTAATCAGTATTTAAGTGAGGGAAAAATATTATTATCTAAGTTTAATAATAACAAATATAATTTGTCCTATTATCAGTTAAGATTTGCTCAACGTTTTGGAATTGATAGGTCCATCAAATTAATTGAAAAGAATAAAAATGTTAAAGGGAGAAGAAAGCAAAACGAAATTTCATTTAGAATGGACCTAGCGGCTAAAAATGAATTTAACGTTGAAATTCAGGTTTTTGAATCCAATACAATTGATTTAAAAAAATTTAGAAATATAAAAGAAGATAATAAAGTTCTACCGGAATATATTGAAGCATTTAATACTAATTTTTGGGAAGAATTTGAATAAAAAAAGCCTCGAAATATTGAGGCTTTTTTAACATATAAAAACAAAAAAATTCTTAGTTGGGAAGTATTACCTTATCAATAACATGAATAATTCCGTTGGTTGTTTGGATATCAACTGCAATTATTTTACTGACACGGTTATTGCTATCAGTTATAGTAGCTCCGCCAGTTACATTAGCAGTGACAGGCCCTCCTAATGTATTTAACTGTAAATTATCAGATAAATCAGTAGAAAGAGCATTTGTTTCGCCAACTACATGATACGTAAGTGTAGAGCTTAATGTAGGTTCATCAATGTCTGAGAGTTGCTGAACTCCGAGTTCAGTTAGTAAATCAGCAAAAGCCTGATCAGTTGGTGCAAAAACCGTAAATGGAGCAGGACTAGCACTGGCTTCAGATGAAAGTATTGATACAAAATCTGTTTTCAAATCATTTCTTGTAACAGCACTCAACAAATTTTCTAAATTTGGATCTATTGAAACAAAAGTGACGATATTAGGTAAAGGAATAACATTATTAACGGTATGAATAATACCATTGGAAGCTCGAAAATTACCATTAGTAATTCTCGCTTCACCATTCAAAGTAACTCTCATATTTACCTGTTTAATATGCATTGAAATTGGAGCATTTGAAAGCTCACTAATAGCAGCAGTTTTATAATAACCGGTCTCGAAATCTCTATATTCAACCTGACCAACCATTACATGATTCAATAATATATTTTTTAAGAGATTGGTTGGGACTTCATCAATTGTGCCAAATCCATTTTTCATCAAAAAACTTCTAAATGCCATATTTGAAGGAGCGTATAATGTATAATTTTCGCTACCATCCAGGACTACAGATAAATCTGTTTTTTGTAAGGCATAAGTAAGAAAAGTATAGTTTGAACTTGTAGCAACAATATCAAAAATAGACATGGGGTCATTAACAACATCTTCATTTTTGGAGCAAGACAGAATGGAAATTGATAATAATAACACTAATATTTTTTTCATAACAAATATTTTTTTTATTCAATCCAAAAAGCGTGCCAACAAAAAATATTATTGTTGATAATCATATAAAAATTATATTTGAAAAATGATTTTAAAGAAAGAAATTTTTAATTTTTTAAAAAAATTAAAAACAAATAATAATAGAGATTGGTTTAATAATAATAAACACACTTTTAAAATATTAGAAAAGGAAATTAAAATATTTGGAGAAGAGCTTAAAAATAGATTTAATGAGCATGACCAGATTGATTTGTTTAAGCTGTTTAGGATATATAGAGATGTGCGTTTTTCTAAAGACAAGACTCCTTTCAAAACTCATTTTGGCCTTACTTGGCATAGATTAAAGCCAAAATATAGAGGGGGCTATTATCTTCATATTGAGCCAAATAAAAGTTTTTTAGCATGTGGATTCTGGTCCCCTAACAATGAAGATCTAAATAGAATTAGAAGAGAAATATCTTTTGATTCTCGAGAATTAAAAAATGTCATTCTGGATCAAAAATTTTTAAATGTCTGGGGAAGATTGAAAGGCCAAGAGTTGAAAACTGCTCCTAGAAATTTTGATAAATCTCATCCAGATATTTACTTAATTAGAAAAAAACAATTTATATTTTCAATTAATTTTTCGGACCAAGATATTGTCCAATATTCTTTTATAGATAAAGTTAATTTAGCAATTGAAAATGTTCGACCTTTTGTTGACTACATGTCTGAAATTCTTACAACCAACGATAATGGGGAATCAATTATTTGAATATTAATTTCTGTTTAGATGATTTAAAATTTGACTTGAAACAACTTCAAATGAATCCTGAATTAACCAATGAGAAGAATCAATTTTTTTTAGCGTGTAAGAATTTTTAATATATTTTTCAGTTTCATCGATACCCTTTTCACCAATAGCCATATCTTTTGTCCCATAAATCATTAGAGTTGGCACATTAATCTTACCAATTTGTTTTGAACCAGTTAAATTTGAAGCTCTATACCAATTTAATGCTGCTCTTATGGCATTTTTTTGACTAAATACGGTTAAGTAATCTTTAATCTCTTCGTCACTGCTACTAGTCCACAATTTCTTAAGATTATAATAGTTATTAATGTTAAAATAAATCTCAGGGATAAACTTAAGTCGAAATAGTTTAATGTAGTAACTTTTTTTTCTCTGTACTTTATTATTTACAATGGCATCACCAAATGCATCAAGATGCGGCACTGAAAGAGCAGAATAACTGGAAATTCTATTGGCATGTACTGCACTAACATGCCATCCTACAGCAGCCCCCCAATCATGACCAACCAAATGAAACTTTTTTATTTTAAATGCATCAGCAATATTTATGACATCATTAGACAGTTTAAATGAGGCATATTCTTTTACCTTTAATGGTCTAGCACCTTTACTGTAGCCCCTTTGATCGGGTGCTATAACCCTATAATTTTTGTCGCTCAGTAATTTTAGGAGACTTTTCCACATTCTTGATGTTTCTGGAAAACCATGTAATAAAATAACAGTTGGACCATCATTTTTAAGGCCTGCAACTCTGCATGTAAAAATTAAATCATCTTCAATATATACATCAGCAAATTCTTCATTATTATTTGTATAGTAAGTTATTTTTTGGGCATTCATTTCAGTAAATATAAATAGTATGATAGGTAAAATTTTAAAGAATTTCATAATTTTTAATTTTAACATTTTTTTTTACAAATTATTACTAATTTAAATTTATGAAATTATCTAAAGTTTGTTTACTAATTCTCTTTCTGTTTATTAGTTGTACAGAAGACCAAAAAAACCCAAATTTTGTTTTTATATATACAGATGACCAAAGGTACGATACTGTCGGAGCTATGGGAAATGATGAAATTTATACACCAAATTTAGATAAGCTTGCAAATAACGGAGTTCTTTTTACTAATGCTTATAATATGGGCGCATGGCATGGGGCAATATGTGTTGCGTCCCGCGCAATGATGATTTCAGGGAAATCTGTATGGAGAGCAAAAGATCAAATTAGCGAACTTAAAAAAGGAGATTCAGTTGCTCTCTCAAAAACTTGGCCTAGAATATTAAATAATAATGGATATAAAACTTATATGACTGGAAAATGGCATGTGGATGCACCTGTAGACAAAATATTTGATGTTGTAAAAAATGAAAGACCCGGTATGCCAGGTGATACAAGAGGGGAATTGGGAGCTAGATTAAAAGAATGGAGAATAAATTCAGGTGAATATAGCGAGTTGGAGAACTTTATGCCAATTGGTTACGGAAGGCCAAAAGATAAAAACGATAATTCATGGATGCCTTATGACTCTTTATTTGGAGGTTTTTGGGAGGGTGGTAAACATTGGAGTGAAGTTCTTGCAGATGATTCTATCGATTTTATAGACCAGGCTAAAGATGATTCAAGTCCATTTTTTATGTATCTATCTTTTAATGCCCCCCATGACCCAAGACAAGCTCCAAAAGAGTTTCTGGATTTATATCCAATTGAAGATATTAAGGTTCCAAAAAATTACTTACCTCAACATCCTTATTTTGAGGAGATTGGAAATAAGCCAGGACTTAGAGATGAGGCACTTGCCCCATATCCAAGAACCAAATTTGCTGTTAAAAAACACATCCAAGAGTATTATGCAGTTATTAGTCATTTAGATGAGCAGGTTGGTAAAATAATTGACCATTTAGAAAAAGAAAATCTATTGGAAAATACATATGTTTTTTTTACTTCAGATCATGGCCTTGCTGTTGGTCAACATGGATTAATTGGAAAGCAAAGTTTATATGACCACAGTATTAGAGTTCCAATGATTATCTCAGGACCTAAACTAAATAAAGGAGAGAAATACAATCAGGATATTTATCTGCAAGATATAGTTCCAACAACTTTAGAATTAGCTAAAATTGAAATTCCAAATGAAATTGATTTTAAAAGTTTTTATCCTATAATTAATAAACAATCTGAAAAAAGTTCACACAATGGAATCTATGGCACGTTTGGATGCTGCCCGCCTAATTATAAAGATTTTCAAAGAATGATTAGAAAAGATGGATTTAAACTTATGGCTTTTCCTGTCAACAAAAGAATTGAGCTTTACGATTTAAAATTAGACCCATTTGAGAAAAACAATTTATCTGAAAAATTAAAATTTAAGAATAAGATAAATGATATGTTGTCAGACTTAATTCTTATACAAGAAGAATTCGGAGACACATTAAATCTTAAGCAAATTTTTAATGTTAATTAAAACTTAGTATTGCCTCTAATTCAATGTCATCAAGGATAAGGTTGTCTCCAAGGTTTTGAAAAAAAGATCCAGACCTAAAACGAACATTGTGCTTGCTTCTATCAAAAGTTAATTTACTTTTCCAATTACTCCCATCTTTGATCATAACAAATTCTACTTCAGAATCTAAACCTTTAATGGATAAAGTACCTTTTACATTTAAATTTTCTCCATCTTTTGCACTAGATTTTAAAACAAGGGTTGCTTCCTTAAAACTATCAACAGAGAAAAAATCATCACTTCTTAGATGCCCTTCTAATCTACTTTTTCCATTTCCTTGTATGTCCTCAACATTAATAGTTGTCATATCAACTACAAATTTCCCAGATTCTATTAGGCCATCAGAAAACATAACTTCCCCAGATTTGAACTTTAAAGAACCATAATGTGAGCTATTTGTAATTTTTTTTCCTGTCCACTTTAACTTGCTCATTTCGGTATTCAAGGTTGATGTTTGGGCGCTTAATAATATTGGTAGAGATAAAAGAATTAATGTTAGGTTTTTTAGAATATTCATTGTTTTAAGTTTTGGGTTTTATTTGGGTGATTAGGAAGATTAATTTCCTCTGCCAACTTTTCTTATTCCAGAAGATTTGGCTTTATTGTTTTTATTATTGAATTTTTGTTTAACCCCTTTTTTATTGTGAGATTGTTTTTCAATTCTATTTCCGAAAAATTTACTTCCCATGTAATAATAATAAAAATCTAAATTAATAAAAAACATCTAAAAATCAATTGTTTTATAGTCTTTGGTTTATTTTTCCAATTTAAAAAGACTAGACAACAGTATTACTGGTTGCCAAATTTTAGTTTTATTACAAAAAACAAGATGATTAGTGCTTTTGGGTTCTAAAAAATTTTTTTCTAAGCCGCTTTTAATAATGCTATTTTTTGAAATAGAATTATTCTTATCAGTTTTTATTTCATCTGAAAAATAATTTAAAAATGTTACCGGAATTTTTTCAAAACCAATCGATTTCAAAGCAAAAAACCTGTGATGACCATCTATAATCACCATTGATTTAGAGCAACATAAAATAGAAGAGATTATTATAGAATTATTAAAAGATTCCAAATAATTTATTAGAAGTTTATTTTTTTCACTGATAACTTTTTCGTGTGGGAATATTGAACTGGAATTAATTAAACCAATTTCTTTTACTAGATTTTTACTAAAAGAAATCGAGTACATCTTAATAATAAGTAATATATGCTACAAATACGGCAAGAACAACTAAAATAACAATACTTGCAGTTAGGAGTCCATATTTGTTATTCCAAATTAATAAATCACTCTTTTTTTTCATTTTATTTGTTTAAACAAAGTTATAAAAAAAAGAGTTTAATTATAGTTAATTTCTATTGCACAGATTTATAATGATTAATAATTTTAAAAAATGAAAACTATCTTAAAGTTTAATTTTTTTCTAACATTTATATTCATATTTAACTTTTGTCAAGGACAAAACAAGTCAGAAAAATTTTTAGAATTCAATGGAAAAATAATAAATTCAGAAACCAAAGAACCATTAATTTTTGCTAATATTAATTTGGTGGAATCCAATATTAGTACAATTAGTAATAGTAATGGAGACTTTACTATTAAAATTCCTGACAGCCATTTCTCAAGAAAGATAAAAGTATCATTCATTGGCTTTAAAACTAAAATAATTGATTTAAAATCATTTAAAAACAAGAATAAATCAATTTCACTTGATGTTTATATATCTCCTCTTCCTGAGACTGTTGTTTCAATTCCTAAAGATGTGGATGAATTGGTCAGGCAAACCTTAGCAAATTCAGGTCAAAATTATTTATTAAACCATAATGTAATGACTGCATTTTACAGAGAGACTATCAAAAAAAGAAGAAAAAATGTGTCGCTTTCGGAGGCGGTAATTAATATTTATAAATCACCATATAAAAGATACCAAAGAAGGGAAGGAATTAAGATTTTAAAAATCAGAAAAGACACGGATTATACTAAATTAGATACAGTTGCTTTTAAACTTTCAGGTGGGCCATACAATACTTTATTCCAGGATATTGTAAAGTATCCAGATTATTTTATTCCTTTATTTTATTTTGAAAACTACAATTTTTCGATTCATAGAACCTCTGAAATAAATAATGTTCCAGTTTTTGTAATTAGGTTTAAACAAAAAGAAGATATTGATGAACCTTTGTTTTTTGGGGAATTATATATTGATGGAAATAATAAAATTTTGCTTTCCGCAAATTATTCACTAAATGTTACTGATAAAGAAAAGTCCTCAAAATTATTTGTTCAAAAAAAACCTAGAAATGCCGATGTATGGCCATTAAATGCAAATTTCAGAGTCGATTATTCAGAAAGAGATGGTAAATGGTACTATAATTACAGTAATTTATCCCTTGAATTTAAGGTTAATTGGGACAAAAAAATATTTAATACAGTCTATACCTTATCATCTGAAATGGTCATTACAGACTGGGTTGAAAATAACACTTTTGATTCACCTAAAAAAAAGGAATTTTTAAAACCTACGGCTATATTAACAGATTCAAAAATTGGATTCAATGACTTAGATTTTTGGGGAACTGATAATATAATTGAGCCTGAAAATTCAATTCAAAATGCAATAAAAAAAATTCAAAGAAAACTCAAAAGATTAAACAGAAATTAAATAATTTATATTTGATAAATTTTGGTCATCTCTACTATCCTTTCAGCTGCTGAAATTGCCTGTTCTTTGTTTTGAGAGAAATTTAGTCTTATTCTGTTTTTACAGTTTGGTTCAAATTCTGTGCTCGGTGTAACAATTACGTTAGCTTGAAAACGTAGTAATCTAACAAAATCATGTAACTCAACAGTCAACTGAGGAAGTTTAGGAAAAAGGTAGCTTCCTGCCTGAGGTGTGGTGGTTTGTAAACCACCATTTCTAAATACTTTTAGTAGTTCATCTCTTATTTCTTCATGTTTTCTAACACGATCATTAATCCAACCTTTAGGCTCATTAAACCAAGTATTTAAAGCGGCTTGATTATATCCGGATGCACGTAATGAAACTATAGCTTGAAGAGACTCCATTCTTTCTATTAATCTTGATGTGCCAAAAGCAACCCCAAGACGAAAACCACTCAAAGATTCAGTTTTTGAAGGCCCCATTATCGTTAAAATGCTTTTTGGTAATGTATCGCAAGAACAAAGATGAGTATATGATTCTCCACTGTAAAGCATTCTTGAATAAAGTTGATCAATAACTAAAGTAATATTATACTTCTCTGAAAGTTTTGCAATTTTATTTATGGTGTCGTTTGAGTATACAATTCCTGTTGGATTATTTGGATTCGAGAACACAAAAACTTTTACTCCTTTTTTAAAAATATTTTCAATATGATCCAGATCTAATGAATTTTTAATCTCACTGTTTTTATAGTTTAATTTTACTGGAACTATCTTGCCTCCAAAAAAATTTACTAGTTTACGGTTTGCAAAATAATCGGGTTCTACTATTGCAACTTTAGTTCCATTATTAATTATAGATCCCATAGCTAAAAACAATGCTCCTTGAGTTCCAGGTGTAATAATTAATTCATTTTCAGGACATATAGTTTTATTAGTAAAATTACTAAGTCGGTTGGCAAGTTTGTTTCTTATTTCAAACGACCCTCTGTATTCTGTATATGCTTGACTAGCTCCATTTAGAAACCCTTGTTCCCAATTTTTTCTTGAGTTTGGTGTTGGTTTAAAGGCATCAACATCACCATGAGAAAAATCAACCAAAATTCCATCCATTTTTTTTCCTATCATTATCCTATTTATATTTTGGTCAGACTGTCTAATTTCTTGACCAGGAGCATTTTTTGTACTTAGGGAATTAAATTTATTCTCAAGACTCATAAACTATTCTAAAAATTAATTGAAATAAAGCTAAATAAAAAAATTAGAAAAAAGGCTTAATGACCTTAACCCATTCATTGTATCCGTTTTCATTAAGATGAACCCCATCTGTTGATAAATCCATTTTCATTAAACCCTTTTTATTTGAAAAAACTGAGAATAGATCAATTACTTCATATAAGTTTTCATCTTGATTATTATAAATAATTTCATTTACTTTCTCAATTTTTGGTTTAAATGTAGCCTTATGAGTTGGTAATACAGTTTGAATATAAATCTTTGTTTTTGGAGATTTGTTCTTTATAGTTTGAGCAATTTTTTTAATGTTGTTAGCAATGTAGTATTCAGAAGGAATTTCAAGAGATTTATTCCACAAATCATTGATCCCTATTAATATGAAAACCATTTTTGGTTTAAAGTAAATTATTTCATCCAACCTTGCAAGAACACCATCTGTTACATCACCACTAATTCCTCTATTACTAATATTGGGATAATCTAATCTTTCACTCCAATTTTTACCGCCTTCAGTGATACTATTTCCTAAAAAAATAATATCCCCAAAGTTTAAGGGTTTATTTTTAAAATCATTGATTCTTTTTTTATAATGTTTTCCGCCCCAATCATCATGGTATTTGATAACCAAATCTTGATTTGGATACAAATGATTTAACGTTTTAATTTCTTGTCCAAAAAAATTAAATGATATTATTATAAATAAATAATTAATGTATTTCATCAATTTAAATTTATTGTGGAGAAGATGGGACTCGAACCCACGACCTCTTGACTGCCAGTCAAGCGCTCTAGCCAGCTGAGCTACATCCCCAATTGTATTATGTTTTATTTTCTCTTCTGTAAATATCCAATCTATCTTAATTGATTAATCAATCTTTTTTCAATTCTATCATTTTTTATGTTTAAAATGAAATCCAATGCCAATAACTAACATACCAATTATAAAATTAATCATTGGAGAAAACACTAGTTATAGAAATGTGCCAGAAAAAAAAATTTCCATTCCAATCCCAATAATTAATTCTGGATAATTAAAATTATTATGTTTCCTAATCAATGACTTGGCTTTAACTACAAATATTGATTTTATTTTTTTAATTTAAATGTAATTTTAGAAAAAAAGCCATGAAAAAATTTTTACCACTATTTATATTTCTTGTTATTAGTTGCAATTCCGTTGATCCAATACTGGAATATCAAAAAAAACTAATTTCAGATGATGTTACAGGATCTAATATTTTTAAATTAGTTAAAAATGGTGAAGTCGTATATCAAGAAATTGCAAACTCTGGAAAATTAGGGGATAAAGACATAAATGATGAAACTATTTTTCCAATCTGGTCAATGTCAAAACCAGTAACCACAGTTGCAATGATGATTTTATACGATCAAGGTGCATTTGAACTCAGTGATAATCTTTCAGACTATCTGCCTGAATACAAAAATATGATGTGTAAGAACGGAGATCTAATTGAGCCTTGTCAAAATCAAATTAAAATTATTGACTTACTGACTCACAGAAGTGGTTTTGGTTATTACAGTGATGTGTATGGAACAAATAATTTTATTTCAGAACCATCGCCATTGTTCAAATACATGAACACGTATTTATATGATGACCTAAATGAATTTTCATTGGCGGTTTCCAAACAAACTCTTGAATTTGAACCAGGAAAACATTATTTCTATGGTCTTAATCAAGATATTTTGGGTAGAGTAATTGAAGTGATTACTGGTCAAACTTTTTATGAGTTTTTAGTAGAAAATCTATTTCAGCCACTTGAAATGAGTAATACTAAATTTCACCTAACTCTTGATGATAGAGAAAAGTTTCAACCATTATATATTAATAAAATACCTGATACACCAATGAACCCTAGTACAAATAGCTTAAAAGGTTTCACAAATGAACTTGATCAACTTTCTTATTCAGAATATAATAAAAACTATCTTGGATCTGGAGGTCTTGTGTCTACTTTTTCTGATTATTCTAATTTTTGCCAAATGCTTGTAAACGAAGGTGAATTCAATGGAAAAAAAATTATTTCTAAAGAGAGTTTTAAATTAATGTTAGAAAAACATACAGAGCCTTACCCTAATGATGATGAACCTTATTTATTTCCAGATTTGCCAGGAAACTACTTTGCTTTTAATTTTTCTGTTTTAGAAAATACTGAGTTAGATGGTACAGGATCACCTGAGGGAGTCTATGGATGGTCAGGGTACCACAATACACATTTTTGGATTGATCCGAAAAATAAAATGTATGGTTTGTTCATGTCAAGATCAAGAGAATTTAATTTTAGTATACCTAATAAC
>JBJKVZ010000030.1:0-31526 GCA_045562345.1 Flavobacteriaceae bacterium
TCAGATGGAAATTCATTTGATTTGTCAATATCCATTTTAATTTGAGATATTTCCTCAACTGGAATATTGTTTTGTTTCTTCTGAATAAAAAAATTAACCAAAAATTTAATATGATTATTTGCTTCATCTTTTGTTTTAAAATACTTATTTGATTTAAGAATTCTTTTACCTAAAACATTAGAAACTGATATAAAAAATTTTGATGAAGTTTTGACTTGATTCACTTCATAGTATTTTGGCGAATCTAATATTAAGTACAAATCTGATCTATAATCTTTTTGTTTTTCAAAATCAGAGTGTTTTAAACTTTCTAATATAAGATCATTAGTATCATTGTAGATATAATTTTTATAATTAATGAAGGATGATGGTCTTAGTAAAATATGTTCAACAATATAAAAACCTTCGGAATTAATATTTAATTTATCAAATCTTTTAACGGAATTATTAATTAATGTTGAACATATAGATTTGTCTTTATTTGAAAAAATTCTAATTGGTTTTTCTGAAACTGGTGAATTATAAAGCACACTATATTTATTATTATTTGTCTGAGATTTAATAATCTTATATGATTTTTTCTTTTTTCCATAAATAAATAGAGATTTAAAATCTTTATTATTAGTTGTATAAAATAAGACCTCATTAGAATTATAATTCTTTTCAGGAAGAGAATAAATTTCTAATTTTAAATTATCTTCTAATTTAATTGATGTTTCAATCCATGAGTTTTTTTTATTTGAATCGATAGTTTTATCTAAAACAGATGATGATAAAGATTTGATATTTAAATCATCCAAATTCAGTAAAAGTTTAAGTCTTTTTTCTAAACCTGAACAGTTTAGAGTGTTAAAAACTTCATTATTATAATTAAAACCTTTGTTTATAGATTTACCAAGCTCAACAATAAAATTTGAATATTTTATTTTTGCATCCAACATTTTTTCTTGATCAATTTCTTCATCATATAATTGAGAAAGTTTTGATAAAATTGTTAAATCGAATTGTTCATTGAATCTAGATAATAAATGATCTAAGATTTGATTTTTTTTATCGAAATTGGCTTTGCCTTGATCTAATAATTTATCCAAGTTATTATTAAAAGTTTTTAAATCATCCATTATAATTTTATTGAGATCTGGAATATCTTTAGGTATTTGATTAAAAAATACTTTTTTACTATTTAAAGAGAAAAAATTTCTTGTATTTGCCAGTTGAGAAAGGAAATTAGACATAATTTGTTCAAAAAAATAGAGATAGGCTTTTAACTGTTTTACTTGAGCTACCCTTTTTTTATTTGAATTTTTTGGCAATTCATCCTTTTTTAGACCATATATTGATGGAAATTCATTTTGAATAGAATAGTATTTACTTATATCATCTTTATTAAACCTACCTAATAAGTCATTTAAAAAAGGAGTATTGATGTTTTTTCTATAAGTTGACTTGGAATCTAATATTAAAGTGTCATATAACTGAGATAATATTACAGAATCAATTCCATATATTGAATCATTTCTTAGGAATACGATTTTTTCATCAACATCGTTATAGTCTAGAATAGTTTTTTTTAATGATGGATATGAGTTTTCGTTAAAGGTAATAAGATCATCAAAAACATGGATGCCATTCTTAAAAATCTTTATTTCCTTAATATTTACAACTCCTTTAA
The DNA here is from genome assembly GCA_045562345.1 of Flavobacteriaceae bacterium. GTDB lineage: Bacteria > Bacteroidota > Bacteroidia > Flavobacteriales > Flavobacteriaceae > MAG-121220-bin8. The sequence goes on from JBJKVZ010000030.1 coordinate 1,673, forward strand.
CACTTTCAATTAATTCTTTAATTTCAACACTATATATTGAATTAGTTTTATGTGACAAGTCATTTGAATCAATATATCCAAATTTAGATTGTGGTCCAGAGAATATTTCATTATCATCATAACCAATTTTTTTCATTTTTTCAAAATCATGAAGAATAATTTCTGGGTTAAATAGATTATCAAGTTTATGATAAATTTCAGCAAGTACAGATTCACCTAATGCAAAAGGGTCGAGAACAATTATTGCTGAAATTTCTATTTTTTCTTTATTTAAAATATTAATTTTTTCAATATCAGTTGAAATGGACCTTGTATTCATTAATAAATCATAAACTCTATTTTTAGTAAGGACAATATCATTTTCTGAAAGATTTTCATTGCATTGGACTGAAACACTTAGCAAACCATCTAAACCGATAGAATTATCTTTTATTTTTTCAATCCATACATTTTTAACATTATCAATCCTTTGTAATATAAATTTTCTGTAATCTATTAATGTTAATGGTTGTGATGATAAAATTTTATTTAATGGTATTAATAAATTTTCATTTTCAAGGTCAAAATTATCTTTGTTAATTAATAATATATCTTCTAAATTAAAAGAAGATCTATATCCTAAATCTGTTAAAGCATAGCAAATTTGTTCCAACAAAGTAATTCCAGGATCATGATAATTAAAATCTGTCCATTTATTTCCAGAAAACTTTTGAATTAATGATATACCCTCTTTAAGCAATAAATCATAGTCAGATGATAAATTAAGATCATTAATTTCTGTTAAGAACTTTGGTTCATTCATGACTTTATGAAATTAATTTAGAAATATTATAATTTATTTTAAAAGGTTCTCCATCATTTGGATTTATTCCATAGTGTCCTCTAGTTTTTATTTGCAAATTATAATTATGTATTTCACCAGTCCATCTTAAAACAATTTTATTGAAAAATATCCCATAATATGCTGCTGTACTTTTAATTTTTGATTTTGATGACCTTCCTCCAAATGCTGACAAAGCATTTGCATGTAAAATACAATATCTTCCGCTTCCAATTTTTCCATGAATAGATGCGTTTATTTCAAAAGAATTTAGTCCATCTAATCCTGTAATAATATTATGCCAATTTCCATCTCCATATACTGATCCTTTTATATAATTTCCAGTTTTTGATTCATAAGAAAAAGTTCCTTTCAAATCTAAATCAAACTCTGGCTTAATTTTATTAATTCCAATTTGTCCATTTTGGTCAATTTTAATAATTGTTTTTTTATTTTTATCATTAACGGAAAGTCCTTCGATATCATCTTTATTTAAATCTATACTAAACTCAGGATTTTCTTGATTTGGTTTTTTAAAGAAAGAAAGCAATTTAGTAGAGAAAGGAGACGTATTTAGTTTTAAACCATCTTTTTTATTGATTTGAATTCCATCATCAACAGAATTAATTGTTGAATCAATAAGATCAACGAAATGATTCTCCTTAGCAAAGCCTCCTTTTTTAAAGTAATTTTTTAATGTATTTCTATTTATTAATGCCATTTTTTAAAATTTAAAAGTAAATGTTCTCTTATTTATTTCTTCATTATTTTCTGTATCAGCTATATTTGATCTAAAACTTTTGTCATCTTCAGTTGAAATAATAAAATTTTCTTCAATATTTAAATCACTAAAGTTTGTTTTTTCAGGTGGAAAATATTTTTCATTTTCGATAATTTCAATTTGATTATAATCTCTTGGTATTAAAATTGAATGATCTAATCCAGTTTTAATCAGATTATTTAAATTTTCGTCTGAAGCACTATCATATATTTCTTTATTTCCATTTTGATTAACTTTAATGTGTATTATTGAAATACCGGTTATAAAACTTATGTATGGTCTTGATTTAATGAAATTTATTATTTCAGATCTTTTAAATGAACCTCCAATATTAATATTTTTAAAATCTCCATCGTTAATCCATGGACAGAAATAATTAAGTAAATCTTTATTTAAGGTAAAAACACCTTTTCCACTTGGTATTTTCAAGAACTTAACTTTACCTTTTATCCAAACTTCCTCAAAAGTTGGGTTAATTATTTCTAAATTTAGAAATGGTGACACAAAATTCTTAATGCAATCATTAATTAAAGAAATATCTGCTTGACTTAATTTAATTTCATCAATATTTTGTTCTGGCAAGATTCTTTTCATGCATAAACATTTTACAGTATTCATTTTATCATAATAACATTTAGCATATGAGATCCAGTTAAATTTTGAAAGTAAAAAATTCTCTATATCTTTTGTTGTTTTTGGTCTATTTTTGTGACTTAATAACTCACTTATTCTTTTATAAAACTGAATATCTGTTTCCTTTTTGACTCCTCCAAAAGAAGGTAATATTTGATTTAAATTAACTACACCCTGTATAGGTTCTTTAAAACTTTGTATCGAATTAGGCAATAATTTATTATTTGAACTATTTAATTTAATTTCCTGAGTAGCAGAAACAGAATTAGGTATAATTTTTTTAATTAAACTAAATTGATCCACTTGATTTTTAGAACAAGCTTTTAAATAAAATTTTTCATTTTTAATATTTACAGATTTTGAAGATAAATCAGAATTTAATTTAAAACATATTACCCCAGTTTTCATTAAATTTGAAGTTTCATCATATAAAATATTGCTTTTTTCAATTTTTTTCCAGCCATTAAAACTTGAATAAAACCATTCCAAATCTGAACTAAACTTGTAGTTGGTGTGTTCATTTTTTTCTATTTCAAATAAAAGATTTAAATCCTGCAGTGGTTTAATCTTATTAAATCCAATCGTAAGTTCTCCTTGAAATTTTAGCTCAGGAATTAAATTAATATTATTTCTCAAATTTGAAGTCACTCTATTATATCCTTCATTTGGATGAACAAGGAAAAAAGAGTCATTTCCATCTTCATTTGATTCATTAAATAAAATAGAAGTTTTAGAAGAATAATTTAAATAGATATCAGAAATTTTTGGACAATATGGTTCATTGGGATAAGAATACTGTTCATTTGAATCTTTTTTTGATTTAATTTTTGAAGCATTTTCAATTGTTTTTTCTAAAAGTTTTGGATAGTAATTAAAGCCAAATCCAATGACAGGATTAACAAGTTCAAGTTTAATATAACCTGATTCTAAATCATTTGAATAAATATCTATATTTTCTTCGGTAAGATTATAAGAAGGTTTTAATTTTAAAACATCACAATCGATATTTTCAATTATCCTGGATTTCATTAATTTATTTTCTTCAGAATTAAATAAATTATAAATTAACTCGTCCTCAACATTTCTTCTATATGAATAATCAGATAAAGCCTCTAGTTTTATTTTAAATGAATCGTTATTAATTGAATAATTATAATCTTTATAAAAAACTTCAAAATTTTCATAGTCATAAGGGAGGTTTGTATAATCCCATCCCAAAGTTAGTTTTTGTATTTTCTTTGAAAAAATTTCAGCATTTCCAATATATAATTTTGAGCCTTTCTCAGGAGATGGACCAAACATTTCAAAATCAGAATCATTTGAAACTGATCCTAATTCATTTAAAATTTTGAGATTTTTCAAATTGGATACAGTAAGATTTATATCAATTTTGTTTATTTCTATACCATTTAAAAAAGAATATGGATAATAAAAATTTTTTTTACTTAATAAAAACTCAAAAACAGGAAACCCTGATTCGATATTCTTGTCATGAACTTCATTGACATAGTTTGAAATTGGTGGAAGGCTTTTATCTAAAATTATTTTTATTGAAATTATTCCCTTTGACCAATCTTCTGGATATTCAAAATTATAATTACTAATAGGAACCCATGAGTCATTTGATGTGTAATTAATATCAAGAGAATTTGAGAATATATCAGAAAAAACCTTTTCCTCTGATTGTTGTGTATTGTTAGATATGTCTATGATTAAATTTGATAAATACTGAATAGAATCAATAGTGAAATAGAAATCAAACTTTACTTCTCTATTTGAATTAGCAGAAAGTAATGTAGGAGAAGAAACTGCAAAACCTAATTTAGATGACTCCATTGATTTAAATTGAGATGAAATAAATGTTTGATCCTCACCTAAACTTGAAAAAAGCTCATTATTGTAATTAAAATCATTTACTTCTTCAATAGAATTTGCAATTTGCTTTGAAAAAATTCCTGAAACTAATCTAAATGAAGAGTTAAAGTCAAGTTTTTTATTTCTACTTACATAAAGAGAGGAAATTTCTGAAATTTTAGAATTATTTAAAACAATTTCGTGATTAGTTTTATATATAATATCATCACCATCTAATTCTTGACCAGCAATTAAAATTTCACCCTCACCAATAACTAAGGAATCTATATTCTCATCAATTTCAATATTCACATATACTTGATTAGGCTTATCTTCTATTAATTTTTGTTTTAAAATTGATTTATAATAAAAATCTAAGTGTCTTGTAGGTAAATTATTAATATCAGCTTGATGATTTTTAAATAATTCTAAAAATGAAAAGAGTAATCCAATATGAGGATTATGATTATCATTGGATTCTAAAGATTTAGTAAAAAGAAATTTAGATTTTTTCTTTAATGAAAATAGAACCTCATAAATAGGATTATAAAGAAGAATTAGTTTTTTTAATGCACTTGAATATGGTGACTGAGATACATCAGTCTCTGAGAAAATATTTTTTTTCTTTAACAATTTGAAATTCCATATTGAATTAAAATGGTCAAATGAAAAATTAAAATTATTAGTTTCTTTAAAAGATAATGTATAGGAAAAAAATTGATCAAAATAATTCTTAAGTTTATTTTGTATTGCTTGTTCTAATTCATTCTCAATTGAAGAACTTTTAATAGAAAGATTATTTTTTAAAGCTTTACTATACCAGACATCAACATTTTTAAAAAAAATATAAATTATATAAAAGAAATCTTTTAAAGTCTCTTCTTTTTGTTTTTCACTTGAAAATTCATCAAAATTTTTAATTAAATTTAATCTCTCATTTTCATATTTTTCAATTTTAAAATTTGAAATCTCAGATAATAAAAAGGTTTGATCTGAAAAAAAACCAGACCAATTTCCATCGATTATATTTTTACTATTGTAATAATTAATATACTTTGAAAGTTTATTAATAAATAATATTAAATCATCTGTAGTTCTGTCGTCAACAAGTAAGTTTTTTGGGTTTAAATGATGTAATATTTTGTCTTTCAAAACGCATTATTTTATATGGGTGCCTTCATTAATATAAAATGGGAAAACAATATTATCTCTAACATTAGTTGAAATAATTTCGTAATAAACACTAATATTTATTAATCCTTGACTAGAATCAGATTTATTAGTTTTAACATCAATCACATGAATTCTTGGCTCAAATTCATATATAGTTCTTTTAATCTCATGACCAATTGTACTTATTGTATTATCGTCAATAGATTCAAAAATATAATCATGAATTAAACAACCGTAATTTGACCTCATAATCCTTTCACCAATTTTAGTAGAAAGATATATGTGTAAACTTTCTTTAATATCTTGTTCATCGGAAACCATTTCAACTGATGCCAAATCTTTATTAAATGATGGTGGAAATCCCCAACCTGTACCTAAAAATGATTTTTTTTTATTCATTACTAATTAATTTAGAGCAACGGATGAACCTTTAATATTAATACTGCCAGAGGCGTTGATATCTGTACCTTTACCTTTGACGGTAAATTTGGATTTAGTTTTGTTGTTCACATTATTTCCATCATTAGTAATATCCTTGTCAGACTTTATATCTATTTCTTTTTTTGCATTAATTTTAAATGTGCCATCACAATCAATTAAAACATCTTTTTTTGATTTAATTGAAATGCCATCTTTTGATGTTTCAATAGTATTATCATTAAAATCCTGAATTTTTATTCCCTCAGATTTTTCTTTTTCTATAATTGATATTTTATTTTTTTCACTAGTTGATATAGTGATAATTTTATCCTTATCATCAAATTCAATTGTTAACTTCTCTCTGGTAACAATAGCCTTCAAATTATTTTCTTTTTCAATTTTCGAATATGGCTGATTTTTTTTGGTATATAAACCACCTAAAATTACTGGAAATCTAGAATCGTTTGATAAAAAAGAAACAACAACTTGTGAATTAATTTCAGGAACAAAAAATGATCCTGCCTTATCAGAAGTATAAAAATGAGTTAATCTGGCCCAAATTCCATCACCAGTTAACTTTAGTGATGGTATATTGACTTTAATTTTATACTCATTTTCTGGATCCTTATCTAATTGTTTTACTATTCCAATGTGTAATCCTTGTATTTGATCAATTATTTCGTTTTTATTTATAATTAGATTTTTTTGAAAAAAATCTCTTTTTATACCAAATCCAATCTTTGTTGTATAAATACCCTCAGATAAATTTTGTGTAACACTACTAACATAAACTGATCCATCAAAAGTTTTTCCAAAACCTTCTAATCTAATTAAAGAAGATAGTTTAATTGAATTTACCCCTTTTACAGTAATGTAACCACAATGACTTGACAGTCTTGATTGTAAAAATTTTGATTTAGCTAATTCTTTTAATTCGTTTGATGAAAGCGGTTGAGAAAATGTTACCGAGGTTTTGGATGGGCTAGCAATGTTTTTAATATTAGAATGTTTTATATTACCAGGGATATTCAGTGATGGTTCTTGACTAATTGATTTTAAAGATTTTTCATTATATGGATCCCAAGAAGAATATTCTAAAGAACCATATTGATAACTTGAATCGACTTGTGCATCAAAATTAATTGTTGCATCACCGTGTTCAATTAATAATTCAGGAATTGCAAAACTTGAATACGGATCTTTTATTTCAATTTTATTGTCAGAATTGATGACAACTAAACCATTCAATTTTGATCTTTCTAAAACAAATTCCCAATCATTTGAGTTATGTTTTGGAAAGAATGGATGTTTCAATGAGGTTCTTTCAACTGTTTTAGAAATACCTGATTTTGAAATAACTGAAGATATGATTTCACTGTCAGATTTATCTTCATAAATATCAGAGGTGTAAGAATTGGTTAGTTTAATTGCTTTATCTACACAATCTAAAACCAAAAGACTTTTTGATCTGTTTGATCTGTAGCCGTTTAATAAGGTGACTTTTTGTTTATTAATAATTCCCTCAAAAACTTTGACTGTTGAATTATCATAACCCAGTTGAATTTCAACAGTACTTCCAGGTTTGAAATCAGATTCTTCAGAAACATCAAAGGTTTTTAGATTTACATCTCCACCAAAAATTGAAACACTAGCTCTACTAATTTTATTTATTTGTTTATTTACACTAATAGCAAAAACCTTAATTTCATCATCTAAACTACTACCATTAAATTTTAATTTATATGAAACTAACTGGTTTATGGTTTTACTAGGCTTTGGTAATAAATCAAACATATTTAGTTAATTATTGGCGGGAATTCTAAAACAGAACCTTCTTTAATTTTTCTAAAAGAACTTAAATTGTTGTGTTCAGCAATTTTTAAATAATAATTTTTGTTTTCATAATACTCTTCACAAAAATTTACAATACTATCTCCCGCTTTAACTTTAGGAGATCTAGATATATCTGGACTTTGAAATAATCTTGAGATAGTTGAAGGTTCTTCTTTGATAGTCATTGTAACCTCAGCTCTTAAGGGAAGACCTAAATTATTAAATAAAGTATATTTATAATTAAAATTAGTTACATCACCATAAATAGTAATTGAACCTGCTCCCCAAATGGCTCTTACAGTTGGTTTTTTATGAGATCTAAATACGGGTGTGACGCAAATTTTTTCTAATAAAAGAGTAGAAATAGAAACTGGTGTTCCAGGCGTTCCACATCCGAAGGGTGGAAATGGTAAAGCTCCTGTGTTATCAAGCACAAAATCTAATGTTAAAGTTTTTCTAAATAAATCACTTGTTGAATCTGATGCGGGTTCGTTTCCGCAAATATCCTTTGAAGGTTTTGCAGTAAGTTCAGGGATATCAAATTTAATATCTTCAGGATTTAACTGAAGTTGGTAGGTTCCAATAGGAACTGATCTTCCAAAAACTTCACTAAAACCTAAAAGAGTCAAATTTGTCATATGTTAAAAATCAGATTTATTTTCAATTTTTTCTAATATTTGATGTGCTGTACTATCACAAACTTGCTTAAAAGACTGGTCAACTGTTTGATCTACATATCTTTTAAGTTCTTTAATTGTTTCATCAAATGATTTATTTTCGATTTCTGGTTGTTCTTGATTATCTGTATTAGTAGATAAGCTACCTTTTACAACTAGCTGTTTTATTTTTATAGTCATTATTGAGAAAATTTGAAATGAGAGTATGATAATTCTAAAGTTTGAATAGCAATTTTTCCTTGTTGAGCATCAAATTCATCCATTTTAACAGAAATAGGAAAACAATCAAAAAATGACCAAGACATCAAAATATTATCGGGATCTGTCTCATGCATTAAAAATACATTAACTGTTTTTCTTTTAACTGTATACAGGAAACTATCTTGACTTAAAAAATTATAACACCATTTAGTTAAAGGAGAGGATTTTCTTAACATTCCTCTTTTTAATGTAAGATTTTCGTAATCAATTTTAGTAGGAAGTTTGTAAGAAATGTTATTAAAGCCTCCACTTTTCACATTATTTGTACTCATTGTTGCACCCAATCCACTAACACCTTGAAAAGAATCAGATTGTTCCAATCCATCTTTTAGAAAAGACGTGTCAAAACCAAATTCAGATCCAGCTGCTTTGACGATTGCCGAGCCAATAGTCCCCAAACCAAGGGCAGCATCAGATGATGTGACTTTAAAATTAAAACTTAAAGCTGGATATGAATCATTCATAAAGAAAAAAAATATGTAAAAAAAAGCTAAACAAAATTTAGCTTTTTTTTTAAAATTAAAATGTTGCCTATAAAATTACGCAACTTCAGCAACTAAGCCCTCGTGTGCAAGAACCATAGTTTCAATAGCTGCCTCAGAAGACTGTGAATTGAGATCAGTTGGGGTAATTTGTTTAGGAAAAGCATTTGTCAATGTCCATGTCATTCTTGGTGAAGCAGTTTCATCAAGAAGTCTAATTACAACAGTTAATCTTTCATAAGTATTTAAAGAAACTTGAGAGATCCAGTCGTAAAAAGTATTGTCATTAGCAAAGACACCTTTCTTTAAAGTTATATCACCATGTTTAATAAGGCCAGGCATTTTAATGGTACTATGACTTGGGCTATTGCCGTGTCGGTACTCAATAATTTCTGTTTCAACGTCTAATCCGCTGACCTCTTGAAATGGTAAGTCAGTAAAATCGCCAATATCTACTGAAAAATAAAATTTAGGTAGAGGCCAAAATTGATCTTGTTCTCCTCCTGTTCCTGCTGTTGGTAAAGCCATAACTATATATATTTAAAATTATAAATTAAGATTTTTGTTGTTGTTGTTCAAATGTAATCACTATAAATTCTGCTGGTCTTGTTAGGGCAACTCTAACTGTCATTTTTAATACTCCATCAAGAATATCATTAGGTGTCATAGTTAGTCCCAAACCAATTTCAACTTCAAAAGCATCTTCAGGTGATTGTCCAGCAAGTAGGCCTGAAGACCATTGATTTGTTAAAAAATTTGCAACAGTTGCTTTTAAAGTAGACCAAGTTGTAGAGTTATTAGGTGCAAAAACATAAGCTTCAGCCGCAAACTTTATGCTCTGTTCTAAGAATGTCATAGTTCTTCTAACACTAATATATCTATAATCCTTAGAATTACCTTCTAAGGTTCTAGCACCCCAAACTAAGGTACCCTTGCCTTGAAAACTTCTGATAGCATTTATAGCTTTTCCGTTCAATGGTAAATTTAAATCCTCTTGATTGTCATTATTAATATTGATTGTAGGAGAAACTACTGAACCTAAGCTAATATTTGCTGGAGCCTTAGCTACATTAACGGAAGCATCAACCATTGTTAAAGCTCCTGCCATGGCACCACTTGGTGGTAAAACATTAATCATATTACTAATCGTTTCTAAAACTAAATTTAGTTTTGGACTAATAACACTCAATGTGCCTTGTAAAGAATCAATTGCATCACTTTCAGTAGTGTCTGGCAACTTTGCAATTTCCGCTTTAATTCCTTCAGCACGAGCTTCTGAAATATCATCAGCAGCCAACCTATCGTCTACTTCTTTATTTAAAACTTCAACAAGACCGTCAATATTGTCTATGTATGAAAAATCTAAATCAGATCCGGATAAAATACTAGTATTCAGATATGGATAATAAGCAGCTCCCCATTGTAAGAAGTTTGATCCTACCCCTTCCCTAAATTGATTAACAACATCTGCATCATCAAAAGTTCTTTCTTGATCTCCATTGTAGACATCTAATAAAGCAAATCTATTTTTCATTTTGTAACCGCAATGAGAAAGGATTGTTGCTTGAAGACTGTAACAATCATTTTGAGATAATAAAATAGCATCTGGAATTACAATTATCGTCGGTTCTAAATGTTTTTCTAAAGATGTTAGACCAAAACCAGTTGGGTCGTCTAATTTTTTTGCATCAATTTTTTCAGAGTAATTCCCTACAGAAACAATGTAGCAATCAGCTCCACCATTTGCGTAGAACATCCTCATAGAATAATATAGAAGAAAACGTGAGCCTTCTTTAAATGTTAAATCAAATCCTGCAGGAGATTCTTCATTTAATGTAATATTAAATTTTGTTGGAGGTGCTCCACCAAACAATTCTTCAAACTGACCCATTGAACTAATTTTAGTTGGGGCATTAATTAATGATTGAGCTCCTCTACTGGCTTTTTCAGTGTAACCAATAAAGGCTGGTATTGCTGTTCCTACGGGAACTACAGATGATCCAAAAGAACTCTTTTCTTCAATGTAAACTCCGGGTGTAGCTAATGTTGTTGCCATAAATATTATTTTTGAATTCTAAATATATTTTAAGATTTTCAATTATTCAATCGTTTTATAAATAAAAACATAATAACTTATTAACATAGGTTAATAACATGTTGAAAGAATGTTAATAACGCATGTTTATAGAGGAAAAAAAAAATTAGATTAAATCTTTACAAATACATCATTATAAAAAACATTTGAATTTTTATCAAATGATATGTTTTTTGTTTTGGGATGTGGTAAGAATATTGAACTTTGTTTAAAAATTTCATCTTCTTTAATAAGAAAAAATTGTTCGCTATACTTTTCTTTTACTTTTTTTTGTTGTTGTATGACAATTGAAAAAACTTTTAAACCATTTTCAAGTATTCTTTCAGAATGTTTTGAAAATCGTAATGTTTTATTTTCATTTGTGATGTAAAAACCATTAAAATCAAAGTCTGTTTCGGAACTATAAAAGTTATATCTAAAAAAAGCTGTTCTTGAATTAAAGTTAATTTTGTAATTGTATCTTTTAAAATTAAGTTCTTTATCAGAAAAGATTTCATTCCCTTTATTTATGGTAAGTTTAATTAAACCATTTAAACCATTTTTATTTGTTTTTTTAATTACATTTTCGTCAACAAAATCACCAGAATGCAAATTATCTGAGGGATAATCATTGTGTAACATAAACAACTGATTATAGTTAAAAGGAATGTTAGTGTATGTGAGAAATTCATTGTCTACAATATTAAATTCAAAATCTAATATGATTTCATTTGAAAAGAGTGGGGTGAAAAATCTATCTTCGTAATTAAAAATTATTACAAAACCTAAATTTGATCTTTTAAAAATCAAATTATGATTTTTTAAAACTGTTCTAGTTTTTAAAGATGGAATAATTCTGAAATCTCTAAAATAGCCGTCATTAAAAAAATCGTGTTTAAATTCTATTTCTAAAATTTTTACAGAATTTGACCTGTAATCAATTATGTCCTTTCTTAAGATTGTCATTTTTTAGGATCCAATGTTGGGAACAATTTCACTGATAACATTTCCATCATATTTCAAATGTTTTATTTTATAAGCAATGGAAGGCACATAATTAGTTCCAATGTTTGACCATAATCTATTTATTTCATCGATACTAACATTTGAAATTTCAATATATAACTTATCAATTCCAGTTGAAATTAAAGGTGTGTTTGATGAATCAAAGACATTATTTATTTGAAAAAACTCAATAACCAAAGAGATATATCTTAAAGATTCCAAATAATTAGAATTAGTAAAATATGCAGCAAACATTATATAGATGTTAACAATAATTGGAGGGTTTTGATTAGGAGAGGTTTGAAATTGGCTATTTTTTGAAATTTTATCCTCTTCAATATTTAATAAAAAAACTGAAACCTTATTTTCAACTTCTTGATTTAGGTTTTTATTAATATCGACTAAACTTGAAACAACAATTTTATCCTCAGTAATAGATAATTTATTTTTAATAAATTCATTTAATCTATCAGAAATCGATAAAACAACATTATTAATCATTTAATCATTTTTTTTACTACACTAATTGTAATTCTAATTATATAAAGTGAAATTAATGAAATTATCCAACCTATAAAATATAGTTGAAAAGTAAAAACCTTTTCAATATCGTTCATAAATGGTTCTGAATAAGTTAATTTGAGAGATGATAAGAAAAGTAATGAAAGTAATAAAGATGACAAGGAAAATAATATAAGCCAAAAAAATTCTTTTAAAATAAAATCTTTCATAATGAAATTTAATTAAGGTCTCTGAAATTTTCTAATATTAATCTTTGATAACATATAATATGTAATAATACCAATAAAAAAAGATATTGATATTTCAAAAAGTGATGCATTTAAGGGGGGGAAGCCAATTTTATTTAGAAATTTATAGCAAAATTCACTAACTAAAATCGTTGTAGGTGATAATAAAATTAAAACAATTAAGGTAAAAATTAACCTGATAGACTTATCTCTTATTATACTATCTCTGATTTTCCAATCTGTTAATACGATTATAAATCCAATAATTATAGAGAATAAAAAGAATAGCGAAGACATTATAAAAATTCTTTTATTTTTTATAATATATTTAGAAAATTTTATTGGAAAGCCTTCGATTTCTGCAATTGGATCACTAACCTTAATTTTATCGGTTGAAAATTTATCTTCAATAACTTTCCAAAGATCTGTATACCCATTATCATATCCGAGTGCCCAAATTCCAATACCTTTTAAATTTTTAGTTAGAGCGTAATCATATTTTTTACTTAAAGTATAATCATCATCAAACCAAATTTCTTTTGTAGAATTATCAGTATAAATAAAATTCATATAGTTAGTCATACTTTTTTCATCAAAGATCGGAACCGAATTTTCATTATAAACTAAATCATTCTTAAGCAAATTCATAATTTCCCGGTATGTAACTTTCCTTTCCATTCTTGAATCAATTACACCATCTGAATTTATTTTTCCCTCCCACATACTTCCATAGTAAGGTAAAGCTAAAATAGTTTTTGACCTATCTATACCCTTGTTTATATAAAAGTCAATTGTAGATTTTAAGCTTATATTTTTTGCTTCGGTTGATTGAAGTGGTGCAACAGCTCCTTGTTCTTGATATTCAATAGAGTTATTATAATCATAGCCCATAATAACCAATAAATCAGCATATTTTTGAATTTCTCTTACATCATATATTTCTCTGCTATTTAATGCCGGAAGGGTTACTGAAATAAAAGATTTTTTTTCAAGGTTTCGATCTAAGTTTTCTCTAATTTCTTTAATAAAACGATTAAACTCAGTTCTTTTAAAATAGGGCAGCTCTTCAAAATTAATATCAATACCATCTGCTTTTCTATAATTTATTAATGTGGATACACTATCAATTAATGTAATCCATTTATTTTCGTCTTCTAAAAAAAGATCATTGTTATATTTACCATGACAAGAAATGGTTAAGAGAACTTTAGTATTTTTAACTTTAGCGCTATCTATTAAAGAAGTATTTCTCCAATCTGATATTTGTTCAGGATTTGTATAGCTTCCTGTCAGAGGATCCACCTTGTAAGAAAAATATGATATTGTTGATAATAGTTCGAAAGGATAATTTTTCCAAGCATTACCCATCCAATAGGGATGCCATCCAAAAACCTCATTGTTGTCTTTGATTTTTAGAAACTTTTTATCATTAACGTAATAGGACTTATCGATTGAATCATAGTAGAAATTTGAACTTGTTATAAATTGATTTTTTCCGTTTAGAAAATCATATAAATAGCCATAATTATTAAGTAGTGTTTTTTGCTTAATAGGTGAAAATAAAGTCGAATCAGATTTGGATAATTCTTTATTGGCATTTTTAATCCCTAAAGCATTTTTTGCGTCATTGAAAGCCCTGTCAAATACCCTGAGTTCAGACTGAGTTCTTCTAACACTGGTCTTAACCTTCATTATATCTCTTCTACATGAACTAAAGAACATCATAAAAACAATAAAACAAAAAATTAAATATTTAGATCTCATTAATTATTCTTTATGATTTTAATGTAATTTTTAACAATATCTATTTCCTTTTCAACTAGTTTATCAATTTTAATTGCTCTTACTAACTTAAAAGTCACTTTATAGTCATATAATTTAGAATAATTTTTAAAATTTAAAAAAAACTCTGGAATTTTATCAAATTCTGAAAAATCATATACAAAAAAGTCAAAATTTCTTTCCGAGTTTAAAGATGATTTTAAGTCATAATTTGATTGTAATTTTAATTCTACATATGGACTATTTGTTATCGGAAGATAAAAATCAAAATTATTTTTAAAAATTTCTGATTTAGCATAAACAAGTAAAGGGTCCTCGTTACCATCTTCGATTACTCTATTAAAGCTGTTCAATTCATCTTGATTCAAAGATATCCAATAACCCCATCCGATTGTATTTTCAATATTCTCAATATTTATCGGAATGGATAACTCAGGTTTGTTAGTAATATCTAAATAAGGTGGCAATGAGAATGTTTTGTTAGAGTCAACCATAAAAATTGTGTCAGTAATTTTTTGTGTTATAATATCTTTTCCAACAATAGAATCAAGAAGTTTTTCAGTTTTAAAATTTTTTGAAATATTATCTAATTTAATACTCAAATTAGATTTAAAAAAACCATAATTTGTTATTTTAAGTATAATTTTATTGTCTTGGATTATTTGAAAAGAACCATCAATTGACTTATTTCTTTTTAAATTATTGTGAGCAAATCTAATTTTATCTCCCTCGTATATCAAAATCTCCTCAATTTTTCCAGATTTATTATTTGAAAAGCTATAATTTAACACATCTCCTTCTTTAACATCATATTCATAACTAATCGATTTACCTTGTTTTAGTGTTTGAATAAATAAATTTGATAGATTTAAAGTGTCGCCTGACTTATCACTCATAATTTGATCAATTAGATGTGACTTGTCTTCAGGAATTATAATGGTATTTAAGTTTGAAGCATTTATTGTTTTAATAAAATCTTGGTCCTTAGAGCTTATTAAATCTTTTTCTACAGAGATAGATAATTGTTCCGAGTTGATTTCTGTTAGATCAGAAAGAGGCTTACAACTCGAAAATACAAAGAGTGAAATAAATAATATAAAAAAAACTTTCATCAGTTTTGAGAAATTTTATTTTCTAACTCATCTTTAAGCTTTTCATATTGATCTAGAGCTTTTTTATTCATTATCTTTTCCATTTCATATTTTTTATTTTGAAATTCTTTTTCAATACTTAACTTATTGATTTTATCATTCATCATTCTTTCATTCTTTAAATTATCCAATGATTTGAAATAACCTAATTTATATTCATTAACTTTTGACATCAATAAACTATCATAAGGTCCATTATTTGAAAAAAGCTTTGTGATTATAGGAGATAATTCAATCAAGATAAAAAGTAGCATTATAAAATAAATTGAAATATTATCTAATTTATTTAATATCTTAATTTGGTTAAAGAAACCATATGAAAATGAAGCATTTATTGTTTTTTTATCCTTTTGATATTTTTCAGTAAAGAATTTTTTTTCATTAGAATTCTCAAATATTAAATTTTCATATTGTGTTCTTTCAAAATTCATTTGAACTAAATAATTATCATACTTATTTTTTTTTGACAAACATTCAACACCTCTGCCCTTAATCAATGTTCCACATGTACCATCACACTCACATTTAAAATCATCGTAGTATTTTTCTTGTAAATCTAGTTTTACATTGTATGATTCGATAATTTTATTTTTTTTTATTGCAAGATCTTCCAAAGTATTTTTATAAATTAAATCTAGTTCTTGAATCTTATTGTTTTTTTCAAGGTCAATAAATTCTCTTATTTCTGTAGATAAGAGTTTAACTTCAATAGGTTTTGAAATTGTTATCGCTATGAAAATACCAATTAAAATTCTTGGAAAAGCTTTAACAGTTTTATTCAAAAAATTTTCATCATATCTTATGCTAGATACAATATATCTATCTAAATTAAATATAATAAAACTCCAAAAAACAGAGCAAAACACAATAAATTGAATAGAGTCAAAAATTATTGAAAAAGCAAAAAAAGAAGAAATTAATGCTAAAATAGCCGTAAAAAAAATGGTTGCACCAATACTAACGTATTTAATTATTTCGAATTTTGGACACTTGGAAATTATATCTAAACTAACTCCAGCACAAAAAAGAAAAAATCTCGTAAAAAAATTGATGTCATAAAAATTATTCAAAATAAAATTTAATTTGTTTAGTTAAAATACTATAATTTAATCATTTATTATTTATAAGTCTATTAAGTTTTTTAACAATCCTATAGAAGAAGTTTTGTTCACTAACCTGTTCTAAATTAAATCTGTTAAAATCTTTTTTATCATCAAATCCATGTAATATAATTTTTTTTACCTTTTTATTATTAATTGTCAAGTATGTAAAAATAAATTCTTTGTGCTCAGACAAAATAAATTCATGATTTCCTTTTAAACTTAAATCCCCAAGGTTAGTTTCACTAAACTTTCCATCTGTATTTATATCCCATTTCAAAAAGATTTTTTGATTTTTGAACACAGCATAATGATCAGAAAATTCAGAAAGAGGAGTAATTTCAATAAATTTTTTTAGAATATTATCATAAACATTAACTGAAATACTAATATCATCTTCAACATAAATTTTGACATAAATAGATTTTTTAATTTTAAAATCTTTATTCTTAGCAGTTAAATCAAATTTTGTGTCGTTTTCTATAGATCTAATTAGAGAACCTTCTTTCTCAACCAATCCTATTCCATTATTAATTGTAATTTCATGTGAATTCTTTACAGACCAAGAAATTTTAAAGTTTTCATTTTTGTTTACAACTGTTTTATCAGCTTTGAAAGAAATACCAATATTCCCAGATAATAAATTTAACTTATTTGATTCTATTGATATTGATTCAAATAATGAATGCCTGTCTCTGAAAAGTTCTTCATTTGTGTAAGAAATATTTGGCTTTTGTTTTGTTATTAGGTAAGATTTATCGAAAATTCCAAAAAAATCCTTTGATTTATAAATATCATTACTTTTAATAAAATAAACTGTAGCATTGTTATCAATTAAATTTTTAGCAAGATTCACAAGCTTCATTGACTTATTTTCGTTTGGAGAAACAATAATGAATTCAACTGAGATTTGGTTATTTAATGATTCTATTAAATTCATTCCAGAACGAAGAAAACCAAATTCGTCGCTCAAGATTTGAATTAAATGACTTGATCTTTTTATTTCTTTTTCAATTTCAGAGTTGAATTCAGAAGGAGTGAAATGTCTAAACAAGACCTATAGTTTTTTTTTATAAATTTAGTACTTCAGATTTAATATTTATAAATTTGACCTGAATAATTATGACAAAAAATCCATTTGTCGGACTTAGACCTTATAAGATTTCTGAAAAGAATATTTTTTATGGTAGAGAAAGTGAAGTTGAAAGCATGCTTTCAACACTACAAAAGAATAAGTTTGTATTACTAACCGGACCATCTGGATCAGGAAAATCTTCTTTAATAAATGCTGGGCTAATTCCCAGACTAAAAAACGGTTTTACTGGACAAGCAGGAACTGAGTGGTCCATATGTAATTTTAGACCAGGATTTTCTCCAATCAATAATTTATCCTATTCACTTTCTTGTGGAGAACTTGTTTCAGATGGAAAACCAAAAACTAGTGATTTTAAATACTATAAAGATGCAATCTTAGAATTTCAGAATTTAAGTGTAGCAAAAATTTATAACGAATCTGAAATTTCAAAAAAGAAAAATCTTCTTGTAATAATTGATCAAATTGAAGATTTATTTGTTTTTCAAAATAATTTCGACAAAGAATTAAAAGAGGATGAATTAATTTTTAATTTAATTTCCAGAACCGTTAGATTAAGTGATTCACCAATTTATTTTTTAGTATCATTAAAGACGGAGTATATTAAAAATTTAGTAGGATATCCAAATTTCCAACAAATTCTTAGCGGCTCAGAATATTCTATTCAAAATATTGGGAAGGATGGAATTCGTGCTATTATTGAAAATACTTTTTTTAAAAAAAACATTTCTTTCGATCATTTATACATTGAAAAAATAAATCAGGAGGTTAATAAAGACCAGTCTTTGCTTCCACACTTACAGTTTTTATTTCAAAATATTTATAATTCATTTAACGATGGTGATTTAATTGATGATAACAATACAAAAAAAATTGGCGATATAAAGTCTGTTATTAATAATCAGATTACAGATTTCTTCAACAATCTGGACGATAATAAAAAGGTTTTTTTTGAAAGATTTTATAAATCCCTTTTTAATTTACAAAACACCATCGAAAACTCTGATTTTAGAAAAGCAGAGGAAATATTAAATGCAACTGATGAAGATATTATTTCCTTAACTAATTTTTTAAATCAATTAAAAACAAAATTCCAAAATAAATTTGTAGTTCTTCCTCAACTGATTACTGGTATTAAATCAAGAAAAAATTTAATTGATAATAATGATATTATTATTGTTAATTACAAAGGTATCGATGAAAATTTATGGGAAATTGAAAAAAAATGGAAAGACGAGGAAATTAACTCCTATGAGAACTACATTACGTTCAACAACTATTCCAAAAACTATGAAATTGGAAAAACTGGATTATTAAAGTCTCCACAACTTGATTTAGCAGTTAAATGGTTAGAGAATCCAATTCATAATAAAAAATGGTCAAATAATTACAACTTAAATTATGAAAAAACCGTTGAATACATTAGGAAAAGTGATTTTAGAAGAAATAAAGAAATTGAAGATCGAGAAAATAGAATGAAATTAGATAAGAAAAGAAGAAAAATTTTTATTAATGTTGTGTCGGTTTTTGCATTTTTGGCACTATTGTTTGGTTTATATGCCTTTTATGAACAAGGAGAAGCAGTAAAAGCTAGAAAAGATGCATTAGATCAATATGTTAAAGCAAATGAAGCAAAAAAGGTAGCTGACGATGCTAAAGATATAGCTGAAACTTTAAGAGATAAAGCTGAAGAAAGTGCACAAGTCGCACAAAAAGAGAAAGAGAATGCATTAAAATCTGCTAATGAAGCAAAAAAACAAGCTAAAATAGCAAGTGATGCAGTAATAGTTGCAAAAAATGCAGAAGGAAGGGCATTGGAATTAGCTAATGAAGCCCAGATTTTGAGAGATGATGCAATAAGGGCAGCTAATATGGCAAATAATCTTAGAAAGTCGTCGTTGATTGAAACAGAATTTTTTCCGCTCGTTTTAAGACTTGAGAAACTTGGTCTTGAGGATGATCCTGAAATTAAAAAAAAGAAATTTACAATAATAGATTCTGCATTAAAAAAAGCAAGTAAATATGAAAAAATCAATTTCGAATTAAATCAAAAAAGTAAGGAAACAGAATCTCTTTATATATTACTTCAAACCTCTTTACAAGTTTTAGAAAATAAAAATAGCTACAGTGAGACCTCTATGCTATTAGGAAAAACTAAGGATCAATCTGCAATAAGGTCTATTAGCACTTTTAGAAATAAATTAATAGTTTACGGAGGAGATAACGGAATATTGGTGTTTATTGATGTTGATTCAAATGAAATAAATGAAATTAATCTTAATAAAGAAAGGATAAGAACTACAACTATTGTAAGTGAAAATGAAGTACTAGTTGGAACATTTGAAGGAAACTTATATTCAGTCAATTTAAATTCAAAAGAATTTTCTTCCGAATTCAGTATTGATTCCCCCATAAATCAAGTGTATATTGACAATGACTCAAACAAGATTATAGTTTTAAACAAAAAAATAATATTGCTAGATATAGAAAATAATATTGTAGAAGAGTTTGAAATTGAAATATCTTCTTTTAATCAAAATATAACAAAAGACATTCTTTACGTAAGTTCAGGAAATATGTTGTTTTACTTGGAAAATAATACTCTAACTGAAATTAACTTACTAGATGCAATGGGGTTAAACGAATCTAAGTCAACCTTAAGCAATACTAATATAAGCTCCATTTTGTTGATCGACAATATGCTATTACTTGGTACTGAAAATGGACAAATCTATTTTTATGAAAAGATTGATAAAAATGATTATATGATAAAAGAAAAAATTGATGTTCATTTTACAGAAATTACAAGATTATTTTATGATGATTTTAATAAGATTCTATACTCATCAAGTTATGATAACCAACTTTTAAAATATAATTTGTTTGAAAATGATTCTCTAGATATTATTAATGCAAATAACAACCACTTATCTCTTGAGGGACATCAGAAATGGGTTTGGGACATTAATCAATACACTGATAATCAAAATAGAAAGAGGCTTATTACAAGCGATGAAAATGGAAATTTAATTTCATGGTTTTTAAATCAAAAGGATTTAGTAAATAAAGTTCAAGATCTTTTAGATAGTGAATCAAGTAAACTTTAGATTTTAACATGCATATAGCTTTAATTTGTGAAAGTAATATAGAAAACAAGTTAATTTTAAATCTAGTTTGTAAGAATCTTTTTTTAAGGTATAAGAACAAACTTAATATTGATCTAATTTTTACGAAAAAAGAAAAAACTGAATTTCAATCAGTTTTTTTTGATAAAAAAAAATTTGAAAAAATTATTTTTTTTGAATTGTCATTAAGTTTTTATAAATATTTTAAAAAAACAGAATATGATAAAACTATTGAAATTAGCAATTCATTAAAATCATACTTAATAAGCAAGTTAATAAGATCTAAGATCAAAATTTCTGCAAGAAAAAACATTAAAAAATCTATAAAGGAATACTTTGACAAAAGAAGTATTCTTGATCCAAAAAAAATATCTCAAAATCTTTTAAAAAAAATTATTGAACTGAATGTGATTGATTTAAAACCTGACCTAAAAATTAATTCAAGACAAAATAATGAAATAGTAAAATGGATTTTTGAAACTTCCACTGAACAAAATTTTTCAAAAACAAATTTTATTTTTATTTACTATGATCACTATTCAAAAAATAAAAAAGATTTAGTTTCAGAAATTTTAAAATCAATAAATAATAGTTTTAAAACGAAAGTTATTTTGATTATAAATTCAAAAAATAAAAAAGAATCAATAAATATTTATGAAAATTTAGATGATAAATTTAAAAAAATTGTTTTGAAAAATTTTATTAATTGTTCTGACCATATTCAAATATTATTAATTCTTAAATCGTGTAAATTATTTATTTCCAATAACAAAAGCTTAATTCATATTTATAAATTTTTATCAAAAAACAATTTTGTTGAATTTAAAAATGATCAAAAACAAAGTTTCTTTAATACATTAGTTAGGAAAAAAGAATCAGATGAAAGAAAATACATTAAAACAATAACAAATTCTATTGAAAAAATTAATAGTTAACTACTTGATCAAATTTGAAAAAATTTTTAAAATGAAATTAATCCTATTCTTTATAATCATTATTAAATCCTTGTAATCTAATTTACCATCTTTATTCTTGTCTAGCATTATTAGCAGATCCTTGTGATCTAATTTACCATCTTTATTTTTATCTAGTTTGGATTTAATTAAAGTAAAATCATGAATATCAATGGTTCCACTATCATCAACGTCTAAAAAGGTTATCATAAGTGAAAAAATTAAGAGCAAAGCACCAAAAACTGTTAAAAAAGAATATGATTCATTTATAAATAAAAATCCAAATATCATTGTAATTAAAATTTCAAAATACTGAAAGGGAGCAATTTTTTTTGGATCTCCTAATTGAAATGCTTTTGTAAGATATAATTGGGCTATATAACCAAGTATACCTAAAGCGATCAGTTTAGGCAACAACATTAGATCAATGGGATTCCATGAATATATTGATAGAAAAAGACCTGTAAAAGTTGAAAAAAAAGCAAAATAAAACACGATAACAATTGGAGAAACGTCAGATCCAATTTTAGAAACTAAAACCCAAGAAACAGAAAGTAATAGTGCAGAAAAAATTGCCAATAAAACTCCCATTATATTAATATTATTTGCAAAACCGGAAATTATAAAAAGAGAAATGATCGCAAAAACAGATGTGAAAATATTAATGGGTTTTAATTCATTTTTCAATATAACAACTGCCATAAATATTGCAAATATAGGAGACACATATCTAAGAGAAACCGCTATACCAACATCCAAAAATTTAATAGCTTCATAAAAAAGAATTAATGATATTAATCCAACTATTGATCTTAAAACTAAAAGTTTCTTCTTTTTTTTAAAAACATTTTCTTTGGACTTAATAATTAAATAAAAGCTAATTATTAACATTGGAAATGATCTGAAGAATAAAATTTGATAAGAATTAAGTTGGCCAGCAATAGTTTTAACTATATAATTTAATGTGCTAAAAGCAATTATTGATAAAAACATGTATAAAACTGCTTTCTTAGAATCTGTCATTAAGTAAGTATAAAAATTGTATTCAATAATTTGATAAAAACAATGTACATAATATTATTAAAACTTTTATAAATTTTATTAAATAAGTATGAATTTAAGATTGTAATAATTAATAAAAAAAGAAAAGCATTTCATTAGGGATTTATAAAATTAGTTAAAGGCAGATCTTATTTCAACTGGTATTCTGGAAGGTTTATTTGTTTTAGCATTAATCAAACACCATTGTGTTTTTGAAATAGCAATTAATTTATTAGTGCTTGAGTTATAAATATTAACAATTCTATGTGATTTTACTAATTCTGTTTTTTCAACATATGTACTTAATCTAAGTTTGTCATTTAATATAGTAGGCAAAAGATATTTTATATTGTGTTCAAGCAAAACCCAGTAATAATTTTTTAAAATTTCATTTGAAACTAAATTTCTCCAATGATCTTTTGCTATGCTCAGTATCCATTCGATATATACAATATTATTAACATGATTTAAATGATCTAAATCATTTTTAGTTACAATAATTTCTTTTTCTAAAGTTTTCATTATTTATATCAACTGAACAATTTTAAAAATTGATGAATCCATTAATATTTATCATTTAAAATCATATGGGATGCTTTTTCCGCAATCATATAAACACAAGCATTTGTATTTCCAGATATAATTTCAGGCATAATTGAGGCATCTACAACCCTAAGGTTCTGTAGTCCATGAACTTTTAGGGAAGAATCAACAACTGACATATCATCATTACCCATTTTACATGTTCCTACTGGATGGTAAACTGTTTCAAGTGTTTTCATCATGTGTTTTATTAAAGCATCTTTTGATGTTCTATTGTGAGGTAAACCAAATGACTTAATATGTTGATTTAAAGGTTTTTCATTCATTAATTTAAATGCTATTTCTCCACCTTTAATTAATTTATCAATATCATCTTGTACAGACAAAAAGTTGGGTTGAATCTTTGGAGGATCTTTGGGGTTTAATGAAGATAAAGTTACCGATCCTCTGCTTTTTGGATGTAAAAGTGTTGGTAGTATAGTAAATCCATCATTTAGTGGATAATCATAAATATCATATGCGTCATAACCATATTGATTCTTGATACATATTGGGGAAAAATGAAATTGAAAATCTACTTTATAATCTTTTTTATCAAGATTAAAAAATGCTAAACCCTCTAATGGACCAGCACAAAAAACTCCTTTATTTCTTACAAAATAATTAAAAGCTGCTTTAATTTGATTAAATGGTGATATGTAATGGTTAATACCTTCATTTGTTATTGTTTGGGCACAAATTGGGTAAAAAATATGGTCTTGTAAATTTTTACCAACTCCTGACAAAGTATGTTTACAATTAACTCCATGTTTTTTTAATTCTAATGTATCACCAATTCCAGACAACATTAGTAATTGAGGAGATTGAAAAGAACCAGCAGAAAGTATAACTTCTTTTTTTGCATAAACTTGAATTTTTATTGAATCTTTCATATACTCAACTCCTTCTGCTTTTTTATTATTTAAAATTATTCTTGAAACTAGGGCTCTAGTTAAAATATTTAGATTAGACCTTTTTAATATTGGTTTTAGAAAAGCAGTTGCTGCGCTATGTCTTTTACCATTTTTAATTGTGCTATGGACACAACCAGCACCAAATTGATTTAAGCCATTGTAATCATCATTTTTTGGGATTCCTAAATTTTCACATGCTTGAATAAAAGAGTCTACATATGGTGTTCTAAATGTTTTAGGAGCTGTTACATGTAATTCACCAGATGAACTGTGAAAGTTTGAATCTAGGGATTGTATTTGTTGGTGATTCTCAGATTTTTTAAAAAAAGGTAGAATCTCTTTATAACCCCAACCAATATTACCAAGTCTTTCCCAATTATCATAATCATTAGAATTTCCTCTAACATATGCCATTGCATTAGTTGAGCTACTTCCACCAAGGGTTTTTCCTCTTGGCAAATAGATCTTTCTATTTAAAACATTTTTTTGTTTTTCTGACCAAAATCCCCAATCTTCACTGCTCTTATGAATTTTTAAATAAGCACCAGGAATATGTAAATTTATATTTGAATCTGGACCACCAGCTTCTAATAATAAAACAGTATTATTTTTATTTTTTGATAAACGATTTGCTAATACACATCCTGCAGAACCAGCACCAATAATTATGTAGTCATACTTATTGATCATAATTATATTTTAATTTTACTTCCATGCAGATTTCAGTATATTTAAATTACAATTCATTCTAATATTTTTCTTTGATTCAATATTTATTTTCCTATTATCTAATTCTGGATATATATATGATGTTAAAACATACTCTCCATCATTAACAAATATTTCTATAGATGATCTATCTAGTAAAACTCTGAGTTTAATTATTTTAGAATTATTAACAGGGATGAATGTATTGTAAAATACAAATTTATCATTTTCATATATTATTTTTTGACCCATTATATCAAATACTATTTTTTCATTTTGATCTCTATTAAAACTATATGAAACATCTATTAGATTTGATGGAATATTTATCGTTCTATTATTAATATGATTAATAGTTTTATTTTTAAAATCATATGAATTTAGATACAGATTTTCAATTTCTTTTATTGGAGTTCTAAAAAGTTTAATGCCATCTTTTGTTGTTTTTAATTCCATTTTATTTGGAAATGTCATCTGTTGGTTCCATACGGTATTATTTTCAATAAAAATATTTTTATCTCTGGTGGGCATCCAACCAATAATAATATTTCGACCATCAGGGCTATTGTTAAAAGTTTGGGCAGCATAATAATGATTTCCCAAATCACCTTTTCTAACTTTTCTATCTGAAACAAACAAATTACCATCAAAATCGCCGACTTCGTAATCAAAACTAGCATCATAAATCAACCATTTCTTGTTATTTTTATTGCCGTCAACTGACAACTCAACCATGTCAATACACTCATATACCCAATTTCTGTCATAATCAAATATCTTTCTCCAATTAATCAGGTCATTGGATTCAAAAAAACGAACCTTTCCAATTTTTGTCTGATCAGATTGACCCTTATAGTTGTCATCGCCTCTTTTTACCCATAAAAGCATAATCCATTTTTTAGATTGTTCATGCCAGAAAACTTTTGGATCCCTCTCCCCTCTATCAAACCCTTGATTTTGTACTATTCCATTACCATTATTAATTAATTTAAAAGTTCTGCCCTTATCTAAACTATATGCAGCAGCTTGATAAAACCAATTTGACTCTGAATTTTGAGCATGAGTGAAAAAAGCAACTATAGCTTTATTTTCTTTTGTATTTTTTCCCAAGCTATTGTTATGGTCAACTACAGCTGTACCAGACCAAATAGTACCATCAGAGTAAGGAAGTATCGCATGTTTTAACTGTTTCCAGTGTACCATATCTTTACTGACTGCATGTCCCCATGTCATATTTCCCCAATTTACACCCAAAGGATTATGTTGAAAATACAGATGGTATTCACCATCATAAAAAACCATTCCATTTGGATCATTGTTCCATCCTTTAAGAGATGAAAAATGATACTGAGACCTTAATGGGTGTTCGTAAGTAACATTTTTGTAGCTTTCAAATGTTTGAAATTTTTTTTCCTGTGGAGGTTCCTGTGAATAAGTTATTGTAACATTTATAAAAATTAAGATTGAAAAGTTTATTAATTTAACCCAGTTCATTTTTATTTATTTTTATTTGAATTATTTAAAAGTGTATTATTGTTTAAAATCGAATAATTTATTTGAAAATCTTTGTGGGCCTCCTCTTTTTATTTCTTCATTTGCAATATCTTCGAATTTATCAAAATTTTCTCTAAACGCATTGGACAATTTAAAGGCCATTTTGTAGTAAGCTTTATCATTTTTCCATGTTGCTCTTGGGCTTAGTAAGCTTTTAGGAATACCCAAACATTCTCTTGGTTGTGCTAATCCAAAAACTGAATGAATATGATAATGTTTATAAGAATATGGACCTAATTCTCCTGAGAGGGCAGCTTCAATCATTCTTCTGGTGTATTTTAATTTTATTCTTTTTCCAATTCCATATGGACCTCCAGACCAACCAGTATTAATCAACCAAACATTAACATTAGTTTCTTTCATTTTAGAAATCAGCATTTCAGCATATACCGTAGGGTGTAAGGGCATGAATGGTGCTCCAAAACAAGCTGAAAATGAAGGGATTGGTTCAACAACGCCATCTTCTGTTCCAGCTACTTTAGCAGTATAACCAGATATAAAGTGATATGCAGCTTGATTTGGTAGTAATTTTGATATTGGAGGCAAAACCCCAAAAGCATCAGCTGTTAAAAAAAATATATTTTTTGGTTTATATCCTATTGAAGGTTTTTGAATATTTTTTATGTGATTAATCGGATAACTTACACGAGTGTTTTGTGTAATCGAAGAATCCATATAATTAACCGAATTAGTTTTATTTTTAAAAACGACATTTTCAAGAAGGGCACCTTTTTTTATTGCACCAAAAATTTCAGGTTCTTTTTTTTCTTCGAGGTTTATTACTTTTGCATAGCAACCTCCCTCAAAATTAAAAATAACATTATCATTTGACCAACCATGTTCATCATCTCCAATTAATTTTCTTTTAGGGTCAGCCGATAATGTTGTTTTACCGGTTCCTGATAAGCCGAAAAAAATAGCTGTATCTCCGTTTTTCCCAACACTTGCAGAACAATGCATTGGTAAAACACTTTTGTAGATTGGAAAAATAAAATTTAATACAGAAAAAATACCTTTCTTAACCTCACCAGTATAACCTGAACCGCCAATAATTATTATTTTCTTAGAAAAATTTATTATTGAAAAGTTATGAGATCTTGTTCCATCTATTTTTGGAATAGCCATGAAACTTGGAGCTTGAATAATTAACCAGTCAGGTGAAAAAGAATCAAGTTCTTGTTGTTTTACATTGATAAACATGTTCATAGCAAATATATTAACCCAGGGCACTTCAGTAACCAAACGAATACGTAATCTAAATTTTGGGTCGGCTGACGCAAAACAATCCGTAATATAAATTTCTTTTTTTGAAATGTGATTAACTATTTTTTTAAATAACTTTTTAAAATTATTTTTTTCAAAAACTATATTAATATCACCCCACCAAACTTTATTTTTGGTAATTAGGTCTTTAACAATATATCTATCTTTAGGAGATCTTCCTGTGAACTCCCCAGTATTTACAACCAAAGCACCTGAATCTGAATGAACACCTAATTTTTTTTCTACGCAAATAGCATCTAATTCACTTGACTCAAGTTGATAGTGAATACAACTATTTTTAAAACCATATTTAGACAAATATGAATTAACTTTTTTATTATTCATTAACTACTAAATTCATTAATTAGCTTTTTCTTTTGTGTTAAATTTATTTACAGATTTAGCAACTACCATTGAAACTGTAGCATCTCCTGTGATATTAACTACAGTTCTAAACATATCCAATGGCCTATCTACTGCGAAAATTAAAGCAATACCAATTGCAAGTTTTTCAGCAGGAAATCCAATTGACTCAAGAACTATAACAAGCATCACCATACCAGCACCAGGAACTGCTGCTGTTCCTATTGATGCTAAAAGTGCTGTCAAAACAATTGTTAACTGATCAGTAAAGGTAATATCAAAAGCAAGAGCTTGACATATAAAAACAGCTGCAACAGCTTGATATAAACTGGTTCCGTCCATGTTTATAGTTGCACCAACCGGAAGAACAAAGCTAGAAACTTCTTTATCAACACCAATATGCTCTTCAACTCTTTCCATCGTAACGGGTAAGGTAGCTGCACTGCTAGATGTGGAAAAAGCCAAAAGTTGCGCGGGACTAATTTGTTTTAAAAACCAAAAAGGATTTGTTTTTGTGAAAAACATCACTATTGAACAATAAATTACTATCATCAAAATCAAACCGAAAACTATTACAAATGCATATTTTAAAAGAGCCATCAGAATTTCAGGGTCTCCAGATGAAACAACAACATTAGCTAACAATGCAAAAACTGCATAGGGAGCAGTTAGCATTATTAAATCAACCATCTTTAAAACAACATCATTAAGTGAATCAAAAATTGATTTTAATGGTTTTGATTTTTCATCTCCAATTAACAACATTGAAATACCAAGGAACATAGAAAAAAAAATGACTTGTAACATTAATTTATTGTTACTAAAAGCTTTAAATGCATTATCAGGAACCATATCTTCAACAAATTGAAGAGGTCCAAGAGTTTTTTGCTTTGAAGCAGTTGCTAATTTTTCTTGTACTCCACTGTTATCTGCGTAAGTGCTGGTTAATTTTGAAACAGTTTCATTTGAAATTCCATTTCCAGGTTCTATCAAGTTTACTAAAATTAATCCAAGTGTAATTGCAGTAACTGTAGTAAAAACATAAACTAAAATAGTTCTAAAACCGATTAATTTAAATTTTGAAATATCTTTTAAATCTGAAATCCCCTTGATTAATGATGCTAAAATTAATGGAATTGCAATAAGTTTGAGTAGTTTAATAAAAATGGTTCCTATAGGTTTTACCCAATTATTTGAAAATTCATTTCCTCCTTCAAATTGAATTAATATAAACCCAAAAATTAATCCTAAAATCATTCCTATTATAATCTTCCAGTGTAATTCTATTTTTTTCATATTTCTAATATTATCCTTGTCAATATACTACTTTTATCTTTTCACAATTTTAAAAGTTTTTCTTATTGTCTTACCATCCATCACTACTATGTAAGTTCCTGTTATTTGTGTGGATAGATCTATCTGTGTTAATCTAGACATATCACTTATCAATTGTTCTCTAGTGT
>JBJKVZ010000031.1:0-31213 GCA_045562345.1 Flavobacteriaceae bacterium
TGATCTAAATATTGATTCAGTTATTTCTGTAGTTGAAATGAATGATGTACATCCAGCAAGAATGTATTGGAAAGAAAAAAACAAATTAAATCCAATAATGCCTAAATTAACTAAATTACAAAGACAAGATATTCCAAAGGCATATTACAGAAATGGTTCGATATATTTAATAAGGAAAGAGGCATTTATGCTTAAAAAATCATTTTTTACGAATTCAGTTTCTCCTTATATCATGCCTTACAATTGGTTGTTAAATATTGACGAACAAAGAGATATCATTATTGCCAAATCACTAATTTCTGCTTGGAAAGAAAATATAATATAATGATTGTTTTAAACTTAGAACCGTATTTGTATAGCGAAAAGGCAGTATCACTTTGGGAACGTAATAATTTCAAATATTTTGAAGAAAATTGGAAAACTTTTAAACTTAAAGAGATTTCAAAAAAAGCAGAAATTTTAATAGTTAGATTATCTAAAAAAATTGATAAAGAAACTTTAAATAATTTTAAAAGCCTCAAATATATAATTTCAGCAACAACTGGATTAGATCACATAGATTTAGATCAGACATCAGCATTAGGCATTAAAGTTGTCTCATTAAAAAATCAGTCTAGATTTCTTGAAACAATCCCCTCAACTGCTGAACATACATGGGCATTATTATGTGCATTAATTAGAAACATTCCTGATGCTTCTAATGATGTTAAATTAGGCAACTGGAACAGAGATAATTTTAGAGGATACCAATTAAAAAATAAATCTATCGGATTGATAGGCTTGGGTAGGGTAGGTAATCAAGTAGCTAAATTTGCGGAAGCTTTTGAAATGAAAGTATCTTATTTTGATCCCCATGTAAAATCTAAAAAAGAATATTTAAGATATTTTAAAATAGAGGATTTATTATCAAACAATGATATTATTTCAATTCATATACACTTAAACAAAGAAAATTTTAATTTTTTGAATAAATCTAATTTAGTAAAGTTAAAAAAAGGTGTATTTCTAATTAATACATCAAGAGGAAAAGTTTGGGATGAAAATGCTTTGGTAGATTTATATGAAAAAGGAATTATAAAAGGAATAGCGTCTGATGTATTAGCATCTGAAATGGATAAAAAAATAATAAGTCCTTTATTAAAACTACATCAAAAATCAAAAAAAAATATAATAATTACACCACATATTGCAGGGGCAACATATGACGCCATGTGGGAATGTGAAAATTATATTGTTAATTTTTTTTTAAAAAATAAATAAACCAAATTTTGAGCTATTTAAATAAAATATTTTTTCTAATCGGAGATAAATTTAAAACTAAATTTTATTTTGTTATTTTTCTATCACTAATTGGAATGGTATTTGAAATATTTGGTATTGGAATGATTATCCCAGTATTAGGATTTATGTTAACTCCTATCACAGAGTTATTAAATGAATATCCTTTTTTAGATCCTTTCCTAGCTTTTCTTGATTATCCTGACCAAACTACTTTAATAATTTACGGAATTTCGTTATTGATTGCCATTTATGTAATTAAAACCATATTTTTTATTTTCCTTGTTAATGTACAATCTAAATTTGGTTCACAACTCTGTAATTCTACCAGCGAACAACTTTTTGAAGGCTATATTAATCAGTCTTTTGATTTTCATGTCAATAATAACTCTGCAAGAATGATTAAAAACATTCAAGTTGAGTCCATACAATTTTTAGATTTAATTCGAGCCTTGATGATATTAATAGTTGAAATTACTGTTCTGACAGGAATTTCATTTTTATTGATTTTAACTGAGCCTATAGGTGCTTTATCTTTAATATTTTTTTTTACAATGCTTTCATATTTATTTCAAAATTTTACCAAAAAAAGACTTGCAATTTGGGGTAAAAAAAGATTAGGTTTTGAGGTAGAGATGCTTAAAAATATTGTTAACGGATTAGATGGAATAAAAGACGTAAAAGTTTTTAACAAGTCCCTTAATTTTCTTGAACTTTTTTTTAAAAACAATAGAGGATACCATAAATTAAATATGAATTACCATACTTTAAAACAATATCCTCGCATTTTTTTAGAAATATTATCAGTTGTGGGTTTAATGGGGTTAATTTATTTATTAATAATGCAAGGTAAATCACCTATTGAAATTTTACCTGTCATGGGTGTTTTTGCAGCAAGTGCATTTCGAATGATGCCATCATTTAATAAAATAATTGTTGCTATACAAACTTTTAGATTTTCTAAGCCTGTAATCAATGAGCTTTACAATGAAATTAGTTATTTCCAATCAATTAAAAAGAATAAAAATAAAAAAATTAATAGAGGAAGATTGTCTTTTGACAAAGAAATTAAATTAACTGATTTAAGTTATTCATATATTAACGAAGATTGTCAAATATTAGATAAGCTTAGTTTAACGATTAAAAAAGGGGAAAGTATCGGTATTGTTGGACCTAGTGGTTGTGGTAAATCAACACTAATAAATATTATGTTAGGCTTAATAAGCCCATCAAATGGAGATATTACATGTGATGGGAAAAGTATATTTCATAATAAATTTGAGTGGAGGAATATAATAGGATATGTCCCCCAATCTATTTTTTTAATTGATGATTCTATTGCAAAAAATATAGCTTTTGGATTGATTGAATCAGAAATTAATTATGAAAGAGTTAAAAAAGTTATTAAAATGGCTCAATTAGAAAGTTTTGTTAAAAATTTACCAAATAAACTTGAAACAATTGTTGGAGAAAGAGGTGTTAAAATTTCTGGAGGTCAGATGCAAAGAATTGGAATTGCTAGATCACTTTATCGTGAGCCAAAAATATTATTTTTTGATGAGTCTACAAGTTCTTTAGATGATTTAGTTGAAAAAGAAATAGTTAATTCAATAGAAAGTTTAAAAGAATTTGATATTACAGTCATTATGATTGCTCACAGACTAAGCACTTTAAAAAACTGTGATAATATTTATAAATTGAATAAAAAACTAATAAAAAAAGAATATCAGGAAATTTCTTAAATTAGAAAATAAATTATGAACATCATTTTCAAAACAATATATAAGTTATGGAATCGAGCATCTTGGTCAAAAATTAATTCTGTAAATGATTTATCTGAAAAGGGTTATTTGAAATTAAAATTAAACAAGAATTCAAAAACCAAATTAGATTTCGAATTAGAAAAAATTTATAATAAAGCACTAGATACTGTCAAATTTTATAAAGGTAATTCAGTTCATGACCTTTCTAAAGTTGGAAACCTCCCCTTAAACTTAAAATCTCTAGCTGATAAAAATCAAATTAAAGTATTAAATGATATTACTAATTCTATTATAAATGAAAACCCTCAAATCACAGACTATTTGGGGCTTAACTTAAATCAATTGTCATTTGATTTAACCCTTTTATGTAATACTACTTCTGACTTAAAGACTAAAGTAGGTTCTCAAAATTACCACAGAGATATTTACCATTCATTTTACAGAGGAATTAAGGTTTTCTATGGCTATAATTACAATGAAAATATTGAAGATGGTGCTTTTTCATTTATTCCCCTTGACGCTATTTCATCAAATGTACGCCCTTCTACCTCAAAAAAATTTAAAAATGAAATGAAACAAAGTAGATTTGATCATCACCCTTTAATAAGTAAACATAAAAATAAAGCATTGGTTTTAAAAAAGAGAGAGTTGACAGCTATTGATACATATAATTCATTTCATTCAGGTGGATTTATTAAAACTCCCAATTTTATTCGCTTAATTTTTCAAATAGTTGTTTTA
Organism: Flavobacteriaceae bacterium; assembly: GCA_045562345.1. Taxonomy (GTDB): domain Bacteria; phylum Bacteroidota; class Bacteroidia; order Flavobacteriales; family Flavobacteriaceae; genus MAG-121220-bin8. The sequence goes on from JBJKVZ010000031.1 coordinate 3,783, forward strand.
CCTCCACAAAATCCTGAAAAATTTAACAATATTGCTGAAGATCATTTTCAAAGAACGTTATATTTTTACATGATTAAGTTCAGAAATATATTCAGAAAATCTGTAACTAAATAAAATTAAAGTGAATTTAGAAAAAGTTAATTGGCTAAATTTAATAGTCAATAAAGATGTAAGAGGCAACTTAATTGCCGTTGAGGAAAGCATAACAATTCCTTTTCAAATTAAACGTGTTTTTTACATGAACAATATCTCGCAAGATCGTGGAGGTCATGCTCATATTAATACAGATCAAGTAATAATTGCTGTTCATGGAACCTTTAAAGTGAAATTAAGCAATGATAAAAATAGCACAGTTTTTCATTTTAAAAATTCTGAGAAAGGCTTATTTGTTCCTAAATTAATTTTTACAGAACTATATGATTTTTCGCCAAATGCAGTTTGTCTTGTTTTAGCAAGCACTAATTATGACATAAAAAAATCTTTGAGAAACATAGAAGATTATTTATCTTATTTAAAAACTAATAAATCATAGCATGACAAATACTTTTGTAGAATCTGCTTTAGAAAAAGATAATAGTTTTGGAAATCTAGAACAATTTTTTGTTTGGTTTGAATCAAGAAAAAAATCACAAAAATTTAAAGTAAATTCATTTCCTTTAAAGGACTCTAAAAATTGGTTTTTTGACTTTAAACATGGTGCTATTAAACATAATTCAGGGAAGTTTTTTAGTATTGAAGGAATAAATGTATCAACTAATTTTGGAAATAAATCAAATTGGAGTCAAATAATCATTAATCAGCCTGAAATAGGGATTTTAGGGATTATCACAAAGCAAATTAATGGAATAAGGCATTTTTTAATGCAAGCTAAAATGGAACCGGGAAACATAAATTTAATTCAACTATCCCCAACTTTACAAGCTACACAGAGCAATTATAATAAAGTTCACAAGGGCAAATCACCATTGTATTTAGAATATTTCATTAATAATAAAAAAAGTAAACTTGTATTAGATCAGTTACAAAGTGAACAGGGTGGTAGATTTTTAAAAAAAAGAAATAGAAACATAATTATAGAAATTAAAAACGAAATTGAGTTACATGAAGATTTTTATTGGCTTAGCCTAAAACAATTAAAAGATTTAATGAAATATTCTAATCTAATTAATATGGACTCAAGATCTGTTCTTTCTTGCGTACCATTTTTAAATGACTTTCAAACTATTTCTAAATCTAAATATAAAGAGTTGTCAAAATATAGATTTATTAATTCATTGTTTTATTACAATGACAATCAATTAGAAATTGATTTAATTATTTCATGGATTTCTGTACTTAAATCCTCTTATTTTATGGATGTTTCAAAAGTTCACGTATCAAAAATGGAAAATTGGCTATTGGGTGATTACGGTTTAAAACATAAAAATGAAAACAGATTTGAATCTACTTTTGTTAGTGTAGAAACCTCAAACAGAGAAGTTTCTTATTGGGATCAGCCTTTAATAAAAGAATTACAAATTGGTTTAATAGGATTTTTAATAAAAAAAATCGGTGGAATAGATTATTTTTTAGTACAAGCAAAAATGGAGCCCGGAAATATTGATAAATTTGATTTGTCACCAACGGTTTGTTTTTCAAATTACGAGGAAAGAATTAGAAACAAATCTGCACCACAATTTTATGATTTTTTCACAAATGCTAATCAAAATAATATCATCTTTGATAATTTTCAATCTGAAGAAGGTGGAAGGTTTTATCATTTTCAAAATCGTAATATGTTGGTTGAAACAAAATCTAAATTTGAAGTCCCATTAAATTTTAAATGGATGACATTAAATCAGATTATGACATTATCTAAATTTGGTTTTTTTAGTATGGAAGCAAGAAGTTTAATAAGTTGTTTAGATATTTCAACGGTATGAATATTTTAGTATTAGGATTATCGTCAATTTTCAATAGACGATTTAAAATTTCAATTGAAAACACAGTTTCTATAAAACATATCGATTGTGCTTCGCTTTCAAAGTCAAACAGTGGCTTTAATTCTCCTAAATTAAGAGATTTTTATTCGTCATATGAAACAGCATTAGAAAATTCCGATGCAGAAATAGTTTACGTTTCCACACGAAATAACGATCATTCAAGATTAATTAAAATGGCTTTAATGAACGAAAAACATGTGATAGTTGACAAACCTTCAGTTATTCACTACCCTGATGCATTAGAGATTTATAAAATTGCAAAAGAGAAGCATTTGTGTGTTTCTGAAGTAATTGTATATCAATATCACCCTCAGTTTAATCAAATTAAAAATATTTTTAAACAAAATAATTCTAATCCAAAGCATATTTCTGCTGTGTTTTCAATCCCTGGTTTTGAAACATCAAATTTTAGATATTACAAGAAATATGGCGGTGGTGCAATATTAGATTTAGGTCCATATGCTATGACCTTAGGTTCTGTAATTTTTGAGTCTAATCCAATATCTTGTAAAGGATTTAAATTTAAATCAACTAATTTTGAGGTAGAAACTTCTTTTTCAATTAATTTAGAATATCCAAACGGATGTTCTTTAGTTGGTTATTTTGGATTTGAAACAAAGTACATGAACTCAATGAGTGTCTTAGGGAATGACCTTCAAGTCAAATTAGATAGGGTTTTTACTATTCCTGCAGATTTTAAAAACAAATTAATAATTAATAATAATAATAATAAATCAAATTACAATATCAAAAATTGTGATATTTTTTATGAATATTTAAATAATGTTTTATCAAAAATACATAATTCTAATTGGCTTAGTCTAAATGAGCAATTTTTAAATAATTCAAAACTTTTGTCACTATTAAAAACATCTTTAAATTAAAAAAAATGGAAGTAAGGGTTTGGAGTTATTTAGAACAATTATCTAATGAAAAAAATGATATTAATCTTGCAATTCAATCAGTTCTTGATTCAGGTGTTTTAATCCTAGGTGAAAATGTAAAGAAATTTGAAGAAGAGTTTTCATCTTATTGTAATTCAAAATTTGGAGTAGGTGTGAACTCAGCTACGGATGCTCTTTTTCTAGCTTTAAAAGCAATGAAAATTGAAAAAGGTGATGAAATAATAACAGTTTCTAACACTGCAGTTCCTACAGTCTCTGCTATTGTTGCTGCTGGCGGAATTCCTGTTTTTGTTGATATTCATGAAGAATCTTATTTAATGGATATCAATGAAGTTGAGAAATCAATTAATAATAAAACTAAGGGTATTATAGCGGTCCATTTATATGGACAATGTGTAGATATGGATAGATTGAATTCTATTGCGAAAAAGAATAAAATCTTTATTATTGAAGATTGTTCTCAGAGTCATGGTGCGATTTATAAAAATAAAATGGCAGGTTCAATGTCTGATATTTCAGCTTTTTCTTTTTACCCAACTAAATTATTAGGAGGTTATGGTGATGGTGGTATGATGGTTTGTAATAGTATAGAGCTTTATAATAAAATGAAAAGACTACGATTTTATGGAATGGAAAAAACATATTATGCAAATGAGGATGGGTATAATTCAAGACTTGATGAAATTCATGCAGCAATTTTAAGATCCAAATTAAAAAATTTGAATAATTATATTGATAAAAGAAGAGCAATTGCTAAAATATATCAAGAAAATCTTTCCAATACTAATTTAATATTACCTAAAGAGTTGTCATATAATAGGCACGCTTATTATGTTTATGTTGTTAGGCATGAAAATAGAGATGTAATTATGAAAAAATTAAAGGAAAAGAATATTTTTCTAAATATTAGTTATCCTTGGCCAATCCATATTATGGATGCTTACAATGATTTGGGATATAAAAAAGGAGATTTTCCAATAACTGAAACATGTGCTAGTGAAATCTTTTCATTACCAATGTATCCTGAACTAAGTTTTGAAAAGCAAGAGTACGTTATTAATGAATTAAAAAAAATAATTTAAGTTGATTTTTTTAATCTTATTGTCATCAATTGTTATGATGACAATCTCTATTTTTTTTTATAAACTTGCCATGGGAGAATCTGTTTTTAATTTAAACATGGTTTCTGCTTCTTTTTGGATTTTAGGTTTTTTCATTTTTTTACCTAGCCTAGTAATCTTATTAGAATTACCAATTTTAATTGATCAGAATAATCCGACAACTTCCTATATTTATGGAGATTTTAATAATAAGCTCAAGGCATGGCTTATGCAATATTGGTTAATGATAGGGATCCCTATTGGCGCATTAATTGGAAGATTAATCATTTCTCAAAAAATAAAAATCAATACTAAACCCATTGATTTTAAATATAAAAAATTGCCAGTCTCATTAAGAATTTCCCAAAACACTCTTTTTTATTCTTGTTTGTTGTACTTAATTCTTTATTCATCCATTCTATTTTTATCTCTTGGATCAAATAATCCGTTGACAGTTTTATTAAATGGGGGTGATTATATTGAAATGATGATTTCTCGAAATTCATTCACTGGTATTGAAAACCCAATTTTAAGTGTTTTTTTTAATCAAGAAGTTTTATTAATTTTTAGTTTAACATCTTATGCACTTTTATTAAAAACAAACCAAAATAAATGGAAACTTTTGTTTTTCATAAAATTCTGTGTTGTTTGTTTTTTTTCAATCATTATTGGTTCCACCGGATCTATTATATTTTATTTTTTATCTATAATTATTTTAAAATATTTTATAACCGGAAAATTTATAAATAAACTCTATTTGATTATTATATTTCTTATAATTTTCTTTTTGTTTTTATTTTTTAAAACCTCTGAAGAATCAACAAATTTATTTATTATTCAAACTATATTAACCAGGATTTTTTTTGATCAAACTAAAGGCTTCTATTATGCCCTTCAAATATTTCCAGAAATTAATCCTTTTTTAGGCCTATCTAGTTCCGCTGCTTGGCTGAACGAACTATTTTTTGGCTCATCCTCTCTGGATTACGGACATATTTTAATGGAAAATTATAATCTTACTGGTGTTTTAAGTGGTACCGCAGGTCACTTTACATCTATTTTTATAACTGAAATGTGGTCTAACTTTGGATATATCGGAATTTTAATATGTCCAATTTGGGTTGGAATAGTAATTTATATAATTCATTATTTATTTTTAAAAAGTAAACAAACAATTTTAAATAAGGTGTTCTACACATACATATTATTGTTTGGATTTGGATATTTTAGTGATTTTGTAAGATTTTATTATCCTGTAAATATTTTTTTAATTCTAGGAGGCACATTGTTTCAGTTGTACTTAACATCGTTTTTTGTAAATTCGTTCCCAAAAAAAAAAAAAAATGGAATTAAAAATTAAAAGAGTAGATCTTAAACCAGTTGGTGCTGTTGAAAAATATAACGTTTTGCTACAAAAAGACATAGATAATTTAAAATTACATGAAAAGAACATGGATCATGTTTCTTGTCCAGTTTGTGACTGTAATAAATCTAATTTAATTGGTACGAAATACAATTTTAAGTTAGTATCATGCAAATCCTGTTCCTTTACATTTATTAATCCAAGACCAAGCCCTGATTCAATGGAATTTTATTATGCCAATTCAAAGGCCAGTGCTTTTTTTCAAACTAATATAATTGGTCCTACTGAGCACATTAGAATTAATAAAATTGTTAAACCAAGACTAGATTATTTAAATGATGCTTTCCCAAAAAAGGGAAAATGGTTAGATATTGGATGTTCAACTGCTACCCTTTTAAGTGAAGGAATAAAATCTGGTTGGGATGGTGTTGGATTAGATTTTGAACAAACAGCTATAGATTTGGCTTCAAAAAAAGGGGTACCTATGCTGACTAAACCTATAGAAGTTATCAAACCTAAAAATGAATTTGATTTAATTACGATGTTTGAGGTTTTAGAACACCTTAGTAACCCGAAGGAAAATCTAGAAGCTTGTTACAATGCAAATAAAGTAGGAGGAAGTATAGTAATAACAGTACCTAATATTGATGGTTTTGAATTTGAAACTTTGGGAATGGCGCATACAAATATTTGTCCCCCTAGTCATTTAAATCATTTTTCACCATCTACTTTGCCAAAACTTCTATATGATGTAGGATATTCAGTTGATATAGTAGAAACTCCAGGATATTTAGATGTTGATAATGTTAGAAATGCTTTTAAACATAATAAAATTAGTACAACAGGAAATAAGTTCTTAGATAAAGTTATAACTTCTGATAAAGATTTTGCTGAAGAACATAGAGATACTATACAAGATATTGTACGTAAATCAAATAATAGTGGTCACTTGAGAGTTGTTGCTACTAAAAAAGGTTAATGATACAAGCTGAGCATTATGTTACTTGTTTTGATTTTAAATTTTTAATTCAAGGCCTTACATTGTATGAATCATTATCAAATAATGAAAATATGTTTGTTCTTTGGATTTTATGTTTAGATGAAAAAGTCTATAGATATTTAAAAAATAAGAATCTAAAAAATGCTAAAATATTAGAGTTAAATAATTTTGAAACACCTGAATTACTAAAACTTAAAGAAACAAGAACTAGACCTGAATATTATTGGACATTGACCCCATTTATACCTGAATGGATTTTTGATTCAGAAAAATCAATAGATAGATTAACTTATTTAGATGCTGACATGTTTTTTTTTAAAAACCCATCTAAAATTTTTAATGAATTTGAAATTAGTTCTAAGTCAATTCTAATTACTGAACATGCATTTGATCCAATGTATTCCGATATGGTTAAGTTTGGAAAATTTTGTGTACAATGGATAACATATAAAAGAGGAAATTCAATTAAAGTAATTAAATGGTGGCAAAAAAAATGTTTAGAATGGTGTTATGCAAAATTAGAAGAAGATAGATTTGGAGACCAAAAGTATTTGGATAAATGGCCTGAATTATTTTCAAATGAGATATACATTTTAAAAAATAAAAATTTGATTTTAGCGCCTTGGAATCAGTCTAAATTTTCTAGTGAAATGGTCTTATGGCACTTTCATGGTTTTAGATTACTAAATAATTATAAAATTTTACTATCATCATATTATGAAATATCATCTGAAGTCATGGATAATGTTTATAAATTTTATATCAATAGAATTAAAAGCAAATTAAACAAGGACACTTATTTACCTGAAGAATCATTTAAATATAACCTATTACTTAATTATATAGTTTATATAATTAAAAATCTAAATGTTTTCCTACAAACATTTAATTTAAAAGCATTAAATCCTAATATTAAGGTATTTAGACTCAAAAAATAAATATGAATTTAACATATTCAAAATCTATTAAAAAACATAAAATTGATTACAATTTTAAAGTTTTACTTATAAATAGACCAACTTGGTTCCCATATAATTTTACTTTTAATATTATAACAAAAAAATTCTTTTCTAAGAATCCCGATGGATTACTTTTTTTTACGTCTGTTAATGGTTTAGCAAATGATAAAACTTCAAATTTAAAGTTATTATTATTACTTAGTAATTTTTTTAGTTTATCTTTTTATTTGTCATTTTATAAATTATTTTCAAACCTTTTTAAGTTACATTTTTCTTTTTCAGATTCTAATTGTTTAGATAAATTAAGAATTAATAATGTTTTAGCTGGAGATATAATAGTTGCAGAATATCTAAGAAATAAAAAATATGGGAATGGAATACTAAAATTTGATTTTAGATTTTACTTAGTTTGTTTAAAGTATTTGATTTTTGCTCAACATTTTAAAAAATCTTTAAAAAAATTATTAAGCAAGTATTCCACTAATGACATTAGATTTTCTTTTCAAGAAACCTCATTTACTGATGAATTGTTTAGAAGAATTCTTATTAGTAAAAAGATCTATCATGAGTTTGTTTTTGATAAATTTTCAGAGAAATTTAAACTATTTCAATATAACTTTTATTCATTAGGAAGAGCTAATGAATATACTCCAAAAAACATAAAAGTAACTTCATCAGAAATCTTAGATATGAAAAAAAATATGGTCAAAAGATTTAATGAAGGCATACAATTCTGGACTGGAAATATTACTGACGTTAATACTAAATTAGAACTAAGTTTGGATTTAAAAATTTTTTTTAAAAAAGATAAGCCTGTTGCTATTGTATTTTTACATGCTGTTGCAGATGATCAGTTTAGATGTGGATTTGATTGCTTTAAAACCATTGATGATTTTCATCATTATACAATAAATAGTTTATTGAAATTAGGATACTATTGTATTTTAAAACCTCATCCAGGTATTGTTAGCCCAATACATCCTGATAAATCACTAATTGATTATAAGTATGTCAAAGGTCTTTACAGATACTATGGGCTGGACTATGATTCTTCTATAAATAACGATATTAAACTAATAAAAGAATCAACAAGCCATAAAAATATTTTTTCAATTAATCCACAACTAAGTTTAAATGCTATTACAAAAAAAATTAAACCCATTGTATTAACCCATCATGGTAATGTTACATTTGAGGCCCTTCACTTGAATATACCAAACTTGAAATATGAATATTGCAAAAGTAGAGCATTTGATTTTACTAATACATGGTCTAATAAAAAAGAATATTATGACCTTCTTGAATACTATAAACTAAATAAAAAACTTCCTAAAAAGAATTTTAAAGATGATTTTTATGAGATATTAGCTATCCTTTCTAAGAAAAAAAATTGTTTAGATTATAATAAAATTTTTTTTAGCTCTTATAATGAGTATTATAATTCTACTAAAATAAATTCAAAAGTAATAGATAATAATCAACTGTATAATAATATTAATATTATAAAGTCTGCAATTGAAAAAGACATTATGTATAAGAACTTTTTATTAGAAAAACTAAATATCTTATTTTGAAAATTAGCAAAATTTTCTTTTGTATACCTACATTTAAAGAACTTGATAAAGTAAAACTTTTCTTAAACTCTTTATTAAATATTAAATACAAAAATATTGAAATTGTTATTGTTAACGCAAATGGAAGAGATAAAACATCTGATTTAATTTCAAACTCTTCAATATCTAAAAAAATTAAAATTACAGAACTATATGGTTTAAAAACCGAGATGTGGAGCTCAACCTTGAATAGAGCCTTAGCCTATTCGTTAAAAAACTCTAAAGACAATGATTTTGTTTTAATTTCTAATATTGATATTGAATTTAAAGATGATATTGCTAGCTTATTGATAAAAAAATCTAAACAATTAAATAACTCTCAAGTTGGAGCCATATCTATTTATAAAAATAATATTATATCTAGTGGAGTTAAAGTAAATTCTTGGTTTTGGACTTTAAACGAACATCCATTTGCAGGTTTAGATAAAAGCACTAATATTAAAGAAGTACGTGAGGTAGATTATTTGCCTGGAAGATGCTTTATTTTTCCAATTAGTTATTTAAAAATAGCCGGATTAATTAATTCGAAGTATTTACCTCATTATCATGCAGACTATGAATTTAGTTGGAGATTAAGTAAATTTAATTGTAAAGCATACATAGATCCTAAATCAAAAATTTATGTAGATATGAATAATACAGGTAAGTCTATATTTGATAGTAAAACTAATTTTTATATGAGATTAAAAAATAGTATTTCCATTAAATCACCCTCTAATCCTTATTATAGGGTTATTATGGTTATAAAAATGTTTCCACTCTATGCAATTCCCTCAGGTATTAGCCTATATTTACTGAGGTCATTTGTTGAGTTAGTGTTTGGAGGAATAACATTGAGAAAATTATTTAATAAAAACGAAAAGGGATTTTCAGGAACTAATTTATAATAATTCTTATGAAAAACAACAACGCCAATAAAGTCTCCGTAATAATACCTGTTTTTAATGCTTCAAAGTTTATTAAACAAACGATTAACAGCGTATTGAATCAGACATATAAAAATTGGGAAATCTTGGCTATTGATGATTATTCAAGCGATAATAGCTTTGAAATTCTTAAACATTATTCATCAAAAGAAAAAAGAATTAAAGTTTTACAAAACAACAAAAATCTTGGAGCTTTTGCAGCAAGAAATCTTGGAATTAAGATGTCTTCCGGAGATTATATTGCTTTTTTAGATTCGGACGATCTGTGGAGAAAAGATAAATTAGAAATACAAATAAATTTTATGAAAGAAAGGAAGTGTAATTTTACTTATACAGGTCTTACACGATTTCATAAAAGTTTAACAGGCAAAGAAAAAATCATTAAAGTCCCAGAAAAAGTAAATTATAATTTTTTAATGACAAATACAGTAATCGTAACTTCTACAGTGGTTGTTAATATAAAAAATATTGGTTCTTTTCAAATGGAAAATATTTATTACGATGATTATATTCTTTGGTTAACTCTTTTAAAAAGAGAAAAATTTGCTTATGGAATTAACAAGCCATTAATGGATTACAGGATTTTAGATGATTCATTGTCAAGAAACAAGTTTAAATCGGCTATTAAAGTTTATGAAATATTTCATAAAAATTTAAATTTAAGTTCTTTACAAGCCAAGTATAAATTTATATTATGGGCAATTAATTCTAACTTAAAATATTATTTTAAATACTAGTTTAATATGAAAGGAATAATTTTAGCGGGTGGTTCGGGAACTAGACTTTACCCAGTTACAAAAGGAGTCTCTAAACAATTATTATCAATTTATGATAAACCAATGGTATATTATCCTATGTCTGTTTTGTTATTGGCAGGTATAAAAGAGATTCTACTTATCTCAACACCTGTTGATTTACCAAACTTTATACGACTTTTAGGGGATGGAAAATCTTTAGGAATTTCAATTGAATATAAAGAACAGCCAAAACCTGATGGAATAGCACAAGCATTTTTAATCGGCAAAGAGTTTATTGGCAATGATAATGTTTGTTTAATATTAGGAGATAATATTTTTTTTGGTAATGATTTTATACAATTACTAAACAATTCTATAAAAAAAGTAGAGGAAAATAAACAAGCAGTTATTTTTGCCTATAAAGTTTCAGATCCAAAAGATTATGGAGTAATTGAATTCAATGAAAAAGGGGAGGTAATTTCATTGGAGGAAAAGCCAGAAAATCCAAAAAGTGATTATGCTGCAGTTGGTCTATATTTTTATCCTAACTCCGTTATTAAATATGCTCAAAATTTAATTCCAAGTCAAAGGGGAGAATTAGAGATTACTGGTTTAAATAAAGTTTATTTAATGAAAAAAAGTCTTAGTGTTGAACTTATGGGTAGAGGATTTACATGGTTTGATACAGGAACACATTTATCTAGACTTGAAGCTTCTAATTTTATTCAAATAACGGAGAGCAGGCAAGGTCTTAAAATAGCTTGTTTAGAAGAAATAGTTTATGACAAAGGTTATATCACTTTGAATCAATTAAAAAAGTTAGTAATACCATTATCTAAAAACGAATATGGAAATTATTTATTAAATAAAATTAATATAAATGAATAAGTTTTTTGACAAAAAAACTTGTTAACTATATCTAGTTGGGTATTTCTGTTTGAAAAATTTTTTTTAAAATTTGACACAAGTATTATAATACCTTTACTAAATTAAAGAAAAACTAAAATTGTAACAATAAATTGAGGCCTTTCAATTTTTTTTCTAACACAAACATATTTTGATATTATACTCAGATTTTGGTTTCCAAATAAAAATTATAAATAAACTTCCTAATCCACAGGATATAGAAAAATATTCGATAAGAATTCGAAAAATTTTTGTTAAAATGACATTGCTAAAGCAAATTAAAACTGAATTAACAGAGTTATGAAAATTATTATAGTCACGCCTAATGAACCATTTTATCTTAGCCAAAATATAAGTTACTTATTGAAAAACCTTAAGAAGAATAATCATAATGTAGTCTCTTGTGTACTTCTCTCTCCATCACCTTATGGAAGGCGAGAAACCTTTTTTAATAAAACTAAAAAAATATTAGATATTTTTGGTTTTTCTTTTTTTGTTTATTATTCATTAAAATTTATTAAAGTCAAATTATTTAAACCCTCAGTAAAATTTATTTTAAATTCAAATAACATTCCACTTATTTTATTAAATAAGTCTATTAACCATAAATTATCTTTGGATAAAATCAAAAGTTATAAACCTAATCTTATAATTTCTATTCTTGGTAATGAGATATTTAAAAGTGAAATTTTAAATATCCCTACATTTGGTTGTATAAATTTGCATAGTTCATTATTGCCAAATTTTAAAGGAGTTATGCCATCTTTTTGGGTTTTATTAAAAAAAGAAAAATACACTGGTGTTTCTGTTTTTAAGATGGATGAAGGAATAGATTCTGGGCCTATAATAAGTCAGAAGAAAATATTAATCGCTGAAAATACAACTCAAAAGGATTTAATAATTAGAACTAAGGAAATTGGAATGAAGTTAATAATAGAAAGTGTTGAAAAAATTAAATCAGGAAAAATTGATTATATAAATAACCCTAAAGGCAAAGGAAACTATTTTTCATTCCCTAAAAAATCAGATATCAATCAATTTTTAAAACAAGGCGGAAAATTTTTTTAAATTATGAAGAAAAAATTTTATTTATCAGTTGATCTTGAAGAGTGGTATCATTTATTATACTTTAAAAAATACACAAACTTTAAAGGTAAAGATTTTTTTATATTCAAAATAAATGAGTTTTTATTTTTTTTAAAAGATAGGCATATAAAAGCAACGTTTTTTGTTCTTGCGGAGTTAGCTAAAAAACACCCATCAATAATAAAACAAATTTATAACGATGGTCATGAGATCGCTTGTCATGGTTACAATCACGGTCTGGTAACTGAAAAAAGTGTTGATCAATTTATAAATGAATTAACAAAAGCTAAAAAAATTTTAGAAGAAATAATTGATGACAAAATATATGGATATCGAGCACCCTGTTTTAGCTTAACAAACAATAAGTTGTCAAAACTATATTCTATTGGGTTTAGTTATGATTCAAGTTATATTAAATTTTCAAATCACAAATTGTATTCAGAATTAAATATGTCTAAATATAAAAGACTTAATTCAATTTTATTAAAATCAAAAAATACAAAGTTTTTTGAACTTCAAATCCCAACAACTAGAATAAATAATTTTAATATACCAATCTCAGGAGGAGGATATCTTAGAATTATTCCATTTATAATTTTTAGATATCTTTTTAAACTTGAATTGAAGAAAAGAAATGAGTATATGTTATTTCTTCATCCTTTTGAATTATATCCTGGGAAGTTTAAATTGCCTATTAAACCCTCATTAATAGATAATTTAAGATTTAGTTATGGAAGATATTCGAATCTCAAAAAGCTTTCAAATTTATTGGATTTAGCAAAACAAATGAACTACGAGTTCATATTGATGAATCCCAAATAGCTATATGAAAAAAGTATTAATAATTGGTAGTACTGGTAAAATTGGATCATTTCTTTTGAATTCACTTAAATCTGATTATACCATTTATTCTGTTTCTAGATCTAATTCAAGTAATTACAACTTTTTTTATGATTTTGATAAACAATCAGGAGATTTGTCTTTACTTAGAAAAATAGATTTTGATGTTGTAATTAATTGCTTAGGAATTCTACCTTCCTCTAATTTTTCCGAAAAATCTTATTATAAAGTGAATTCTGAAAGTATTAATATTTTAGCTTCATATGTTAATACCACTTGTAAATTTATTTTTATGAGTACCATTTCAGTATACGGAGAAACGATTACTAGTAGAGAAATTAAAGAAACTGATAAAGTAAATCCAAAAAACTTGTATGCAAAATCTAAACTTCAAGGAGAACTTTTTTCTAAAAAACAATTCCCTAATCACTATATTTTTAGAATCCCACCAGTTTTCTCTAGTTTTAATGATAAAACAATTTATAAAAGATTAATTAAAACTAATTTCATAGAGATGAAATTTGGAGATGATTCTCAATTACATTCCTATTGCTCATTTCAGACACTCCTGGCGATCACTAAAAAATTTATAGAGCATAGTTTTGAAGTAGGAATTTATCATTTAGCTGACAAAGAACCTTATGATAATAAGTTTTTAAAAGAAAAATTAAAAATTAATTCATTAATAAGTTTAAGAGTTTATAAACAACATTTTGAACTTTTAGTGAAATTATCAAAATTATCAAAATTAAATTTTATTGCGAACAAAGTAAACGAGATATATTTCAAAATTTTTTGTAATAACGTATATTCAACTTATAAAATTTATTCTCAATTAGAAAATAACAATGAATTACTCTAAATTAATTCCACTTAAAATAACCTTTAATAAAAGTATTGATAATAATCAAGTTTTGTTAAACAAAAATATAATTGATAAAAATATACTCGTTATAGGTGGTGCAGGAACAATAGGCTTTAGTTATATTAAGCAGATTTTAAAGTATAAACCCTCAAAATTAACTGTTGTAGATATTAATGAAAATGGTTTAACTGAATTAACTAGAGATCTAAGAAGTTCTAATTTATTAGATTATAATCCAGAATACATTACGTATCCAGTAAATTTATTGAGTAATACTTTTGATAAAATTTTCAATTCTGAAACTTGGCAAGTTGTTGCAAATTTTTCAGCACATAAGCATGTGCGTTCTGAAAAAGATAAAATTTCAGTTGAAGCTTTAATAAAAAACAATGTTTTTGGGGCTATAAAACTTTTAAACCTTTGTGAAGGAAATCCCCCAAATTATTTTTTTAGTGTTTCGACAGATAAAGCTGCGAATCCAGTAAATATTATGGGTGCTTCAAAAAGCTTAATGGAAAAGTTGATTCTATCCAAAAAAAATAATTTTAGAGTTTCAACAGCAAGGTTTGCTAATGTTGCTTTTTCCAATGGAAGTTTATTAGATGGGTTTATATACAGAATAAATAAAAAACAGCCACTTTCTTGTCCAGAAGATATTAAGAGATTTTTTGTGAGCCCAGAACAATCAGGACAAATATGTTTATTGGCCACATTTTTAGGAGATACAGGTAATATTTTCTTTCCTAAATTAGATTTTAATAAAGATCAAATTTATTTTAAGGATATCGCTTTAGATTTTTTAAAAGAGAACAGTTTTGAACCAGTTTTAGTAAAGTCAGAAAAAGAAGCAAAAGAATTTGATTTTGATAAGTATCCTACAAAGTATCCAATTTATTTTTTCAAGACAGATACTTCAGGTGAAAAAACATATGAAGAGTTTTATACTAAAGAGGAAGATTATGAAACTAATAAGTACGACTCCTTAGGATTCATAAATACTCCGGACATTAAAATATCTTTTGAAGACGTCGAAGCTGATTTTAACAATACATTTAATAATCCTAATTCGGATAAGTTAGATATTGTAACTGTTATTAAAAAATATGTTCCATATTTTAAGCACATTGAAACCGGCAAATATTTAGATCAAAAAATGTAAATTATGTATAATTTTTTTAAACGTTTATTGGATATTGCTGTTAGCTTTTTAACATTAATTATTTTATTACCAGTTTTTATTCCCATAGTAATTGTACTGAAACTCTCTGCAGAAGGAGAAGTTTTTTATTTCCAAGAACGTTATGGAATCCATAATTCGAGGTTTCAAATATGGAAATTTGCAACAATGCTTAAAAACTCTATGAATATTGGTACAGGTAGTATTACTCTTCAAAATGATCCAAGGGTTACAAAAATAGGAGCATTTTTAAGAAAAACGAAGATCAATGAATTACCACAAATCATTAATATTTTAAGGGGTGATATTAGTTTAGTGGGTCCTAGGCCATTAGTAAAAAAAACTTTCATAGCTTATAATCAAGAGGTGCAGTCGAAAATATATAATGTAAAACCAGGTCTTACAGGTATAGGTTCTATTATCTTTAGAGATGAGGAATCGATTATCTCAACTGTTAAAGATGAAGATCCGCATGAGTTTTATAAACGAGTTATAGCTCCCTACAAAGGAGAATTGGAAATGTGGTATCAATCAAACTGTTCTTTTTTGTTAGATTTGCAATTAATCTTCATGACGGCTTGGGTTATTTTAGTGCCCACTTCTAAACTTTATAAAAAATGGTTTAAAGATTTGCCTAAACGAAGTTTTTAAAAAAAAGTAATGCCATTCGACTCAAATTTAGCAAAGATAGTAGGTAAAAAATCTAAAATAGGTCCTCCAAAAAAAGAAGGACCTTTCGTTAAGGAAAAGATGGAAATGCTCTATGGCAAAATATTGGATGATCTGTTAGTAAATCTAGAAAAACAAAATAATCTTTTTGGTGATTCAACTTATGTTAAATATCTAAAATCCTTTGTTAATGAAAATAAGTAAAACTTTCATTAACGACTTACTAATCATTGAGCCTGAATTGTTTAAAGATGAGAGAGGTTTTTTTTATGAATCCTATAATAAAAACAATTTTGATAATGTTATCAATCTAGTTTTTGTGCAAGAAAATGAATCAAAATCTTATAAAGGTGTTGTTAGAGGATTGCATTTTCAAATACCTCCTTTCGAACAGGCTAAACTAGTTAGATGTGTAAGTGGAAAAATTTTAGATATTTCTGTAGATCTACGTAAAAATTCAAAAACTTACGGTAAATATTTTTCTGTTGAGTTGTCATCAGAGAATAATAAACAATTATTTATTCCCAAGGGATTTGCTCATGGTTTTCAGGTTTTAAGCGAAACAGCTAATGTTAATTATAAAGTAGATAATTTTTATAATCCTAAATCTGACTCAGGAATAATTTGGAATGATAAAGATTTACTCATTAAGTGGAACCATGATATTGAACCAATTCTATCTAAAAAAGATTCAAATCTGGAATCTTTTAAAAATTTAAAATCACCATTTTAGTGAAAATTTTAGTAATTGGTTCTAAAGGTCAGTTGGGGTCTGAATTAAAAAAGATTTCAAAATTATATAAAAATTTTTCTTGGTTTTTTTCAACCGTAAAAGTCTTAGACTTGTCAGATTTAAATTCAATTAATACTTATTTAAGTAACATTAATCCAACAGTCATTGTTAATTGTGCAGCATATACAAATGTTGATAAAGCAGAAACGGAAATCAAATTAGCAAATACAATAAATTATAGGGCTGTAAAAGTTATTTCTCGCTGGACAAGTGATAATTTTAAAAAGTTAATTCATATCTCTACTGACTATGTTTTTGATGGACTTAGTGAAGTTCCTTTATGTGAAAATTCAAAAACTAGACCTGTAAATGAATATGGAAGTTCAAAATTAAAAGGAGAAATTTCATGTTTAAAAAATGATTATAATTCAATAGTAATTAGAACTTCATGGCTTTATTCAAGTTTTGGAAAAAACTTTGTAAAAACCATGATTGATTTAATGAAAAAAAATAATTCAGTTAAGGTGGTAAATGATCAAATTGGCTCGCCAACTTATGCTTACGATCTAGCTAAAGTTATTGTTGAGATCATTATGAATAGTAAAAATAAATTTGGGCTATTTCATTATTCAAATGAGGGTGAAATTTCATGGTTTGAATTTGCAAAATCAATTAGAGAGCTTTACAATTTAGATTGTAAAATAATTGGAGTTTCATCAAAAGAATTTAAAACAATAGCAAAACGTCCAAAGTACTCACTTTTAAATAAATCAAAAATTAAAAAAACCTTAAATTTAGAGATTCCTAATTACAAACAAAGCTTAGAGGATTGTATTAAAGTTATTAAAAATGAAGCGTAATATTTTAGTTTCTGGAGGTGCTGGTTTTATAGGCTCGCACTTGGTTAGATTATTAGTTAATAAATACCCACAATATCATATTGTAAATATGGACTTGTTAACCTATGCTGGTAATTTAGAGAACTTAAAAGACATTGAAAACAAGGAAAATTACACATTTGTAAAATGTGATATTTGTGATTTTAAAAAAGTAAAACAAGTTATTGTAGATTTTAATATTGATTCTGTAATTCACTTAGCGGCAGAATCACATGTAGATCGTTCTATTGAAGATCCATTTTCATTTGCAAAGACTAATGTCATGGGGACACTTAATTTATTACAAGTGGCTAAAAGTTATTGGAAAAATAATTTTAAGAATAAATTATTTTATCATGTTTCTACAGATGAGGTTTATGGTTCTCTTGAAAAAACAGGTTATTTTACCGAAAAGACGAGTTATGACCCACACTCACCTTACTCGGCCTCTAAAGCATCTTCAGATCATTTTGTAAGAGCTTTTTATGACACCTTTAGATTACCTGTTATGATTTCTAATTGTTCTAATAATTACGGTTCGTATCAGTTTCCAGAAAAACTAATTCCTTTATTCATAAATAACATTATAAATAACAAACCTTTACCTGTATATGGAAAAGGTGAAAATGTTAGAGATTGGTTATATGTAGAAGATCACGTAAGAGCCATTGATGTTATTTTTCACAAAGGGAAAGTCAGGGATACTTACAATATTGGTGGATTTAATGAATGGAAAAATATCGACTTGATTAAAGTGATTATTAAAACTGTAGATAGAATGCTTGGAAGAGAAGAAGGAACCTCTGATAAACTCATTACGTATGTTAATGACAGAGCCGGTCATGATTTACGCTATGCGATTGACTCAACAAAATTAAAAAATGAATTGGGCTGGGAGCCTTCTTTACAATTTGAGGAAGGTATAGAAAAAACAGTAAAGTGGTATTTAGATAATCAAGAATGGATGAATCGTGTAACGTCTGGTGATTATTTACAATATTATAAAAAAATGTATAAGTAGGATTATACTTTTTTAATTACATATTCTACAATCCCCCATATAATTAATTCATTTTCCTCTTTTAGTTCAATTGGTCTGTATTTTTTATTCTCTGGCATCAAATAGAGTTTATTTTTTTCTTTTTTTATTCTTTTTACTGTAAAATCTCCATCTACTAAGCAAATTGCTATTTTTCCATTTTCAGGATTTTTTGACCTATCTATCACAAGTAAGTCTCCGTCGTTCAACCCTGCTCCAACCATTGAATCTCCACTAACTCTTGCGTAAAAAGTTGCTTCTTTATTTTTTACTAACTCTCTATCAAGACTAATTCTAGTTTCTTTAAAGTCATCTGCAGGAGAAGGAAAACCGGCTGATATTCCTTCTTCAGCAAGCCATTGACCTATTCCATTTTCTTTTTTTGGAATAAAAAAATTAAGTATTTTTTTTTCTTTCAAAATTTTATTTTAAAGATATTATTTCATCTAGTTCCGTGGTATATCTTGAAGACAATCTAGTTTGTTTCATTTTCCAAATTCTTTTAAGGTCTTGACTAGCTAATTTTACTTTACTAGGACCTTCTTTTTTTGCTATAAAATCTAATGTTTTCATAAGTATTTGATGTTTAGGATTTTCTTTTTCAAATATATTGAGCTGTATTTTGTTATTTGGAATTAGTCCCATTACTATCACTCCCGCTTTTTTATACTCGACATTTTTTTTATAAATTTTCTTTAGTCCTTCAACAGCGTATTTACTTATTGTTATACTAGAGTTTGATCCGTAAGGTAAAGTCATAACTATCGCATTTCGGTATTGTAATTTATTTTTTTGATGTTTATTACTTTTTACAAATACGTAAATAGAATTACAACTACTTTTTTGACTTCTTAACTTATCAGAGCATAAAATAGCAAAAGTCGAAACTCTTTCTTTTAAATCTTCAAAGGATCTCAAGTTCTTTTCAAAACTTCTAGTGGTGGCAATTGCTTTTTTAGGAGATCTATTTTCCTCAAGTGATAAAATAGACTCCCCTTCTAATTCTTTTTTTAATCTTAGGCCCACCACACTCATTTGTTTTCTAACCCAATCGTCTGGCAGTATTGTGAAATCATAAGCCTTATTGATGTTATGATTTTTCAACCGCTCACTGTGTTTATATCCTATCCCCCAAACATCTTCAATTTTAAGCCACCTAAGTGCTTTTTTTCTTTTTGTATTGGAGTTTATAGCATAGACGCCATTAGTTTTTTTATTAAATTTTTTAGAGATTCTATTGGCTACTTTGGCTAGTGCTTTTGTAGGAGCAAATCCAATACTAACTGGGATTCCAGTCCATTTGAGAATTATTTTTCTAATTTCTTTACCGTACTGTTCTAGGTCATAGTTTTCAAATCCTTTAAACTCTAAGAATGCTTCGTCTATACTGTAGATTTCAATATTTGGAGTATACTTAGCTAAAATATTCATCACCCTGTTGCTCATATCACCATATAGCGGAAAATTGGATGAAAAAACATGTACCTTGTTCTTTTTGAAGATAGGATCGTATTTAAATGCTGGAGCTCCCATAGGAATACCGATAGCTTTTGCTTCATTACTTCTAGATATTACACAACCATCATTATTTGATAAAATTACAATGGGTTTTTTATTCAATTTTGGATTAAAAACCCTCTCACAAGAAGCATAAAAATTATTACAATCAACAAGTGCAAACATCCTATAAAACTACATTTTAGAAATTATTAAATCAATATATTTTATAATTAAAGTTTTTAACAATTCTTATTTGTAATTTTAAAAATTTATATCACGAAAATGAATTTATATAGCAATACATTTGACTTAATCAAATCAAAAGGCTTTAAAATTATTTCAAAGGATTTTGAAAGACCTTGGGGAGGATTTTTAGTTATCGACGAAAATCAAGCACAGAACTTTTCAAATCATTTTTTTAAAGGTTTAGATGTAGAAACATTAAAAATCGGAGGAAAATTGAGTCCCAAAATTTTAATAGTAAAACCAAAAGCTAGATTATCATGGCAATACCACAACAGAAGGGCTGAAATTTGGAGAGTTTTTAAAGGTAAATGCGGAATAGTAAGAAGTGATACAGACAAGGAAAAAGAAATGAAAATTTATAATGAAGGGGATCAGATAAAACTTAAGCAAGGCGAACGTCACAGATTGGTTGGCTTAGAAGATTATTGTTTGGTTTCGGAAATATGGCAACATACAGATAAAGATAATCCCTCCAACGAAGACGATATAGTCAGAGTGCAAGACGATTTTGGGAGATAAAAAAAATCAAAAATCAACTTCAAAGTTTTCATAAAGTTGTAAATTTATATTTATAAAAAATTACATCTAGTTGATGGACCCTTACTCTTTTCTAAATACTGCTCACACTGCTTATTTTGCTGAATTATATGATCAATATTTGATAAATCCAGACCAAGTTGAGCCCAGCTGGAGAGCATTTTTTCAAGGTTTTGAATTTGGAATAGAAGAATCCAAAAAAAATAGTATTGGAGAAAAAAATATTGAAATCCCTGAAAATATTTTAAATGAATTCAAAGTTGTTAAATTAATTAACGCTTATAGAACAAGAGGACATTTATTTACAAAAACAAATCCTGTAAGAGATAGAAGAACATATATTCCTAATCTTGCAATTGAAAATTTTGAATTAAGTACAAATGATTTAGAAACTGTTTTTAATGCGGGTGAAATTATTGGATTAGGACCAACAACCTTATCAAATATTTTAATTCAGTTAGAGACAATATATTGTGATTCGATTGGAATCGAATACATGTTCATTAGAACACCTGAAAGGATTAATTGGATTCAAGAAAGATTAAATATTAACTCAAATCATCCGCTTTTCTCCAATGAACAAAAAAAACAGATTTTAAAAAAAACTATAGAAGCTGTAACATTTGAAAAGTTTCTTCACACTAAGTATGTAGGGCAGAAAAGATTTTCACTGGAAGGCGGAGAGTCTTTAATACCAGCCCTAGACGCTTTGATCGAAAGAGGCGCAGAACTTGGTGTTAAAGAATTTACTTTGGGGATGGCTCACAGAGGAAGATTAAACACACTTACCAATATATTTGGAAAACCAGTAGAAGATATTTTCAATGAATTTGATGGTAAGGATTACGAAGAAGAAGTTTTTGACGGGGATGTCAAATATCACTTGGGTTGGACATCAGAAAGAAAAACAGATTTGGGCATTAAAATTTATATGAATATTGCACCAAACCCTTCACACCTCGAAGCAGTTGGCCCAGTTGTTCAAGGAATTTCAAGAGCTAAGCAGGAAAAATATCATCCTGAAAAAATAGAGAATGTTCTACCCATACTAATTCACGGAGATGCTGCAATTGCTGGTCAGGGTGTGGTTTATGAGACTGTACAAATGGAGCGCTTAAAAGGTTTTAAAACAGGCGGAACAATTCATATTGTTGTTAATAATCAAGTCGGATTTACAACTAATTATTTGGACGGAAGATCATCTACTTATTGTACAGATGTTGCAAAACCAAATTTAAGCCCAGTATTACATGTAAATTCAGATGATGTTGAAGCTGTTGTTCATGCAATTACCTTTGCTTTAGATTACAGAATGAGATACAAAAGAGATATTTTTCTTGATTTATTGGGATACAGAAAGTACGGACATAACGAAGGAGATGAGCCAAGGTTTACACAACCTAAACTTTACAAGGCAATTTCAAAGCACCCAAACCTAATGGAGATTTATTCAAAAAAGTTGTTAGAAGAACAAGTTGTGACTAAAGAGGAAATTCTTAAAATCGAATCAAATTATAAAAAAACCCTTGAAGTAAAACTAGAAAGTTCAAAAAAAGACGAAAGTATCGTTATAACCCCGTTTATGGCTTATGAATGGAGGGGTTTTGATAGAGTGAAATTAAAAAAAATGCTAACTGATTTCGAAACCTTGGTATCACTTCCAAAACTTAGTAGAGTGGCAGAAAAAATTACTAATCTTCCTAAAAATCAAAAATTTTTAAGAAAGATTGATAGGTTAGTAAGTGATAGAAAAAAAATGTTTTTTGAAACAGATAGACTTGATTGGGCTATGGGTGAATTATTAGCATACGGAACTCTTTTAAATGAAGGATATAATGTTAGAGTTTCGGGTCAAGATGTTGAAAGAGGAACTTTTTCCCACAGACATGCTGTGATTAAGTCTGAAGATTCTGAGAAAGAAATAATCTTATTAAATCAAATTTCTAAAGATCAAGGAAAATTTAGCATATTTAATTCATCCCTTTCAGAATATGGTGTTGTGGGGTTTGAGTATGGATATGCTTTAACAAGTCCTAAAACACTTTGTATATGGGAAGCACAATTTGGAGATTTCAGTAATGGTGCACAAATAATGATAGATCAGTATTTATCAGCTGCTGAGGATAAATGGAAATTACAAAACGGATTAGTTTTATTACTCCCACATGGATATGAGGGTCAGGGAGCGGAGCATTCCTCTGCACGAATGGAAAGATATTTACAGCTTTGCGCTAAAAATAATTTATATGTAGCTAATTGTACTAATCCAGCTAATATGTTTCATGTTTTGAGACGACAAATGGTTACTAAATTTAGAAAACCTCTTATAGTCTTTACCCCTAAAAGTTTGTTAAGACATCCCAAAGCAGTATCAAAAATTAAGGATTTTTCCAAAGGGAAATTTAATCCTGTTATTGATGATGATATACATGACTCTTCAAGAGTTAAAAAACTTATCTTTTGCTCAGGAAAGTTTTTTTACGATTTGATGGATCATAAAGAAAAAAATAAAATTAGTGATGTAGCTATTGTAAGGTTAGAGCAGTTATTTCCTTTGCCCAAAAATGAAATGGAACAAATAATTAACAAGTACTCAAGTGTTGAAGAAATTGTTTGGGCGCAGGAAGAACCAAGAAATATGGGAGCCTGGGGTCATTTATTACTTCATCTTCCTCAGGCTGCAAATTTTAGAGTTGCATCAAGAAGGTTCTATGGATCACCTGCAGCAGGGAGTTCTGCAAGATCAGCAAAAAGACATCAACAGGTTATTGATTATGTTTTTGACAAATCTCAAAATAATATGACATAATTAATCTAAATTATTATATTTGCATAAAATAATTGAGGAGAGATTTGACTGATTGCCACCTCTATAAAAAAAGCTAAAACAGAAATGATTTCCATTAATAATATCCACTTTTTTAAAAACATTTACTTATATGAACAAAGTTAATATCTCATATGGTGTTATAATATTATTAATATTATTTGCCTCATTTTCAAGAATTATACCTCACATGCCTAATTTTACACCCATTGGTGCAATAGCTTTGTTTGGAGGAGCATATTTGAAAAATAAGTACCATGCCATTTTGATCCCAATAGCTTCTTTGTGGCTAAGTGATTTAATACTGAATAATTTTATTTTTAACTTTTATTCAGATTTTACTTGGTTTTACCCAGGATTTCTTTGGCAATATATTTCTTTTATCTTAATTATTGTACTTGGTTACTTTTTTCTAAAGAAAATAAATTTTAGAAATGTTTTTATTACAGCTACTTACTCAAGTATAATGTTTTTTATAATTACAAATTTTGGAGTATGGATCTCTGGATCAATGTATACTTTAGATTTTCAAGGTCTAATTACTTGTTACGTCATGGCATTGCCATTTTTTAAAGGAACCCTTTTAGGCTTTATGTGTTACTCAGCTTTTTTATTTGGTGCTTTAGAATTTTCTAAATACAAATTTGAAAAACTAAAGATTTAAATTTATATGAATAATATTCATGACATTTTAAAAGAAAAAATTTTAGTTCTTGATGGTGCTATGGGAACTATGATACAAGATTATAAATTTTCTGAATCGGATTACAGAGGCTCACGTTTTAAAGATCATCCAAGTCCAGTCAAAGGTAACAATGATTTATTGTCATTAACACAACCAGAAGCAATAAAAACAATTCATGAAAAATATTTAGAGGCAGGAGCTGATATTATTGAGACAAATACCTTTTCATCTACTAGTGTTGGCATGGCAGATTATGGGATGGAATATTTAGTTGCCGACATAAATTTCGAATCTGCTAAAATTGCTAAAGAGGCTGCGTTAAAATATTCGAAAATAACACCTGAAAAACCTAGGTTTGTTGCTGGTTCAATTGGACCGACTAATAGAACTGCTAGTATGTCCCCTGATGTGAATGACCCCGGATATAGAGCCATTACTTTTGATGATTTAGTTGAGGCTTATTCTGAACAAATAAATGCTCTTATTGATGGTGGAGTGGATATACTACTAATAGAAACTATTTTTGATACTTTGAATGCAAAAGCTGCATTATTTGCTGTTGATTCAGTTTTAGATGATCGAAATATTACTATCCCAATTATGATAAGTGGAACTATTACGGATGCAAGTGGAAGAACTTTATCTGGACAGACTGTTGAGGCTTTTGTAGCTTCTTTGTCTCATATTCCTTTACTTAGTATTGGCTTAAATTGTGCTCTTGGTGCGGATTTACTGTTACCTTACTTGAAAAGATTAAGTAAAGTAACAAAATTTTACACATCAGCATTTCCAAATGCTGGTCTTCCCAATGCTTTTGGAGAATACGATCAGACAGCTGAAGAAATGAGAGATTTAATAAAAGAATATTTGGAATCTAAATCTGTCAATATAATTGGAGGGTGTTGTGGAACAACCCCTTATTACATAAAATTAATTGCTGAAGAGGCAAGTAAATTTAAACCTAGAAACTTAAATTAAGCATGTCAATATTAAAAAATCTTATACTTTCTGGACTAGAGCCCCTAGTTATATCTAAAGAAACCAATTTTGTAAATGTTGGGGAAAGAACAAACGTAACAGGATCAAAGAAATTTTTAAGATTAATTGAGGAAGATAAATATGCAGAAGCTTTGGAAGTGGCTAGAGATCAAGTAGATGGTGGTGCACAAATTATTGATATAAATATGGACGAGGGAATGATAGATGGTGTTGAAGCTATGACTAAATTTTTAAATTTAATAGCCTCTGAGCCTGATATTTCTCGAGTTCCAATAATGATAGATAGTTCTAAATGGGAAATAATTGAAGCAGGTTTAAAGACAGTTCAAGGTAAAAGTATTGTAAACTCAATAAGTCTTAAAGAAGGAGAAGAAGAGTTTGTCCATCACGCTAAATTGATCAAGAGATATGGAGCAGCAGTCATTGTAATGGCTTTCGATGAAATAGGTCAGGCTGATAATTTAGAAAGGAGAATAGAAATTTGTAAAAGATCTTATGAAATCTTAGTTGATAAGGTTAATTTTAATCCACAAGATATAATTTTTGATCCAAATATATTTCCTGTAGCAACAGGGATGGAAGAGCACAAAAAAAATGCGTTGGATTTCTTTAATGCAACAAAATGGATAAGAACCAATTTACCTTTTGCTAGTGTTAGTGGAGGAGTTAGTAACGTTTCCTTTTCTTTTAGAGGAAATAATACTGTAAGAGAAGCTATGCATTCGGCATTCCTATACCATGCCATTAATCACGGAATGAATATGGGGATCGTAAATCCCAATATGCTTGAAATTTATGATGAAATACCAAAGGATTTATTAGAATATGTAGAGGATGTTTTACTCAATAGAAGAGAAGATGCAACAGAAAGGCTATTAGATTTTGCTGAAAGTGTTGTCGGAGATAAAAAAATAAAAAAATCATCCAACAAAGAGTGGAGACAGTTAGAACTGAGAGAAAGAATATCTTACTCACTAATTAATGGTAAGGATGAATTTATTGATAAGGACGTTGAGTTAGCAAGACAAAGCGTAGATGAGCCAATTATGGTAATTGAAGGGCATCTAATGGATGGCATGAATATAGTTGGAGATTTGTTTGGAGATGGCAAAATGTTCTTACCTCAAGTTGTTAAATCAGCTAGAGTCATGAAGAAAGCGGTAGCTTATTTATTGCCCTTTATTGAAGAAGCAAAAACAGATGACAAAACAAATTCATCAGGGAAAATATTAATGGCCACTGTTAAGGGTGATGTACATGATATAGGTAAAAATATTGTTGGTGTTGTTTTGGCATGTAATAACTTTGAAATAATTGATCTTGGTGTAATGGTTCCGCCTGAAAAAATAATCAAAACAGCTGTTGAACAGAATGTAGATATAATTGGTCTTTCAGGACTTATTACCCCTTCTTTGGATGAAATGGTTTTTTTAGCACAAGAGTTAAACAGGCAAAATATCAATATTCCACTATTAATTGGTGGCGCCACAACTTCAAAAGCTCATACAGCTGTTAAAATACATCCTGAAACAAAATTTCCTGTTGTACATGTTAATGATGCATCTAGGGCAGTTGGTGTAGCTAGTAGCTTAATTAATAAAAGTTCAAAAGAAAACTTCTGGAAAGAAATAAGTTTAGATTATACGAATTTTAGAGAAAAATTTTTAAATAAGAAAACTAAAAAAAAATATATTGATTATCAGCTAGCAAAAACTAATAAATTCAAGATTGATTTTCAAGAATATAAACCCAAAAAGCCAAATTTTCTTGGTGTCAAAGTAATTGATCAAATACCACTTGAGGAATTAGTTCCTTTTATTGATTGGTCTCCTTTTTTTAATTCATGGGGATTACATGGT
>JBJKVZ010000032.1:0-29942 GCA_045562345.1 Flavobacteriaceae bacterium
GATTTCGTTCAAAAAATCAACACTTAGGTGAATTACAATATATTAATCAGTTTGATTTAAAAGAAGTTTATTTGTCAAATAATGAAAGTGAATATGGTAATGCATATAGAAACCTCTTTTTATCTGACAGAAAAAAATCATACACCACACTATTAAAACTTAGTTCTAAGCACTTCAAAAAAGCTTTAAAAAAAGAAAAAAATACAATTAATAAACTTAATATAATATATAATCTTAAGCTTAAGGGTTCCTCAAAAAAAGCTAATAAAAATTTAGAAAAACTTAAACTTGATAAAGCAAATCTTTCAGAAATTGAAAATGAAATAGTTCAAAAGATAATTACAAATTCTATTTAATGAAAAAACTAATTCTACTATTACTATTTATTCAATAGATACTGAAACAACTGTCATTCCCCAGCCCATTTTTAATGTCATATCATTATCAAATGTAATTGAAAAAGCTTCAATATTTTCTTCTGATTTGGAGGTTTTACCAAAAACACGAATAACATCTTGGTCTTGCTTATAGTAATATGAACCCCAAACATTTCTTGCACTATTGATAATTACTGTCCAATCTCCATTTAAAGAAGGGATTGTAAATAGAGAATAAGTCCCAGCTTTTAAAGCTTTCCCTCCAAAAACAACATCTTTGTAAAAAGTTATTTCTGCAGCTTCATTTGCTCCTGTTCTCCAAATCTTATCAGGCGGTGCTAATTTCAGTAATTTCCTTCCATTTAATTGAGGACGACTGTAAGTTACTTTTACTATTTTTTCTGAAATTTTATAGCTACTTGGAAACGCTGCCACATCCATTGGGCTTTTATCCAAACCTTTAAAATTTTGCGCTGTTAATTGAAATGAACTAATCAATGTAATTAAAAAAAAGGCGATAGGTAAAATTGCATTTTTCATTTGTGTTTTTTTTATAATGTTACCAAATATAAAAATTTTGAATTAAATTTAGAACTGCAGAATATATCATTATATTTAGTTTGTGGATAGATTAGAAAAACTGATCCATAGTCCTATTATTAATAGTCCTAACACGCTTAGAGTAATTACAAAAATTCTTTTAATCCAATTTATTTTCTTACTCATTTTATTCTAATTAAGGTTACGTTTAATTAATTCTATTTTATAGATCAATACATTAATTTTTAACATGATTTGATACGAATTTATTACATTTATTTTTAATAATTTAAACTGATGGGACGTTTTAAAACTAAAAGTATAATTGTTTGTTTAGTATTGTTATTATTTTCATGTCATTCAACCGTTAAAAAGGTTGAGAGTCCAAATATTGTTTTAATTGTAGCAGATGATCTGGGTTGGACAGATCTTTCTTATATGGGCTCAAAATACTATGAGACACCTAATATTGATAAACTTTCAAAAAGTGGTATTACTTTTTATAATGGTTATGCGTCTTCTGCAAATTGTGCACCTAGTAGAGCAACCATGATGACTGGAAGATACCATACAGATCATGGAATATATACTGTTAGCCCATCTGCTAGAGGCAACAATAAAACAAGAAAACTAATTCCTGTAAAAAACAAACAAAATTTAGATTTAGATTTTTTTTTAATTCCCGAAATGTTAAAAGAAAAGGGTTATGTTAATGCACACATTGGAAAGTGGCATTTAGGTTCAAAAGATTTTTATCCAGAAAAAAACGGATTTGATATTAATGTTGGTGGGTGGGAGAAGGGGAGTCCAAAGGGAGGATATTTTGCCCCCTATAAAAATCCAAAATTAAAAGATGGTCCTGTTGGCGAATATTTAACGGATAGATTGGGTGATGAAGCACTAAAATTCATCAACAAAAATATAAACAATAAATTTTTTTTACACTTATCATTTCACTCAGTTCATACTCCAATCCAGTCTAAAAAAGAATATATCTCTAAATATTCAAAAAAGCCACCAAATAAATATCACAATAGACCTGATTATTCTGGTATGATCCAATCCCTTGATGAAAACATTGGAAGAGTTTTAAACGAAATAAAAAAATTGGGATTATCGAAAAATACCTTAGTTATTTTTACATCAGACAATGGAGGAATTAGAGCAATATCAAATCAATTTCCATTAAAAGCTGGTAAAGGCTCTTATTATGAAGGAGGTATAAGAGTACCATTAATATTTTCTTGGGAGGGTAAAATCGAATCTGGAAAAAAATCATATGAAAGGGTAAGTAATATTGATTTTTACCCAACCATTAAAAGAATAATTAACTATAAAAATGATAACTTAGAACTAGACGGTGTAGATTTAAATCCAATATTTAATGGAAAGAAAATTGATAAAAGACCTTTGTTTTTTCACTTTCCTATTTACTTGGAGGCATATAGTATGAAAAAAGATGATGGTAGAGATCCCTTGTTTCGAACAAGACCTGGATCCGTGATTATTAAAGAAAACTGGAAACTTCATCATTATTTTGAGGATAATGCTTTAGAGCTTTATAATTTAGATTTAGATGTATCAGAATCAAAAGATTTAAGTAAAGAAAATCTTGACAAAACTAAAGAACTGTTTGATGATTTAGAAAAATGGAGAAAACTTAAAGATGCTCCAATTCCAAATCAAAAAAATACTAGTTATAGTCAAAAATATGTTGATAGTTTAATTCTTAAAAATGGTAATTTTTAATTATTACAAAGACCTGTAGTGTTGACACCTAAATCATTGTATGTTTTATGAATTGTTTTAAGTAATGAGTACTCTGAAAAGGAGTCTTGGCCTAATTCCCATATCATTATACCACTTAGGTTTTGAGCAGCTAGTTTTACTTTTTTGCTAATTGTTGGTCTACCGTTGTAATATTTTTTTCCAACATTATCAATTTCTGAATTTGAATTGTTTAGTGAAACCATTGATCCATAAGTAAATGCCTTTACATTCGATGAATTTTCAAAATTATAACCATAAAAAGGCACACCTAGAGTTAATTTGTCACCAGAAATACCAACTGTGTTTTTCCAAAAATTTAATCCACTTTGAGCATGGTTCAATGAACTGTGTTGTCCAGCATCAGTTGGATTCCAAGGACCTTTATAATCATAAGCCATAATATTAATAAAATCAAAAGCGTTTAATGCTTGGTCTGTAATTAAAGAATACCTTGTTTCAGAGGGTAGTGCAGCAGTAATTCCTTTTCCATTAATACTGAGTTCCTCTCTGAGTTCAAGTACAAATTCACTATAACCCACAGTTACATGACTCCACTCTAAATCGACATCTACTCCATCGAGATTATTACTCAAAACAAATTGAATAATTTTATCAATTAATAAAGTTCTTTGATCTTTAGTTGCAAGAAAATTTTTCCAAATATTTGAAGTATCAACTGATAAAGCTCCACCAGCAACAGATATATAAGTTTTTATGTTATTGTTCTGAGACTTTGCTGTACTTATCACTTCTTCTAAGCTTGGTCCATTTGAATCTATATTTAAAATTAAATTACCATTAGAATCAGGGTTTGCAAATGCAATATTAAGGTGAGTTATTTTACAAAATTCTATTTTGTCTTTTATTGTAAACCTCCATGTTGGGAAATAGCCTACAACTCGTGCCTGAGTTGAAAATAAATTTATATTGTTATTATCAGTCACAACTTCATCTTCGCTGGAACATGAAATAATTACAATTAAAGAAAAAAATAATAAAATTGATTTTTTCATTTATTATAAAGTTATTCTAAAATTGAATTTATCACTATATTAGTCATATGAAAAGAGTTCTATTTTTTATTTTAGGTTCAATAATAGGGTTTGTTTTTGCAGCTTTCGTTAAATCAAGATTTCATCTGGATTGGGATGCTGACATGATATTTCCTACTCTTTTATTTGGAGGATGCGCTGTTGCGTTAGAAAAGTATGCTTAATATTTTTAGTTTCTTAGTTATCTCTACCCAAAAAGGAAAAATGTTTCTTCCTTTAGATATAAATGTTGGAATAAAATTATAATCTCCCTCTTTTATTTCAATTCCACTCATAGAAATAAAACCATCTTTATCAACTATTGAATTTAGATTAAATGTTCGCTCTCCTAACTCAAGTAACATTTTACCACTAGATAATTTTGGATCAGTAAATTTGAATTTAAAATTGTATTTACCCTCCATGATTTTTACTTTCCAGTATCCATATATTTCATTTTGTGCCCAAATTCCTCTTTGTCCAGATGCATCGTTCCTATTTAAAATTGTAGGATTTTCAAATTTTGTTCCTATTAAAATTCTTGGTGGGTTAATAATATTTTTTGATTTTATTAAAATATTGTAAAAACTATCCATTTCTCTTTTAAGAGATAATGCAATTGATTTATTTGCAATTACAATATTTCTAGTTTCATTTGGATCTTTTTTAATATTATATAATTCAAAATCTTCAATAGGAGCATTATAAGATGTTTTTCCAATTAATTTATAAATTCCCTTATGTAAAGAAATATTATTGTATAGTTCGGGACTTTTACGTGTCCAATATGAAAAAAAAGACCTATTGTTTAATTTGGAATTTTCAGATTTTTCAAACAAATTCACACCATCAATTAAACTTTTGTTTTGAAGGTCAATCCTACACAATTTGGAGATGGTTGGAAGAATATCTATATGAGCAGAAATTTTATCATAATCATTACTTTTCTTAAATAATTTTGGATATCTAAAATAGAATGGAACTTTTATTCCACCCTCATAAACATCACTTTTAAGGCCTCTCAATTTAGCGTTGTATCTAATTTGTTGAGGACCATTGTCAGTCATAAAAATTAAAATTGTATTTTCAGAAATACCAAGCTTATTTAGTTTGTCAATTACTTTTCCAATGTTATCATCAATATTTGTAACCATCCCATAAACTTTTTTTGCATCTTCAATATCTTTATCACTCATTTTTAATTGCTCTGATTGTGAGATGATTTTTGTATCAATATTTTTATACATCTCATTATATTTATCAGGCAACTGTAGTGGTGTGTGTGGAGCATTAAAAGACAGATAACAAAAAAAATTTTTGTTTTTATTTTTTTCAATGAATTTAATGGCTTCATCTGTGAATATATCAGAACAATAACCACTGAATTTTTTCTTTTGATTATTAGACCATAAAATGGGATCAAAATAACTAGTGTTGAATTTAAATCTATTGGTTATGTCTCCAACTTGACCAATTCCGCCAGATAAATGTACCACTGATTCTTTGAATCCCTGATCTGAGGGTCGAGAAGGATAATTATCACCCAAATGCCATTTTCCAAAAATACCGGTCTCATAATTATTGTCTGCTAAAACTTCTGCAATTGTAATTTCATCACCTGACATGATTGCTCCTCCATTATACGTGTCTCTAACCCCAGTCCTTAAAGAGTATCTTCCTGTTAACAAGCTTGATCTTGTTGGTGCACAAACTGGTGAAACATAAAAATTATTAAACCTTATACTTTGTTGTGCTAGATGATCTATATTGGGAGTTGAAATTATTTTATTCCCATTATAACCGATATCACCATAACCTTGATCATCTGTTATTATAATGATAACATTTGGTCTTTCATAAATCCTATTACAAGAAATAAAAAGGCTGTTTAACAATAACAAAAAAAATAAACTTCTTATATAAAACATCAAAAAATTAATTAAAAAAGAGTTTTTTGAATAGTGTTTCTTAAATCAAATTTAGGTTTCCATTTCCAATCGATTTTAGATTGTGTATCATCAATTTTTTTTGGCCAGGATTCAGCAATTTTTTGTCTAAAGTCTGGTTTATAAATTACTTTTAATGGAAATCCATTAGAGATAATCTCATTTTCTAAAATCTTTGGGGTAATGCTAAAACTAGTAATATTATATGGGTAATCAATTTTTAAAAGTTCTTTTGGTGCCGACATCAATTGTGATGCGCTATATACCGCATCTGAAATATACATCATTGGTAATTCAGTATTTTTTGATAAAAAACACGAGTAGGTTTTACCTTGCTTAGCTGCATTAATCATTTCAATAATATAATCAGTGGTTCCTCCGCCTGGTTGTGTTTCAACTGAAACAATTCCAGGATATCTTAATGATCTAATATCGAAATTGTATTTTTTATTATAGTAGCTCATTAATCTTTCTCCAGCTAACTTAGTTATGCCATAAATTGTTGATGGATTCAAAATAGGATTTTGTGGAACCATTTCAAGTTGTGATTCAGTACCAAAAACAGCTATTGAACTTGGCCAAAAGATTTTTTTAATTGAATTTTTTAATGAAATTTCAACGATATTTTGAAAACTATTCATATTTATTTCCCAGCTAATAAAGGGGTTTTCTTCACCTTTAGCAGAAAGAATAGCAACTAGATGATATATAACATTAATTTTATATTTTTTTATTAGATTGTCTAATGTTTTACTATCTAGTGCATTAGCCTTTTCATATGTGCAAGAGAGTTTTTTTGAAGGTGCTTTAATATCAGTTGCTAAAACAAAAACACCCTTTTTTTCAAAGTGTTCAATAAAGGCATGACCAAGTTGACCTAAGGCTCCAGTTATTAAAATTCTATCCATGAAATTTTAAAAATAATAGATTATTTTTACTTATTAATATTATCTAATGTACAAATCTATTCAGAAAAGACTTACAACAGAACTAGAAGAAATTAAAAAATCTGGTTTATTTAAAAATGAAAGAGTTATTGAATCAAAACAAGCCTCTAAAATTAGAGTTAATGTTAATGATGAAGTATTAAATTTTTGTGCTAATAATTATTTGGGTTTAGCTTCACATCCTAAGGTAATTCAAAAATCTAAAGATGCATTAGAATCTCACGGGTTTGGTTTAGCATCTGTTAGATTTATCTGCGGAACTCAAGATATTCATAAATTATTAGAGAGTAGAATTTCTTCTTTTTTAGGAAAAGAGGACACTATTCTATATGCTGCAGCTTTTGATGCCAACGGAGGACTTTTTGAACCCTTGTTTAATGAAAATGATGCGATTATTAGTGATCAACTAAATCATGCTTCGTTGATTGATGGTATTAGATTATGTAAAGCAAAGAGATTCAGATATTTACATAATGATATGGTTGACCTTGAGAAAAAGTTAAATGAGTCCTCATCGTGTAGAAATAAAATAATAGTAACCGATGGTGTTTTTTCAATGGACGGTACAGTTGCTCAGTTAGACAAAATATGTGATTTAGCTGAAAAATATGATGCGATTGTAATGTCAGATGAATGTCACTCTACAGGATTTATCGGTCCTAATGGCAGAGGAGTACACGAAGCTTTAAATGTAATGGATAAAGTAGATATTATTACTGGAACTCTTGGAAAAGCTCTGGGTGGTGCCTCAGGTGGATTTACTAGTGGACCAAAAGAGATTGTTGAAATACTTAGACAAAAATCAAGACCATATTTATTTTCAAATACTTTGGCACCTTCAATTGTTGGAGCAACAATTGGAGTTTTAGATATTCTGGAATCGGATAAGTCTTTTTTAAATAAATTAAAAGAAAATACTCAATATTTTAGAAAAGAAATACAAGCAATGGGTTATGAGATTAAACCTGGCGATCATCCAATAGTGCCAATAATGTTATATGATGCAAACTTAGCTCAAAAAATGTCAAGTGAACTTTTAAAATTGGGAATTTATGTAATTGGGTTCTTTTACCCAGTTGTTCCTAAAGGTCAAGCAAGAATACGTGTTCAACTTTCTGCATCTCATACAACAGATCAAATAGAAAAAGCCCTAAGAGCATTTAAAAAAGTGGGTAAGAAAATGGGTGTAATTTAATTAAAATAGTGAGGTTGTTACACTTAAACTAAATCCTGTGCTTTCTGGAACATATCTACAAATTCCACCAGTACAAACTAGTCCGCCACGTTGTCTACCATAATTGATTGTGTAACGATTAATTCCTTTACTATAACTTCCGCCAAAATTATAAAAGTGAATTTTTTTACTTTCATCTGGATTTTGATAGTTATAAAGATCAGTTAAATATATTGAAAACTCAGAGCTGATATTATATTCTAAGCCAATAGCTGACCAGTTCTTGGTATCATCTTCAGTGGAAAGATGTTGTAACTTTAATCTTACTGATTTACCATTAACAATTTTGTAAGTATTTTCTAAAACAAATATGTTAGATGATACTTCACCAATTGTTTCTTCAATATATCTTTTGTTATAGTATTGGTTTACAAATAAAAAAATATTTTCAAATTTTTCAGACCATTTTTTTCTAATCTCTAAACTAAATTCTGAAAAATACTTATCTCCAAAACCTAAAAAATCTGTTTCATAACTTTGATTATTAAAATTATAATCTCCATCAAGATTGTTCCATACAGAAGCATTTAAAGAAACGTTAGTACCATATTTTCCTCCAAAAAAACTTTCCTTGCCAATATTATAGTATATATCTATTTGTCCACCAATTTCTCCAGCTTTTGTTAGAGTGTTACTCTGAAATGATACATTTGGTTGAGCTGAATAAACATATAGGTTGGTTAATGAGTAATCGTGTTGTTTTGTTAGAGCAGGCAAATAATTTACAATACTTTCATTATAAATATTTCCATATGCTACTCTTTCTGAAAATAGAGACATATTTTCAAGTCTTCTAAATGTTAAATCTAAACCAAACCCATCCTTAAAAAAACCAGAATTTATAAGAAAAGCTGAACCTTCTTTAATGAATGTATCTGATAATGAACCAAAAATAACTACTGGGTTTTCTGATTTTTGAACATACTCTAGATTAGAGTATAAGCTAGAGGAGGAATAATCTAATCTAAGAGAATATAAATTTGTCATTTCACTGTAAAAATCACTCTTTGTTGTCTGATCATTTCTTCCTACATAGCTAAGACCCATTAAAAATGTTGAGTCATTTTCAACAACTTTAGAAAAATCCAATTCAGAATTAAAACCAACTATAAATCCATTGGAATATTTAAAACCTTTTTTTTGTTTTCCTATTAAAGTTGTAAAATTAATTTGATCATTTAAATTATATTTAAAATTAAGTCCTAGTAAAGAGTTATTTATACCTAAATCTTTATCTTCCCATGATCGAAGTGCCATTCCACTACCAAACTGTTCATAAAAATTCCCAATTTTCAAATTAAAATTATTGTTGAAATATTCTGCTTTAAATGTAGAAATATTGGTTTTTTCGAAATTTGGAGAATAGTTTAATAGTGTGTTAGGCAAGTAAGATTCAATTTGTAATTCAAAATCCCAATTATCTCCAATATTAGATTTTAAATTTAAATAATTATTTGACCTAAATCTGTCTTCAAATAAAAAATCACCTGTTTTTGAATCATCTACATAGTAGGCTGAGTAAGATTCAAAAGAGGAGGTAAGGTTATCAAATATTTGTGAAAATATTATATTAATATTTCCAATTAAAAAAAATATTAGGTATTTGTATTTTTTCCTCATAGTAAAAAAATGTTTACTGAGAGTCAATTATGAATTCATATAAATCATTCTCTTCACCAGGTTTGTAACCAATTCTTCTATAGATTATTCTAGACCCTTTGGTAACAATTGTATGAGGAATTCCTGTAATATTTAAGGCTCTTTTAAGATCTTGATTTTCATCCATCAAGATTTCAAAATTCCAATTTTTGCCATTTACCATAGGTCTAACTCTTCTTTTGGTTCTGGAGTCATCAGTGGAAATTGCAACGATTTTTACATTAGCGTCATTCCATTTGTCAATTTCTTTATGAATGTCATCAAGTTCATTGATACAAGGTACACACCAAGTAGCCCAAAAGCTGTAAACAGTTAATCCATTTCTATTATAAGTTGATTTAGTATTGACTGTTTTTCCACTAATAGTTTTAATATTCATGAAGGGAAACCTGTCTTGAGATAGAGAAATATTAAAACTCAGTATATAAAAAAATGTAAATAAAATATATTTCAAAATGAAAATTTTGTATAAAACTAAATTAAAATTTTTAAATTAGTAAAGTGAAAAGTTTTTTTAAACTCCTTTTATTTGTATCTATTCCATTTTTACTAATCTCTTGTGAAGCTGATTATGAGGGTGTTGGTGATGATACACCTGATCCTCTTCCAGAAGTAAAAAGTTTAAAACTTTCCGTTTCAGAAGCTAGTGTTGCAGTTGGCGAAGAAATTACATTTCAAGTTCTTAGTGATCAAAATAATATATTAACATCATCGTGTAAATTTTTTATTGATGGAACTGAAATTAGTGGAAATAAGTTTAAACCAGGTGAACCTGGTGAATATTCCGTTTATGCTACATATAAAGAACTTACAAGTAATACAGAAAAATTTGTTGCAACTGCAACTGAACTAAAAAATTTCAAGCATAACGTACTAATAGAAGATTTTACTGGCGCATGGTGTGGATATTGCACAAGGGTAACATATAAGCTTGAGCAATTGAAGAAAAGTACATCCCAAATAACTGTTGTCGCTGCACACTATGGAGATGCTTTGCAGTATTCTAAGATATCCGAGATGCAAAATGCTTTTGGTGTAAATTCATATCCACATGCAAGATTAAATAGAACTGCTAAATGGAATGAATCTGATGCTGCAGTTACATCCCTTTTTTCTACCCAAGCTAAAGTTGGTGTTGCTATGGAATCTTCAATTTCTGGCAGCACTTTAACAGTAAAGTTTAGAGCTAAATTTTCTGAAACCAAAACTAGCATGCTTTACGGACTTTACTTATTGGAGGATGATCTTATACTCGATCAAAGAAATTATGGTGATTTCGGCTATGGTTCTGCTGATCCACTTGCTGATTTCAAACATGAAGATGTGTTAAGATATGCATTTACCAGCCCTTTGGGTGATTCCTTATCTGATGAATCTTCAAAGGCAGGAAGTGTTTTTGAGAAAACATTTACTTATGAAATACCTGCTTCTTATAATAAAGAAAAGTTAAAATTAGTAGGTTTCGTAACAGATCAATCCAAAAAATCCCTTAACTCTAGAATTTCAGATATTGGTTTAACACAAACATTTGAGGAGCTTTAATTCAAACTATTTTTTGTTATAAAATATCTCCATCCCAACAACATAAGTTGAAATTTTGATGCTCTTGCTGGATCTACACGCTTTTTTGTAAGACTTGGTAGAAATGTTTTATTAATTAAAGCAATTAACTTAAATAATTGTATCATATAGCTACAATATACAATTCATACACTATCTTTACAAACTTTAAAAAACTATGGGACCAAACACATTTCTAGTGTTATTTTTTGGACTTGCATTATTAATTTTAGGCGGAAATTTATTATTGAAATCGGCTGTGTCTATTTCTCTTAAATTTAACATAGCTAAGATTTTAATTGGGATGACCGTAGTTTCATTTGCAACATCTGCACCTGAGCTTATTGTTAGCATTAAATCTGCTTTCTTAGGCTCATCAGATTTAGCAATATCCAATGTACTTGGATCAAATATTGCCAATATCGGCCTGGTTTTAGGAATAATAATCTTAATATCTCCTATAAAAATCTCTAAAGATATTTACAAACTTGATTGGCCTGTAATGATGTTATCAGCAGTTTTGTTTTGGCTTTTTGTTCGAGATCTAGTAATTGAAAGATATGAAGGTATTATTCTGTTTTCTTTATTGGTTATTTCAATAATTGTTCTAATTAAACAACAATCTCATGATGAGGAAAATGTTGATTTAGAAGTAAAAGAAGTCAATTCAATTCCTCTTTCAATTCTAATGTTAGTTTTGGGTGGTGTTCTTTTGTATTTTGGATCGGAGTGGTTTGTATTAAGTGCAATTGATATTGCAAACTATTTTGGTGTCAGTGAAAGGATAATTGGTATTACTGTTGTTTCGGTTGGGACAAGTATTCCAGAACTAGCAACATCTTTGGTTGCTTTATTAAACAAAGAAAAAAATATTTCCATTGGAAATTTAATTGGATCAAACATTTTTAATGTTTTTGCTGTACTTGGAATAACATCCATTTTAACTCCTCTAAATGTTGTAAATCTAAATATTGTAAATTTTGATATTTATGTAATGTTATTATTTGCGTTTATTATATTGCCATTAATGTTTTTTCCAAAAAAACTTGTACTAGGTAGATTTGAGGGTTTGATTATTTTTAGTCTTTACGTGGTCTATATTTTAAATATTGTGATATAAAAAAAGCACCTTGTTTCCAAGGTGCTCAAACATTTAATTAAAAAAAGGAATTAAATTTTTGCTGATTTTACTGTCTTTATTATCCTCCCAGCAATTTTATATGGATCGCCGTTGGAGGCTGGACGTCTATCTTCAAGCCAACCTTTCCAACCCTTTTCAACAGTAATAATTGGAATTCTAATTGAGGCGCCTCTGTCTGAAACTCCATAGCTAAACTCATGAATTGATTGAGTTTCATGTTCACCTGTTAACCTTTGTTCATTATATTGTCCATACACCGCAATGTGTTCATCAACAACAGGCCTAAAAGCTTCGCAAACTGCTTCGTATGTTGCTTTTGAACCACAAGTCCTAAGTAATGTATTGGAAAAGTTAGCATGCATACCACTTCCGTTCCAATCTCCTTTAATGGGTTTTGGATGGTATTCAATGTAGTAACCATACTTTTCTGTCAGTCGGTCTAGAAGGTATCTAGCAACCCAGATTTCATCTCCAGCTTTTTTTGCTCCTTTGGAAAATAACTGAAATTCCCATTGTCCACTGGCAACTTCTTGATTAATTCCTTCAAAGTTTAATCCAGCATCTATGCATTGATTAGCATGTTCTTCAACAAAATCTCGACCATGTGTATTTTTTCCACCAACTGAACAGTAGTACATTCCTTGAGGACCAGGATATCCACCAATAGGAAATCCAAGAGGCAATTGTGTTATTCTGTCAAATAAAAAGTATTCTTGTTCAAAACCAAACCAAAAATCATTATCATCATCATCATCAATAGTTGCTCTTTCATTTGAATCATGCGGAGATCCGTCAGCGTTTAAAACTTCGGTCATTACTAGAAATCCATTAATTCTATCAGGATCAGGATAAATTGCTACGGGTTTAAGTAAACAATCTGAGGATCCTCCTTCAGCTTGTTTAGTAGAAGAACCATCAAAGGACCATACTGGGCAATCCTCTAGTTTACCACTAAAGTTTTCTAAAACTTTAGTCTTACTTCTCATATTTTGGGTTGGCTTATATCCATCTAACCATATGTATTCTAATTTTGATCTACTCATAATTTTTGTTTTATATCTAATAAATTTAAAAATAGTCATGTGTTTTTATGTCATTTATGTATAAAAGAAATCCATAGTTATTAACATTTTACTAATTAAATATTTTTTGGATATTAAAAGTTTTAATTTCATAATTTTTGAATATTAAAATTGATTAATTAATAATTTTTGTCATCATATTTATTTTATAAATAATCACATTAAAGTTATCTTTGATAATTAATTTATGAATAAGAGTTCTGAAAATAGATATATAAAAAGAGGTGTTTCTTCAGATAAAACCGATGTCCATAATGCGATTAAAAATATAGACAAAGGCCTTTTTCCTAAAGCTTTTTGTAAAATCGTTCCTGATATAATAACAAATGATCCAGCATATTGCTTAGTTATGCATGCAGATGGAGCTGGCACAAAATCTTCACTTGCTTATTTATATTGGAAAGAGACAGGTGATTTATCTGTTTGGAAAGGAATAGCACAAGACGCCCTTATAATGAATATAGATGATTTATTATGTGTAGGGGTCACAAATAATATATTATTATCCTCAACTATTGGTAGGAACAAAAATCTTATTAGCGGTGAAGTAATTAAATCAATTATTGAGGGGATGGAGGAAATAATTAAAGAAATGTCCAATTATGGCATAAATATAAAATCCACCGGAGGCGAGACTGCCGATGTTGGTGATTTAGTGAGAACGATAATTGTAGATTCCACCGTTGTTGCTAGAATAAAAAAAAACTGACGTAATTGATAATTCAAATATTAAACCAGGTGATGTTATAGTAGGTCTTTCATCCTACGGAAAATCCAATTATGAAAATTTTTACAACGGAGGAATGGGTAGTAATGGGCTAACATCTGCAAGGCACGATGTTTTTCATAAATATCTAATGAACAAGTATCCTGAGAGTTTTGATCCAAATGTTCCTCAGGAATTGATATATTCAGGATCAATGAAAATAACTCAACCTATAGAGAACTTAGATATTGATGCTGGAAAATTAGTATTATCACCAACTAGAACATATGCTCCAATAATAAAAAGAGTATTGGAAAAAATTAATAATGATAAAATTCATGGCATAGTTCATTGCAGCGGTGGAGCTCAAACTAAAATTTTACATTTTATAGAAAATTTACATATAATAAAAGATGATTTGTTTCCTGTTCCTCCACTTTTTAACCTTATACAGAAAGAATCTAATACTCCAACAAGAGATATGTTTAAGGTGTTTAATATGGGTCACAGAATGGAGCTCTATTTGGAAAAAGATATAGCAAATGATGTTATAAAGATTTCCAAATCATTTGGCGTAGATGCAAAAATTATTGGAAGGGTTGAAAATAGTGATGAAAAAAAACTTTCAATCATTACAGAAACTGGCTCTTATTTTTACTAAAATTCTTGATTAAAATATCTTATTTTTGTTATCAATTTAATTAAATGATAGATAAACTAAATATTGTTGAACAAAGGTATAATGAGGTATCTGATTTAATTATTCAGCCTGACATTATAAAGGAAAGAAAAAGGTACGTAGAATTAAATAAAGAGTACAAGGATTTAGGTTTAATTGTTGAAAAGAAAAAAGTTTTTGAGGAACTATCGCTTAACATTGAAGAAGCAGAAAATATTTGTAAAACAGAAGATGATGGGGAAATGATTGAAATGGCTACAGAACAATTAAGTGAATCAAAGCAAAAAATAGAAAAGCTAAAAGAAGAAATTAGACTTCTTTTAATTCCAAAGGATCCAGAAGATTCAAAAAATGTTGTAATTGAGTTAAGAGCAGGAACTGGTGGAGATGAGGCAAGTATTTTTGCAGGGGATTTATTTAGGATGTATACAAAGTTTTGTGAAGGAAAAAAATGGAATGTGAGTTTAGTTGATGCTAATCCAGGAACATCAGGTGGATATAAGGAGATTATATTTGAAGTTTCTGGGAACGATGATATTTATGGTTTATTAAAGTTTGAATCAGGAGTTCACCGTGTACAAAGAGTACCACAAACAGAAACACAGGGGAGGGTTCATACATCAGCAGCAACTGTAATGGTATTGCCTGAAGCTGAGGAGTTTGACATTGATATAAACATGAATGATGTTAGGATTGATTATTTCTGTTCCTCAGGTCCTGGTGGACAATCTGTTAATACTACATACTCAGCTGTTAGATTAACACATGAGCCAACAGGAATTGTAGCACAATGTCAGGATCAAAAATCACAGCATAAAAATAAAGAGAAAGCACTAAAAGTTTTAAGATCTAGATTGTATGAACTAGAGTTGAATAAAAAACTTGAGGCTGATTCCTTAAAGAGAAACTCCATGGTTTCCTCTGGTGATAGGTCAGCAAAAATTAGAACCTACAATTATCCTCAAGGTAGAGTGACTGATCATAGAATTGGATTAACTTTATATGATTTGCAAAATATTGTAAATGGTGATATACAAAAAATTATTGATGAGCTTAAGCTTGTCCAAAACAATGAAATACTAAAGAACTCCAGTGAAGCCTTTTAATTATGAACAATTTGGATTTATTTGATCAGATTAAAATAAAAAAATCATTCCTCTGTTTAGGCTTAGATACAGACATTGATAAAATACCAAATCATCTTAAAAACGAATCTGATCCCGTATTTAGTTTTAACAAAAAATTAATTGATAAATTAAATACAATAATAGTTGCTGTTAAAATTAATACTGCATTTTATGAAAGAGCAGGTTCAATGGGATGGATATCATTAGAAAAAACTATCGACTACATTAATTTAAAATATCCTGAAATTTTTACTATTGCTGATGCAAAAAGAGGAGATATTGGAAACACCTCTGGCAATTATGCTAAAGCTTTTTTTGAAACATTAAATTTTGATTCAATAACGGTATCACCCTACATGGGTAAAGATTCAATAGAACCATTTTTAAAATATAAAAATAAACACACAATTTTATTAAGCTTGACCTCGAACGAAGGAAGCAGTGATTTTCAATTTTTAAAATGTGATAATAAAATGGTATTTGAAGAAGTTATTCTTAAATCAATGAAATGGAAAGGTTCAGAGAATTTAATGTATGTAGTTGGTGCAACTAAATCTGATTATTTAAAAAAAATAAGAAAATTAATTCCAAAAAGTTTTTTATTAATTCCCGGTGTTGGCGCTCAAGGTGGGGATTTAAAACAAACATTCATAAATGGATCAAACGATAATGTTGGGATTTTAATTAACTCATCTAGATCTATAATATACGCTGGAAGTGACTCAGAATTTTTAAACAAATCTTATATTGTTGCAAAGTCTTATCAAGTTGAAATGCAAAAATTAATTAAATCTAAATATGATAAATTATAATATTTATCAAAGTAATAAAAGTGAGTGGGTAACTTTTGTGCATGGAGCAGGAGGGAGCTCTTCCATTTGGTATAAACAGATAAGAGATTTTAGTAAAAGATTTAATGTTCTTTTATTGGATTTAAGAGGACATGGTAGATCTGTCAGTAGAATAAATAGAATATTTGAAAAAAAATATACTTTTTCATCAATCTCAAATGACATAATTCAAATTTTAAATAAAGAAAAAATAAAAGAATCGCATTTTGTTGGTATTTCATTAGGAACTATTTTAATTAGAAATATTGCAGAACTAAATCCAAGTATGGTTAAAAGTATGATAATGGGAGGGGCAATAATGAAGTTAAATTTTAGATCAAAATTTTTAATTAAAGTTAGTTCAGTTTTTAAATCAATTGTCCCATACATGTGGATATATAAAACCCTCGCTTTTATAATTATGCCAAATAGTAATCATAAAGAATCTAGGCTTCTTTTTGTAAGGGAAGCAAAAAAACTATATCGGAAAGAATTTTTAAGATGGTTTAAGTTAACATCTGAAGTGAATCCATTATTAAAACTATTTAGACAAATTGAACTCCAAATTCCAACTTTATATGTAATGGGTTCTGAAGATTATATGTTTCTTAATCCTATAAAAAAAATAGTTAAAAATCATAAAAACTCGAAACTTTTTATAATTCCAAATTGTGGACATGTGGTTAATGTTGAAAAGCCAAAACTTTTTAATAAGACAACAATTTCTTTTCTAAATTCGGTTAAAAAAATCTAATTG
The DNA here is from genome assembly GCA_045562345.1 of Flavobacteriaceae bacterium. GTDB lineage: Bacteria > Bacteroidota > Bacteroidia > Flavobacteriales > Flavobacteriaceae > MAG-121220-bin8. Next base: position 17,387 of record JBJKVZ010000032.1, read on the forward strand.
ATACCAGGTTGTTTAATTTCAAAATTCTCTTGAGCTTTTGCTTTTAGCACAATGTTTTTTACATCATTTAAAATCATTTTTGAATCATAAATTACACCATCTTTAATTGTATATTTTACGCCACCTGCTCTGATAATTTCATTTTTGTCATTTAACTTGATTGCTCCAGTTCCATAAAGGGTCTTGAAATTTTCTAATGGGTTTTCCTCAATGATAATCATATCAGCAAATTTGCCAACTTCAATTGATCCGATTTTTTTATCCGCTCCTAAAGCTTCAGCACCATTTAGAGTAGCTGCCTTTATTACCTCTAATGGATGAAATCCAGCTTCTCTCAATAATTCAAGTTCTCTAATGTAACCAAATCCATAAAGTTGATAAATAAAACCTGAATCTGATCCAGCAGTTACTCTTCCACCTCTGTTTTTATATTCATTAACAAATGTCATCCAGAGTTTATAGTTGTTTTTCCATGCAACCTCTTGTTCAGTTCCCCAAAAGTGCCAATATGATCCATGAGAAATTTTACTTGGTTCATAAAACTTCCATAATGATGGTAATGTGTAGTCTTCATGCCACTCAGCTCTTCTCGCTCGATGTAAATCTCTACTAGCTTCATAAATATTGAATGTTGGATCAATAGTAAAATCTAATTCGATAAGTTCATTCATTACATTATTCCAGTGATCGGAGTAAGGCTTTGCTGCTTGTTCCCAAAGTTTCCCAGCTTCTTCAAATCTATGCTGTTCGTTTTGATAATTGTAATATGAAGGATAATTTTGAATAGTTCTATCCTCAAAAAGAGCTTCTGGAAGTCCATACCAGTGCTCCATGCTTGTTAATCCAGCTCTGGCCGAATTAAGAACATTCCATCTGGCTACTCTCATTTGTGCATGATGACAAGCTGATCTTAGCCCAAGTTTTTTATTTTCATCCAATGCAGCTTTCATTATTTCTGGTTGAGATCCAAAAAATTTAATACCATCAAAACCTTTTTTGGCATTTTCTCTTACCCATTCTCTAGCATCTTTTGCAGTTTTAATATCAGCACCTGATCCGAATCCATTGTAGGCATATATTCTTGGAGCTATTATGGAATTTTCAGTACTTTGTTTTTTTAACTTTAAAATAAGCTCGGTGCTTAGTCCACTGGGTTGTCTAATGGTCGTAATTCCATGACTAATCCATAGTTTAAAAACATAGTCGGGATCAGCTCCTTGTGATTTTCCTCCAATATGTCCATGCATATCAATGAAACCTGGTAAAATATATAATCCGTTACCGTCAATTTCTTTACCGTTTTTTTCCAAAGTTGGTCCGCTTCTTCTTTTTTCAATACCAGGGTATCCTACTACTTGAATGCTAGTTATAATATTATTTTTAACCTCGATATCAACTGGTCCAATCGGTGGAGCACCATTTCCATTAATTAATGTTATTCCTCTTACAATTAGCTGGTCAAATGGACCTTCATATAAGTTTTGTGTAAGTAAATTCAAATAAAAAAACTGCATTATTATTATAAAGAAATAATGCAGTTTTTTGGATTTATATTTTTTCATGAATTAAGTTTTCATGAAAATAATCAAAATTTTAGTTTATTGAAAAATCTCCATATGCTTTTGATCCATGTTCAGCTAAATCAAGTCCTTTTGTTTCTTCTGCTTCATCCACTCTAAGGCCTACAATTTTCTTTACAGCTAAAACTATAATACTTCCCATAATTACACAAAAGGCACCAGTAATGCCAACACATGCTAATTGAACAAAAAATTGATCAAACCCTTTCATGGCTCCAAACAATCCAACAGCTAAAGTTCCCCAAATTCCACAAAACAAATGTACAGGAATAGCACCAACAGGGTCATCCAGTTTACATTTATCAAGAAATGCTACTCCTAAAACAACTAATACACCAGCAATGAGACCAATAATGATTGAAGATTCAGGCAACATTTGATCTGCTCCAGCAGTTATTCCAACAAGGCCACCCAGTACTCCATTCATAAACATAGTTACATCTAGTGATTTGTAGAAAAATGCAGAAAAAATTGCTGCACCAATTCCTCCAGCTGCTGCAGCTAGGCAAGTGGTAACCAAAACCAAAGAAGTATTTGCAGGATCTGCGGATAACACTGATCCTCCATTAAAACCAAACCACCCTAACCATAAGATAAAAACTCCAGCAGCTGATAGAGGAATATTTGACCCGGGAATTGCTTGTGGATTTCCAAATTTATCAAACTTTCCTTTTCTTGCTCCTAAAAAGCATATCGTTACTAGTGCTCCCCAACCTCCAACTGAATGTACTAATGTTGATCCAGCAAAGTCATAGAAACCAAGCTCACTAGAAATAAATGTTTTAAAAAAACCACCTCCCCATTGCCAAGACCCCACGATAGGATAAACAAAAACAACAAATAAAATAGCAATAAAGATAAAGGAGGTGATTTTGATTCTTTCCGCTACAGCACCAGAAATGATGGTTGCTGCTGTGGCTGCAAACATTCCTTGAAAAAGAAAATCAGTCCAGTAAGTATAACCTTTGTTGTAAGCAAGATTAGAAGCTACTTCTGCATCTAGTCCCCAAACAAATTCACCTAAATAATTTTCGAGTATCCAGTCGGTTGGATACATAAGATTAAATCCTATAAAGCAATAAGTTATAAGCCCCATAGTTATGACAAAATAGTTTTTGAATAAAATATTGATAGTGTTTTTTTGTCTTGTAAGTCCTATTTCTAATAAGGAGAAACCTGTGTGCATAAAAAAGACTAGTGCTGTACAGACCATCATCCATACATTGTTTACTGTTAATAATTCCATGATTTTAGTTTAATGAATTTTTTCCTGTTTCTTTAGTTCTTATTCTTATAGCATCCTCTGCAGGTAGAATAAATATTTTTCCATCTCCTACTTCACCAGAATATGCTGAATTTTGTATTGCCTCAACAGTTCTTTCCTGAAATTCATCAGAAACAACAATGGAAAGAAATCTTCTTTCTATGTCGGAAGTGCTGTAAGTTACCCCACGATAAACCTGTCCTTGTTTTTCGTTTCCTACTCCAGTTACGTCCCAATAGGTAAAGAAATTAACTTCCACATTATGCAGAGCATCTTTAACTTGGTTAAATTTTGATTTTCTAATAATAGCTTCTATTTTTTTCATTTTTTAATATTTTAATTAACAGTTATAAACTTGCACCAAAAGACTAGGAAGGCAGCTTCACTATCTGGATTTTATATAAATGCACTTGAAACAGGTAAAGAATATTCTTCAGTAATTTTCATTTCCTTGGATCCCCCAAACGATAAATTAACTATTCCACTATCTCCACTATCATAAAAAGGATCTTTACTGTCACTTCCAAAGCCAACGCCTATGTCTACAGCCCCAGCAAAAAATCCAGCTACAACATATAATGCTTCTGCATCTGTAAAGTAACCAACCATTAAATCTAAACCTCCTATATCTGTAGATCCAGATATCTCCGTCCAATCTCCATCTAAAAGACCTGGATTTCCAGTTCCGTAAATACCATTATTAGTTGGAAACGTATAATTTGTAACAGTTAAAGCAAATCCTCCAAAATCATATGATATCCATAGGTCTAATTCATTTCCTCCATCATAAGCAATTGTAGGAAACCTTACCCAAACACCACCAGTTAATGATCCATTGCCTATTTCCATCCAAGGTTGAATGTGCACTTCAGATCCAAATTGAGTACCTCTCCAAACATAGGAACTGTAAAGATCCGCACCAAAATCTTGTGCTTGTAATGTGTTTGTGTTTACAGTTACAATGCCTGTGAGCAAAATAGAAAATAAATACATTTTAAATTTTTTCATATTGTTGCTTTTTTTTTAATAAATATTGAAATTTATTATTTATATAGTAACTAATTTATATATTCATCAAATTAATCTTATAAAAAAAGTTTAAAAATGAATAATTTTTGTGAATTACATAAAATAAATAAAAAAAAATATGGAATGATTAAAATGATTATGTTGAAATTATCGATTTTAAAATTTGGGAATTTTATATCATTTGCTTAGATACATCCCAAAAAAAATAGATAAAAAACCAAATATGATTGATAGAAAAGTATATAATAAAAAACTATAAATATCTCCACTTTTTATCATGGAAACATTTTCATTGGCAAATGCAGAAAATGTAGTTAATCCACCACAAAACCCAGTTGCAATTAATAGGCTGTGATTTGAGTTTAAACCTTCATTTTGAATTAATTTTCCTAGAAAAAAACCTAAAATAAAACATCCTATTGCATTAGCAAAAATTGTATTTATTGGAAATTTAAAATGGTTAAAAAAAGGAATTCTTTCAATCAAATACCTACAAATACTCCCTAAACCACCGCCAATAAAAACAAGAATTAAATTTTTCATGATACACTTAATTTTTTTAATATTACCAGTATGCTAACAAACGCTAAAAAACCAACAATAATCCATCTTATTCCTTTGTATGTACCTTTTAATTTTTTTAAATCTTTTCTGTAACTATAAGTGATAATTATTATAAATGATACAAAAAAAATAAGTCCAAAAACTAATTGTCCATTAGTAAACATATTTAACTATTTTAGTTCAAAAATAATATAAATATAATATGAAACATCAATTAAATTCAGTCAAAAAATTTCATGAAGTTTATAAGTTAGATTATAATCAAACCCCTACAGTGAAAATCCCTATGGAAATTATTAAACTTAGATTTAATCTTATGTCTGAAGAAAATTTAGAATATTTTGAAGCTGCAAAAAATAATGATTTAATTGAAGTTGCAGATGCTTTAGGAGATATGCTTTATATTTTATGTGGAACTATAATTGCACATGGAATGCAAGGTAAAATAGAAGAAGTTTTTGATGAAATACAAAAAAGTAATATGAGCAAACTGGACAATGATGGAAATCCAATTTATAGAGATGATGGAAAGGTTATGAAAGGTCCAAATTATTTTAAACCAAACTTTTCAAAGATTTTAAATTAAACTTTCACTCTCCATCCAAAAGGATCATCAGAAAGGTTATATTGAATATCATTAAGTTTTTGTTTTAATTTTCTAGCAAAAGAATATTCTATTTTAGGTAATTCATGATATTTATCACCAAATCCAAAACCTTGAATTGGAAGTACAACAACTGCAGTACCGCATCCAAAAATTTCTTTTAAATCCCCACTGCTTGATCCAGCTAAAATCTCCTCAACCTTAATTGGTCTAACTTCAACATCCATATTGTGTTTTATAGCAATTTCAATTAAACTTTTTCTAGTTATTCCGTCTAATATACTGTCACTTACAGGTGGCGTAACTAATTTATTGCCAAATCTAAAAAACAAGTTCATGGTTCCAGCCTCCTCAATATATTCATGTTTAGATGAGTCTGTCCAAATAATTTGTTGATATCCTTCTTCTTTTGCTAACAAAGTTGGATAAAACTGAGCTGCATAATTCCCAGCAGCTTTTGCATAACCAACACCACCTTTAGCAGCTCTACTAAAAGATTTCTCAATTTTAACTTTTATTTCTCCACTGTAATATGATTTTGCCGGAGCACAGATTATCATAAATTTATATTGATCCGCTTCATTAGCATTGATACTAGGCTGGTCAGCAAAAATAAAAGGTCTAATGTATAAGGAATTTCCCAATCCAGTCTTGATCCAATTTTTTTCTAGGTCAATTAGTTTCATTAATCCATTTATGAAAGTTTCTTCAGGAAATACAGGCATTGCTAGTCGTTTGGAGGAACTTACCAACCTTTTATAATTTTCTAGTGGTCTGAAAAGCCAAGTACAATTACTATCATCTTTAAAAGCTTTCATACCCTCGAAACATGCTTGTCCGTAATGTAAAGCTCTTGCTGATGGATCCATCATTATAGGTTGATATGGCTTAATTTTAGGATTGACCCATGAACCATTTTTAAATGAGCACTCGAACATATGATCTGTGAAAACTGACCCAAAATTTATATTATCAAAATCAACAGAATTAATTTTTGAACTTTTAACTTTTTCAATTTTCATAAGCTAATAAATTGTTAATAGCAAAATTACAAATTAACTTTGATGAAAAAATAAATTTTATGCAATTTTTAGTTACTGGCGCTACAGGGTTAATTGGTAATAGATTAACAGAAATTCTATTAGAAAATGGACATGGTGTAAGTATATTAACTCGACGAAATCAAAAGTCTAAAAACAATAATATAAGATATTTTAATTGGAATCCAGAAAAAGGAATTATTGACAAGAATTGTTTAGATAATGTAGAAATAGTAATAAATTTAGCAGGTTCACCCATTGCTCAGCTGTGGACAAAAAAATCAAAAAAATCTATAGTTAATAGTAGAGTGAGTTCTGTAAAATTATTAGAAAAATTAATTTTAAATCATAATAAGAACAATATTAAATTGTTTGTTTGTGCATCAGCAATTGGAATTTATCCGTCAAATATGAATGTTGATTATAAAGAACAATTTAATCAGTACTCTAAGACTTTTTTGGGTAATACCGTAAAAAAATGGGAGGATAGTTGTTTGAAATTAGAAAAATCTAAAATACCAGTTGTTAAACTTAGAATTGGATTGGTTCTGTCAATGAAAAGTGGTTTGCTAAAACCTATAGTTATTTCTACTAAATTTATGATAGCTACATGGATTGGTAAAGGAAAAAATTTTTATTCGTGGATTCATATAGAGGATGTTGTTCGTTCAATATATTTTATTTGTCAAAATAATTTGTCAGGTGTTTATAATTTAGTTGCACCAAACCCAGTATCGAGTAAAAAATTTATGATAGAAGTTTCAAAAAAAATCAAACGTCCCTTAATTTTACCCTCAATACCAGAGTTTTTAGTTAAAACATTTTTTGGAAAAATGTCAGAACTATTTTTGTTTAATCAAAAAGTAAACTCTCATAAAATTATATCTAAAGGATTTAAATTTAAGTTTAATTATTTAGCAGAGGCTTTAGATGATTTAATTGAATGACATTTTGACAAAATAAAAAAAATGGCAGTACTTTTGCCATTAATAATTAAAATATAATAATGCCAAAAAAAACTAGTTCTAAACCAAAATCTTCTAAAAAGCCATCTTTAAAAGATCAAATCAAAAATCTTAACAATTCGATCAAAGATGAACAGGATAAATTTTTAAGACTTTTTGCTGAATTTGAAAATTACAAAAGAAGAACATCAAAAGAGAGACTAGATTTATATAAAACAGCCTCTCAGGAACTTATGACTGCTCTAATTCCTGTTATCGATGATATGGAAAGAGCTTCAGCAGAGTTTACAAAATCTAAAGATAAATCAATTGTTCAGGGGTTTTCTCTTATAAAAAATAAATTTAGTGAAGTTTTAAAGTCTCAAGGCTTAACCAAAATAGTAGTTAACAAAGGTGATGATTTTGATTCTGAGATTCATGAGGCAATTACTCAAATACCTGCTGAAAATAATAAAATGAAAGGTAAGATTTTTGATATAACTGAAAACGGATTTAAGCTTGGTGATAAGATTATTAGATATCCAAAAGTTGTAGTTGGAAATTAATTTTATATATGAAAGAAGATTACTATAATATACTTGGAGTTAATAAATCAGCTTCTGAAAGTGAAATTAAAAAAGCTTACAGAAAACAAGCTATCAAATATCATCCAGACAAAAATCCTGGAGATAAAACTGCAGAGGATAAATTTAAAAAAGCTGCTCAGGCCTATGAAGTTTTAGGAAATAGAGAAAAAAGATCAAAATATGATCAATTTGGTCATGCAGCATTTGATGGCAGTGGAGGTTTCGGTGCTGGAGGAATGAATATGGATGATATATTTAGCCAATTCGGAGATATTTTTGGTGGAGCATTTAGTGGTTTTGGAGGTTTTGGAGGTGGAGGACAAAGAAGATCTAAAGGAAGTAACTTAAGAATCAGAGTAAATTTGGAATTAAAGGAGATTGTTAATGGCGTTGAAAAGAAAATTAAAGTTAAAAGGAAGGTTAGAGCTCAAGGGGTTTCTTACAAAACTTGTAGTAATTGTAATGGAACCGGTCAGGTAATGAGAATAACAAATACAATTTTAGGAAGAATGCAATCTTCAAGTACTTGTCCAAATTGTGGTGGGTCAGGTCAAGTAATTTCAAACCGTCCATCAAATTCAGATGTCAATGGTTTAGTTAGCGAAGAGCAAACTGTTTTGGTTAAGATTCCAGCAGGAGTTGAAGATGGAATGCAATTAAAAGTTTCTGGAAAAGGAAATGACTCTATTGGTGAAGGAATTGCTGGTGATTTAATTGTTTTAATTCAAGAAAAAGAGCATTCAACTCTAAAAAGAGAAGGAAATAATTTACATTTTGACTTATATATAAGTATTTCCGATGCAGTTTTAGGAATCTCAAAAGAAATTGAAACTGTAACAGGTAATGTAAGAATTAAGTTAGAGCCTGGTATACAGTCTGGCAAAATCCTTCGTCTTAGAGGAAAAGGTTTAACCAGTCTTAACTCTTATGGTTCTGGTGATTTATTAGTTCATGTTAATGTTTGGACTCCCAAGGTGTTAAATAAAGAACAAAAAATATTCTTTCAACAGATGAAAGATGATGATAATTTTACTCCTTCGCCTCAAAAGGGAGATAAATCTTTTTTTGAAAAGGTTAAAGATATGTTCTCATAATATCATCATTTTGAATTTTTGTTAATAATAAATTTTTATCTTCATTATATTAAACATATACTTTTTAATGAATAAGTTTATAGAATTTATAAATAGAGAATATTTTATTACTGAAAACATAAAATTTTCAATTGTTACTTTGATGTTGGTAACATTCATCTTTTTTATTACTTACATAGTTCTTAAACTGATAAAAAAGATTGCCACTAAAAAGCTTGATGAGGAAAGAAAGTTAAAATTTAAATCAGTTTTTTCTTTTTTTAACTATTTCGTTTATTTAATTGTTGCCTCAATTACCTTTCAAAATTTTGGTATAAATCTCACTGGAATATTTGCCGCTTCTGCTGCATTACTTGTTGGAGTTGGTTTAGCCCTTCAGACTTTTTTTCAAGATATAATTTCTGGAATATTTATTTTGGCAGACCAAACAGTTCATGTTGGAGATATTATTGAAATTGACGGCAAGGTTGGAAGGGTTGAAAATATTAAAATAAGAACTACTAGAGCAGTAACTTTTGACAACAAAGTATTAATTATTCCCAATCATAAGTACTTAACATCTACATTATTTAATTGGACAGAAAATGGTACTATTTTAAGAGGAAGAGTTTCAGTTGGTGTTTCATATGATTCTGATGTTGAAAAAGTAAAAGAAATTCTATTAGATATTGCAAATTCTCATTCACATTTAATAAAAGACCCATCTCCCAAGGTATTATTTAATAATTTTGGTGATAGTGCATTAGAATTTGAATTAGTTTTTACTTATAATAACGGATTTAGAGTTAATCTTGTTGAAAGTGATATAAGATTTTTAGTTCATAAAAAATTCAAAGAAAATAAAATTGATATCCCTTTTCCACAAAGAGTTGTTCATATTGAGAATAAATAAATTATGTCAAATATTTTAATAGTTGAAGACGAGGAGTCAATTAGAAGAGTTTTAAAAAAGGTTTTACAAGAAGAAAATAATTCATACAAGATTTTTGAGGCAAATGATGGGGTTGAAGCTACAGATATGCTGAAAAAAAGAAAAATTGATTTGATGCTATGTGATATTAAAATGCCTAAAAAAGATGGAATAGAAGTGCTAAATTTCGTTTTAAAAAATTATTCTGAAGTTCCAGTTATTATGATTTCTGGTCATGGTGATTTAGATACCGCTGTAGAATCAATGAGAATGGGAGCTTTTGATTATATTTCCAAGCCACCTGATTTAAATAGACTATTAAATTCTGTCAGAGGAGCATTTAAAGAAAAAGTTTCTGTCAAAAAAAATCCTGTAAACCTTAAAAAATCTAAAAAATTCAATATTATTGGTAACTCAAAAGAAATAAAAAATATTAAAGACCTAATATTAAAAGTTTCTTCTACTAATGCAAAGATTTTAATCCTTGGACCAAATGGTTCAGGTAAGGAGTTGGTTGCAAATCAAATACATTTAAATAGTTTGAGATCGAATGGCCCTTTTATTGAAGTCAATTGTGCAGCAATTCCATCTGAATTAATTGAAAGTGAACTTTTTGGTCACATCAAAGGAGCTTTTACTTCAGCAATAAAAGATAAAACTGGAAAATTTGAAGCAGCTAATGGAGGAACCATTTTTATGGACGAAATTGGTGATATGAGTTTGTCAGCCCAATCAAAGGTGTTGAGAGCTCTCCAAGAGCATAAAATACAAAAAGTAGGAAGTGAAAAAGATTTGGTAGTTGATGTGAGAGTTATAGCTGCTACAAATAAAAATCTTAAAGAAGAAATCTTAAAAAATAGATTTAGAGAAGACTTATATCATAGGTTAGCTGTAATTGAAATTAATGTTCCTCAATTAAATAGTAGAATTACTGATATTCCTTTGTTGGCAGATCATTTTCTAGAACTTATATCAATAGAAAGTGGTGAAATACAAAAAACTATTGATGATGATGCAATAAAAAAATTACAAAAATTTGATTGGTCGGGAAATGTAAGGGAACTTAGAAATGTAATTGAAAGGTTAGTTATTTTAAGTGAAAATTTAAACATTACAATAAAAGATGTCACTAATTTTTCAAACAAATAATAGTTATGATTAAATATATTACAATATTTTTTTTAATTTTTTCATCAAATATTTTTTCTCAAAGTGATGAGGATATTTTAAAGAAAATTTTTGATAATTCTTTATCTAATAGTATCAGTTATGAGCTATTAGATTATTTATCAAACGAGATTGGAGGTAGACTTTCAGGCTCATTAAATGCAGAAAGAGCAGTAGATTGGGGAAAAAATGAATTAGAAAATATAGGTTTTGATCGTGTATGGTTACAAGATGTAATGGTTCCTAAATGGGTTAGAGGTCCTAAAGAATTTGCTCTAATTGAAACTCAACCTGGGATTACATTTAATGTAGATGTTTGTGCTCTTGGTGGTTCCGTAGCAACTCCTTCTGTTGGAATTAAAGCAAATGTTTTGGAGGTTCAAAGTTTTGAAGAACTCAACCAATTGGGAAAAGAAAATGTAGATGGTAAAATAGTTTTTTTTAATAGACCCATGCAACCAAATTTAATAAATACCTTTCAAGCTTATGGTGAAGCTGTTTCACAAAGATTAAATGGAGCATATCAAGCTGTTAAATATGGTGCTATCGGAGTAATTATTAGATCAATTAATTTAAGGCTTGATGATTACCCACATACTGGTGTAATGAGCTATGGAGATTTGTCTCCAAGTAAAAGAATTCCTGCCGCTGCAATAAGTACTAATTCAGCAGAAAAATTAAGTGATTTACTCAAAATTAACCCGAATCTTAAATTTCTTTTGAGACAAAAATGTAAGCAATTTAATGATGTGTTATCACACAATGTAATAGCTGAAATTAAAGGATCTGAATTCCCCGATGAAATTATTTTAGTGGGAGGTCATTTAGATTCTTGGGATTTAGGAGATGGATCACATGATGATGGAGCTGGAATTGTGCAATCAATAGATGTTATAAATATTTTTAAAAAAATTGGTTACAGACCGAAAAGAACAATTAGAGTTGTGTTATATATGAATGAAGAAAATGGACAAAGGGGATCTAAAAAGTATTTTGAGTTATCAAAAAAAAATAATCTTAATCATATTTTTGCTATTGAATCTGACGCAGGTGGCTTTTCTCCAAGAGGTTTCTCATTTACAACAAATGATAAAAATTTTGAACAAATTAAGAGATGGAAAAACCTATTCGAACCTTATTTGATACATTCTTTCGAAAGAGGGGGAAGTGGTGCAGATATTTCTATTTTAAAAACTGAAAATAACGTCCTTGCTGGGTTGAGACCAGATTCGCAGAGATATTTTGATTATCATCATGCAGCAAATGACACATTTGATGCAATAAATAAAAGAGAATTGGAATTGGGGACATTTGCTATTACCTCATTAATTTATTTATTTGACAAATACGGAGTTAATAATTAAGATTTGGAAGCTCTAATTGAACTGGATAAAAATTTGTTTATTTTTTTAAACTCTTTGGGTTTAGAAATGTTTGATTCAATATGGCTTTTTATTACCGACAAGAAGTCTTCTATACCACTATATTTATTTTTAATTTATTACATATATAAAAAACTTTCTAATACTGAATTTATTAAATATTTAGTTTTTATAATTATCCTAATTGTATTCACAGACCAAACTAGCAATTTATTTAAAGATTATTTTGAAAGACTAAGACCTTGCCACGATGAAACAATAAATAGCTACATTAGAATTGTTAAAGCAAGTTGTGGTGGATTATATGGATTTTTTTCAGCCCACGCTGCAAACTCTTTTGCTCTAGCTTCTTTTTTTTATTTTTCATTTAAAAGTTTTTCATCAAATTTTA
>JBJKVZ010000033.1:0-29449 GCA_045562345.1 Flavobacteriaceae bacterium
CAAGATTAAGTGATACCATGGAAGAAGGGGTGGTTGCTAAATGGCTTGTTTCTGTTGGTGATAAAATTAGTGAAGGAGATATTTTAGCCGAAATTGAAACCGATAAGGCTACAATGGAGTTTGAGTCTTTTCATGAAGGAACCCTACTTCACATAGGAATTAACGAGGGAGAAACAGCAGCTGTTGATAGTTTATTAGCAATAATTGGTAATGAGGGTGAGGATATAAATTCTCTAATTTCTGAAAACATCCAAAATACTGGACAATTAGATTTAGTTGATCAAATTAATGAAACTGAAAATGAAGTAATAGAAAATCCAGACGAGGATGATAAAGACTCGCCAAATAACAATTTTAATCTTATAAAAATGCCAAGACTTAGTGACACTATGGAAGAAGGGACAGTGTCAAAGTGGTTAGTTAAGGTTGGAGAAACAGTAAATGAAGGAGATATTTTAGCTGAGATTGAAACAGATAAAGCTACAATGGAATTTGAATCTTTTCATGAGGGCACCCTTCTCTACATTGGAATTAAAGAGGGAGAAACAGCAGTAGTCGATAGTTTGTTAGCTATAATTGGAGATGAAAATGCTGACTTTGTTGCAGCAATTGAAAGTAATAGCGGAGTTAAAAAAGAGGAAATTAAAGAGGAAATAAAAAATAAATCTATTAATAAATCAGAGAATGAAGATTCAATAAAAACTACTAAATCTCCTGTTGTTTCGTTAGATCGAATATTAGCTTCACCTCTTGCAAAAAAAATGGCTAATGATCGAAATATTGATTTAAGTAGTGTTATTGGAAGTGGTGAAAATGGTAGAATTACCAAAAGTGATATTGAAAACTTTACTGTTGATTCAAATAAATCTTCAGTTGAAAAATTAAGTGGTGATTTAGAAGAGATTAACATTAAAGAAAATGAAAGTTTTGAAGAAATTGAAAACTCGCAAATGCGAAAAGCAATTGCAAGAAGGTTATCAGAGTCTAAATTTACAGCTCCTCATTATTATTTAAATGTTGAATTTAATATGGATAATGCTATTGCTTTTAAAAAGCAATATAATACAATTCCTAATACCAAAATTTCATTTAATGATATTATAATAAAGGCATCTTCGATTGCATTGAAAAAACATCCTAAAGTTAATTCACAATGGTTTGACGATAAAATTCGATTAAATAATCACATCCATATTGGAGTTGCAATTGGAATTCCTGATGGTCTGGTGGTTCCAGTTATTAAGTTTGCTAACGAGAAATCACTTACAAAAATTGGTAGTGAGGTAAAGACTTTTGCTGAAAAGTCAAAAAATAAAAAATTAACTCCAGATGACATGCAGGGTAGTACATTTACTATATCCAATCTTGGGATGTTTGGTATTCAAGAGTTTACATCTATCATTAACCAACCGAACGCTGCAATTTTATCAGTTGGAAGTATAATAAAAAAACCTATTGTTAATGATGATAAAATTGAGGTAGGAAATACTATGAAATTAACACTAGCTTGTGACCATAGAACCGTTGACGGAGTTACAGGCTCTTTGTTCTTAGAAACTCTTAAGGGTTACATAGAAAATCCTGTAACAATGTTAGTTTAAATTATATTCATGAAAAATGTAATTGTAACTGGGACAAGTAAAGGAATTGGATACGAGTTGGCATTAAAGTTTAGTGAAAATGATTATAATGTAATTTCACTTTCAAGAAATAATGCTGAGAAACTCAACAAGAAAAATGTAATTTTTTTTCACTTGGATATTTCCTCTAAAGAATCAATTATTGATACTGTTTCAAAAATTTCAAAAGAATTTCAACAAATCGATATTATTATAAATAACGCTGGAAATTTAATCAACAAGCCTTTTTTAAAAACTTCATTTGAAGATTTTGAAGATACTTATAAGGTTAATGTTTTCGGAGTTGCTGAGCTATTTAGAAATTTATTTCCTTTTTTAAGTAAAAAATGTCATGTGGTAAATATTAGTAGTATAGGAGGAGTTCCTGGGACTAGTAAATTTCCTGGTCTCTCTGCATATTCAAGTTCTAAAGCTGCTCTCAATATACTTACAGAAATGCTTGCAGAGGAATTTAAGGATACTGAAATGAGATTTAATACTCTAGCTTTAGGTTCAGTTCAAACTGAAATGTTAGGAAGAGCATTTCCTGGTTATAAAGCAAATACAAGTCCTAAAGATATGGCAGATTATATCTATAAATTTTCAACCGATAATGGTAAATTTTTTAATGGAAAAACTTTATCTGTGTCATCTTCTAATGTATGAGCCAAAATCAGTTCTTAAATTTTATACCAAAGAATTCACATAGTTATGTAAAAAAAATTGTCGCTTATGACAAAATCGAAATAAGGGTAGTAAAAAAAAGAAAGTCAAAACACGGGGATTTCAGATTATTAAAAAGCGGTCAGAATTTGATTACAATCAATGCTACTAAAAACCCTTTTAGATTTTTAATAACATTAATTCACGAGTTAGCACACTTTAGAGTAAGTAAAAATTTTTCATACAGAGTTTTACCTCACGGAAAAGAATGGAAAGCGACATTTAAAACAATGATTTTACCACTATTGAATAACAATGTATTCCCTGAGAATATTTTGTCAAGATTGGCTAAACACATGAAAAATCCAAGAGCAACTACTGATTCTGATGAAGATTTAATAATTTATTTATCAAAATATGATTTAAATAGAGATGATAAAGTTTTTTTGACAGAAATAGCAACTAATAATTATTTCAAATACTCTACAGAAAGGATCTTCAAAAAAAGTTATAAATTAAGAAAAAGATATATTTGTGAAGAAGTTAGCACAGGCAAAAAATATTTATTTTCACCAGTTGCTAAAGTAAAAAAAGTAATTTATGAAAACTGTAGTAGTTAGTGGATATTTTGATCCTGTTCATGTAGGTCACCTAGAATATTTAAAACTTGCAAAAGATTTAGGTGATAAATTGATAGTCATAGTTAATAATAATGAACAATGTATTCTCAAGAAAGGTAAGCCATTTATGGATGAATTAGATAGGTTAGAAATTGTGAAATCATTAAAAATGGTAGATGATGTTTTTTTATCTATTGATAAAGATAAATCTGTAATTAGATCACTTGAAATTTTAAAACCAAATATTTTTGCAAATGGTGGTGACAGAAATACTAACGAAGTTCCAGAATCAGTTATTTGCAAAAAATATAATATCAAGATGATTGATGGTCTGGGGAACAAGATTAGAAGCTCATCAGATTTGACAGGTCTTAAAGAAAAAAAATAATGGAATCAAAATTTAATTTTTCAGATGATGAAAATGTGAACGTTGATTCTAATAATAAACAAATTCAAACGAATGGTTGGTTAAAGAACACTTATTTTTTTTTTAAGGGAATTTTAGATTTTAAAGCTCAAACTGATAGAGACTCTACCGTTAACTCAATAAAAGAAGATATTTCTATTAAAGGAGCAACTGCGTGGATATTAATATGCTCAATTTTTGTAGCCTCTGTAGGGCTAAATGCTAATTCAATTCCAGTAGTAATAGGAGCTATGTTAATTTCTCCTCTTATGGGTCCTATACTAGGTTTTGGAATGTCCATTGCTATAAATGATATTGAAACACTTAAAAAATCTTTGATCAATTTTATTGTTATGGTTTCATTGAGTATTTTAACAGCTTATTTATTTTTTGCTTTTTTTCCTCTTAGAGAAGAGTCTTCTGAACTGTTGTCAAGAACACAACCTGATATTAGAGATGTTTTAATAGCCTTTTTTGGTGGTTTAGCTTTAATAATTGCAAAGACGAAAAAAGGTACTATTAGTTCAGTTATTTTTGGAGTTGCAATTGCGACTGCATTAATGCCTCCCCTTTGTACAGTAGGTTTTGGACTTGCTACTGGAAACTCAGTTTTTATATTTGGAGCAATGTATTTGTTTATTATTAATACTTTATATATAACGTTAGCAACTTATTTAGTAATTAAGCTTCTAAGGTTTCCCATGTTGAATTACGCTAATTCCAAAAAAAGAACATTAATAGCTAGAGTTATAGCATTTTTTTCAATTTTGATGATTATTCCTGCACTATATACATTTTTAGATGTACTAAATGAAAGTAAGTTTAACTCTTCGGCAAAAGAATTTTTAAAAACTGAATTAACTGAGATAAAAAACAAAGATTATCTGATTGAAACTGCGGTATATAGATATAACATTGGTACAGACTCAAGTGAGAGTATATGGCCATGGAGAGATAGGCAATCAGAAATTATAATTAGTGATTTTATTGATAATAATATTGAGAGTGAATTTTTAAATAATATTTCAAGTAAGATCAAAAAATATAAAAATTTGTCAAAAACAGTGGTAATTTTTACTCAAAAAAATGAAATAGAACAAGGTAAATTTTTGCTAGAAATGAGGTTCAGAGATTCACTTGAACTAATTGAAAAAAATAAAAAGATTGATTTTCTTCAAAATAAATTAATGGCTATACAATCTACAGATAAAATTAATTCTATAATTGAATCAGTTTCGACTGAAATAGATATTCATTTTGAAGAAATTGATAGTTTTTATTTTAAATACGACGGTAATTTTATTAATGAAATTCCAAAACTTTACTTCAAATGGTCAAATGCTTTGGAAGATTACACTATCGTGAATAGACAGAAAAAGTTAAAAGAATGGTTAGATTTTAAGTTTAAGGAAACTTCTTTTGAAATTATAAACTTATAATTTTACAAAAATTTCTTGACCTTTTTCAATAATTCTGACGAATAAACAAAGTCCGTTATTGATTTATTGTTTGTAGAAAAGATATCCTTATTTGATCCATTCCATTTTTTTTCTCCGTTAACAAGAAAAATTATTTTTTCTCCAATTTCCATAACGGAGTTCATGTCATGTGAATTAATTATTGTTGTTATATTATATTCTTTTGTTATTTCTTGAATTAAGTTATCTATTACAATAGCTGTTTTGGGATCTAGCCCTGAGTTTGGCTCATCACAAAATAAGTATTTAGGATTCATTACGATTGCCCTGGCTATTGCAACTCTTTTTTGCATTCCTCCAGAAAGTTCAGATGGCAATTTCTTTTCTGCTTTATTTAACTCAACTCTTTTAATCACATTTTTAGATCTTTCTATTATTTCATCTTCTTTTTTATTTGTCAACATTTTCATCGGAAACATGACATTTTCAATTACTGACATTGAATCAAACAAAGCACTACCCTGGAAAACCATTCCCATTTCTCTTCTAAGTAGAGTTTTTTGGTTTTCATTCATTTTATTACTTGAGATACCATCATACAAAACCTCTCCTCTGTCAGGTTGGTGAAGCCCCAGTAAACATTTTAAAAGAACAGTTTTACCAGATCCGCTTTGCCCAATTATTAGATTTGTTTTTCCTTGGTAAAATTTTGTAGAAATATTATTTAAAATTGTATTCCCATCAAATGATTTGTATAACTCTTTAATTTCTATCATCAGCTTAGTAATAATTGAGTCACTATGAAATTAACAAAAATTATAATTATTGATGTCCAAACAAAAGAAGAAGTACTTGCTTTACCAACTTCAAGTGCTCCACCTTTCATATAAAAACCGTGATAGGAGGGAACAGTAGCTAATATAAATGCAAATAATAAAGTTTTTATATATGAATAAAAAACATGAAATGGTTCAAAATCCATTTGTATTCCTGTGATGAATGATTCGCTGGGAACGCCAGCGAATGCCATAGCAGAATAACCTCCGAAAATTGCAATAAACATAGCAACGGTAATAACAAGGGGATAAAATAAAAGAGCTATTATTTTTGGGAATACTAGATAATTTAAAGGATTTATTCCCATCACCTCAAGTGCATCGATTTGTTCAGTCACTCTCATAGTCCCAATACTTGATGTAATAAAAGATCCAACTTTTCCAGCCATTATAATTGACATAAATGTTGGTGCAAATTCTAAAATAACAGATTGTCTTGTAGCAAAACCAATTAAAGATTTTGATAAAAATGGGCTACTTAAGTTTAGAGCTGTTTGAATTGAAATAACAGCTCCAATAAAAAAAGATAAAATCATAATTATAGGAAGGGATTCTATAATTAAATCATTAATTTCTTTGAAAATTAATTTTCTTAAAACTTTGAGTTTGCAAGGTTTAAAAAATGACATTCTAATCATTATAAAATATCTCCCAATGTCATTTAAATAGAACATATATATAAAGTTATAAATATTGATTAAATGTTAAAACTTTTATTTGTAAATGGAAATTTAGACTTGATAAGTAATTGCATTAACATTCATTCCTGCTCCAACACTTCCAAATAAAATAATATCACCTTTTTTTAAGTTATGGCCTTTAAATTTATTTTTTTTTACTAAATCAAATAGTGTAGGTATAGTAGCTACAGAACTATTACCTAATTTGCTTATTGACATTGGCATAACATTAACAGGTTGTTTTATATCATATAATTTGTAGAACCTATTGACTATAGCTTCATCCATCTTTTCATTTGCTTGGTGAAGAAATATTTTTTTTACTTCATCAATTTTTCTCCCGGACATTTCTAAACAATCTTTAAGAGCTTTGGGTACATGAGTAATAGCAAATTCATAAATTCTGTGCCCATGCATCTTGATATACCTGTCTTTTGATTTGGAATCATTCTTATAAGATTCACCAAAGAACAAGTAAAATGCTTCCTTTTTTGTAAAAGTACAGGACTTATGTGATAAAATACCACATTTTGAACTATCATTTTGTTCGATTATTGTTGCTCCAGCACCATCAGAATAAATCATTGAGTCTCTGTCAAATGTATCGTAAGTTCTAGATAGAGTTTCTGCTCCTATTACTAAACATTTTTTAGCCATTTTTGCTTTTATAAATGCTTGTGCATGAATTACTCCTTCAATCCATCCGGGACATCCAAAAATTAAATCGTAACAAATGCAATTAGGATTAAGAATTTCGAGTTTATTTTTAACTCTACTAGCAAGACTTGGCAATAGGTCTGATTGTTTTTTGTTATGTCTTACATCTCCAAAATTGTGTGCAACAATTATGTAATCAATAGTTTCTTTATCAATTTTGGAATCATCAATTGCTTTCTTGGAAGCAAAAAAAGCAAGATCAGAGGTGTTTAATTCTTTTTTTGCATATCTTCTTTCAGTAATACCTGTAATTGATTGAAATTTTTTTATTATAACATCATTTGAAAAATCAAAGGAAGATCCATCAGAATTTAAAAATGGATTTTCTAAAAAATCTTTATTTTTTTTAACAATTTCTGGAATATAAGATCCACTTCCAGTTATACATATTGCCATGAGTCAAAATTACTAATGCAAAATAGAAAACTTAATTTTAAAAACCTATTATTCTATATAGCTTTCGATTGGAGAACAAGTGCAAATCAAATTTCTATCTCCGTAAGCATCATCAACTCTTCGAACTGAGGGCCAGAATTTATTTTCATAAACAAAAGGTAAGGGAAAAATAGCATCTTTTATTGTATATGGATAATCCCAATTATCGGCACTAATCATTTTCAAAGTATGTGGAGCATTTTTTAGCAAATTATTATCATTTTCAATTGAACAATTATCAATTTCAGCTTTTATTGCAATCATTGCATCACAAAATCTATCAATTTCATCGAGATTTTCACTTTCAGTTGGTTCGATCATCATGGTACCTGGAACTGGAAATGATACCGTTGGAGCATGGAAGCCATAGTCAATTAATCTTTTAGCAATATCCATCACTTCAATTCCTTTATCTTTGAAGGGCCTACAATCAATTATCATTTCATGAGCAGCTCTACCTTTTTCGCCTTTGTAAAGAATTTTATAATGCTTTTCAATTCTATATTTAATATAATTAGCATTTAGGATGGCAAATTCAGTAGAGGATTTTAAACCTTTAGGACCTAACATACAGATATATCCATATGAGATAACACATGCTAATGCAGATCCCCATGGAGCTCCAGAAATTGATTTTATGCTTTTATCAGTTCCAATATTTATAACAGGGTTGTTGGGTAGAAATGGCACTAAATGTTTTGCAACACAAATTGGACCAACTCCGGGTCCACCTCCTCCATGTGGAATAGCAAAAGTTTTATGTAAGTTTAGATGGCAAACATCAGCACCAATTATTTTTGGATTTGTTAAACCAACTTGAGCATTCATGTTTGCACCGTCCATATAAACTTGACCACCATTATCATGTACTATTTTAGTTATCTTTTGAATTGAAGATTCAAAAACACCGTGAGTTGAGGGGTATGTGATCATTAAGGCTGCTAAATTTTCTTTAAAAAGTGTTGCTTTTTCTTCTAATTCATTCACATCAATATTTCCATGTTTATCTGTTCCAATTACAATAACTTTCATGCCTGCCATAACAGCTGATGCTGGATTTGTTCCATGGGCAGAGGAAGGTATTAAACAAATATTTCTGTGTTCTTGTGATATACTTTTTAAGTATTGCCTTATTACCATTAATCCAGCATATTCCCCTTGAGCACCGGAGTTTGGTTGTAGAGAGGTTCCAGAAAAGCCAGTAATTTCATTTAATTGGTTTTCTAATTTTTTAATTAGTTTTTGATAGCCTTTTGCCTGGTAAAGCGGGACAAACGGATGAATATTATTCCATTTAGACCAACTTACAGGGATCATTTCAGATGCAGCATTTAATTTCATAGTACAGGATCCTAACGAAATCATGGATTGTGTAAGAGATAAATCTTTTCTTTCTAAACTTTTTATGTATCTCATTAAACTGGTCTCAGAGTGATGAGTATTAAAAATTTTATTTTCTAAAAATTTTGTACTTCTTAGAAGCTTTTCAGGTATTTTTATTTTATTTATTTCTTTATCTACATCAACCGTTTTAAATCCAATTGATTTAGATATAATATTTATTAATAATTGAACATCATCAATTGTTGTAGTTTCATTTAGGGATATTGAAAAATGATTTTCATCAATATAGTTCAGATTAATTTTATTTTGTTCAGCGTTTGCTTTTATTTTTTCAGAGGGACCTTCACACAAAATTGTGTCAAAAAAAATTTCATTTTTTTGTTTTATTCCAATTTTATTTAAGGATTCATTAAGAATGACTGTCAATTTGTGTATTCTTTGTGCAATTTTTCTTAAACCATTGGGTCCATGAAATACTCCATACATGCTTGCCATTACGGCTAATAAAACCTGAGATGTACAAATATTTGAAGTTGCTCTGTCTCTTTTAATATGTTGTTCTCTTGTTTGTAAAGCCATCCTTAATGCTGTATTTCCGTCAGCATCTTTAGTTAAGCCAATTAACCTTCCAGGAACTGATCTTTTATATTCTTCTTTTGTTGCAAAAAATGCAGCATGAGGACCACCATATCCAAGTGGGATTCCAAACCTCTGAGATGTTCCTACAACAACGTCTGCTCCAAATTCTGAAGGTTTTTTTAATATACAAAGTGATAGAAGGTCAGCAGCTATAACAATTTTAATATTATTTGATTTTGAAATATTTGTGAATTTGTTAATATCAATTATGTTACCGTGAAGGCCGGGGTATTGAATAAAACATCCAAAAAAATCTTTTGAAAAACTGAATTTGTCAATATCACCAACAATTACCTCAATACCTAAAGGTTCTGCTCTAGTTTCTAATAATGCAATGGTTTGACTTAATGTTTGATTGGAAACAAAAAATTTATTAATATTTTCTTTTTTTTGTTCTCTGGATCTACAGCTAAATAACATAGTCATAGCTTCAGCCGCAGAAGTGCTTTCATCTAGTAATGATGCATTGGATAATTCCATTCCTGTTAAATCACAAATAATTGTTTGGTAGTTTAAAAGAGCCTCCATTCTACCTTGTGCAATTTCAGCTTGGTAAGGGGTGTAGGCAGTATACCAACTTGGATTTTCAAGAATATTTCTTTTGATAACAGATGGAATTATAGCTTCGTTATATCCAAGCCCAATAAAGGATCTATAAACTTTATTTTTTTTTGAAAGTTTTTCAATATGTTTTAAAAAATCATTTTCAGAAAGCGGATTGTCTAAATCCAAATCTTTATTAAGTCTAATGTTTTTTGGAATTGTTTCAGAAATTAATTCCTCTATACTATCAATACCTAGACAGTTTAGAATTTCCTTTTTTTGTTTGCTGTTTATTCCTATATGTCTTGATGAAAAATCACTCATTAATAAAAAAAAATTTTCATCAAAATTAATTAATTACATTAAAAAAAATAACATAAAATCAAATTAAAATATAAAGTTTTCAACTCTCAAACACCCAATTATTAACACTTTTATTATTTTGCAATTGTGAGGCAATTAAAATTGATTTTTGACTTTTATATTAAATCTAGTTTACATCTTTCAATTTGTGTTGCCGCACTATTACTAATTACCACTTTAAGATTAGAGCAAGAACCAGATTTTTTAATTTTATTTTGTTCATTTTGCGCATCGATTGTGGTTTATAACTTTATAAAATATGCTTCTATTTTACCATATTATTTTTTTGTTAAAAACATTTCTATTAAAAAAATACAGTTTTTAAGTTTTGTTTCTGGATTTTTTCTGTTAGTGACAATTTTTTTTTTAAAATTTCAAACAATTTTAACGGGTTTTTTTATTTTTTTATTTTGTGTTATTTATGTAATTCCAGTAAATAGGACAAAAAAAAATATAAGAAATTACAGTCGCATTAAATTATTTATTGTTGCTTTTTGTTGGTCATCTTCATCAGTATTTTTGCCAATTTCAGATCAATCCAGTTTTATTAATATAAATACTATCACTCTTTTTTTTCAAAGGTTTTTTTTCGTAATTATTTATACACTCCCCTTTGAGATTAGGGATTTAAAGTATGACTCAATAATGTTAAAAACAATTCCACAGGTTTATGGTTTGAAAAAGACGAAGTATTTTTCGTATATACTTATAATTTTATTCCTTTTAATTTCAATAATAATTAAACCTTATAATTATATTTTTATTATTTCAGATTTTATAATTGCAATGTTACTCTGTTACATTATACACATCACTCAAATAAATCAAAATAAATATTTTGCTAGTTTTTGGATTGAGGGGATACCTGTTTTTTGGCTGATAATAATTTTACTTTTAAAATTTATTGTTTAAGAGAATCGCCGATCACTTTAGATTTTAAATCAGCCTTGTATTTTATTATCTTATTTTGTACAGATTTGTCATTTGTTCCAATTATTGTTGCAGCAAGAATTCCAGCATTTTTTCCTCCATTTAAGGCAACAGTTGCAACAGGAACTCCACCAGGCATTTGAAGGATAGACAAAATTGAATCCCATCCATCAATTGAGTTACTAGATTTTATTGGAACACCAATTACTGGAAGAGGAGTTAAAGAAGCAACCATTCCAGGTAAATGCGCTGCTCCACCAGCTCCTGCAATTATAACAGAAATTCCGTCCATATGGGCTTTTTTTCCATATTCCATCATTTTTTCAGGTGTTCTGTGAGCAGAAACTATATCAGCTTCATTGGAGATTCCAAGCTCATTTAAAATATCTATTGCTTCCTGCATCACAGGAAGATCAGATTTACTTCCCATTATTATACCAACTTTTGCCATATTTAATTTGTTTTAACTCTTATATTTTTTTTTACTGATTTCGCAATTTCTATTCCTCTGTTGAGATCAGTATCTAAAATTGTTGCGTGACCCATTTTTCTATTTGGTCTTGTTTCAGATTTCCCATAAATATGTACTGAAACGTTATCAAATTTCATACTTTCCTCAAGCCCTTCATAATTAACAAGTCCAGAGAAATTCTTTTCACCTACTAAATTAACCATAATTGCATTAATATTTGATTTTGAACACCCCAAAGGCAGGTTTAAAATAGACCTTATATGTTGATCAAATTGTGAACTCATACAGGCTTCAATAGAATAATGAGCGCTATTGTGAGGTCTTGGGGCGACTTCATTAACTAAAACTTTATTGTCTTTTGTTAAGAACATTTCTACAGCTAATATTCCAGTGTGTCCGAAAGATTTTGATACGGATAGTGCTGTTTCTTTAGCTTGAATCATGTTTTCATTATTAATTTGAGCAGGACAAATTACATATTCAACCTGGTTAGATTCATCATTAAAACTCATTTCAACAATTGGAAAAACTTCTACTTGACCAGAATCATTCCTTGCAATTGTAGTAGCAAGTTCTTTTTGAAATGGTATATACTCCTCAATAATAAATTCAGAGTCAGGAAGCTTAGTTATATCATTAGTTGATTTTAGAATTTCAACTCCAAAACCATCATATCCAAATTTTGTTTTTTTCCAGACGCAAGGAAACGAAATTTCATCATTTGATAAGAATAATTTAAATTCCTCTTTAGAACTAAAGTGCCAGAATTTTGCAGTTGGTATATTATTTTCTAAAAAAAATTTTTTCTGTGTATTTTTATTTTGAATAATTTTTAAAATAGATGGACTTGGATTAATAATTACTCCCTCAGATTCTAATTTTAATAAGGCTTCAATATTTATATGCTCAATTTCATATGTAATAACGTTACACTTTTTTCCAAATTTATATATGGTATCATAATCCATTAATTTTCCAAGGCTAAACTCATTACAAAGATTTTTACATGGAGAATCAGGGTTAGAATCTAAAATATTGGTTTTGATATTTAATTTTGATGTGACTTGCAAAAGCATTTTTCCTAATTGGCCTCCACCAATTATACCCAATTTAAAATCTGAAGAAAAGTAATCCATATAACCACGCAAAAATACATTAAAAATAGATGGAAGTATAAAAATAATAGAACTATTGATTTTGGGTATATTTGTTTAAAATTATTAATAATCATGTTGAACATTGTACTGTTTGGAAAACCAGGTTCTGGAAAAGGTACTCAAGCTAATTTCATTAAAAATTTGTACAATTTAATTCATATTTCTACTGGTGATGTGTTTAGATATAATATATCAAACAACACAGATCTTGGTAAAATGGCAAAATTATATATGGATAAAGGAGATTTAGTTCCTGATCATTTGACAATCAAGATGTTAGAAAATGAGGTTAATAAGAATTTAAATTCTAATGGTTTTATTTTTGATGGATTTCCAAGAACTAAAAATCAAGCTCAAATTTTAGATAAATTTCTAAAAAATAAAAATTTGGTTATTTCTATGACAATTGCACTTGAAGTTGATGATGAAGTTTTGATAAAAAGATTAATTGAACGAGGAAAAGAAAGTGGCAGAGTTGATGATCAAGACAAAGCTAAAATACAGAACAGATTTGTTGAGTATAACAACAAAACATCAATACTAATTGATTATTACTCTAAGCAGGGAAAATTTCATAGCGTTGATGGTTTAGGAAATATTAATGAAATAACGGAAAGGATATCTAATCTTATCGACAATAGTTTGTAATGACCGAAGGCAATTTTGTAGATTATGTTAAAATAAATATTAAATCAGGGAATGGTGGTAAAGGGTCTTCTCATTTCAGAAGAGAAAAATATATAACAAAAGGTGGCCCAGACGGTGGAAACGGAGGGCGAGGGGGGCATATAATTATTTTGGCTGATAAATCACTTTGGACACTATATCACTTTAAATACCAAAAGCATTTCAAATCAGGAAACGGAGGGGATGGTAGTAAAAGTAGAAGTTCTGGGGCTGATGGGGAAGATATTATAATTAAAGTTCCTGTAGGAACAATTGTAAGAAATAGTGAATCAAATGAATTGATTTATGAAACATTAAATGATGGTGAAAAAAAGGTTATTCTGAAAGGTGGCATGGGGGGGCTAGGTAATTGGAATTTTAAAAGCCCAACCAATCAAGCCCCTAGATATTCTCAGCCTGGTAAAAAGGGGCAAGACATGAAAATTACCCTTGAATTAAAAGTTTTAGCTGATGTTGGTCTAGTTGGTTTTCCAAACTCTGGAAAATCAACTTTGTTAAAAACAATAACTTCAGCTAATCCAAAAATAGGTAATTATGAGTTTACCACTTTAAAACCAAACTTAGGGATCGTTCATTATCGAGATTTTAGATCATTTATCATGGCTGATATTCCAGGCATAATTGAAGGAGCATCCAAAGGAAAAGGCTTAGGGCATTATTTTTTAAGACATATTGAAAGAAATTCCATTCTTATATTTTTAATTTCAAGTGAATCAAAAAAAATCGTTAATCAATACAATATTTTAATGAATGAATTACGTCAATATAACCCAGAATTAATTGATAAAGACAAGTTAATTGTAATATCCAAAAGTGATTTGATAAATGATGATGTAATAAAAAAAATAAGTAATCAAATTAGTAAAGAAATTAAGCAAATTCCACTCGTATTTATATCCTCAGTTACAAACCAAGGTTTAATTAAACTAAAGGATTGTATTTGGGAAGTTCTAAACGAGACAACTAACTAAAATTATCGATTAATGAGAGTACATTTTATTGCTATCGGAGGAAGTGCAATGCATAATTTAGCAATTGCATTGCATAAAAAAGGTTATGAAGTGTCAGGAAGTGATGATAATATTTTTGAACCCTCGAGGTCTAGACTGGAAAAATATGGTTTACTTCCAAAAAAATATGGCTGGTTCAAATCAAAAATAAAGTTAGAAATTGACTTTATTATTTTAGGGATGCATGCCAAATCTAATAATCCAGAATTACTAGAGGCTTATGAAAAAAATATAAAAGTAATTTCTTATCCTGAATTTATTTATGAAATGTCAAAAGAAAAAACAAGAGTTGTAATAGGAGGAAGCCATGGCAAAACTACTATCACTGCAATGGTAATGCATGTTTTAAATAGTTGTGGTATTAAAGCTGATTATATGCTTGGAGCACAATTAGAAGGTTTTGATACCATGGTTCATTTGACAGATGATAACGATTTTATAATATTAGAGGGAGATGAATATTTGTCATCTGCAATTGATAGACGTCCAAAGTTTCATTTATATAAACCAAACATAGCACTGATAAGTGGCATTTCCTGGGATCATATTAATGTTTTTCCTAATAAAGAGAATTATAAAGAACAGTTCAAAATTTTTTTAGATTCAATTATTGATGGCGGAGTACTAGTTTATAATAGTTTAGATCAAGATGTAAGACAACTTTCTGAAGATTGCCAGAAATCCATAAGAAAATTAGACTATTCAATGCCAGAATATGAAATTATAAAAGGTCAAACTTTTTTAATTTCCGATGAGGGTAAGCTTCCCTTGATGATTTTTGGCGATCATAATTTAAGTAACCTTTCAGGTGCAAAACTAATATGTCAACTTATTGGAATTCAAGATGAGGAGTTTTTTGCATCTATAATTTCCTTTAAGGGAGCTAAGAAAAGATTAGAATCACTTTTAGAAATGAAAGATAGACTAATTATTAAGGATTTTGCCCATTCCCCAAGTAAAGTGATGGCTACAACCAAAGCTTTAAAAAAACAATTTCAAAAAAGAAAACTTATTGCACTATTAGAATTACATACTTATAGTAGTCTAAATGAGAACTTTATTAAAGAATATGTTGATACTTTAAACAGTGCAGACATAGCAATTTTATTTTATGACCCTAATGTTGTTTTAAAAAAAGGATTTCAAGAAATTGATAATAATAAATTAAAACAAGCTTTCAACAATCAAGAACTTTATATTTTTTCTGAATCAAATATGCTCATGGATTTTCTTTTAAAACAAAAATATATTGATACTAATTTGCTTTTTATGAGTTCGGGAAATTATGCTTCTATCGATTTTGATATGTTAATTAATGGAATTAAATCAAGTAAATGATTCTTATTTACACAAAATTAATTAATCCAAGAATCAAATATATTTTTAATCATATTTTTTGTAATAGACTAGGTTTAAAAATTGATTTTACCTCATGTAAAAAAGATTTTATAAAATATGAATCATTTAAGATGAGCTATAACGATAATCAAATAAATGATGAATTTTATATTAAGCCTTCTCAAATTTTACTTTCTTCAAGAATTAAAGAAATAGAAATTAATATTGAAAACTGGGATGGTCTTCCTGTTTTTTTTACTGACCAGAAGAATCCTTTTTTTAAGTTTGATATATTCGGAGCTAGTTTTTTTTTAATAAGCCGATACGAGGAATATCTTCTTCATCTAAAAGATGATTTTGGTCGTTTTGATCCATCGTCTAGTCTTGCCTATAAAAATAGATTTTTAAAAAAACCAATTGTAGATTTTTGGATTGAAAGATTTAAATTAAAATTGTTGGATTTTTATCCAAATATGAAATTTAAAAAACATTCATTTAAACTTATTACATGTTTAGAAGTTCCTTGTTCATATGATTTTAAGGGTAAAGGTCTTTTTAGAACTTTGGGAGGGTTTCTAAGAGATGTATTAAGGTTAGATGTTTATAGAATTTATAGGAGGGTTTTAGTTCTATTAAATTTATTAAAAGATCCTCTAGACAATTATCACGAATGGATAAATATTAATAAAAAAAATAAATTAGAAACAATAGTGTTTTTTTTAATGGCAGATTTTTCTAGGTATGATAGAAATCTAAGTTTTTATTCAAAAATTTTTAAAGAAAAAATTAAAGATATTTCAGATTTTTGTGAAGTTTCCTTATTGTCATCTTTCTCATCAATTGAAAACAAGAAAATAATAAAAAATGAGAAAAAAAGATTGGAATCTGTTGTAAAAATGAATATAATAAAAGTTAGACAAAATTTAATTAAGGTGGATATTCCCATTACATATAGAAATTTCGCTAGCCTTGGTTTTAAGGAAGATTATAGTTTGCAATATTATAATTTTCCTGGATTTAGAGCTAGTACATCGTATCCTTTTTATTTTTTTGATTTAGAAAATGAAATGGAAACTAAGCTTTTAATAAATCCTGTATGTATTACAGATAGAGTTTTAAAAATTTACAAAAAACCTATAGTAGCTCGACAAATCATCGAGGAAATTACTAAATATGTAAAACAAATTAATGGAAAAATGATAATAGTATTAAATAATTCGATAATTAGCGATTATTCTGATAATTTTAAATGGAAAAAAATGTTCAATAGATTTTTTAACTCACATGGAAAAATTTAAAAATATAACGGATATTTTCTTTGATTTAGATCATACTTTGTGGGATTTTGAAAAAAATTCTTCACTTACTTTTAAATATTTATTAAATAAATACAACATTAAAATTGATCTTAATAAATTTTTAAAAATTTACATACCAATTAACTTTTCATATTGGAAACTATATAGAGATGAAAAAATTACCAAAAAATTCTTAAGACATAATAGGTTAAAGACTGCATTTGAAAAACTTAATTTAAAAGTTGACTCAAAGACAATTGATAGCATTTCAGAGGATTATGTGATATCTCTTCCTAAGAATAATTTTTTAGTTAATAATACTATCGATATTTTGGATTATTTATATGATAAATACAAATTGCACATTATTACCAACGGATTTACGGAAGTTCAAAATAAAAAAATTAGAAATTCAAAATTAGATAAGTATTTTACAAATATTATAGATTCTGAAACAGTTGGAGTAAAAAAACCTTATCCAAAAATTTATCATTATGCTTTAAAATCTTCAAATGTTTTAACTCAAAATAGTTTGATGATTGGAGATAATTTAGAAGCTGATATATTAGGAGCAATTAATGTAGGTATTAATGCTATTCATTTTAATAATAACAATGAGCTCCTTCATGACCATTGCCTCATTATAAACGATCTAATAGATTTAAAAAAAGTATTGTAGTTAATATTTTTGTTGACGAACAGTTTCAAATAGAATAGTTCCACAAGCTACAGAGACATTTAATGATAAAGTCTTTCCTTGTAGAGGAATTTTAACTAACTCATCACATAATCCTATAACAGATTTCGATAACCCTTTACTCTCAGAACCCATAATTATTGCATTTGGTTTTTTAAAATCTGTTTCATAAATATTTTGTTTAGCTTTTTCAGTAGCTCCAAAAATTTTAATTTGTGATTGTTTTAGAAGAAAAATAGCATCTTTTATATGAGAAACTTTACATATCGGAACATTAAAAATCGCGCCTGAAGAGGTCTTAATTGTATCACCGTTAATAGGTGCACTTCCAGAACTTTGGATTATGATACAGTCGATTTCCGTACATTCAGCTGTTCTTATTATTGCACCAAAATTTCTAACATCAGAAATTTGATCTAAAATTAGAAATTGGCAATTTTCACCATTTTTTTCTATAATATGATTTAAATCATTTATTGATAAATATTTTATTGGTGATATTGTAGCAATAATTCCTTGATGATTCTTTGGGGTTAACCGATTCAGTTTTTCAACAGGCACATAAGAAAGTTCCAAATTTAATTCCTTTATACTTTTAATAATAGAATGTGCTAATGAACCTTTTAATCCTCTTTGGACATAAACCTTGTTTAAATTTTTTTTAGACTGTATTGCCTCAGAAATTGATCTAAGACCATATACAATCATTTTTTCATTGCTCATTTAAAGATTGGAATTAATAAAGCTAATTAGTCCAACTAGACTTTCTTTCTTTTTTAAATTTAATTTATTTGATTTTCTATATTTTTTATACAATTTTTGATCAAAAAGTTTTAGATCTGTTACTTTCTTATGGGATGTGGGTAGTTGGTAAACTTTATTTTTATAAAAAACAAGGAATGAGCTATTATCTTTCCATTCAGGTCTTGGTGGCTTGGAGTAACCTGTAGTGGGTGCCATTATTTGTGGCTTTTTTTCCATTTCTAATTTCTTTTGTGGAAAATAATATAATGAGTAATTTTTATCAATTAAACATTCTTCTAATATTCCAATTGTATTAGTGCTAGATCCAAGGTTAAATGAGTGTAATTTATATTTATTATCTCCAATTTTAACTAAAACCGATTGATCTATTTCAATTGCTGAAGGTTTTGAATTTTTATCTTTTCTAATTTCAAATTTTTGTTCTGAAATATTTAATCTTACTAGTGCATCATATTCTTTTCCATTATCAAAAATTATTTTACCAGCAATAAAGTTTTCATTTAAATATGGATTACCTTTTGCATCACCATCATAGGTCATTAGTCTTTTAATTAAAACATTACCAGATCTAAATAATTCATTTTCGGTAACATTAAAGTTTTGGCCTACAATTGATGTGCAGAAAAGAATAAACAATAAAACTATTTTTTTCATAAGGTTTTAAATTAAAATAATATTAGAATCGCTTTATCAAATATATAAATAAAAAAAAGCACCCGTTTTGGGTGCTTTTTTTATACAATAATGTTAACTAATTACTTAGTATCCCACCATACTCTAGAATCTTGGCTATATCCAGAAATCTTTGCAACTGCAGCATCGTGGTTAGCTTTGTTTGCACTAGCAGTAACTGTACCATATCCATGTCTAACAGGGATTCCAGTTCCAGTTAAAGCATCAGTAGCAGGAGTTAAAGCTGGAGCATCAAGTCTTCTCCACTCAGCCCATGCTTCATATCCTTGCATGTATAATGCTACCCACTTTTCATAAGCCATATTATCCATAGTAAAAGCAGGAACTGTCGCAAGATATGCAGTGGCATCAGCTGTACTTACGCCCCATTGAGCGTGTGAAGCTGCGATACCTAGTTCATACCAAGTTTGTGCATCACCAGCAGAAGCAGGAATCCATCCTCTATGAGCAGCTTCAGCATATGAGAAACATACTTGTGCATAAGAAAATAACATTCCACCGTTGGTTGCATCACTCTTATAAATAATATCATGTGGTAAATAAGATACCCATGCTTGTAAGATACCAGGAGATAAAACACCATAAGGCATTCCGCCATATACCTTTCCATCTACCGTGGTATAATTTACAGTAACCTTAGCAGATCCACCAGCACCACCACCTGCAGTTACTACAGGAGTAGCATATTTGTGTAATCTTGGATCATTCTTAGCAATAAGAGCTTCTACCATAGTATCACTTGTTGCGTAATCATCTCTTGTTTGGAATCTGTCTTGCCATGGGTTGTCATTATCATCAGCTGTGGTAAACGGATAGTGAATATTGTCAGCATTACTTGATAAAACACCACCATTATGAGCTTCAACAAATTTAGCTGCAGCAGTAGCAGCATCAGCGTCAGCCATTCTAACGGCCATTATCATCTTCATAGTATTACCGAACTTTTTCCACTTATCAGCATCACCGTTGAACATGAAATCTCCACTTAAACCACCACCATCTAACATTCCAAGAGCAGCATCAATTTCAGCAAGCAATCCTGCATAGATGTCTTTTTGATCATCAAACTTTGGCTTAAGTTTATTTATTCCTTGTAATGCTTCAGAGTAAGGAATAGCTCCCCATCTGTCAGTCATTACTTGGAACATATAAACTCTAAGTAAATGAGCAACACCTTTTTGCATACCAGCAGAACCAGAAGCAGAATATGAGTCTGGATCAGTAGTATTTAAATCAATTACTGTTTGAAGGTTCATAAGAGGTCCAGTATAAAAACCATCGAAGTTCCACTGGATTGTCTCATAACATGAGTCTTCATTATATGTAATTTCAGAAATATGTTGAGCATAAAGTATTCCAGCACCGGCATCTGTTACAATACCAGGAATACTTCTCATTGATGCAGTTATTAGTGCACCAGTGTTAGCTTTAGAAACCGCATTTGGATTTAGGTTTTCATCACCAAAATCAACAGTTTCGCAGGACATAAACAATAAGCTACTTACTGTTAATAATCCGATTATTTTTTGAATTTGTGTTTTCATTATATATATAATTAAAATTTAAAGCTTACGTTAAGACCAAATGTTCTAGCCGATGGTAACTGTCCACCTTCCGAAGCATAGTAAGATCCTGACCAGTTAGATCCAAGTTCAGATGGATCAAGTCCAGGGTTTTTCTTTCCTCTGTAGTCACCCCAATCTGTACTTTCAGAAAGGATTGCTAGATTCGTACCAATCAATGCAACATTAATTGCATCAAATGGAGTTTTGCTTAATTGATCTCCACTGAACTGGTAACCAATTCTTACTTGTCTTAATTTAACAAAAGAAGCATCAACTAACCAAAGATCATCTCTTGTCCAGTTACCCCAAGCCCATGAATCAGGTGCTCTGTAGAAATCTGCAACTGATCCGTCAGCGTAAACACCAACTTGATGTATACCACCTCCAGCTGAAACAGCATCTCTTTTAGGGTTTCCTTTGTCATTAAGACCAGCAGTCCATTCGTGAAGTCCAGCAGCCATTGAGAACATGTCTGTTACAGAGTGATATAAACCTCCTTCTTGGAAATCAATACCAACTGCAAAATCCCAGTTTTTGTATTGTAAAGTAGAAGTTATACCTCCAGTGTAATCAGGCATAATATTTCCTAACAACTGATTGTTTTCATATCTGTGATTACCACTTGCGTAGTAAACCCAGTTTCCATTATCATCTTTAAGTCTCTTTCTTCCATACAACATACCCCACTCCTGACCAACGATTTCTTGTAGGTCCATACTTGACCATGATAACCATGAATCTAATATATTTCTTTCAATTCCTTCATAGATGAAATCAACTGTTTTCTCTAACGTAGCAAAATTTACAGAAACATCCCATCTTAAATTATCATTTACAATAGGAGTACCAGAAATCATAACTTCAACACCTGTAGAAGATGTTATTTTAGAGTTTACATTTAAACCAGTATAACCTGTACTACCAGCAGCGGTAATTGCTACAGGTAAGTTAGAGTCTTCTCTGTCAAAATAAGTAAAGTCTAAACCTAATCTATTTTGTAAAAATTTAACTTCAATTCCATACTCAAGTTCTGTTCTCATACCACCAGTTAATAATGGGTTAGCTAGAGTGTTTGGTACATTAAGCGAAGCTAATGAACCGTAAGCAGTACTAGAGGAATAAGTTGGACTAGTTTGATAAGTTCCAGGGAATATAGGAGCTTCAGCATAATTAACTCTTACTTTTCCAAAAGTAAACCAATCAGCTGTTATTAAGCTATCGAATAAGAAACTACCAGCTAAACTGTAAGTTTCAATTCGGTTGTTATCAGCGTCTGCTGTAGAACTCCAGTCAAATCTGTAAGAACCATCTAAATATAACATACTTTTATATCCAAGAGATAAAAGTGCATAAGCAGAAACACCACTTGAGTTAGATCTATTAGTACTGTATGATGGTTTGTCTGTTGAATTAGCAATAGTGTAAAAATCAGGTATTGCTAAACCACCTGAAGTAGATGCGCTAGTTGAAATAACTTTGCTTTGACGAGCACCATAACCTAATATAGCTGTAACATCAAAATCATCTGTGATGTCTTTATCATAATTTAATTTAGCATTAAATTCATTCATTTCAGAAGTATATGAACCTTCAGAATATCTAGCCTGTGTGTTCAAAGTATTCGGACCAACATATGATCTTCCCCAGCTAGTTCTGTTGTAAGCTCTTCTATTTACTTCAACGTTTGCATTAAGACCATCTGTTATGTCATAATTAAAACCAAAGTTTCCTGAATAAGTTGAATTTTTGTTTTTGTTAGTATTTTGATACTGCTCATAGTGAGGAGCATCCCAATACTGTGGTTTTGCATTTCTTGCTGATTTTCTATTCCAAGTGTAGAAAGCACCATTATAATAGTAACTTTCTCTTAGTCTATCCATATCAAGCTGTCTTTGCCACCACTGGCTAAAGTTTGAAGCTAAACTAGTATAACCACTACTTACATAGTTGTCAGTGTCTTGAACTCTAGCATTCAAATTAGCATAAATAGTTAATTTATCAGATGCATTTAAAGAAGTGCTGATGTTAACATCGTACTTATCTCTAGAGGCATTTGGAACTGGAATTGTTCCTTGAGAAACTCTAGCAGTTGCTCTCATAGAGAAATCTTCACCACCTTTTCCAAATGATAAACTAGTTGTGTTTTCAACACCAGTTTCGAAGAAATCTTTTACGTTATTTGGATTTGGAGACCAAGGTCTAACTTTACCAAACTCAGGGTGACCAGGAATCCAAGAATCCCAATGTCTTGCAAGAGTTCCATCCATTTTTGGACCCCAAGATTCGTCAGCTGCATAATAAGGAATGTTTTGTCCATTAAAAGCTGCCCATGAAGCAGGGTCAGTGTTTGCATTATATGAGAATTGATCCCATGCTTGAGAGTAACCTCCACCATACTCATTTTGATATGGGTGAAGTCTACTTACATTACTTACAGTTGTATTGTGATCAACAGCGATGTAAGATTCTCCAGCTTTTGCTTTTTTAGATGTAACAATAATTACACCACTTCTTGCTTCCGATCCATAAAGAGCAGTTGCAGCAGCACCTTTAAGTACTGTGATGTTGTCAATGTTGTCAGTATTAATATCAGTACTTGCAACCTTAACACCATCAACTACATATAATATGTCTTGCTCACCTCTTAATCGGATAGCACTAGGCTCATAAGTAGAACTTGTTCCAGTAATAACTTGAACACCTGCTACTTTACCAGCAAGAGCTGTCTTAAGATCTGTTTCTTTTGTTTTGGTTAATGCATCACCAGTAACTTTTTGTTGAGCATAACCCAGAGACTTTGCCTCACGAGTAATACCAAGTGCAGTTACAACTACTTCTTCTAAAGTGTTATCTGAAGAAAGTGTTACATTAATAGTTTGCGCTGTTCCTACTGTGATTTCTTGGGCAGCATATCCTACGTAGCTAATAGAAAGAACGTCTCCTTCGTTGGCTTCAATAGTATAATTACCGTCAAAATCTGTAGTAACACCATTGTTAGTTCCTACTACTAAAACAGTAGCACCAGGAATTGGCACACCAGCATCGTCGGAAACAGTTCCGCTAACACTATTTTGTGCGAAGTTCCATTGAAACATTATCAAAAATGATAACGTTAAAAACTTAAATAAGTTTGTTTTCATATGATTATATTATTTATTTAATCAGCAAAAATGTTAATAATAAGTTAATAAAACAACAAATTATTCACTTTTTACTTGAAATTATCATATTCATATCTGTAGAAACTCTATATTATTATTTTAATAACTTAATGTATTTGATTTTGAGAAATTCTTAATTTTACTCTGGTTTTCTTCTAAAGAAGAATTTCAATATTATATATAATATTAGTATTGTCTTGAACAATAAATTTTAATTTTTTTCGTTTTTAAAAACTTTGCAAATTTCAAAAATTAAAAATCGGGCAATTTTTTTTAGTTTTTGTCCTTATTATATATATACATTTTCTAGGTAAAGTATGTATTTAAAATTTAAGATAATTTATTTAGATTAATAATTTTTTTAAAAATTTCAATAATCCATTTGATTAATAATAAAAATAAATTACATTTGCACGCCAAAACAGAGGGAAAATAAAATATTATGCCAACTATATCTCAGTTAGTTAGAAAAGGTAGACGTAAAGTAACTAAAAAAAGTAAGTCTGCTGCTTTGGTTTCATGTCCTCAAAAAAGAGGTGTGTGTACAAGGGTATATACAACTACTCCAAAGAAACCAAACTCTGCTATGAGAAAAGTGGCAAGGGTCCGATTAACTAATGGAACAGAGATTAATGCTTACATTCCCGGAGAGGGACATAATTTACAAGAGCATTCGATAGTCTTAGTTCGTGGTGGAAGAGTTAAAGATCTTCCAGGTGTTCGTTATCATATTGTTAGAGGTGCATTGGACACTGCAGGTGTAGAAGGAAGATCTCAGCGTAGATCTAAATATGGTGCAAAAAGACCAAAAAAATAATTATTGAAGATGTTCAAATATATTTGAACCTCTCAAATTAATATAGATGAGAAAAAGTAAGGCCAAAAAAAGACCATTACAGCCTGATGCAAAATATAATGATGCATTAGTTACTAGATTCGTTAACAATCTTATGTGGAATGGCAAAAAATCTACTGCATTTAGGCTTTTTTACGATGCACTTGACATTGTCGATCAAAGAAAGCAAAACGATGAAAAAACAGCACTTCAAGTTTGGAAAGATGGTCTTTCTAATGTTATGCCACATGTAGAGGTAAGAAGTAGACGAGTAGGAGGTGCTACTTTTCAAATTCCAATGCCAATCAGATCAGATAGAAAAATTTCAATGGCCATGAAGTGGCTAATTTCTTTTGCAAGAAAAAGAAATGAAAAATCAATGGCTTTAAAATTAGCATCAGAAATTTTAGCTGCAGAAAAAGAGGAAGGAGCTGCTGTAAAGAAAAAAACAGATGTTCATAAGATGGCAGAGGCCAACAAAGCATTTTCACATTTTAGATTCTAAACTATTATGGCAAGAGATTTAAAATATACACGAAATATTGGAATTGCTGCCCACATTGATGCAGGTAAAACCACAACAACTGAACGTATATTATTTTACACTGGTGTAAGTCATAAAATAGGTGAAGTTCATGATGGAGCAGCTACAATGGATTGGATGGAGCAGGAACAAGAAAGAGGAATAACAATTACCTCTGCTGCTACTACTTGTACATGGAATTTTCCAACAAATCAAGGTGAAAGTAAAGAAGATACAAAACCATACCATTTTAATATAATTGACACACCAGGCCACGTAGATTTCACTGTAGAAGTTAACAGATCACTAAGAGTGTTAGATGGTCTTGTTTTTTTATTTAGTGCAGTGGATGGAGTAGAGCCACAGTCTGAAACTAATTGGAGACTTGCTGACAACTACAAAGTTCCTCGCATGGGATTTGTTAATAAAATGGACAGACAAGGTTCAAACTTTCTAAATGTTTGCAATCAAATTAAGGATATGCTTAAGTCGAATGCAGTTCCAATTGTACTTCCCATTGGTGAAGAAGAAAATTTTAAAGGAATTGTTGACTTAGTTAAAAATCAAGCAATAGTTTGGCATGAAGAAAAAATGGGTTCAACTTATGACATAATTGAGATTCCTGATGAAATGAAAGAAGAAGTCGAAGAATACAGAGCTAATCTTATTGAAGCAGTAGCAGAATACGATGATGCACTTCTAGAAAAGTTTTTTGAGGATGCTAACTCTATTTCTGAGGAAGAAATTCACGAAGCTTTAAGAAAAGCAACGCAGGATATGAGTATTATTCCAATGATTTGTGGATCTGCATTTAAAAACAAAGGTGTTCAGTTTTTGCTAGATGCTGTTTGTAGATATCTGCCATCCCCACTTGATAAAGATGCAATTGTTGGTACTGATCCTAAGACTGATTCAGAAATTGAAAGAAAACCAAGTGTTTCTGAGCCATTTTCTGCTTTGGCATTCAAAATTGCAACGGACCCATATGTTGGTAGATTAGCTTTTTTTAGAGTTTATTCAGGAAAATTAGATGCAGGTTCATATGTATTGAACAATAGATCTGGTAATAAGGAAAGAATTTCGAGAATTTTCCAAATGCATGCTGATAAACAAAATTCAATTCCTCTAATTGAGGCAGGTGATATTGGAGCTGCTGTAGGTTTCAAGGATATAAAAACTGGAGATACTCTTTCTGCTGAAAAAAATCCAATTGTCCTTGAAAGTATGGTTTTTCCTGACCCTGTTATTGGTATTGCAGTTGAACCAAAAACTAAAGCCGATGTAGATAAATTAGGAATGGCCCTTGGTAAATTGGCAGAAGAAGATCCTACTTTTCAAGTTAAAACTGATGAAGCTTCTGGACAAACTATTATTTCCGGAATGGGAGAATTACATTTAGATATTCTTGTTGATAGATTGAAAAGAGAGTTTAAAGTTGAAGTAAATCAAGGTAAACCTCAAGTTGAATACAAAGAGGCTATAACGGCATCTGCAGATCATCGTGAAGTTTATAAAAAACAATCAGGTGGTAGAGGAAAATTTGCTGATATTGTTTTTACCATGGAACCCGCTGAAGAAGGTAAGCCTGGATTGGAATTTGTGAACCTTATAAAAGGTGGTAACATTCCTAGAGAATTTATTCCATCTGTCGAAAAAGGTTTCAAAGAAGCTATGAAAAACGGACCTTTGGCTGGTTTTGAAATGGATTCAATGAAAGTTACATTAAAAGATGGCTCTTTCCATGCCGTTGACTCTGACTCGCTTTCATTTGAATTAGCTGCTAAACTAGGTTATAAAAGTGCTGCTAAATTAGCTAAGTCAGTAATTATGGAACCAATTATGAAGCTAGAAGTTTTGACACCAGAGGAAAATATGGGAGACATTGTTGGAGATTTGAATCGTAGAAGAGGACAGGTTAATAGTATGGATGATAGAGCAGGATCTAAAGTAGTAAAAGCTGAGGTTCCCCTTTCTGAAATGTTCGGTTATGTCACTGCTTTAAGAACCTTAAGTTCTGGTAGGGCAACATCAACAATGGAATTTGATCATTATGCAGCTACTCCTCAGAACGTTTCTACGGAAGTAATTGCATCTATTAACGGAGCAAATGAATAAAACCAAATTATATGAGTCAGAAAATTAGAATAAAATTAAAATCTTACGACTTCAATTTGGTTGATAAGTCAGCTGAAAAAATAGTCAAAACAGTTAAGACAACAGGAGCAATTGTTACTGGACCAATTCCATTACCAACTCATAAGAAGATATTTACTGTGTTGAGATCCCCACATGTTAATAAGAAATCAAGAGAGCAATTTCAATTATCATCATACAAAAGGTTACTTGATATTTATAGCTCATCTTCAAAAACAATAGATGCCTTAATGAAACTTGAATTGCCAAGTGGTGTAGAGGTCGAAATTAAAGTATAATTATTATGTCTGGTTTAATAGGAAAAAAAATAGGAATGACAAGTATTTATGACGAAAGTGGTAAAAATCTACCATGTACTGTTGTTGAGGTAGGTCCATGTTTTGTAACTCAAATTAAAACCAGAGAAATTGATGGGTATGATTCTGTTCAATTAGGTTTTTATGACAAAAACGAAAAGCAAACTAACAAATCTGAAACAGGACATTTCAAAAAATCAAAATCACCTGTCAAACAAAGATTAATTGAATTTCAAAATTTTGAAGAAGAATTAAAATTAGGTGACAAACTTACTGTAGAGCATTTTATTGAAGGTGAATATGTAGATGTTTCGGGTACATCTAAAGGAAAAGGTTTTCAGGGTGTAGTTAAAAGACATGGTTTTGCAGGTGTAGGTCAGGCTACTCATGGTCAACATAACAGACTCAGGGCACCAGGATCGATTGGTGCAGCGTCATACCCTGCGAGAGTTTTTAAAGGTATGAAAATGGCCGGCAGAATGGGAGGTGAAAAGATAACAGTTCAAAATTTAAAAGTTTTGAAGGTTGTTGCTGAAAAAAATTTACTTGTTTTAAAAGGAAGTGTCCCTGGACATAAAAATTCATTTGTAACAATTAGAAAGTAATGAAAGTAACCGTTTTAAATATAAAAGGTAAAGATACAGGAAGAACTGTCGAACTTTCTAAGTCCGTTTTTGAAATTAACCCTAACGATCATGCAATTTATTTAGATGTTAAAAGGCACCTTGCAAATAAAAGACAAGGAAATAGTAAAACTAAAGAAAGAGCAGAAATAAAGGGTAGTACTAGAAAGATTAAGAAACAAAAAGGCACTGGAACCGCTAGAGCTGGTAGTATCAAAAACCCAATTTTTAGGGGTGGAGGAACTGTATTTGGTCCAAGGGTTAGATCTTACTCCCAAAAACTTAATAAAAATGTTAAAAAACTAGCTAGGAAATCAGCTTTTTCAATAAAATTAAAATCTAAATCTGTTATTGTCTTGGAGGATTTTTCCTTAAAAACCCCTAAAACTCAATCTTTTTTAGATATTACAAAGGCATTGGGAATTAATGACAAAAAATCTTTATTCGTCTTGGGAGAGGGTAATAAAAATGTATATTTGTCCGCGCGCAATTTGAAAGGTTCAAATGTTGTAATGAACTCAGAATTAAGCACATATGGAATTATGAATGCTCAAAAATTAGTTTTGTTTGAAAGTTCAGTTGAAAAAATTATATCAAATTTAAGTTAATATGAATATTTTATTTAAACCAGTTATTACTGAAAAAGCTTCTTCTGACAGTGAGCTCAGAAATAGATTTACTTTCTTAGTAAATACTAATTCAAATAAGATTCAAATTAAAAAAGCTGTTGAGAAAAAATATGGTGTAACGGTAGAAAAAGTTAGAACCTTGAATTATGGTGCAGAAAGAAGAGTTAGGTATACTAAAACAGGAATTCAAAGAGGTAAATCAGCATCTATAAAAAAAGCTGTTGTACAGCTTATTGAAGGCGATACAATAGATTTTTATAATAAAGTTTAATAAATAAAGCAATGGCAGTAAAAGTTTTAAAACCCATAACACCAGGACAAAGAGGCAGAGTT
>JBJKVZ010000034.1:0-28459 GCA_045562345.1 Flavobacteriaceae bacterium
GTGCATAATTGGAATGCGCGGAGGCATAGGTAATGCAACTAGACCAATAAATATGGTTGATGCACATCGTTATGTTGATAAGAGCGTTCATGCTGATTT
Source organism: Flavobacteriaceae bacterium (assembly GCA_045562345.1). Taxonomy (GTDB): domain Bacteria; phylum Bacteroidota; class Bacteroidia; order Flavobacteriales; family Flavobacteriaceae; genus MAG-121220-bin8. The sequence goes on from JBJKVZ010000034.1 coordinate 100, forward strand.
TGTTTTAAATTCTCCATTTTGTCTAATAAGAACTTATAATAAAAACTTTTTTAAAAAAGAAAAATTTGTTAACCCAGAAGAAATTAATGATTTAATTAAGCCAATAAAGAAATTAAATGATTCAATTAAAACTAGACCAAACGTTGTTTTAATTGTTTTGGAAAGCTTTGGAAGAGAATACATTGGATCATTTAACAAAAAAAGAAAAATAGATAATTATGTTAGTTATACTCCATTTCTTGATTCCTTATCAAATCATAGTTTAATTTTTACTAACGCATTTGCAAATGGCAGGCAATCAATTGAAGCTTTACCTTCAATTTTGGCAAGTTTACCATCTTTTAGAATTCCATTCACTTCATCCCCACATTCAAATCAAAACATACAATCTTTAGTTTCTGTATTTAATGAATTAGATTACTCAACCTCATTTTTTCATGGTGCTCCTAACGGTTCTATGGGGTTTTTAGGATTATCTAACATCCTTGGTTTTGATAATTACTTTGGAAAAAAAGAGTTTAATAATGACTCGCTTTATGACGGTTATTGGGGGATTTGGGATGAGCCATTTTTTCAATACATGAAAAGTGAAATAGATCATTTTAATGAACCCTTTTTTACAACATTATTTAGTTTATCTTCTCATGAACCTTTTAACGTACCTAAAAATTATCAGAATTTTTTCCCAAAAGGAAATGTTGATATGCATGAAGTTATAGGATATTCTGACAATGCATTAAAAAAATTTTTTAACTCAGCAAAAAAACAAGAATGGTTTAAAAATACATTATTTGTTATAACATCTGATCATTGCAATCAGTTTTGGTATCCTTATTACAGGGCACCAATTAATAGATTTGCGGTCCCAATCCTATTTTATCATCCTAATAATACATTAAATGGAACCGATAATTCTCTTGCTCAGCAATTAGATATTTTTCCATCTATTATAGATTATATTGGTTATGAAAAAACCAATTAAATCCTGGGGAAGAAGTTTGTTTTCAGAAAACTCAGGAATACCATTTTCTATTCATTTTTCTGGAACAGTGTATAGATTTTCAATGAATAATTTCACAATAGTTTTTGATGGCAAAAAAACTATTGGTGTATATTCAATTGATGATTTAGACCTTAATATAAACTTAATTAATGACAATAAATTGGATTATTCCTTCGAAGAAAGATATCTTAAGTCATTCATACAAGATTATATGCAAAGAATTATTGATAAAAACCTTGAATAAATTTTATTTTAAAATTTCTTTGAAATCCATTTTAAACTTACTAATTCTAGGGTTTGATATTCTCAAAATATATATATCATTTGGATTATTTTTTTTATAATCTTGATGATAATCTTCTGCTTTATAGAATTTTTTAAAAGCTAAAACTTCAGTTGTGATTTTTTTGTAGGTATTATTACTAATTAGCCTCTGAATTTCTTTTTCAATTATGTCTTTTTCATTATTTGTTTCAAAGAATGCTATAGATCTGTATTGAGTTCCTCTATCTGGACCTTGTCTATTAACAGTAGTAGGATCGTGAGAACCAAAAAAGACTTTGATGAGGGTTTCAAAATTTATAACTTCAGGATCATATATAACCTTTATAGCTTCTGCATGACCTGTTTTACCAGTCATAACTTCATAGTATGTAGGGTTTGAGGTTTTTCCACCTGAGTATCCAGATTCCACATCAACTACTCCTTTTAAATTTTCATAAATACTTTCAACACACCAGAAACATCCAGAAGCAAAATATGCTTCTTTGAATTTTTGATTTGTCTCAAAAAAATGTGTATTAATGCTAAAACTTAATGTGATTAGAAAAAATAAATATTTTGTCATATTACCAATTTAGAAGAGATTTAATAAATTTAATCCAATTTAATTTTTCTTTTTGTCTTTTTATCTCTCTGAGCATTATATTTTTATCAAAATTTAGTGCATAAGTTATTTTGTTGCTTAAATCTTGATGATTTGGTTCACAAATAAAACCATTGATATTGTTTTTTATTTGCTCGCTTAGTCCACCGACATTTGTTGTTATTGTTGGAACTTCAAATTGAAAAGTAAGAGGGGTTATACCACTTTGTGAGGATCTTTTATATGGTTGAACAACTAAATCTGAAGCGCTAAACCAATATTTAAGTTCATCATCATCTATATAATTATTGAACAAATGGATTTTATTTTTATAATCTGGGTTATTTAAAAATTTACTGTATTTATTTAATGATTCATAGTTTTCACCAACAATTAATAGTTCAACCTTTTTTTCTTTTAAAAAAACAAACTTCATCGATTTCAACAAAATATCTAATCCCTTATATGCTCTAATCGTACCAAAAAAAAGAATATATCTAATATTGTTTTTTAAGTTAAGTTTTTTCCTTGCTTTTTTTTGTTCAATTGGATTTCCAAACTTTCTATGAATGGGATGATAAATTATTTTTCCCGTTTTTTTTAGGAATTAATGAATGGATTTGATTCTTTACAGTTTCAGAAAAACACACATATTTATCAATACTATTAATATAAAATTTAAGAAATTCTTTTTGAAATATTATTTTTTCGTGAGGAAATGCATTATGAATTAATCCTATTTTAACAATTTGTTTATTAAGCATTCTATTTATTAATGAAAAACAAGGACTGAAGTAAGGTGACCAGTAACTGTTTATTAACAGATCCGGAGCTAACTCATTAATTTTCTTTGCGACATATAACCAATTAAATGGATTTATCGAGTTAATTATTCTGATACTTTTTTTTATAGTATTATTATAATTAGTAATGTATTGCATTTTACCTGGAAAAAATAAGGAAGGATATTGTAATTTAAAATTAATTACTTGTACGTTGTGACCCGCATTGATCAAATTTTCGAAAAGTTCTTGGTTGGTATCAGATATTCCGCCCCGATATGGATAATATGGACCTAAAATAACGATATTCATACTTAAATACTAATTATTAATTAAAACCCAATTACCATTTTTAATCTGATTTTCAGCAATTTTATATTTTACAATTTTTTCTTCTCCAGTGGAGATGTTTTTTATAGTAACTTTCTCATTTCTTCCTATCTTTTTTGCTTCTCTTATTATAGTTTCTACTGTATTATTTGTTTGAGAAATATTTTGTCCAACTTGTCTATTTCTTGATGCTAATTCATCACTATTTAAAACTTCTTGTTTGGATAAATTTAGTTTTTGTTTTCTTCTTATTTTTCTGTCTTCTCTAATTTCAGATGGGTTTTGAGATGGTAGTTCGCCTTTAAACAGAAATGAAATTATTTCACTATTAATTTCATTCAACATATATTTGAACAATTCATATGCTTCGAATTTGTAAATTACAAGTGGATCCTTTTGTTCATGAACTGCTAACTGAACAGACTGTTTTAATTCATCCATTTTTCTTAAATGGTTTTTCCAAGATTCATCAATTATTGCGAGGGATATGTTTTTTTCAAAATCATTAATAAGAGTTTCACCTTTCGATTCGTATGCATCTTTTAAGTTAGAAACAACATTGAGTGTTTTTTTTCCATCTGTAAATGGAACAACAATTCTTTCAAAATTATTTGATGGGTTTTCAAAAACATTTTTGATAACAGGGAAAACTTTTTCGGCATTTAATTTAACCTTGGATTTATAATGATCATAGGCACTTTTATAAGTTTTAATAATGATTTCTTCTACATCAATTTTTTCAAAATTTAATTCATTAAATTCAGATCCAATTGAAAAAGATCTAATTATGTCAAATTCAAAATTTTTGTGATCATTATTTTCTTTATTTGTTTCTACTATAAGTTCCGTGATATCATATATCATATTAGCAATATCTACTTTTAAACGATCACCTTCTAGTGCATGTTTTCTTCTTTTATAGATAATTTCTCTTTGAGCATTCATTACATCGTCATATTCAAGAAGTCTTTTTCTAATTCCAAAGTTATTCTCTTCTACTTTCTTTTGAGCCCTTTCAATAGTTTTTGTCATCATTGAATGCTGAATTACTTCACCTTCTTCTAAACCCATTTTATCCATCATTTTTGCTACTCTTTCAGATCCAAAGAGTCTCATTAAATTGTCTTCCAAAGAAACATAAAACTGAGAGCTCCCTGGGTCTCCTTGTCTTCCAGATCTTCCTCTAAGCTGTCTGTCAACTCTTCTTGAGTCATGTCTTTCTGTACCAATGATAGCTAATCCTCCATTTTCTTTAACATTTTCATTTATTTTAATATCAGTACCTCTTCCAGCCATATTTGTAGCTATTGTAACAATGCCAGCTTTTCCTGCTTCAGTTACAATATCTGCTTCTCTTTTATGAAGTTTAGCATTTAAGACATTATGTTTGATTTTTTTTATTGTCAACATTCTAGCTAATAATTCTGATATTTCCACAGATGTTGTTCCAATAAGCACTGGTCTTCCATCTAATGATAATTCTGTAACATGATCAATAACAGCATTATATTTTTCTCTTTTGGTTTTATAAATTAAATCATTTTCATCCTTACGTGCTATTGGTTTATTTGTTGGAATTTCCATAACATCAAGTTTATAAATATCCCAAAACTCTCCAGCTTCAGTTATAGCAGTACCTGTCATACCAGAAAGCTTATTATACATTCTAAAATAATTTTGTAAAGTGACTGATGCAAATGTTTGGGTTGCATCCTCGATTTTCACATTTTCTTTTGCTTCTATTGCCTGATGTAATCCGTCAGAATATCTTCTGCCATCCATTATCCTCCCAGTTTGTTCATCAACAATCTTAACTTTATTGTCCATAACTACATACTCAATGTCCTTTTCGAAAAGTGTATAAGCTTTCAGTAATTGATTTAAAGTATGTATTCTTTCACTCTTGATACTAAAATCTTTATAAATCTTTTCTTTTTCTTCAACTTCTCGATTTATTTCAAATTTTTCATTCTCTACTTTGGCAATTTCTGTTGAGAGGTCTGGCATGATAAAGAAATTTTCTTCTAGATTTCCAGAGGATAAACTTTCAATACCTTTATCTGTTAATTCAATTTGATTGTTCTTTTCATCAATAACAAAAAATAAATCAACATCAACTTTGGGCATTTCTCTATTGTTGTCTTGCATGTAAAAATTTTCAGTTTTCTGAAGCAATTGTTTTACACCTTCTTCACTGAGATATTTTATAAGCGCAGAATTTTTTGGTAATCCCCGATGAACTTGAAGTAAGTGAAATCCTCCTTTTTCATTATCTCCATCAACTATCAATTTTTTTGCTTTTGAAAGGACTTGAGTTAGTAATTGTTTTTGTTGTTGAACAATGGATGATATTTTTGGTTTAAGTTCATTAAATTCATGAATATTGCCTTTAGGGATGGGGCCTGAAATTATGAGTGGAGTTCGTGCATCATCAACCAATACTGAATCTACTTCATCAACTATTGCATAACTGTGTGATTTTTGAACTAAATCATTGGCAGAGTGAGCCATATTATCTCTTAGATAATCAAAACCAAACTCATTGTTAGTTCCATATGTTACATCAGATTCATATGCCTTTTTTCTCTCTTCAGAATTTGGTTTGTGATGATCTATACAATCTACAGAAAGTCCATGAAATTCAAATATTGGGGCCATCCAAGCACTATCTCTTTTAGCTAAGTAGTCATTTACTGTTACTAAATGAACACCATTTCCTGTTAATGCATTAAGGTAAACAGGTAATGTAGCTACTAATGTTTTACCCTCTCCAGTCTGCATTTCGGCAATCTTACCTCTGTGTAAGGCAATACCACCTATTAGTTGAACATCATAGTGAACCATATCCCAAGTAACCTCTTTACCAGCAGCATTCCATTTGTTTTGCCACAACGCATTTTCACCATCAATTTTTATGTAATCTTTTGAATTAGATAATAGTAAATCAAATTCATTAGCTTTTACTTTTAGCTCATTGTTATTTTTAAACCTTTTAGCAGTTTCTTTTACTACTGCAAATGCTTCAGCTAAAATTTCATTTAATTTTTGTTCTACTTCTTCATCAGAACTTTTATTGATAATATCAATTTCTTTGTAATAATTTTCTTTTTCGTCAATATTGATAGAACCCTCAATGTTTAAATTAATATTGTCAATTTTTTTTTGAAAAGGTAATCGGACATCACTAATAAATTTTTTAAATTTTTTAGTTCGATCTCTTAAACCATCATTACTGAGAGATGACAGCTCATTTTCAAAGGAGAGAATTTCTTTAACTAATCCTTCTACTTCTTTTATATCTTTTTTTGACTTGTCACCAACAAAAATATTTAGTATTGAATTAATTAAATTCATCTTGTTTTCTGATTTTCCTCAAATTTAAGTAAAAAAAAAGCCCCCTAAGGAACTTTACTAGTTTTTTAACATGATTAATATTCATCATCATTCCAAAGATAATCTTCATCTGTAGGGTAATCTGGCCATATTTCTAATATTGATTCGTAAATTTCGCCTTCTTCTTCTTCAATTTCTTGTAAATTTTCTACGACTTCAAGAGGAGCGCCCGTTCTTATAGAAAAATCTATAAGTTCATCTTTGTTGGCAGGCCATGGTGCATCACTGAGATAAGATGCAAGTTCTAATGTCCAATACATAATTTTGTACTATAAATAATTGCAAATGTAAATTTTTTATTAAATGATCCAATATTTTATTAAAAAATTTAGTAATTTTTTTTCTTTCCTAGAGAGAAAAGTAAAATTATAATGAAAAAAAATAGAGAAATTCTAAAAATATAATCACCGTATTTTACGTAAAAAGTCAATTTGTTAATTGTAGCAACTTTAGCGTTTATTATTCCTTTCACATTGTAATCTAATTTTTCTATTAATTCTCCATTGAAATTTATTATTGCTGAACTTCCAGTATTAGCACTTCGAACAATATTTCTCCTGGTTTCAATGGCTCTAATTCTCGCATAGCTAAGATGCTGTTTGTAGCCTTGTGATTCACTCCACCAACCATCGTTTGTTATTATTGCAAGAATATTTGCTCCATTTCGAACGTATTGGGTTACATATTCACCATAAACTGATTCATAACAAATTATAGGAGCAATTTTTTTTTCATTATCTATTTTAAAAACTGATCTTTTGTTTTGAGTGCCACGAGTCAAAACAGATCCCCCCATGTCTAATAAAACATTTCCTAATATTGGCTCTAAAAATTTTTTATATGGCATATTCTCAACTCCGGCAACTAATTTAGATTTGTGATAAATTTGTGTATCCTGATTTTTGGAGATAAAAAAACTGCTATTGAAAACATCAATCCAAATATTTTTTCTCAAAACATTTGAACTTTCTGTTCTTTTATTTTTATCGTAGTAAAGTTTATAAAATTGTATTCCAGAAAGTATTTTATTATTGTTTTTATTTAAAATATTTTTTAATGAATCTGTAAATGAGCTTTTATTAAATTTATCCAATAAAAAACCTGGACTTTCTGAAAAATATGTTTCTGGAGCTAGTATTAACTTATTACTTCCAATTTTAGTATTAATCCAATCTTCTAATTCATATAATATATTAAAATTAGATCTTCCATATTTTTCATTATATGGATCAATATTAGGTTGTAATATTGCAAAATCTATTTTATTAGATGTTTCAAAATTTTTGTCATACAACAGTAAAGAAATTGTAATCGGTAATGATATAAAAAGTACTGAATATGAAACTAAATATTTATTAATGTTTTTTGTTTTTATATAATCTAAAACAGTGACTAATACTAAATAATTAGTTATTAAAACCCAAAAGCTTCCCCCAAATACACCAGTAAACTCATACCACTGTATCCAATGTATTTTTTCAGAAAAAACATTACCTAAATTTAGCCATGGCCATGAAAAATCCCAATTTAAATGAAATTTTTCAAAAACAATCCAGGAACTGATAAAATAGATTATGCTTAGTTTATTATTAACTTTTCTGCATACAAAACTATAGCTTGTAAAAATAAATGCTTTGATAAAAGTGTTTAATAAAACTGCAAATGTCATTCCAAATAAAGTAGAATACGCTAGCCAATAAGTAGAAATTAAGTTCCAAATTAAAAATGAAATTGAAGAATATAGATATATTTTAATAATAGATTCTTTACGGGTTAATTTTTCAATATATAGAAGTGGAACAAGGCTGAAAAAAATAAAAAAAGTAATTCCGTTTGTTGGCCACGAAAAACCAAGCAGTAACCCCGATGTGATACTAAGTAATATATATTTTTTTCTCAAAAATTTATTTTTAAATATGATTTCAATTTAGAAAAATATAAAATATATTTCAGTTTATTTAGCTTTATTTAGTATGATTTAAAATCGTAATTTTGGGAAATGAAATTTGTTGCACTAATTCCAAACATATTTACTTTTTTAAATCTTTTTTTTGGATGTGTAGCTATTGTTCAAGGTCTTCAAGGCGACCTTTATTTATTAGCAGTTTTTGTTTTATTAGGAATTGTATGTGATTTTTTTGACGGATTTTTTGCAAGAATTTTAAAAGTTAATTCAAAGTTGGGTATAGAGTTAGATTCTTTATCTGATCTTGTTACTTTTGGAATTACATCTTCTATAGTTATGTTTTCTCTTTTATCAAATTCAAATTTAATTATTGAAAATAATTCTCATCTTTTTTTGAAATTTATACCATATCTTTCATTTATCATAACTATAGCATCCTCATACAGGCTAGCGAAATTTAATTTAGATCATAGTCATGATCATTTTAAAGGTTTACCAACTCCGGCAAATGCCCTTTTTATTGTTTTTTTACCTTTTTTCTTTGAATTAGAATTTCTTACTGATTATTCCAGTTTACTTGAAAACACCATTTTCCTCTTAATAATTATACTATTATTTTCTTATTTACTTATTTCAAGTATTGAAATGCCATCATTTAAATTTAATGAATCACTTAATGGTTTTTTCTTAAAGAAAAATCTTTTAAAGTCCTTGTTTATTTTCTTATCAATAATCTTAATAGCTTGGTTAAGTTTAGGAGGATTATCTATCTTAATTATATTATATATAATTCTTGGATTACTAAGAATTAAACTTTAAATTTTTTCTTCTAAATTCAAAATTTTGTCCTAAGTATACCTTTCTTACCATTTCATCCCTAGCTAGGTCTTCAGGTATACCATGTCTCAAAATATTTCCTTCAAACATAAGATAGGTTCTATCAGTTATAGCTAAAGTCTCTTGAACATTATGATCTGTAATTAAGATTCCAATATTTTTACTTTTTAAATGGGAAACAATTTTTTGAATATCTTCAACAGCTATTGGATCAACTCCTGCAAATGGTTCATCTAATAAAACAAATTTCGGATCTGTTGCTAATGCTCTAGCTATTTCTGTTCTCCTTCTTTCTCCTCCCGAAAGTAAATCTCCTCTGTTTTTTCTAACGTGTTCAAGACCAAATTCATTAATTAAACTATTCATTTTATTTAACTGCTCTTGATTATTCAATTTAGTTAATTCCAAAACAGCCTTAATATTGTCTTCAACTGAAAGTTTTCTAAAAACAGAAGCTTCTTGTGCTAAATAACCTAAACCTTTTTGAGCACGTTGATACATAGGAAATGATGTAACTTCTAAGCTGTTAATTGAAATAATCCCTGAATCTGGTTTTATTAAACCAACAATTGTATAAAAAGTAGTTGTTTTACCCGCTCCATTAGGACCTAACAATCCAACAATTTCTCCTTGATTAACTTCAATTGAAACATCATTCACAACATTTCTTCCTTTGTAAGATTTAAAAATATTTTTTGCTTCTAATTTCATTTAATATTCTGTTTCTTATGCTGATTTTTTATAACAAATTTAGAAATATATATACTCACTTGATATAAAATAATTATTGGGATAGCAACTATAATTTGACTTGCGATGTCAGGAGGAGTTATTATTGCAGAAAGAATAAGAACAATAACAAGAGCAAATTTCCTATACTTAACCATTATTTCAGGGGTAACTAATCCAACCTTAGTTAAGAAATAAATAATTATTGGTAATTCAAAAATTAGACCTGATGCAACTACAGCAGATCTAATTAAACCAACATAACTATCAAGATCAAAATCATTAAAAATTTCATTACTTACTGTGTATGATCCTAAAAAATTTATGGATAATGGAGTTACAATATAGTAACCAAACAAAACTCCAATGAAGAATAAAATAGACGAAATGAAAATAAAACCTCTTGCGTTTCTTTTTTCATTTTGATATAGGCCAGGGCTAATAAAACTCCAAAACTGGTATAATATGTAAGGAAATGATAAAATAAAACCAGCTGTAATGGACATCCATATGTGAGCTGAGAATTGACCTGACATCGTTCTACTTTGAATTCTAAATGGCATTTCATTGATGCAAAAACTATCATCTAAACCTATACTATTTGAAATGTTACACAGCAAATCGTATGTAAAAAAATCTATATTTTTTGGCCCAAAAAGAACTTTGTCAAAAATAAAATCTTTTGATATAAACGCAATAAATCCACCAACTAGTATAGCAAACACACACCTCAGAATATGCCATCTTAAATCCTCAAGATGATCCAAAAATGACATTTCATTAATCTTATTTTCGCTCATTAAGATATACCTTCCTTTAAAATATTATGTAAATGAATTATCCCAACATAATTTTTATTTTCTGTCACAATAAGTTGTGTGATTTTATTCTCTTTCATTATTTTAAATGCATCGTATGCTAAAATATTTGATCTAACAGAGACAGGAGATTTAGTCATTATTTCACTAGCTGTTATACTTTTTGGATTAATATTTTTTGAAAAAAACCTTCTTAAGTCACCGTCGGTTATAATTCCTATAATTTTCTTGTTTTTTAGAACAGCAGTTGCTCCAAGCATATTTTTAGAAATTTCATCAATAATATTTTCAAATTTTTCATTAAAACTAACTTCAGGCTTTAAATTTAGGTCAAGTAGATCATTAACCTTTACATTTAATTTTTTTCCCAAACTACCACCAGGGTGATATTTAGCAAAATCTTTTTTATTAAAACCTTTAATCTCAAGTAGACAGATTGCTATTGCATCTCCAATGACCAATTGCGCAGTTGTACTTGTTGTTGGTGCAAGATTGTTCGGACAGGCTTCTTTTTCAATAAAACTATTAATAAAAAAATCTGAATTAATTGCCAAAAATGAATTTTTATCAGACGTTATAGAAATTAGTTTGACACCTGTTGTTTTCAAAAATGGAACTAATTGTTTGATTTCTTGTGTGTTCCCGCTTTTGGAAATAACTATTATTACATCATCATTTTGAACAATCCCCAGATCTCCGTGTAAAGCTTCTGCAGCATGCATAAAAATCGCTGGTGAGCCAGTAGAGTTCATAGTGGCAACTATTTTCTTTCCAATTATTGCACTTTTACCGACTCCTGTTAAAATAATTCTACCATTCGTTGAGGCTAACAATTTAACACTATTCTTGAAGTTAATATCTATTAAGTTCGACAGGTTGAGTACAGAATTTCCTTGATTTTCAATACTTTTTTTTGCAACTTTTATAATATCAAATTTTGAATTCAAAATAGTTTTTTTAATGGTGTTTTAATATTATATTTAGTAGACAAAGGTACAAAATACCTTTTTATAGCAACTTAATGTTCTCAGATCAAGATTTAGATAAAAAACTTAAAAAAATATTCGGATTTTCATCATTCAAAGGGGATCAAAGACAAATAATTCAAGCAGTTTTAAACAAAAGTAATGTTATGGTTATTATGCCAACGGGTGCAGGAAAATCTCTTTGTTTTCAACTCCCAGCATTAATTTCAGCTGGTTTAGCAATCATTGTATCTCCATTAATAGCCTTAATGAAAAACCAAGTTGACGTAATTAGAGGGATTTCTTCAAATGATAGCATCGCACATGTTTTAAATTCATCACTAAATAAATCTGAAATAGATAATGTAAAAAATGATATTAGGTGTGGGATTACAAAGCTGCTTTATGTTGCTCCTGAATCTCTATCCAAAAAAGATTACATAGATTTTTTAAAAAAAACTGAAATATCTTTTTTTGCAATTGATGAAGCACATTGTATTTCAGAATGGGGGCACGATTTTAGACCAGATTACAGAAATTTAAGTTTCCTAATAAAACAGATTAAGCTAAATACAAGAGTTATAGCTTTAACTGCTACAGCTACACCAAAAGTAAAAGATGATATTATTAAAAATTTGGATATAAAAGATGCACAACTTTTTATAGCATCCTTCAATAGACCTAATTTGTTTTATGAAGTTAGAAATAAAACAAATGATATTAATAAACAAATTATTTCCTTTTTAAATAAACGAAAAGGTAAATCTGGTATTATTTATTGTTTGTCAAGAAAAGGGGTAAATGAGCTAACAGAATTTTTAAATGTTAATGGAATTAATGCACTTCCATATCATGCAGGACTAGAATCTAAGGTAAGAGTGAAAAATCAAGATTTATTTTTGATGGAGGAATGTGATATTATAGTAGCTACAATAGCATTTGGAATGGGAATAGATAAACCCGATGTTAGATTTATTATTCATTACGACATTCCTAAAAGTCTTGAAAGTTATTATCAAGAAACTGGAAGAGCTGGAAGAGATGGTGGTGAGGGTTATTGCCTTGCTTTCTATTCACATAAGGACATTGAAAAACTTGAGAAATTTCTATCAGGAAAACCTGTTTCAGAAAAAGAACAGAGCAAAACCTTATTGGACGAAATTTCAGCTTATGCTGAAACTTCCATGTCTAGAAGAAAATTTATACTAAACTATTTTGGAGAATCATTTGATGAAGTTAATGGGGAGGGTGCAAAGATGGATGATAATATGACAAATCCAAAAGAAAAAATTAAAGTTAATCAAGAGTTAAAGACAGTAATAAATTTAATAATTGATACAAAAGAGCAGTATAGAATAAAAGATTTGGTTTTTTGTCTTCTTGGAATTGAATCAAACTTAACTAGAACTCATGACATCAAAAAAAATAGTTTTTTTGGCGTAGGAAAGAAATTTGATTCTAGTTTTTGGAATTCACTTTTTACTCACATGCTAGTGGATGGATTCATTTATAAAGTAGTTGAATCATATGGAGTTATTAAATTAAATGAAAATGCAAGAAATTATTTGGATTCTGACATGGATTATTATATCACCAAGAATCATGATTATGCTGATGAAGAATATAATTTTGAGAATTCAAAAACTGAACAAAAAAGCATCTTCGATAAACAATTATTTTCAATTTTAATTGAAGAAAGAAAAAGAATGGCAAAGTCCAAATCCATACCACCATATGCTATTTTTCAAGAATATTCTCTTGAGGAAATGTCTTTAAAGTACCCAATTACAATAGATGAATTAAAAAATATCAATGGAGTAGGAGAAGGAAAAGCAAAAAAATTTGGTATGTCATTTTTGTCTCTGATATCAACCTATGTTAAAGAAAATAATATTCAAAGACTTGACGATATTATCATTAAATCTACGGGCTCAAAATCATCACTAAAACTCTTTATAATACAAAGTATAGATAGAAAAATTAAGCCAGTTGATATCGCAAAATCTAAGGGAATTGAACTATCCGATTTAATAGAAGAGTTACAAACAATCGTCTTCTCCGGAACTAGACTAAATATAGATTATATGATTGATGAAATTTTTGATGCAGATCAGCAAAACGAGCTGTATGATTATTTCATTGAAACTGAATCTGATGATTTAAATATTGCAGTTAATGATTTTTCAGATGAATATGATGAATTAGATCTAAAACTATATAGAGTAAAATTTATAAATGATATTTCAAATTAATTTTTTTTATTGATTTTCTTTACATTATTTTGTCAGTTATATTTTAAAAAATTACAATTCTATGAAAAATGGTGTTTACGCAAAGATTAATACAAATAAAGGTGAGATATTATTAAATCTATTTTTTCAAAGTGCGCCATTGACTGTCGCTAATTTTGTTGGTTTATCTGTTGGTGAAATAAAAAATAAATTCAGACCCGAAGGAAAGCCATATTATGATGGACTTAAATTTCACAGAGTTATTCCAGACTTTATGATTCAAGGTGGTTGTCCAATTGGAAACGGGACAGGCGATCCTGGATACAAGTTTGATGACGAGTTTAATAATGAATTAATACACAATAAGCCGGGAATCTTATCGATGGCTAACTCAGGAAAATCAACTAATGGAAGTCAATTTTTTATCACTCATACTGCAACTCCATGGCTTGATTATAAACATACCGTTTTTGGAGAGGTGATTGAAGGTCTTGATGTTGTCAATTTAATTGAACAAAATGATGTTATGGAATCAATTCAAATAATACGTAAAGGAGATCATGCAAAAAAATGGGATTCAATTAAAGTTTTTGAAGATTTCTTTAATGAAAGGGAAAAAAAAATAAAAGAAAAAAATGATCTTGAAAAAATAAAATTAATTAAAATTTCTAAGGGCTTTAATAAAACGGAGTCTGGTTTGTTGTATAAGATTACTAATAAAAATAATAAAGAAAGTCCTAAAACTGGCGATACAGTAAAAGTTCACTACAAGGGTAAATTATTAGATGATACTGTGTTTGACTCTTCTTACAAAAGAAATCAACCTTTTGAATTTTCAATTGGTTTAGGACAAGTTATTAAAGGATGGGATGAGGGTATTTTGCTGTTAGGTAAAGGAGACAAAGCTCAGTTCATTATCCCCTCGCATTTGGCATATGGGGAAACTGGAGCAGGTGGTGTTATTCCGCCAAACGCTACGTTAATTTTTGATATAGAATTAATTTAACCATTTAATATTACACCCAATACTTGGTTTTTGTGTTTCTGATATTTTTTTTGATTCAATAATACAGTCTAAAGCATTTCTTATATCTTTTCCAGTAACTGGTATATTATTTCCAGGTCTTGAATCGTCCATTTGACCTCTGTAAACAAGTTCTTGATCATAATTAAAAATGTAAAAATCAGGTGTGCAAGCAGCGTCATAATTTTTTGCAACCGATTGATCTTTATCATATAAGTAAGGGAAAGGGTATTTTTCTCTCATAGCAACTTTTTTCATATTTTCTGGGGAATCTTGTGGGTAGTTTATGATATCATTACTAGAAATAGCTATAAATGATACACCCTTTACAATGTATTCGTTAGCAATATTGACAATTTCATTATTGATATGAATTACAAAAGGGCAATGGTTGCATATAAACATTATAAGAGTACATTTTTCACCACTTAAATTATTTAAGCTTAAAGTTTTTCCTGACTTTGTGTCTAATAAATTGAAATTTGGAGCCTTAAATCCGATTGGCACCATATTTGAAGGTGTTTTAGCCATGTAAAATATATTTTTAATTTGCGTGAATTTACATAAATTGCAGCTAAATATTAATTATGTCTGAATTAATTAATTTTTTTGAAAATATATCATCTTTACAAAGATCACTTCTACTTGTTGGTGGAATAACTTTTTTTTGGTCAATTGAAACAGTAGTTCCCTTATTCAGATTTAAGTATAAAAAGTTTAAACATGCAATTCCTAATCTTTTTTTAACTCTAACTACTATTATTGTTAATTTTTCTCTTGCATTTTTACTTCTAAATACCGCAGACTGGGTAACTGAAAATAATTTTGGTATTTTGAATTGGATTAATGGTTTACCATTAATAATACATGTTTTAATAGCTTTATTGTTTCTAGATTTGATAGGAGCTTATTTGCCCCACTTAGTGCAACATAAAGTTAAATTTTTGTGGAAAATTCATTTAGTTCATCATTCAGATCATAATGTTGACACAACTACTGCAAATCGTCATCATCCATTTGAGAGTGTAATACGTTTTTTGTTTACAGTTTTAGGAGTCTTTCTGGTTGGAGCTTCCATTGGTCTGGTTTTTCTTTATCAATCCATATCTTTAATTCTATCCCAGTTTAATCATGCAAATATTAAACTTCCTAGTACTTTTGATAGAATTTTAAGCTATGTTATAGTTTCTCCTAACATGCATAAAGTTCATCATCACTACGTGATGCCATACACAGATTCAAATTATGGAAATATATTTTCAGTTTGGGATAGGCTTTTTAGAACACATATGCATTTAGATTCGTCCAAAATTATTTACGGAGTCGATACATTTTTTGACAAAGAGGAAAATGAAAAAATCAATAGTCTTTTATATAGACCGTTTGAAGAGCCAAAAAAGAATTAAGGTCAATATTACATCACATCTGCAAAAAATATTGCATTCATCATCAGTTTATTTGTACCATACCAAAATGCTCTAAAATTAGTGTTATCTGTAAAAACACTTACTCTACCTTTACCATACTTTGTTGTATAAAATGGTCTTGAATTTTTAATAGAAATTAGATTTTCCTTCGAAATATAACCGCTAATTAATGGGGATTTAGTGTATTTAATTGGATTGTTATATCCCACTGAATCATTTTTAATATATATGTTGGTATTTCTAAAAATCGGAATTTTAGTATCACTATAGCCAAAACTTATTGGATGGGATCTGTCAAGATCAACTTGAAAAATTGCTCCACTAGTCAGTTGTGATCCAAAATGGTTATCTATATCCTTGAATTTCAGACCCTTTTTAGAGGCTTTGTTTTTGTTCAACTCTACTTTAATTAAATTATTTTTTTGTAGCCAATTAACATTATTTCTAAACCCTATCAAGTTACCTCCATCGTTGATCCAGGATTTAATTTTTGAAATATTTTTTTTGTCAAAATTATAGGAACCATTTACCATTATCAATGTATTATATTTTGATAAATCATAACTCGAAATTCTTGATTTTTTAATTTTAGTTATTGGAATTTCAAATCTAGTATCTAAAAGATGCCATATTTCTCCAGCATCATAACTCCTTACACCATCCCCAACTATCATAGCTATTTTTGGTTTTATAATATTTTCAAACCTATTACTTCCAAGATCAATTCCTTTAGAGTAACTCGAGTTAAAACCATAAAAATCAACACCACTTTCTTTAGAAATACTAATTATTTGATTTGAAATTTCTTCAGCACTTAATTTTTGATTATTTAAATGAATCAAAATAGATCCATAATCAAATTTTTTGGAGTTAATTTCAAAAGGTTCTGTTGCTACTTTTAATCTTATATCTAAGTCTAATAGTTTATATAAAACCTTTGGAGAAAAATAATCATCCCAAGGAAAGATGTATGCATATTTACTAGAATTTATGATTTTACCTTGAGGTTTTTTAAAAGTCAAATTTTCAAAACTTTCTTTTGATTCAAAATTTGTATGTTTAAGATTAAATGAATGTAAAAAAGACCATGCCGATACATCATAAAATAAACTGTCTTTAAACTCTTTTGAATCATTAAACATGGCTTCCAGAAGTTTAATTTTATTTTGATTTTTGGGAATCAGAATTGAATTATCTACATTAAATTCCTTATTATCTAATGATACTTTTTTATTAAGTTTTTTAGTTTGAATTTTATGTTTTTTCAAAATTTTATAAAATTCAAATAATCTTGATTTGTCTTTTTCAGTACTGACTAAAAAGTAATTGTTTTTAAATTTCAATCCTCTTTTTCTAGAATCTTTATAAAACTGCTTTTGGTAATTTAACAACTCATTTTTAAGCTCAATTGCTGCTTCAAGTGAGGAAAAAGATGTTATTAGTTGATTTTTTATTGTAAACGGAAAAGACAATAATCCATTAATGCTTTCTTGTAGATGTCCCCTTGAGCTTGCTTGTTCAAAAAGTATACCTATACTTCCATTTATATCTGGAAAAGTTGATCCTTTCCCATAATAAAAATCATCAAAATTTTCTTCGCTGTAAAATAATGAACCAATTTCACTCAACCTTTTCTCGTGAAATTTGCCAATTTTTGCAGTTAGATCTTGATTTTTTATTGGGGTGAGTGGATTTACTCTGTTTGGAACCCCAGGTTGATAGAAAAATGTTGAATTTGTTCCCATTTCGTGGTGATCTGTTAAAATATTTGGAGACCATTTGTGGAAAGTTTTTATTCTTTCTGTTGATTCAGGTAATTGAACAGGCAGCCAATCTCTGTTCATGTCAAACCAGTAGTGATTGGTTCTACCGCCAGGCCAATTTTCAATGAACTCTCTATCATTTTTGTCTGGGTTTAAATTCTCACTTTTATTTGTATTAGCCCAATGAGCAAACCTTTGAAGACCATCTGGATTCATACAGGGATCTAATAAAATTATACTATTTTCAAGTTTGTTTAAAAGATCTTTGCTATTTGAAGCAGCTAAATAATATGCATATAACATAGCAGCATTGGTTCCACTTGGTTCGTTACCGTGGATAGAATAACCTTGGTACAAAACAATTGGCATATTTGAAACATCAAAATTTTCTCCAAATTTAGTGTTTAAAGCTAAATGTTCAGATCTTAGTTTTTCAATTTGTGAATGATTTTTTTTTGAAGTAATTAATAGAAGTATTAATGGTCTTCCTTCAAAAGTATCTCCTCGTTCAACAATTGTAATTCGATCAGATGAATTAGCTAAGGAACGCATGTAAGTAAGTAATCGGTCATGACTTATGTGATTGTAACCAATTTCTTTGTTCCCAAGTGTAACACTTGACGGTTTTGGAATCTTTGAGTCAAATGAGCTGGTATCAGAAAAGTAATAAGATAAATCAGTGTTTTTTTGAGAAAAACAAAACGTAAGATTTAAAAAAAAAAATAAACTAAAATAAAATCTCATATCCTTTAAATAAACTATATCTTATCAGGATCATCATCACTTAAATTTTCATTTTTTCCTTCATCTTCTGTAACTTTTTCGTCATTTGAATCATTATGATCTTCTTTAACATAATCCTTTTGATGTCTCTCACTAATGACTTCTAAACCTTTTTCATCAATTATATATTGAGTCATTTCTTTCAAGAGATCATTAAATCCTTGAAAATCTTCTTTGTACAAATAAATTTTGTGTTTTTTAAAGTAAAAACTGCCATCATCATTTGTGAATTTTTTACTTTCGGAAATTGTTAAATAATAATCACCTGCTCTTGTTGATCTTACGTCAAAAAAATAAGTACGTCTTCCAGCTCTTAATATTTTTGAATATATATCTTCATCATTGTATTTTTTTTCTTCCATGTTTATCTATTTATTAATCAAAAATGAAGAAAAAAATTTAACTCACCAAATATCTAAATAATTTCTTTTTTGGTCATTTGTTTTTTTACAATATTCCAATAGTTTGCTTTTAAATTGATTAGTTCTTTGTGTGATCCAAATTCTACTATATTCCCACTTTTGAGAAACAATATTTTACTACAGTTTTTAGCAGCTGAAATTCTGTGAGTTGTAATTATAAGAGTAGTTTTTTTATTTAACTGTTTTATGTTGGAAATAATTTTTTTTTCTGTTTCGTTATCTAATGCAGAAAGACTATCATCTAAAATTAAAATTTGGGGTTTTTTAATTAGTGCTCTTGCAATTGAAAGTCTTTGTTTTTGACCACCTGATAAATTCACACCTCTTTCACCCAACAAAGTTTGGTATTTGTCCTTAAAAACTTGTACATCTTTATCTAAACACGATTTTTTTGCAAATTCAATTACATTTTTTTCATCTGCTTCGTTAGCTCCAAATTTAATATTGTTTTCTATTGTATCAGAAAATAAAAATGTATGTTGTGGAACATAACCGATTGAATTTCTCAAGTTTTTTAAATTTACTTTTTCAATATTGATATTATCTATAAATATTTGCCCATCGTCAGGACTATAAACTTTACAAATTAACTCAACTAAAGTACTTTTTCCTGAACCAACATCTCCCATAATAGCAACTGATTCCCCCTTCTTTACAGAAAATGATATTTTTTTTAATGCTTGTATGTTAGTTTCTGGATATGTGAAGTCAACATTTTTAAAAGTAATATTGCCATTAATTTTATCGTTATTTTTTTTATTATAAATAATTATAGAATTGGATTTTAAAAACTCGTTTATTCTTTTTTGTGATGCTTCAGCTTGTTGAACTATAGATGTAACCCATCCAACAGTAGCAACTGGCCATGTTAACATATTTACATAAATTATAAATTCTGCTAAAATTCCAAGCTCAATTTGATTATTCATATACTGATTTCCACCAACGTAAATTACTAATACATTACTCAATCCAATTAGTAGGATCATAAGTGGGAAAAATAAAGCTTGTACTTTTGCAAGAGACATATTTTTTTCTCTGCTTGATGATGCAATTTTTTCTAGTTTTTTATTGATTCTATTTTCAATGTTATAGGCTTTAATTATTTTAACTCCACTGAAAGACTCTTGAGTAAAATTGGTTAGTTTAGATAAAAATTCTTGGACAATTGTACTTTTATTGTGTATTAAAACACTTATTTTGTATATAACAAAAGACAGTAATGGCAAGGGTATCAGACTAAACATTGCTAGTTTTGGTGCAACACTAAACATATAAGAAATTACAATAATAAATAACGTAATAGTATTAATTGTATACATTATTGCTGGCCCAATATACATTCTAACTTTACTCACATCCTCACTAACTCTGTTCATCAAATCCCCTGTTCTATTGTTTTTATAGAATTCAAAATTTAGAATTTGGTATTTTTTATAAATTTCATTTTTTAAATCAAACTCAATAAATCTTGAAACATTTATAAGCATTTGCCTCATAATAAAGGTAAAAATACCAGCAAGAATAGCAGAGCCAATTATAATGAAAATATTTCTAAATAATCTTTCTTTTACTAAGTCAACAGCTATTGATTCTGATATTATGTAATTTTCTAAAATTGTTATTGAATCACCAATTAGATTTGGAGTAACCAAAGCAAAAATTCTTGCAACTATGGTTATTAAAATACCTAGAAGTATTCTTGATTTATATTTAAAAAAATATTTATTGAGACTTTTTAACTCTTTCATTTAAATTTCAAATATAACTTATTGTTGAACGAAATCTTTTTAAAAAAAATCCTTTTTTCTAAAAATAAAATTAATTTTACAGTAAAATTTACACGTTCTTAAAAATGTTAAATAGACGTCAATTAAGACTTAAATCAATGGAGGCAATCTATGCTTTCGAAAAATCGATTGATAAAAAAATTGACACTAAAATTGAATTTTTTTTAAATTCTTCAAAAAACTTTTATTCCCTTTACATATTTATCTTGAGTTTTTTTGTACACTTTCATAATCATTGTATTTTGAGTGAACAAAAAATAAAAAAAAACTTTCTAAAAAAAGAAATAGATTGTTTATTTACAAAATTTTCAAAAAATTCCTTTTTAGCTCTAATTTCAAATAATGATTTTCTTAAAAGCAAAATAAAATCATTAGACATAACGTACTGGAATGACCACCCAGAACATTTAAAATTAATTATTAATAAGATTTTCAATAGTAATATTTATAAATCTTACATTGATATAAAAAACTCTTCTTTTGAGGACCACAAAAGGGTAGTGGTTTCGATTTTTAAACGTATTGTTGCAAGTGATGATAAACTATATGAATATGTGGAAGAAAAAAGTATATCATGGATAAACGACTTTCCATTAGTCAATACTTTGGTATTAGAATCATTAAAAAAGATTGAAAATTCCTCTAAAAAATCTTTTGTTTTTAAAAAATTATATAAAAAAAAGGAAGACGAGAATTTTGGAATTAATTTGATTAAAAATGTAATATCTAATGAAGAATTTTTAAAAAATGAAATCATGAAAATAACTTCAAACTGGGATGAAGATAGAATTGCTGACATTGATATGGTTTTGTTAAAAATGTGTTTAACAGAGTTTCTTTATTTTAAATCTATCCCTGTTAAGGTTTCAATTAATGAATATTTGGAAATTGCTAAGGAGTTTTCTGGTTCAAAAAGTAATGTGTTTATTAATGGAATTTTGAATAAGCTCTCTAAACAATTAATTTCGGAAGGGAAATTAAATAAAAACAGAAGAGGTTTACAATAATTTACTATTTTTGATGTGGTAAAATATAAATTATGAAATCCAACAAACAAACAATACAAACATCTATAATCGCATTTTTTATTGCTTTTACAATATCATTTTTTATGACATCTTGTGAATCAGATCCATCAAAAAAAATAAAAAAGGAAAATGTGGCTTCAACTGATGAAAGACTAAATTCAGTGGTAGATTTTGCTGTAATTAATTTTGAAAAAACTAATCACGATTTTGGTGAAATTAAAGACGGAGATATTGTAGAAACCACTTTTCAATTTTCAAATTCAGGTAATTCAGATTTGAAAATATTGAATGCTACTGGAAGTTGTGGTTGCACTGTTCCAGAATATCCCAGAGACACTCCAATTAAACCTGGAGAGTCTGGTACTATTAAAGTTAAATTTGACTCTTCAAATAAACCTGGTATGCAAAGAAAGACAGTTACTTTGACTACTAACACATCCAAGGGAAAAGAACTTTTGAATATTAAAGCTTTTGTTTTACCAAAAGAATAAATTTATATACTATGGACAGTTCTTTATTTCCGCTAACTTTAATGTTAATTGGTTTCTTTTTTCTTATGATTTTTCCTCAAATGCGTAGGCAGAAAAAAGAAAGAAAGTTTTTATCTGAACTAAAAGTTGGTTCTAGAATTGTTACTAAGAGTGGATTACACGGAAAAATTGTAGAAATTAAAGAAGGAAATGATTCTTGTATAATTCAAACAATGGCTGGTAAAGTTAGATATGAAATATCTGCTATTTCTTTAGACCTGTCTGCAAAAATCAATAAAAAGACCTAAATGTCTGATTTTTTAGATTTAAAAAAAAAAAAATCAAAAAATAATATTTCAAAACACTATCAAAATTTTGAAGATTTCATTTGGAATAAATTATTAAAACCCTTTTTTTTTTCATTTGATGCAGAAAATGTACATCATTTAGTAATTAATTTACTTAAGTTCGCAAAACCACTTTTACTGTTGAGATCCCAATTTTATAGTTTTAATTCCAGTGATAAAAAAAGACTAAATACTAAAGTTTTTGGAATTAATTTTCCTAACCCAATTGGATTAGCTGCTGGATTTGATAAAAATGCAGAAGTTTTTGATCAAATGTCTTCATTAGGATTTGGCTTTATTGAAATCGGAACTGTCACGCCTGTAGGTCAAAATGGAAATCCAAAAAAGAGATTATTTAGATTAGTAGATGATAATGCTATTATAAATAGGCTAGGCTTCAATAATTTAGGAGTTGATAATGCTATAAAAAATTTAAAAGAAAATAAAAATATTATAATCGGTGGAAACATCGGTAAAAACAAAACCACATCTAACGTGGATGCAAAAAATGATTATTTAGATTGTTTTACAAAATTATATCCATATGTTGACTATTTCGCTGTAAATGTGAGTTCTCCAAACACACCAAAACTAAGACAGCTACAGGAAACAGATGAATTAAAAAAGATTTTAATTCCATTGATTTCAGAAAATCTCAAAAGAAAATCTAAACCAATTTTATTAAAAATATCTCCAGATCTAACTGATGAATCCATTGAAAAAATAGTAGACATGTGTCTAAAGATAAAAATAGATGGTATCATTAGTGCAAATACTACTATTTCAAGAATCAATCTTAAATCGGATGACGTTTTAAAAAATGAGGTTGGTGGCCTTAGCGGTTCGCCCATAAATAAAAGAAGTAATGATATAATAACGTTAATCAAAACAAAATCAAATGGTAAGTTGCCTGTAATTGGAGTAGGTGGAATTATGAAGCCTCAAGATGCTATTGAAAAGTTGAATGCTGGGGCAGATTTGATTCAGTTATATACAGGATTTATTTATAACGGGCCCTCTTTTGTTTATAAAATCCAACGTGAAATTCTTAAAACAGTCAATTAATTAATAAATTTAAATATGATTTTTAATAAAAAATTAGTTCCAAAGAACTTAGATGAGTACAATAAATTATATGATTCAAGTGTATCAGACCCAAGGAAGTTTTGGTCGGATGTTGCTGAATCCTTCATGTGGAAAAAAAAGTGGTCAGATGTTTTAAATTTTGATTTTTCAAAACCAAGTTTTAAATGGTTTTTAGATGCTAAATTAAATATTACTGAAAATTGTTTGGATAGGCATCTTAAAAATATTCCAAACAAAACTGCTATAATTTTTGAGCCTAATCAACCCAATGCAGAATCTGAACACATCACATACAAAGATTTGTATAAAAGGGTTTGTAGATTTTCAAATGTTTTAAAAAATAATGGTGTGGTTAAGGGAGATAGGGTATGTATATATTTACCCATGGTTCCAGAGCTAGCTATTGCAGTTCTTGCTTGTGCAAGAGTTGGAGCAATTCATTCTGTAGTTTTTGCTGGTTTTTCTTCTTCAGCCTTATCAGCCAGAATAAATGATGCCAAATGTAAAATGGTACTTACATCAGACGGTAGTTTCAGAGGAAATAAAACAATTGATCTCAAGTCTATTGTTGATGAAGCTCTAAAAGACTGCTCATGTGTTGATTCAGTTATAGTTTTAAATAGAATTAATTCTAATATAAAGTTAAATCCAGGTGAAAAATGGTGGCATGATGAGCTTAGTATGGTTGATAGTGAATGTGTTGCTGAAGAAATGGATTCTGAAGACTCACTTTTTATTCTTTACACATCTGGATCAACTGGAAAGCCAAAGGGAATGGTTCATTCTTGCGGAGGCTATATGGTTTATACAGCTTATTCATTCAAAAATGTATTTAATTACCAAGATGATGACGTCTATTGGTGCACTGCAGATATCGGCTGGATAACAGGACATAGTTATATTGTTTATGGACCTTTGTTGAATGGAGCAACAACTCTAATGTTTGAGGGAGTCCCATCATATCCTGATTTTGGACGTTTTTGGAAAATTTGTGAGAAATTTAGGGTCAATCAATTTTATACTGCACCCACTGCCATTCGTGCACTTGCTAAACATTCACTTGATTTTGTAAACAAGTATGATTTATCATCACTTAAAGTATTAGGTACAGTTGGTGAACCTATTAATGAAGAAGCATGGGATTGGTACAATGAAAATATTGGCAAAGGTAAATGTCCAATAGTTGACACTTGGTGGCAAACAGAAACTGGAGGAATTATGATTACTTCATTGGCTAATGTAACAGAGGGGAAACCCACTTTTGCCACCAAACCAATGATGGGTATTCAGCCAGTACTTTTTGATGAAAATGCAAATGAATTTGATGAAAATAATAAGAATGGAATATTAGGGATTAAATATCCATGGCCATCAATTGCTAGAACAATTTATGGCGATCATGAAAGATATAAAAATGTTTATTTTTCTGCATATCCAGGGTATTATTTTCCCGGAGACGGAGCATTCAGAGATGATGAAGGTAATTACAGAATAACAGGAAGAGTAGATGACGTAGTCATTGTATCTGGTCACAATTTAGGAACTGCTCCAATTGAAGATGCTATTAATATGCACGATAATGTTGTTGAAAGTGCTCTAGTTGAATTTCCACATGATATCAAGGGAAATGCTCTTTATGCTTTCGTGATTTTAAAAGATGAATTAAATAGTGATAATATAGTTAAAGAAATAAATGATTTGATTTCAAAAACTATAGGTCCAATTGCAAAACCAGAAAAAATTCAAATTGTTCCTGGATTGCCTAAAACAAGAAGTGGAAAAATAATGAGAAGAATCTTAAGAAAAATCGCATCTGGTGAAAAAGAAAATTTTGGTGATATATCTACTTTGTTAAACCCAGAAATTGTTTCAAAAATTGTTCAAATCTCTTTGTAGTTTTCTATGAAAACAAGAACATTTGTTAAAATTATTGATGTTGGTCTTTTTTGCTAAAGTTAGTTTATAGAATTAATTTATTTGAAATAACTAAAATTATCATTAGGTCTAATTGTAAGAAGTGTTTCATAAATTAATCTAATAACATTTTCAACGTCTTCTTTTTGAACCATTTCAACAGTTGTATGCATATATCTAAGAGGAAGCGATATCAATGCAGAAGCAACGCCACCATTACTATATGCAAAAGCATCAGTGTCAGTTCCTGTGCTTCTAGATGAAGCATGTCTTTGGAATGGAATTTTCTTCTTTTCAGCAGTTTCAATAATTCTTTCTCTTAATTTATTTTGGATTGCAGGAGCATAGGAAATTACAGGTCCTAATCCCATTTTATTGTCACCTTGAGCTTTTTTGTTTATCATGGGTGTTGATGTGTCATGACAAACATCAGTTACAATAGCAATATCGGGTTTAATTCTTTGAGTAATCATTTCTGCTCCTCGTAGCCCAATTTCTTCTTGAACGGAATTAGTTACATATAGTCCAAAAGGTAATTTCTTTTTATTCTCTTGTAATAAACGTGCTACTTCTGCGATCATAAATCCACCAGCCCTATTGTCTATCGCTCTACATACAAATTTATTTTTGTTTAAAATCTGAAATTTATCTGGATATGTAATAACACAACCTACATGAACTCCCATTTTCTGAACTTCTTTCTTATTTTTAGCACCAATGTCAATAAATATAGTGTCCATCGTCGGTTGTTCTTCTTTGCCTGGTTTTCTTGTGTGGATAGCTGGCCATCCAAAAACACCTTTTAAAATTCCTTTTTTGGTGTGGATATCAACCCATTTTGATGGAGCTACTTGGTGATCACTACCACCATTTCTTATAACATAAATAAGACCGTTGTCTGTGATGTAATTAACATACCAAGAAATTTCATCTGAGTGACCTTCAATAACAACTTTGAATTTCGCCTTGGGATTAATTACTCCAACAGCAGTTCCATAAGTGTCAGTTATAAATTCATCTACATATGGTTTTAGGTAATTCATCCAAATCTTTTGACCCTCCCATTCATAACCTGTAGGAGAAGGATTGTTTAGATATCTTTCCAAAAAATTAAGCGAATTTTTATTTAATATTTTATTTTGTGACATTTATAAAATTTGATTACTAAATTACACATTTTAGTGTAAAAAAAATTAATAAAAATGTAATTTTGTGATGTGAAATATTTTATAATTATTTTAAGTTTTCTAAATTTTCATTTTTCACTTTCTCAAGAAAAAATATATAAAGATTTAGATGTCTTAATTAAAGTGGAAGGAGACTCTCTTGCAACTAAAAGCATAGATTTAAATGAGGTTACTATCTTTCCCCCACTAGAATTTAATAATTATGATGAAAAAATAAACTACTATAAAATCAAAAGGAAAGCCTTAAAAGTATATCCATATGCAATTTTAGCATCAAACAGACTCGAGGAATTAAATAAAAGACTTCTATTAATAAATACTAGATCAAAAAAAAAGAAATATACCAAAATCGTAGAAAGATTTATTGAGAAAGAGTTTGCTGAAGAATTAAAAAAATTAACAAGAACTGAAGGTCAAATTTTAATTAAACTTATTCACAGAGAAACTGGTGAAACTGTTTTTAGGCTTGTTAAAAAATTAAGAAATGGATTTAGAGCTTTTTCATATAATTCTCTTGCAAAATTGTTTGATATTTCAATAAAAAAGGAGTTTGATCCAAAAAATAGTGATGAAGATGCTATCATTGAAGATGTTTTGAAAAGGGCTTATGCTGATAAATCTATAAAATTATCTTTATGAAGTCTGTTTTTGGGTATTTTTTTAAAAACATTTCTCGAGGGAAATTGTCATTGTTGACAAATAATTTACTTTTTATATAATTATATATTTGTGAGAAATAAAAAGCAGTGTATATTTGCACTCGCGTTACTACAGATGTAGTCGCAATAAGTTCATTGAAAGTATTGAGATAGACAGCGTAAAATTATGTTTACATAATTCGAAATAAGTAAAACCATTTTGAGTTCAATTCCATATCAGATTTAAGTTGTTAAATTTATTTAAAGTTTTACAATGAAGAGTTTGATCCTGGCTCAGGATGAACGCTAGCGGCAGGCCTTATACATGCAAGTCGAACGGTAACATTGGTGCTTGCACCAGATGACGAGTGGCGCACGGGTGCGTAACGCGTATGCAACCTACCTTTTACTAGAGTATAGCCCAGAGAAATTTGGATTAATCCTCTATAATATCTTAGAATCTCATGGTTCATAGATTAAAGTTTTAACGGTAAAAGATGGGCATGCGTCCTATTAGTTTGTAGGTGAGGTAATGGCTCACCTAGACTACGATAGGTAGGGGCCCTGAGAGGGGGATCCCCCACACTGGTACTGAGACACGGACCAGACTCCTACGGGAGGC
>JBJKVZ010000035.1:0-73963 GCA_045562345.1 Flavobacteriaceae bacterium
ATATAAATTTTAGATATAATTAAATCTATTTCTTTAATTGTTAATGTATTTGGAAGATTTAATCCAATTCTAGGGGTTTCTATATTATCCATAGGATTTATTTTTATAATTTCCTCCAAAATTAAAAATTCAAAAAATCGCCTCAGACCAGAAATTATTCTAGCTTGAGACCTTGTTTTAATTTTTTTTGTTGTATCATAAAAAAATTTTTTTGCAATATCAGCTGTAATTTTATTGGGTGTAGTTTTTAAACTATTTTTTTTTAAAAAAAATATTAATTTTTTTATATCAAATAAATAGCTGCTTATGGTATTATCCGACAAATTTCTTTCAATTTTTAAATAGTTTTTAAAGTTTTCAAGCGCTGTTTCCCAATTCATTTTATTTTTTTTTATATAGAAAAAATATATGTATTATATTCATAAAAAATAATTTAATGAAATTACAAATTATTAATGGTCCAAATCTAAATTTGCTTGGTTTAAGAGAAAAGGATATTTATGGTGATCAGAATTTTATGGATTATCTTAAAAAATTAAGGAACAAATTCCCCGATATAGATATTCATTATTTTCAATCCAATGTTGAGGGAGAATTAATAAATAAAATTCATGAGGTTGGATTTGAATTTGATGGAATAATTATTAATGCAGCTGCATATACTCATACCTCAATTGGTATTGCTGATGCTGTTAAATCAATAGAAAAACCAGTTGTTGAGGTCCACATTTCCAATACATATTCAAGAGAAGAATTTAGGCATAAATCTTTTTTAAGCCCTAATGTTCATGGTATAATTCAAGGTTTTGGTATAAAAAGCTATGAACTAGCAATTAAAAGCTTTTTGTAATTTTTGTTAAAGATGAATCACTTCGTCATATGCATCTGCGACAGCTTCCATAACTGCCTCACTCATGGTTGGATGAGGATGAATAGCTTTTAAAACTTCATGTCCAGTTGTTTCTAGTTTTCTTCCCAAAACTGCCTCAGCAATCATATCAGTTACTCCAGCACCTATCATGTGACACCCAAGCCATTCTCCATATTTCGAGTCGAAAATTACTTTGACAAACCCTTCACTTTTTCCTGATGCTTGTGCTTTACCAGAGGCTGAAAACGGGAATTTACCAACTTTAATTTCATAACCATTATCAATAGCTTGTTTTTCAGTGTATCCAACAGAAGCAATTTCAGGTGAGCAGTAAGTGCAACTAGGAACATTATCATAGTCCAATGGAGTAACATCTAGACCAGTAATTTTTTCTACACAAATTATTCCTTCAGCAGAAGCAACATGAGCTAAAGATTGGCCAGGAACAACATCACCAATAGCATAATAACCATCAACATTTGTTTTGTAAAAATCATCAACGACTATTTTATCATTTTTAACTTCAATTCCAATTTCTTCAAGTCCAATATTTTCAATATTTGTTTTTACACCGACTGCACTGAGAACAATTTCTGAATTAAAAGTTAAATTTTCACCATTGCTATTTTCAACAGAGATTTCTACCTCATTATCTTTAATTTCAGTTTTCTTTACACTGGATGATTTGATGATTTTAACACCTTTTTTTGAAAGAATTTTTTCTAGTTCTCTTGAAATATCTTCGTCCTCGTTGGGTATTATCCTATCTAAATATTCAATAACAGTAACTTCAGTTCCCATTGAATTATAAAAAAAGGCAAATTCAATACCAATGGCACCTGATCCTATTATTGTCAATTTTTTGGGTTGATTCTTTAAATTCATTGCTTCTCTGTAGCCAATTACTTTTTCTCCATCTTGTACAACATTTGGTAATTCTCTAGATCTTGCACCAGTCGAAATAATTATTTTTTCAGAGTGAATTACAGTTTCATTTTTCTTACTATCTGTAATATGAATAGTATTTTCTTTACCAAGTTTCCCGAATCCATTAAAAACGCTAATTTTATTTTTTTTCATTAAAAATGTAACTCCCTTACTCATAGTTTTAGCTACATTTCTACTTCTTTCAATAACTGATTTAAAGTTTTTATCAGCTTTTTCTAATGATAGACCATAACTTTCGGCATTTTTTAAATAATCAAAAACCTGTGCAGATTTTAATAATGCTTTAGTAGGTATGCATCCCCAGTTTAAACACACACCTCCAAGATTCTCTTTTTCTATGATTGCTGTTTTTAGACCCAGCTGAGCGGCTCTAATAGCAGTTACATACCCTCCTGGTCCGCTGCCAAGCACAATTAAATCAAATTTTTCCATATTATTTTTTATTAAATGATAACGCAGCAGAATTAATACAATACCTTTTGCCAGTTGTTTCTTTGGGACCATCATTAAACACATGTCCTAGATGCCCATCGCACTTTGAACACTTTACTTCAATTCTTTTCATATTGTGAGATAAATCTTCAATGTAAACTATTGTGTTCGGAATAGCTTGGTCAAAACTAGGCCAACCACAATTACTTTCATATTTATTAGTACTGTTAAAAAGAATTTGGTTACAGCCCTTACATTTATAATTGCCTTTTTCAAAATGAAAATTATATTCACCAGTAAAAGGTCTCTCAGTATAAGAATTTCTTAATACTTGATAACTTAGATTGTCAAGTTGATCTCTCCATTCCTTATCGGATTTATTTACTTCAAAGTTTTCTTGTGAATAATTATTACTGTACATAAAAATTGATATTAGAATTATAAAATAATGTTTGTACATTTTAATTTATTTAAATCTTCAAAATTAATAATTTTAAAATATTACCAACAATTCATTTTACTATATTTACAGATTATGTCAAGGCAAGCATTATTGAAAGGTGATAAAAAAGTACTAAATGCTTGGGCTTTTTATGATTGGGCAAATTCTGTATATCCTCTTGTAATTTCCTCTGCTATTTTTCCAATTTACTATGGGGCATTATTTTTAGACGATCTTTACATTGAAGTATTTGGGTTTAATTTTAAAAACACAGCATTAATAAGTTTTTTAACTGCCTTTGCTTTTGTTATTTTATCTTTTATTACACCATTACTTTCAGGTATTGCAGACTATATGGGAAACAAAAAAATGTTTTTAAAGTTTTTTTGTTATTTAGGTTCTCTTTCATGCATTGGACTTAATTGGTTTGATCTTGAAAATATTTATATAGGGTTATTATTTTATTTTATTGCACTTATTTCTTTTTGGGCAAGTTTAGTTTTTTATAACTCATACCTTCCAGATATTGCTAATAAAGATCAACAAGATTATATAAGCGCCAAAGGCTATGCTCTTGGTTACTTTGGAAGTGTAATCTTATTAGTATTTAATCTTTCTATGGTCATGTTTCCTGATTTTTATGGAATTATTGGAGATAACCCTGAATTGATTGCAATGAGGTACTCATTTATTTCCGTAGGCATTTGGTGGTTTTTATGTAGTCAATATACATTTTATTATCTCCCAAATTTTCTTGAGAGAAGAAAAATTGTTAAAAATATCATTTTTAACGGCTTTAAAGAGTTGAAAGAAGTTTGGTTAGAATTAAAGAAAATTATAATAATAAAAAGATTTTTAATAGCATTTTTCATATATAGTTCTGCTTTACAAACAGTTTTATTGATAGCTGCATATTATGGAGAGCAAGAAATAATATGGCCTGAAGATGAAAAAACTATGGGCTTAATAATCAGTATCCTTCTAATACAATTAATTGCCATTTTTGGAGCAATGTTTACTGCGTGGCTTTCAAAAAAAATTGGAAATATTCAAACGTTAATAATTCTCAACTTTTTTTGGGCGATTTTATGTTTAGGTGCATATTTTATCAAATATCCAATTGAATTTTATATTGCTGCTAGTTTAGTAGGCCTGGTCATGGGAGGAATGCAAGCATTATCAAGATCAACCTTCTCTAAAATGGTTCCAAAGACAGAAAATACAACCTCTTACTTTAGTTTTTATGATGTTTCACAAAAAGTAAGTATTGTTTTTGGAATGACATTATTTGCATTTATTGATCAAGTTACAGGTAGTATGAGAAACTCGATTTTATTTTTTTTAATAATGTTTTTAGTTGGTGCCTTACTTTTGAAAAGAATAAACACAAACAATATTTGATTTTGTGGCATGAATGTTGAAACTTATACAAGTAGTTTTGTAAGAACATTTATTAAGTCTATATCATTAATGTATTAGCTTAATTTATGACAAATTGGCTTAAATTTTAAGAATGTCCAAAAATAAAATTGTAAATCTTGACATGATGTCACTTCAAAATATTGATGAGGATTCTGACCTTATTCCTTTAATGACATCCGATGATGAAGAGGCCATTTCAAAAGAATCACTTCCAAAAATATTGCCCATCCTTCCTTTGAAAAATACAGTAATGTTTCCCGGTATTGTGATCCCTATAACGGCATCCAGAGATAAATCAATCAAACTAATCAAGGAATCAAATACAGATAATAAATTAATTGGTGTAGTTTCTCAAAAAGACTCTACAATTCAAACCCCTGGTCTTAACGATATTCAATCAACTGGAACAGTTGCCAAAATTTTAAGAGTATTACAAATGCCAGATGGTAATGTTACAGTTATAATTCAAGGAAAGAAAAGATTTTCAATTGAAAAAGTTGTTTCAGAGGATCCATATGTCAAAGCTGAAATTAAAGAAATTAACGAAGTAAAACCTAGTAAAGAAAATAAAGAGTTTGCTGCAACAATTGATTCTATAAAAGATATTGCCTTGAAAATAATCGAAGAAAATCCGAATATTCCAAGCGAAGCTTCATTTGCTATTAAAAATATTCAAAGTGACTCTTTTCTTGTAAATTTCGTTTGTTCTAATATGAATATCAGTGTTCAAGAAAAATATGATATACTTAAAACCAATGATTTGCACAAGAGAGCTTTAACATGTTTAAAACAAATGAATATTGAATTACAAAGACTTTCGCTAAAAAATGATATACAATCAAAAGTTAGATCAGACTTAGATCAACAGCAAAGGGAATATTTTTTACATCAACAACTTAAAGCAATTCAGGAAGAACTTGGTGGGGTTTCTTATGATGAAGAAATAAATGAAATGAGAATTAGATCTAAAGAAATGAAATGGAGTAAACAAATTAATGATCATTTTTTAAAAGAATTATCTAAATTACAAAGAATGAATCCTCAAGTAGCTGAGTATTCAATACAAAGAAATTATTTGGATTTATACTTAGATTTACCTTGGAATGAATTTTCAGTTGATAATTTTGATTTAAAACGAGCTCAGAAAATATTAGATAAAGATCACTATGGATTAGATGATGTAAAGAAAAGAATTGTAGAACATATTGCAGTTTTGAAATTAAGAAAGGACATGAAATCCCCAATACTTTGTTTTAATGGTCCGCCTGGTGTTGGTAAAACATCTTTGGGTAAATCAATTGCCAAAGCTTTAAACCGTGAATATGTAAGAATTTCTCTTGGTGGACTAAGAGATGAGTCGGAAATAAGAGGGCATAGAAAAACCTACATTGGTGCAATGCCTGGAAGAATTATACAAAGTTTAAAAAAAGCTAAGACATCCAATCCTGTTTTTGTTTTGGATGAAATTGATAAACTTTCAGTTGGAAATCAAGGAGATCCGAGCTCTGCTATGCTTGAAGTTCTTGATCCTGAACAAAATACTTCTTTCTATGATAATTTTGTTGAAACCGGATTTGATTTGTCTAAAGTCATGTTCATTGCTACATCAAATAATATTTCAAATGTCCAGCCAGCTTTAATTGATAGAATGGAAGTTGTAAATGTTTCAGGCTATACAATTGAAGAAAAAGTCCAAATTGCTAAAAAACATTTATTACCAAAACAATTATTTGAACATGGAATTGAAAAGAATTTTATTAAACTAAATAAACAATCTTTGGAAAAAATTATTGAGGGATATACAAGAGAATCTGGTGTTCGTGGATTAGAAAAGCAAATAGCTAAAACTATTAGACATGTAGCTAAATCAATAGCTTTGGAAGAAAAATTCAATCATAATATTGTACCCTCAGATTTAGAGAAAATTTTAGGAGTTTCAATTTCCAAAGATAAATATGAAAACAATGATGTTGCCGGGGTTGTCACTGGACTAGCATGGACTCAGTTTGGTGGAGATATACTTTTTATTGAATCTACTCTTTCAAAAGGAAAAGGTAATTTAACAATAACAGGAAATTTAGGAAAAGTAATGAAGGAATCTGCAACGATTGCACTTGAATTTATTAAATCGAATTCAAATAAATTTGGTATTGATTTTGAAAAATTTTCCAATTACAACCTTCACATCCATGTTCCAGAAGGTGCTACTCCGAAAGATGGTCCAAGTGCAGGTATAACAATGTTGACATCTTTAGTTTCCTTGCTCACTCAAAAAAAGGTAAAAAATAAATTAGCAATGACAGGAGAAATCACCTTGAGGGGAAAAGTCTTACCGGTTGGCGGTATTAAAGAAAAAATATTAGCTGCTAAAAGAGCTAAGATTAAAGAAATTATTTTGAGTATTGATAATAAAAAGAATATTTTAGATATCAATGATAAATATCTTAGAGGTTTACAATTTCATTATGTTAAAAGTATGGATGAGGTTATCGACATAGCTATTACAAATAGAAAAGTAAAAAATTTTAAGTGGTAGATCATTTAATTATTACCATTGATGGCACATCATCAACAGGAAAAAGTACAATTTCAAAAAGATTAGCAAAAAAATTTAAATGTCTATATATTGATTCAGGTGCAATGTACAGGGCATTAACCCTTTATTGTTTAGAAAAAAATATTATTTCTGAGGATTTTTTCAATGAAAATTTAATTAAAAAAGAACTTAAAAAAGTTAAAATTGATTTTTTAAAAAATCCAAAAAGTAAAAATTTAGAAATAGTTTTAAATGGTAGTTTTGTTGAAAGAAAAATTAGGTCATTAGACGTTTCGCAGTTTGTTAGTAAAATAGCTAAAGTAGATATTGTTAGAAGTTACATGGTAAAACTTCAACACTCTTTTGGATGTAATAGGAGTGTTATCATGGATGGTAGAGACATTGGAACAGTAGTTTTTCCAGATGCTAAATATAAATTTTTTTTAGAAGCCTCATTAGAAATTAGATCCAAAAGAAGATTCAACGAATTGAGTATTTTAAATAAAAATTTAAAATTTGATGATATAAAGAAAAATATTATGCTTAGAGATCAAGAGGATATGAATAGGCTAAATTCTCCTTTAAAAAAAGCTGATGATTCAATATTAATTAATACAGATAATTTAAACTTGGATCAATTAGAAAAAAAAATTATAAGTTTTATTAAAATTTAATTTTTATAAATAAAATTTGTAAATAGTGCAAAATCAACTTATTTTCGCCATCCTTTTGGTTTGTTAATGTAGAATCCAAAAGTATTATAAAGTTTAACTTCTTCTAAACTAAACAATAATTCTACTAATAGTTTAGGATACAAAATTTACATTATGCCCTCAGCCAAAAAAGAAAGTACAACTAAAAAAGTTGTAAAAAAAGTTCCAAAATCAAAAAAGGTTACAAAAATTAAAGTGGATGAAACACAGTCAACTACTAAACCTAAAATAGTTGCAAAAAAGAAGAAAATTGTTAAAAAAACTGAAAAAGTTTCTGCAAAAAATTTAAAAGAATCTGTAAAATTATCAGAATCCGATCAATTTTTAAAAGATTTTGATTGGGATAGTTTTGAAGATGGAATTGAGACTATTGAAGACAAGAAGATTTTAGAATTAGAAAAATTAATAGAGAAAAATTTTGTAGATACATATGACGATAATGTAATTGAAGGTGTTGTTATCAACATAACCGACAGGGAAGCAATTATTGATATAAATGCTAAATCTGAAGGCGTTATTTCATTGAACGAATTTAGATATAATCCTGACTTAAAAGTTGGTGATAAAGTTGAAGTGCTTGTTGATATTCGAGAAGATAAAACAGGTCAACTTATTTTATCTCACAGAAAAGCAAGAACAATCAAAGCATGGGATAAAGTTAATGAAGCTCATGATAAATCATTAATTGTAACTGGATTCGTAAAGTGTAGAACTAAAGGAGGTATGATTGTTGATGTTTTTGGATTGGAAGCATTTCTACCTGGTTCTCAAATTGATGTTAAGCCAATTAGAGATTATGACCAATATGTAAATAAAAATATGGAATTTAAGGTTGTTAAAATTAACAACGAATTTAAAAATGTTGTTGTTTCTCATAAAGCATTGATTGAGGCTGATATTGAAGAGCAAAAGAAAGAAATTATTAGTCAATTAGAGAAAGGTCAAGTTCTTGAAGGGATTGTTAAAAATATCACCACTTATGGTGTGTTTGTAGATCTTGGTGGAGTAGACGGTCTAATTCATATTACTGATTTATCATGGAATCGTATTAACCACCCAAGTGAAATTTTGGAATTAGATCAAAAGTTAAATGTTGTAATTTTAGATTTTGATGATGATAAATCTAGAATTCAACTTGGAGTTAAGCAATTAAGTGCCCATCCATGGGATGCACTAAATGCTGAATTAAAAGAGGGGGATAAAGTACAAGGAAAAGTTTCCGTTTTAGCTGATTATGGAGCCTTTATTGAAATTGTTGAAGGAGTTGAAGGCTTAGTCCACGTTTCAGAAATGTCATGGTCAACACATTTAAGATCTGCTCAAGATTTTGTTAAAGTTGGAGATGATGTTGAAGCTGTTGTTCTATCTTTAGATAGAGATGAAAGAAAAATGTCATTGGGTATTAAACAATTAACAAATGACCCATGGACCGATATAACAAAGAAATATCCAAAGGGATCAAAACACAATGGTATCATAAGAAATTTTACAAACTTTGGAATATTTGTTGAATTAGAAGAAGGTATTGATGGATTAGTTTATATTTCTGACCTGTCCTGGACAGTTAAGGTAAAACATCCCTCTGAATTATTTTCCGTTGGAGACAAGATTGATGTTATTGTTTTAGAACTTGACATTGACGATAGAAAGTTAAGCCTCGGTCATAAACAAACTAAAGAAAATCCTTGGGATACTTATGATAAAACGTTTGCTGAAGGAAGTGTTCATAGTGGAACAATTTCTGAATCTAATGACAAGGGTTCAACAATTATTTTTAATGAAGATATTACTGCTTTTGTTCCAAGTAGACATTTAATCAAAGAGGATGGTAATAAATTAAAAAAGGGGGATACAGCTGATTTTAAAGTTATTGAATATAACAAGGATTTTAAAAGAGTTGTAATGTCACATACCGTTTTATTTAAAGAAGATGAAGAAAATTTAGTAAAAAAATCATTAAAAAAAGTAAATAAAAAAGATTCTGATAAATCAACATTAGGTGATCTTGATGTTTTAGCTGATCTAAAAAAGAAAATGGAAAAGTAATAATTTAGATCAATTAAATTTCATTAACAATCCAATCACCTATTTCATTAGTAGAAAAGTATTTATTGCCATTAGAAATATCTTTGGAAACAATACCATTTTCAATTGATTTATCAACTAATTTTTTTATCAAGTTAGCTTCTTCCTCTAACTGAAATGATTCTTCAAACATCATTGCTGCAGATAAAATTGCTGCAAGAGGATTTGCAATGTTTTTTCCAGCTGCCTCTGGGTATGAACCATGTATAGGTTCAAATAGACTAGTTTTTTTTCCAATCGAAGCTGAAGGCATCAATCCCATTGAACCTGAAATTACAGATGCTTCATCTGTAAGTATGTCTCCAAAAAGGTTTTCAGTTACTAAAACATCATAAGATTTTGGCCATTGAACTAATCTCATTGCTACAGCATCCACAAATTCATAGCTAACCGATACTTCAGGAAATTCCTTTTCCATTAATTGAATTGTTTCTCTCCACAATCTTGAAGACTCTAATACATTGGCTTTATCAACACAGCACAGTTTTTTCTTTCTTTTCATTGCTAATCTAAATGCAACTGATGCAATGCGAATAATTTCTTCACGCTTATATGTGCAAGTATCGTATGCAGTATTACCATTATCCTTTCTTCCGCTTTTTCCAAAATATATTCCACTTGTTAGTTCTCTTACAAAAATTAAATTAGTTCCCTCTATTCTATCTTTTTTTAGGGGAGAATTATCTAATTGTGATTTAAATGTAAAAGTTGGTCTGATGTTAGCATAAAGACCTAATTTTCTTCTCATTTCCAATAAACCTTGTTCAGGTCTTATTATAGCTTTTGGATTATTGTCAAACTTTGGATCTCCAATAGCACCAAATAAAATTGCATCTGAATTAAGACAAATTTCATGTGTTTCTTTTGGATAAGGATTTCCAACTTTTTCAATTGCATTAGCTCCAACAATTCCAGACTTCCATATTATTGAATGATTAAATTTTTTTGCAATTGCGTTAGAAACTTTAACAGCTTGATCAATAACTTCAGGTCCTATACCATCTCCCGGTAATAATCCTATTTTTAATTTCATTTATATAATATTTAACATTTTTTCTGTTGCCTTAATTGCCGAAACTGTTTGATCTGAGTCAAGACCTCTTGTAATAAACTCTTTTTTCTCATTTTTCCAAGTTATACACGTTTCGCATAATGCATCTGAATTACTGCCAGGTGGAATGGTAACGTTATAGTCAATTAATTTTGGAAGATTTAATTGATTTTCATCATATATTTTTTTTATTACATTCATAAAAGCATTAAACTGACCATCACCAATTCCAGATTTTCTAAATAATTTTCCTTTTATTTCAAGCTCAAGTTTTGCAAATGGATTGTCTCCTTTTTTATTTTTAAGAGTGTAAGATTTTATTTTGACAGAATTTTCTAATTTTGAGCTTCTCAAAACATCAGATATTATGTAAGGGAGATCCTCATTAGTTACTTTTTCTTTTTTATCTCCAAGATCAATTATTCTTTTCGTTACCTTTTTTATTTCGTTATCATTTAATTTTAGTCCCATTTCTTCCAGGTTTTTTTTGATATTAGCTTTACCTGAGGTTTTTCCCAATGCATATTTTCTTTTTCTTCCGAATCTCTCAGGTAAAAGATCATTGAAATACAAATTTTTTTTATCATCTCCGTCAGCATGGATTCCTGCAGTTTGAGTAAAAACATTCTCACCAACAATCGGTTTATTTACAGGTATTTTAAAGCCTGTAAAGGTTGAAACTAACTTACTTACTTTATATAAAGATGCTTCATCAAGATTAATTTGAATTTCAGGAAGGAAATCTTTTATTACAGCTGCTACACTTGCTGTTGGAGCATTGCCAGCTCTTTCTCCCATCCCATTTATTGTTAAATGTAGCCCATGACAACCTGCTCTAAGAGCTTCAATTACATTGGAGACACTCAAATCATAATCGTTGTGTGCATGAAAGTCAAAATGGTTGTTTGGAAATTTTTTAATTATTTTAGAAAAATATGAAAAAGTTTCATACGGACTTAAAACTCCAAGTGTATCTGGTAATAAAATTCTTTTGATAGGTTGAGTAGATAAAAAGTCAAGATAGTCAAA
Source organism: Flavobacteriaceae bacterium (assembly GCA_045562345.1). GTDB lineage: Bacteria > Bacteroidota > Bacteroidia > Flavobacteriales > Flavobacteriaceae > MAG-121220-bin8. The sequence continues at coordinate 11,530 of JBJKVZ010000035.1, forward strand.
TACATATTTTTCAGACTTGCGCATGCCATTACTCCAATCTTCAAGATATACATTGGTTGTTATACCTTTGTTCTTAGAAAATAAAATACATTTCTCGATTTCTTTAAAATATTCGTCTGGCTTCTTTTTGATTTGATGAGTTAAATGGTTTAACGAACCTTTAGTCAAAAGATTTTGAGTTTTTGCACCTGATTTTTCCATCCAATCAATTGAAATTCCATTATCTAAAAATGTTAAAACTTCAATTTTATCTAAATATTTTTTTGTATTTGCCCAATCAGTTATACATTTTACAGCTTCAAATTCTCCTTTTGAAACTCGGGCAGAGGCTATCTCAATACGATCAATTTTTAGTTCCTCTAATAATAACTTAGAAATTGTTAATTTTTCATTAGCTGAAAAAGACATTCCTGATGTTTGCTCTCCGTCACGAAGAGTTGTATCCATAACTTCTACATTCTTTTTTTTCATTAAAAAATTATAGCGGAGTGTTTTTTTCAAATTTTTGTATTGAATCTTTCATGTTTATTAAATAATCTATATCATCAAAACCATTAAGCATGTTGGATTTTTTATAATCATTGATTTGAAATTTTTCTTTAATATTAAGATTCAATATTTCTATTGATTGTTTTATTAAATTTATTTTAATTTGGGTTGATGGATCTTTGAATATTTCATCAAACATTTTTTCTAGAAATTTATCAGAAACTTGAACAGGAAGCACACCAATATTTAAACAATTATTTCTAAATATATCAGCAAAAAAACTTGAGACTACACATCTGAAGCCATAATCATAAATAGCCCAGGCTGCATGTTCTCTTGATGATCCAGATCCAAAGTTTTTTCCTCCAACTAGTATTTTTCCATTATAAATGGAATTGTTAAGAACAAAATCTTTTTTTGGTATATTATTATTATCAAATCTCCAATCTCTAAATAAATTATCTCCAAATCCAACCCTTTCTGTTGCTTTTAAAAATCTTGCTGGAATAATTTGGTCTGTATCAATATTCTCAATTGGAAGCGGAACAGCAGAACTTTTTAATATTTCAAATTTTTCGTATCCCATATCACTACTATTTTAGCATAAAGTTCTTGGGTCAGTAACATATCCAGTCACTGCTGCTGCTGCAGCAACTAAAGGGCTTCCAAGCAAAGTTCTTGACCCTGGTCCCTGTCTTCCTTCAAAATTCCTATTAGATGTGCTAACTGCATATTTACCTGCTGGAATTTTGTCATCATTCATTGCAAGGCAAGCGGAACAACCAGGTTCTCTTAGCTCAAATCCAGCATCTTTTAAAATGTTTAATAATCCTTCATCCTTGATTGCCTTTTCAACATTGTGTGAACCAGGCACTAACCAAGCCGTAACATTTGCAGCCTTTTTTCTTCCCTTTATTATTCTAGTAAATTCTCTAAAATCTTCAATTCTTCCATTTGTACAACTCCCTAAAAAAACAAAATCAATTTTTTTTCCAATCATGCTTTCACCTTCGTTAAAGTTCATGTAATTAAGAGATTTTTGAAAAGTTTTAATTCCACCTTCAATATTTTTAGAATCTGGAATACCATTGGAAATACTTACGCCCATTCCAGGGTTTGTTCCATAGGTAATCATAGGTTCTATTTTATTTCCTTCAAAAATTAATTCTTTATCAAAAACAGCATTTTTATCCGTGTATAAGAGAGACCAATATTTTTTTGCTTTATCTAAATCATTGCCTTTAGGTGCAAATTCTTTGTTGGAGATGTAATCAAATGTTTTTTTATCAGGAGCAATCATACCTCCTCTAGCACCCATTTCAATACTTAAATTACAAACTGTCATTCTACCTTCCATTGACATATTCTCAAAAATAGTACCAGCATATTCAACAAAGTATCCTGTTGCACCAGATGTAGTTAATTTAGAAATTATAAATAATGCTACATCTTTAGCAGTAACTCCTTTACCCAAAGAGCCATTTATAATTATTCTCATTTTTTTTGGTTTGGGTTGCATTATACATTGAGTTGAAAGTACCATTTCAACTTCAGATGTTCCGATACCAAAAGCTATTGCTCCAAAAGCTCCATGTGTAGAAGTATGTGAATCACCGCATACTATAGTTGCTCCGGGAAGAGTAATTCCATTTTCAGGACCTATCACATGAACTATTCCGTTTTTTTTGTGACCTAAACCCCAATAGGAAATTCCATATTCTTTTGCATTTTTTTCCAATGCTTTAAGTTGATTAGCTGATAAGGGGTCCTTAACTGGGAGGTGTTGATTTCTGGTTGGAGTATTATGATCAGCAGTTGCAAAAGTTTTATTTGGAAACAAGACTTTATTATTTCTATTTTTTAATCCTAAAAACGCAACTGGACTAGTTACCTCATGTACCAAGTGACGGTCAATAAATAAAACGTCAGGTCCATTTTTGATACTGCGTACAACGTGTGAGTCCCAAACTTTATCAAATAAGGTTTTTTCCATAATTTAAAAAGAGATTATAGATTTTAATTTAGAATTTTTAATGATTTTTGGTATATCATCATCAAAAATTTCTTTTTTTCTGTCTGCGAATTTTAAAAATTCAGAGTACACAATGTCTAATTCAATTTTAGTCAATTCAAATCCTACTTTTTTGGCTCTATATGCTAGTGCAGCTCTACCACTTCTTGCTGTCAAAACAATGGCAGATTCATTTACACCAACCTCCAGAGGATCAATAATTTCATAAGTTTCTCTCTTTTTTATAACTCCGTCTTGATGAATACCAGAACTATGGGCAAAAGCATTTGCACCAACTATAGCTTTATTGGGCTGAACTGGCATACCCATTTCATCTGAAACCATTTTACTGGTACTAAAAAGAAGTTTAGAATTAATTTTAGTATCTAAGTTTAACTGATCATGCTGTCTCATTATCATTACAACTTCCTCAAGAGAGGTGTTCCCAGCTCTTTCTCCAATTCCGTTAATAGTACACTCAATTTGTCTAGCTCCATTTATAGCTCCATAAATTGAATTTGCTGTTGCTAAACCTAAATCATTATGACAGTGACATGAAATGGTTGCTTTATCAATATTTTTTACATTTTCTACTAGAAAATTTATTTTTTCCCCATATTCATTTGGAAGACAATACCCTGTGGTATCTGGAATATTTAATACTGTTGCTCCTGCCTCTATCATTTTTTCACAAACTTTAGCTAAAAATTCATTATCTGTTCTTCCAGCATCTTCGGCATAAAATTCAACATCAGAAACAAATTTTTTTGCATACTTAACTGCATTATATCCCTGTTCTATAATTTTTTCTTTTGTTGAGTTAAATTTAAATTTTATGTGAGTGTCAGACGTGCCAATTCCGGTATGTATCCTTGGAAATTTAGCATGTTTTAAAGCTAATGCAGCAACTTCAATATCTTTTTTTACAGCTCTACTTAAAGCACAAACACTAGAATTTTTTACAATTTTTGATACCTCTTCAACAGATTTAAAATCACCAGGACTTGAAACAGGGAAGCCAGCTTCAATTACATCTACACCAAGCTTATCCAATCTTTTGGCAATAACAGTTTTTTGCTTGGTATTTAACTTACATCCAGGGACTTGTTCTCCATCTCTTAGAGTTGTGTCGAAAATTTTAACAAATTCCTTGCTCATACATTAAGCTGTTTAATAATTTTAATTAGTAAAGTAAAAGTAGTGAAATCAGATAAATAAATCTATTTATAAACTCCTAATGCATAAATTCCAAATGTCTTCATTAGGTGGGTTAGCAATTATTTCAATCTTTTGTTTTGAAACTGGGTGTGTAAAAATAACTTTTCTAGAGTGTAGGTGAATGCTTTTATCCTTGTTGGGTCTTTTGTAACCGTACTTTAAGTCTCCTTTGATTGGATAACCTAAGTGACAGAATTGTGACCTTATTTGGTGATGTCTTCCAGTTTCTAAATTTACACTAATCAGTGAAAAGTTTTTTAAATCTAATATTTTTCTGAAGCGTAATATTGCTTTTTTTGCATTGACTGTTTTTCTGTCGCAAACATAAGATTTGTTCTGAGATTGGTTTTTAATCAAAAAATTTTCTAGTCTTCCTGAACTTTTATTTATTTTTTTTGTAATTGCCCAATAAGTTTTACTTATTGCATTTTGCTTAAATTTTTCGTTCATCCTGGATAATGCCTTTGAAGTTTTAGAATATATTATAATCCCACTTGTTGGTCTATCTAATCTATGAATTATACCTAAAAATACATTACCTTTTTTTTGATCACGTTTTTTTAAAAATGTTTTTACCTTATCAGAAAGAGTAATGTCATTTGTTTTATCGCCCTGACTTAATTCACCTGGCTTTTTATTAATGACTATTAAATGGTTGTCTTCAAATAAAATGTTCAACACAAAAATTAATATTGTTCTTTTTCGTTAGGAAAGTCCAAATTTTTAATGTCTTTAATATAATTTTTAATTGCATCAGACATAATTTTATTCATGTCAGCATACCTTCTCAAAAACCTTGGATTGAATTCAGAATTTAATCCAATTAAATCATGAGTTACAAGAACTTGTCCATCAACATTTTTTCCTGCTCCGATACCTATTACTGCACATTTTACTGAACTTGTAACCGTTTTGGAAATCTTTGCTGGAATTTTTTCTAATACGATTCCAAAACAACCTAATTTATCTAACAATTTAGCATCTTTTATAAGAATATCAGACTCTATTTTTTCTTTTGCTCTTACAGAATATGTACCAAATTTATATATTGACTGTGGAGTCAGGCCCAAGTGACCCATGACAGGGATTCCGGCATTTAAAATTTTTATAATAGAATCTTTTATTTCTGAGCCACCTTCCATTTTAATAGCGTGAGCACCAGATTCTTTCATTATTCTTATTGCAGACCGAAGTGCTTCATTTGGATCAGATTGGTAACTTCCAAAAGGTAAGTCTACAACAATCAATGCCCTTTTAACTCCTCTAACAACAGATGAAGCATGGTATATCATTTGATCTAATGTTATAGGTAAAGTTGTTTCATGCCCAGCCATTACATTTGAAGCTGAATCACCAACTAAAATGATATCAATATTTGATGAGTCAATAATTTTTGCCATTGAAAAATCATAGGCAGTCAACATAGAAATTTTTTCTCCTTGCTTTTTCATTTCAAGGAGAGAATTTGTTGTAACTCTTTTTTTATTGTTTGAATTCATAAAAACAGTACAAATGTAGTTTAAATTACACCAAATTATAAATTTTTCAATATACTGCCAGTATGTCAGTTGAAATATAATGGCATAATCATTGGTCATACTATTACGAATTAAAATAATTAATAATGAGTAAAATAATAGGAATAGATTTGGGTACTACTAACTCATGTGTCTCAGTTATGGAGGGTAATGAACCAGTAGTTATACCTAATGCTGAAGGTAAAAGAACAACTCCCTCAGTTATCGCATTTGTTGAAGGTGGAGAAATTAAAGTGGGAGACCCTGCTAAAAGGCAAGCTGTTACAAATCCAACAAAAACTATTGCTTCAATTAAAAGATTTATGGGATCTAAGTTCAGTGAATCTAAAAAAGATGCTGAAAGATCTGCTTATAAAGTTGTCAAGGGAGATAATGATACAGCCAGAGTTGATATAGATGGAAGATTATATACACCTCAAGAATTATCAGCTATGACTTTACAAAAAATGAAAAAAACTGCTGAAGATTACCTTGGAAATTCAATTTCAGAAGCAGTAATAACTGTACCAGCTTATTTTAATGATTCCCAGAGACAAGCTACTAAAGAAGCTGGAGAAATTGCTGGTTTAAAGGTTCAAAGAATAATAAATGAACCAACAGCAGCAGCACTCGCATATGGACTTGATAAATCTGGTAAAGATCAAAAAATTGCTGTTTTTGATCTTGGTGGTGGTACTTTTGATATCTCAATTTTAGAGCTAGGTGATGGTGTTTTTGAAGTTCTGTCAACAAATGGAGATACACGTTTAGGTGGCGATGATTTTGATGAAGCAGTAATTCAATTTCTTGCTGAAGAATTCAAAAAGCAAGAGGATATTGATCTTAGAAAAGACCCAATGGCTTTACAAAGACTCAAAGAAGCAGCTGAAAAAGCAAAAATCGAACTATCATCATCTGCTCAAACGGAAATAAACTTACCTTATATTTCTGCTACCGCATCAGGACCAAAGCATTTGGTTACAACTTTAACTAGGTCAAAATTTGAACAACTTACTACTGAATTAGTTAAAAGATCAATGGAACCTGTAAAAAAAGCTCTTAATGATGCTAGTTTAAATGTAAAAGACATCAATGAAGTTATTTTAGTTGGAGGTTCTACAAGAATTCCAATTATTCAAGAGAAAGTTGAAAAGTTTTTTGGAAAGAAACCTTCAAAAGGTGTTAACCCTGACGAAGTTGTAGCTATCGGAGCTGCCATCCAAGGTGGTGTGTTAACAGGTGATGTGAAGGATGTATTATTATTAGATGTCACACCACTATCATTAGGTATAGAAACTATGGGAAGTGTAATGACTAAGTTAATTGAATCGAATACAACAATTCCAACTAAAAAGTCTCAGGTTTTCTCAACTGCTGCTGATAATCAACCTTCTGTTGAAATTCATGTTTTGCAAGGAGAAAGACCTATGGCTAAGGACAATAAAACTATCGGTAGATTTCATTTAGATGGCATTCCTCCGTCACCAAGAGGAGTTCCTCAAATTGAAGTTACTTTTGATATTGATGCTAATGGTATTATTCATGTAACTGCAGCTGATAAAGCTACTGGAAAAACTCAGGATATTAGAATAGAAGCTTCCTCAGGATTAACTGAAGAAGAAATTGAAAAAATGAAGAAAGAAGCTGAGGCTAATGCTGAATCTGATAAAAAAGTAAAAGAAGAAGTAGATACATTAAATAGTGCTGATGCCATGATTTTTCAGACTGAAAGCCAGTTGAAAGAATATGGAGATAAAATACCAGACGATAAGAAAAAAGTTATTGAAGATTCATTACAAAATTTAAAAAAGGCACATGAATCTAAGGAAATTGATGGTATAAAATCTGCATTAGAAAAAATCAATGAAGCTTGGAAAAATGCTTCAGAAGAACTTTATAAAGCCCAAGCTCAAGCAGGTGGTAATGCAACTGCATCTGATGCAGCTTCTAATTCAAAATCTGATGACACTAAAAAAGATTCCTCAGATGATGTTCAAGACGTTGATTTTGAAGAGGTAAAATAGTAACTGATTTCAATTTTTAAAAAAAGCGCATCAAAACTTTTGTTGCGTTTTTTTGTTTTATACATTTATAATATGGAGAAAAATGATATTTTAAAAAAAATTAATTCACTAAAGAAAAGTTCCTTAGAAAAAACTTTAGGAATTGAGTTTATTGATTTAGATAATGATCGTGTAAAAGCTAGGATGGAGGTTACTCCAAAACTTCATCAACCTGATGGTGTATTACATGGAGGTGCTACTGCTGCCTTAGCTGAATCGGTTGGAAGTGTTGCATCATATCTTTCTATTGATATAGAAAAACAGATTGTAAGGGGAACTATAATTTCCGCTTACCATTTAAAAAGCATTTCAAGTGGTTATGTATATGCTGAAGCTATTGCTATTCACAAAGGAAGAACTACACAGCTATGGAAAATTAATATTTCCGATGAAAATGATAATTTAATTTCTCATTGTAAATTATCTACAATTATTTTAGATAAAAGGTAAATTTTATGTTTATAGAAAATGCTCTTAAAATTAAAAACGATAGTTGGAGGTATGTTATTGGATGTTTTATAATTTTTATTGCTACCCAGATTGGATCTATTCCTTTCGTCTTTGCGATTTTTGATAAGGCAAGTTCGAAATTAAGTTCAAAATTAGATCCTGCTAAAATGATGACTATTTTAGAAAATAGTAACCTTACATTGTTTTATGTTTTACTCCCTTATGTTGCTGGAATGATTGGAATTTTAATAGTGATAAAATTTATTCATGAACAAAGTTTTAAGGGTTTGACAACTACAAGAAAAAAAGTTGATTTTTATAAAGTATTACACTCATTTATAATAGCAATATCTATCGTTCTTCTTTCAACTTCATTTAGTTATATATTTTATACTGAAGATTACATTATCAATTTTGATTTGAAAAAATTTGCATTGTTATTTATAATTTCATTAATTTTTTTACCTATACAAACAAGTTGGGAAGAATATGTTTTTCGAGGATATTTAATGCAAGGAATTGGTGTTTTTTTTAGAAATAGATGGATTCCTCTTTTTTTGACATCCTTAATGTTTGGACTTTTACATTATTGGAATCCTGAAGTAACTAAACTTGGTACAATTTTATTAATACATTATTTTTTCACAGGTCTATTTTTGGGAATATTGACTGTAATGGATGATGGCATGGAATTATCATTAGGTTTTCACGCTGGAAATAATTTCATGATTTCAATCCTAGTTACAGCTGATTGGACTGTTTTACAAACGGACTCAATTCTTAAAAGTATTGGAGAACCCCAAACTGGAAGTATATTGCTACCAGTTTTTTTAATTTATCCACTTTTAATTTTGTATTTTTCAAAAAAATATAATTGGGAGGATTTGTATAATAAGATATTTGGAAAAATACATTTAGGCAATAAAAATTTATAATTAATTAAAAAACTTTATTATGGGTTTGAATAAAAATGGAATTTTTGCATGGGCATCATTTATAATGACGATTTTAGGTATTACTCTAGTATTGTTAGGGGTTTTAAAATATCAGGAATATGCAATTGGTTTTTCAGTAGTTGGCGTTGGGTTTATATCTATGGGATGGGTTTTTAACGCACTAAAAGGTAGAGTTTAATTTTTATTATCAATCATTTTTTTTACATCCACCCATTTTTCGAATTCCTTTTCAGATGTATAACCTAATCGAACAGCTTCTGTTTTTAAGGTAGTACCATTTTTATGAGCTTCATTTGCTATTTCAGCGGCTTTATAGTAACCAATTTTTTTGTTCAAAGCTGTAACGAGCATCAAAGAATTTTTTAAGTGCTCATCAATTCTTTTTTTATTAGGTTTTATTCCAATTAAACAATTTTTGTTAAAGCTTTCTACAGAGTCTGCAATAAGAGTGCTTGAATCGATCAATTTGGCAGCAATTAGTGGTTTAAAAACATTTAGTTCAAAATGTCCATTCATTCCTCCAAGTGTAACTGAAACATCATTTCCAATTACTTGTGCACAGACCATAGTTAATGCCTCACATTGAGTTGGATTAACTTTTCCAGGCATAATTGAGCTTCCTGGTTCATTAGCTGGTATTAAAATTTCACCAACTCCACACCTTGGACCCGAACCCATCAAACGTATATCATTTGCTATTTTGTAAAGAGAATTAGCAATTAATTTTAGAGTGCCATGAGTTTCTACTAAAGCATCGTGTGCAGCAATAGATGCAAATTTATTTTTTGCAGAAATGAAATTTAATCCAGTAAATTTGGAAATTAATTCTGCAGACATCTTATCGTATCCTTTTGGTGTATTTATTCCAGTTCCAACTGCAGTTCCACCTAAAGCAAGTTCAGATAAATTAGTTAATGAATTTTTAAGGGATTTCAATCCATTATTAATTTGAGAACTATAACCAGAAAATTCTTGACCTAATGTTATTGGAGTTGCATCCATTAAGTGTGTTCTACCAATTTTGATTATATTTTTAAATTCAGAAACTTTATTGATAAGTGATTTTTCAAATTTTTCCAAGTTTGGTATTGTTTTTTCTACTAATAACTTTAAAACTGCAATATGGATTGCGGTTGGAAAAGTATCATTTGAGGATTGTGACATGTTTACATCATCATTTGGAGATAAAATTTTATCAACTTCATCTAGTTTTTTCCCTTCAATCAACTGAGCTCGGTTTGAAATCACTTCATTTATATTCATATTTGTTTGAGTTCCTGAACCTGTCTGCCAAATTACTAAAGGAAATTGATCATTATGGTCACCATTTATTATCTCATCACAAACATTAGAAATTAAATTTTTTTTCTTTTCACTTAGTACTCCTAAATCGTGGTTTGCATGTGCAGCTGCTTTTTTTAGAATTGCAAATGCATGTATAATTTCAATTGGCATTGAAGCTGGTTTGCCAATTTTAAAATTGTTTATTGATCTCTGAGTTTGAGCTCCCCAAAGACAATTTAAAGGTACTTTTATTTCTCCAATGGTATCTTTTTCGACCCTATATGTCATATAATTCTAAATTACAAATTTACTACAAAAGGTTCACATATCTCATGTTTATAAAATTTTGTAAAAAACTTTACCAAAGAATTATTTGCTTAATAATAATTTTATAATTTTGTATTATGGAATTTGATCAATATTTAGGTTTTATTTTATTTCTAACAGTATTAACCATGGGATTTTGGTTAATGATTCTTCTCCTTACCTTCATTATACCATATTGGGTCACTGGAGCTTTTTTTGAAAGAATTAAAGAAATTAGGGATAAATTAAAAAAATAGATTACTTTCCAAAACCACCACCATCATATTCCTCATAATTCCCTCTGTTTCTTTGGTTTTTCTTTTGATTAAAACGATATATTAAATCTAAACTAAACGACCTTCCTCCTCGCCAACTGGCTTCTGTATAATTTCTATAGGTTTCATTAAAAGTTTCAAGCCTCCACTTTTGAGTTTCAAAAATATCATTAATCTTAAAAGTTAGAGTCATGTTTTCTCCAAAAAAGTCTCTACTTAGGGCCGTATTAGTCCTTATTCTGGCTTTTCTTGTTGAAATTGCATTACTTTCAGGGCCATAATAACTAAATCTGGTTTGCCAATCTATATTTGAGAATATTTTTAAATAATTGTTGACTCTACCACTCCAAATAAAGTTTTTTGAATCATAAACTATATTATTATTTGTGCCAATTATTTCAGATTGATAAAGGTTAATATTTCCAGAAATTCTCCAGTATCTTGAATGACTATAACTTGTATTAAATTCAACTCCAATTTCTTCTCTATTTGATAAGTTAATTGGGGATCTTCTTATAACAGGGACTTGTATTTCATTTACTAAAACATAATTTCCTGTTGATTCGTTTATAAATGTGAATATTCTTTGAGATTTTTTATAATATATTGATCCATTTAGTGTTGTTTTATCAAGTTTATTTAAAAATCCCAAATCAACCCCGTTGGAATATGTTGGATCAAGGTACGGATTACCTTGAAAAAAACTAGTTTCACTTGATCTTGAAGGAAATGGGTTAATGAAGTAGGATCTAGGTCTACTTATTCTTCTATTATAACCCAAAGTTATTGTTTGGTTTTTATTTAATTCCAGTGCTATATTTATTGTAGGAAAAATATCATTGTACTTTTTTGTATCGATGCTGTTTGTTTCTTTTTGTTTTACAACAGTTTTGGATTCCTCAATTCTTAATCCTAGTAGGTATGAAAATTTACCTTTCTTATTTCCATATTGTGTATAAAATGCATTGATTTTTTCATTATAAAAAAGACTGTTGCTTAAATTGGAATTTTTTAAGAAATTACCATTAGCTTGTTCATCTTCAACTAAATAATTAGTGTTTTGAAATCTATTACTTTTTCTGTAACCAATTTCAAATTGTCCGTCTTCATTTATGGGAACAACATAGTCAATTTTATATAATTCACTGTTTTGATTTTCATCACTTGAAATATTTTCACTAGCGTATTTTATTGTGGATGGACTCTTTTGTGTATTATTTAAAAAACCCCTTTCAATTTCATTTGAGTTTTCTTTTTGATAATCCATTGTTAATGTTCCCATAGTCAAAAATTCATGACTTAAATTTATTGAAAACTCATAAGTGTTATCATTTTCATTTTCATTTTCAATTCTTTGAGATATTTTATTTACGTTTTGAAAATTTTGATCTATGTTATTTATAGATTCATCAATACTTTCACCTTCACGATTTAAATAAGATAACACCAAACTTGTTTGATATGAAAATAAATATTCGATTCCAGTGTTTTGAAAAAAAGAATTGTTTTCACTATTTCTACTTCCCGTTTCATTCAAAAAATTATTTTCTCTATTATCAATATAATATTCTGTTTCACTATTGGATATGTTTTTATAGGTTGAAAAATTAGTTCCTAAGTTGGAAAAAAAATTAATTTTATTTTTTCTAAAATTTAAATTTCCAGATGACCCGTAACTCTTAGGATCACCACCTTTAATGCTTAGCGATCCATTCAGTCCACGCAATTTATTTTTTTTTAAAACAATATTAATAATGCCAGCTGTGCCTTCAGCATTATATCTTGCAGATGGAGAAGTTATAATTTCAACTTTTTCAACACTTTCAGAGGGAAATTGTTTCAATGCATCATTACTACTTATGCCAACTAAACCAGAGGGTTTTCCGTTAATTAAGATTCTAACATTTTGATTTCCTCTTAGAGAAATGTTTCCGTCAATATCCACAGCAAGAGAGGGTAGGTTGTCTAAAACATCACTTACACTACTTCCTTTAAGTATTAGGTCTTTTCCAATGTTATAAACGGTTTTATCTAATTTAATTTCTACCTCGGTTTTTTCTCCAACTACTTCAACTTCATCAAGAATATTTTCATCTATAATCATAAAAATACTACCAAGGTTTTGGGATTGATTAACGATTATATTTTTTAAAAATAATTCTTTGAATGAAACATATTCAACTTTAACGTCATATGTGCCAAATGAAACATCAATTTTAAAATTTCCATTTTTATCGCTTAACCCAGCATATTTAATATTAGTTTCATTGCTGTTTGAAATAGAAATTGTAGCATATTCAAGTGGAGTATTGGACTCTTTGTCAATAATGATTCCTGAAATGTGAGTGTCTAATTTTTGAGCATTAACTTTTAATAACGTAACAATAAAAAGTATTGAAAAAATTTTTTTCATAATGATTATTTTTCTAAAACTTTCAAAATCTCTTCAACAGGTCTGGCTATAATAGCTTTTTTTTCTGAAACAACTATAGGTCTTTGTAAAAGAATTGGGTGTTTTACAATTAATTCAATTATTTTTTTTTCAGAAATATTAATATTTTTAAATTTTTCTTTCCAAACTGTTTCTTGTTTTCTAACTAAATCAATTGCTTTTAGTCCAGACTTTTCAATTATTTTATTTAAAATATTTATACTTAGACCATCTTTAATGTATAAAACTATCTCAAATTTAATTTTCTGAAAATTTAAATATTCTATTGCTTCCCTAGACTTTTGGCATCTTGGGTTATGATATAACTTATAATTCAATATTAATTTTTTTTAAATCCGTTATAAGTTTAGTAGAGTTATCAAATTTAATGCCATTGATTCCACATAATCTTGCACCATTAACATTGGACATTCGATCATCAATAAATACACATTTAGAGGGATTTAGTTTAAATTTTTTTATAATATAATTATAAATTTCTTTATCAGGCTTTAACATTTGTATTTGACCAGAGACAACAATTCCATCAAATAATTTTAAAAAATCAAATCTTTTAATTGCAACTGGCCAAGTTTCTGCACTCCAGTTTGTTAGTGCAAACAATTTGTAATTTTTATTTTTAAGTTTTTTTAAAATTCTAACTGTAGCTGAAATTTCTCCTTTCAACATATCTTCCCATTTACCATAATACATATTAATTAAATTTTCATATTTAGGAAATTTTTTAATTCTTTCATTTGTTGCATCCTTTATTAATTTTCCTTTATCCTGTTTTTCATTCCATTCCATTGTACAAATATTTTCAAAAAACCATTTCATTTTTTTTCTATTTCCTTTAAACTCTTTCAAAAAAACATATTCTGGATTCCAGTCAATCAATACTCCCCCTAAATCAAAAATAAGCGTATTTATTTTCATTTTAATTAGACATTAGATAAGATTTTAAAAATGCATTTAAATCACCATTAAGGACATTATCCGGATCATTAGTCTCATATCCAGTTCTTACATCCTTAATTAGTTTGTAAGGATGTAAAACATAATTCCTTATTTGCGAACCCCATTCAATCTTCATTTTACTAGCTTCTATTTCCTCTCTTTCTTTCATTTTTTCTTTAATTTTAATTTCATATAATTGAGATTTTAACAATCGAAGTGCTTTTTCCTTGTTTTCAAGTTGCGATCTTGTTTCAGAATTTTCAATAATTATTCCGCTTGGCGCATGTCTAAGTCTTACGGCTGTTTCAATTTTATTGACACTTTGTCCTCCAGCCCCACTTGATCTCATGGTTTCCCATGTAATATCTGAGTTATTTATGTTAATTTCTATAGAATCATCAACTAAGGGGTATACATACACTGAAGCAAATGATGTGTGACGTTTAGAATTACTGTCAAACGGAGATATGCGAACTAATCTGTGAACTCCATTTTCACCTTTTAGCCATCCAAAACCGTATTGTCCATCAATTTCCAGAGTCACTGTTTTAATTCCGGCTACATCACCTTGTTGAAGATTTAATTCTTTTATATTAAATTTATTTTTTTCTGCCCACATTATGTACATCCTCATGAGCATACTCGCCCAATCGCAACTCTCAGTTCCACCCGCACCAGCAGTGATTTGAATAATAGCACTCATTTCATCACTGTCATCAGATAACATATTTTTAAATTCAATTTTTTCAATGTGATCAGATAAGATTTTGAAATGAGAAATAAGTTCTTTTTCAGAAATTTCATTTGATTTATAATAATCATATAAAATTTCTAATTCATCACAATAGGATTTTGCAAGTTCATAATCATTTACCCACTGCTTCAATGATTGAATTTCTTTAATTACTTTCTGGGCATTTTTGGAATCATTCCAAAAATCAGGATCAAATGTTATTTCTTCCTTATTAGCTATCTGTATTTTCTTTGACTCGATGTCAAAGATAACTCCCAAGCGCATCAGTTCGCTTTAGGAGATTTTTTATTTGGTCAAAGTTTATCATCAAATAATAATATTTAACAAAAATACATTTTAATACAAATCAATTTTAATTATTTTTATAAATCTTAATTAAAGAATTAATAGATGCATATTAGGATTTTTTTTTCAATAATTTTTATACTTAACTTTTTTTCAAACTTTTCTCAAACTCAAAATAGTATCATAGATTTTAATGGGTTTTTTAATTTCAAGTATGATCTAAGTTCGGATAAAATATATTTGAAAATCGATGAGCTTGAAAAAGATTTTCTTTATGTGAGCTCATTAGCAACAGGGTTAGGTTCAAATGATATTGGCTTAGATCGTGGTCAATTAGGAAGAGAAAGAATAGTTCACTTTAAAAGGTACGGAAATAAATTATTATTAATAGAACCTAATCAATTCTACAGGGCAAACACAAAAAATGAGGCAGAAAGAAAAAGTGTGGAGGAAGCTTTTGCAAAATCTGTAATTTTTGGTTTTGAAATAATCAATAATAAAGAAGGTATATATACAATTGATTTTACACCTTTTCTAATGCAAGATACTCATGGAGTTTCAAAAAGATTGAAAAATTTAAATCAAGGATCTTATAAATTAGATTTATTAAAAAGTGCTATTAATATTGAAAGAACTAAAGCTTTTCCCAAAAATGTTGAATTTGAATCTATACTCACTTTTGTTGGTGAAGCAGAAGGTGATTTAATAGTTAGTGTTTCACCTGACCCTTCAATTTTTAGTGTAAATCAACACAATTCTTTCATTGAATTACCTGACAATAATTTTAAACCGAGAGTGTTTGATCCTCGAAGTGGTGGAATCATGCTGAGTTTTATGGATTATGCTTCACCTGTTCAAGATCCAATACTAAAAAAATTTGTGATCAGACACAGGTTAGAAAAGAAAACCCCAGATTTAAAATTAAGTGAAGCTTTAAAACCAATTATTTATTATCTTGATTCAGGCACACCCGAACCAGTTAGATCAGCTCTACTTGACGGTGCTAGATGGTGGAATGAAGCATTCGAAGAGATTGGTTTTAAAAATGCTTTTCAGGTAAAAATGCTTCCTGAAAATGCAGATCCAATGGATTGTAGATTTAATGTAATTCAGTGGGTCCATAGATCAACTAGAGGATGGAGTTATGGAGCAAGTGTTGTTGATCCCAGAACGGGTGAAATAATTAAAGGACATGTGAGTCTTGGAAGTTTAAGAATAAGACAGGATTTTTTAATTGCACAAGCTCTAATTAATAAATCTTATGAAAATGAAAATAATTATAAACCTATGCTGGAAATGGCACTTTCAAGAATTCGACAATTAAGTGCCCATGAAGTTGGTCATACACTTGGATTTGCACATAATTTCGCATCAAGTGTAAATAACAGAAATTCTGTTATGGATTACCCTCATCCACTGATAAAATTAAAAAATAATAAAATTGATTTGTCTAATGCTTATAGTATAGGAATAGGGGATTGGGATAAAGTTACAGTTGCTTATAGTTATTCAGTTTTTAATAAAAATAATGAAACATTAGAATTAAATAATATTATACAAAGTGCAAATGAAAAAGGATTACAATTTATAACCGACAGTGATGCCAGATCGCCTAGTGGCTCTCATGTTAATGCTCATTTGTGGGACAATGGTACAAGTGTTAGTGAAGGTTTGAACGATATCTTAAAAATTAGAAATATTGCGATTGATAATTTTTCAGAATATAATATTAAAAAAGGGGATCCTTATACAATGCTTGAGGATCTTTTTGTTCCTTTATATTTTATGCACCGATATCAAACAGAAGCAGTTGTTAAATTAATAGGTGGTATGGATTATAATTATACGGTTAGAGGAGATAATCAGATTATTGTTAAAGATTTGGACTTTGAAGTTCAAGAAGAAGCGCTTAATTCATTACTAAAATCTTTGAATGCAAAAGTTTTGGCAATCCCTAAAAGATTATTAAAATTATTTCCGCCTAGAGCCTATGGCTATAGTAGAACACGAGAATCTTTCAAAAGCATGACTGGAGTTTCCTTTGATCCTTTCAGTGCTGCATCTACTGCGAGTGAATTTACGATTTCATTATTGCTTAACCCTGAAAGATTAAATAGAATAATTATTCAAAATTCTGTTGATAATACAAAGTTAAGTTTAAATTATTTGTTTAATAGTCTAATATCAAATACTTTAGAAACAAAACATAATGAAACTTACTTAGATGATATTCAACATGTTATAAATACTAATGTTTTAATTAATATCTTAAATTTGTCGCAAAGTGAAGATCTGTTTTTTAAAGCTAGAATGGAATTAGATATCACAATAAAATCTTTAATAAAAAAACTTAAAAAATTCAAGAATTTAAATTCTAATCATCATCAATATTTAAAAATCATTGAAGATTTTTATAAAAATCCTAATGATTACAAAAATCAAATATCACCCAAAATACCGGATGGTTCCCCAATTGGTGATCATTCTTGTAATTATAATAGATAATTATGGAGATTAATTTAATAAGTGATACAGTAACTAGACCATCAAAAAAGATGCTTGAAGCCATGGTTAATGCAAAGGTGGGCGATGATGTGTTTAAAGAAGATCCAACTGTAAATAAGTTAGAAAATGAATTAGCGAGTATGTTTGGTATGGAATCCGCATTATTCTTTCCATCTGGTACAATGACTAATCAAACTGCTATTAAGATCCACACTAATCCGGGGGATCAATTAATTTGCGATAAGTATGCTCATGTTTATAATTATGAGGGTGGAGGAGTTAGTTTTAATAGTGGAGTATCATGTAAATTAATTGATGGTGACAGGGGAATGTTTAAAAATTCACAATTATTAAATGCAATAAATCCACCAGATTTTTATCACAGCCCAAAAACAAGTTTAGTTTGTGTTGAAAACACAACAAACAAGGGTGGGGGTGCTTGTTGGAATATTAAAGAACTAGAACAAATTAAAAAGTCTTGTGAAGAGAATAATTTATCTCTTCATTTAGATGGTGCAAGAATTTGGAATGCACTTGTAAAAATGAACCAGGAACCAAAAAATTACGGAGATATATTTGATTCTATATCTGTTTGTTTAAGTAAAGGACTTGGCTGTCCGTCTGGATCTGTTCTTATAGGTTCTAGTGATTTAATTTCTCAA
The DNA here is from genome assembly GCA_045562345.1 of Flavobacteriaceae bacterium. GTDB lineage: Bacteria > Bacteroidota > Bacteroidia > Flavobacteriales > Flavobacteriaceae > MAG-121220-bin8. The sequence continues at coordinate 29,696 of JBJKVZ010000035.1, forward strand.
GCTTTGAGAGTAAGAAAAGTTTTGGGTGGTGGTATGAGACAGGTTGGATATTTGGCAGCTTGTGGACTTTATGCAATTGAAAATAACTTTAAAAGGCTTTCTGAAGATCATGAAAAAGCATCTGAAATTGAATACGTTCTCAATAATATTTCATTTGTTTCAACAGTTGAAAAAGTGGAAACTAACATAGTTATTTTTCAACTAGATCCAAAAATTAATTCTGATTTTTTTCTAAAAAAACTTAAAGATAAAGGGGTTAGTATAATTTCAATGGGTGATAATAAATTAAGAATTGTCACACACCTTGACTATACAACAGAAATGCATAAAATGTTTCTTAACATTTTAAAACAACTAAAAATTTAACCCATTTTATTTCTAATTTTTTATGTCTATTGTAAATAAAATTACACCTCCAAAACCAAAAAAAATTCTAAAAATTCTAAGAAAATTTAAATGTCTAAGAAAGGATAATTATTATTGGTTAAAAAATAGGGAAAACACTGATGTAATTAATCATTTAAAAGAAGAAAATAATTATTATGATAAAATGACTTCTCACACAAATGAATTTCAAAAAAAATTATTTGATGAGATAAAAGGTAAAATTAAAGAAGATGATGAATCTGTCCCATATTTTTTCAATGGTTATTGGTATATTTCCCGATATGAAAAAAATAAAAGTTACCCAATTTATCTAAGAAAAAAAAAGACATTAAGTGCCAAAGAAGAAATACTCTTTGATTGTAATTTGCTTTCAAAAGACTATCCCTTTTTTAATCTTTCTAACTTTTGTATTAGTCCAAATAATAAGTTTGTTGCTTTTTCAATAGATACAAAATCCAGAAGATTGTACACAATAAAAATTAAGAATTTAGAAAATGGTGAAATTTTAAATAAATCCTTTTCTAATTGTTCTGGAGCAATGGCCTGGGCAAATGATAATTCAACATTATTTTATGTTAAAAGAGAACTTAAGACTCTAAGGCCGCATAAAGTCTTTAAATGTGATATAAGATCCAAAACAAGCAATGAAAAATTAGTTTTTTTTGAAAAGGACACAACATTCTATACCAATATTTCTAAATCTAAATCAGGTACTTTTCTCATTATTTGCTCATACAGTACATTGACAACTGAGTTTAGATTTTTAAATTCTGATTTTCCTAATAAAAAATTTATAGTATTCAGTAAAAGAAAAAGGGGATTAGAATATACAATAAGTCACTATGATAATCATTTTTATATTATAACAAATAAGGATGATTGTTATAACTACAAATTAATGAAAACCTCAATCCATAATACAGACATTAAGTATTGGACTAATGTAATTGATCATAGAGAAGAGATTCTTTTGGAATCAATAGATATTTTTAAAAACTATTTAGTTATTACTGAAAGAATAAATGGTTTAATAAAAATTAAAATAAAAAAATGGAATAAAAAAAGCGAATATTACTTAGAATTTAATTCTGAAACCTACAACCTACAAACTACTAACAATATTGATTTTAATACCAATATTTTAAGATACTCATATAGTTCATTTAATGAGCCTGCTAGAATTGTCGATTTCGATATGAGAACTAAAAAAAAAATATTAAGAAAAGAACAAAAAATAATTGATCAAAAATTTAAAATAGAAAATTATATAACAGAGAGAAAATGGGCAAAAGCAAATGACGGAAAATTAATACCCATATCAATTATTTATAAAAATGGAGTTAAAAAAAATTCAAAAAATCCTCTCCTTATCTATGGATATGGTTCGTACGGTCATACTATTGATCCCTATTTCTCAATTAGTAGACTAAGTCTTTTAGATAGGGGATTTGTATTTGCTATTGCCCACGTTAGAGGAAGTGAATATTTAGGTCGTAAATGGTATGAAGATGGTAAGCTATTAAAAAAAATGAATACTTTCAATGACTTTATTTCCTGTACAAAATATTTGATTAAAAATAAATATACAAATCCAAAAAAATGCTATGCATATGGAGGGTCTGCGGGTGGTTTGCTTATGGGAGTAATAATTAATTTATCACCTGAATTGTATAATGGTATTATAGCTGCAGTACCTTTTGTGGATGTGATTTCAACTATGCTAGATGATAAAATTCCATTGACAACAAGTGAGTACGATGAGTGGGGTAATCCAAATAAAAAAAAATACTTTGAATATATTTCAAATTATTCTCCTTATGATAACATCAAAAAATTAAATTACCCTAATATATTAGTAACAACTGGACTGCACGATTCTCAAGTACAGTATTGGGAACCAGCGAAATGGGTAGCTAAGCTGAGAGATTTTAAAAAAAGTAAAAATAAAGTTTTATTATCCGTTGATATGGATAGTGGACATGGAGGTGCATCTGGCAGATATGATTCAATTAAAGATACAGCAAAAGAGTATGCATTTTTATTAGATCATGAAAATATATATAAATAGATGAAAATTTGGTGTTCACAGCTTTTTTTAAGTAATTTGCCTACTTTAAAGATTATACTTTAAATGAATAAAAAGATTAAAGCTTACCAAAATGCCCTAGAGTTAATTGGGCAAACCCCATTGGTTAAGCTCAATAAAATTGTAAATAAAATCCCAGGAAATTTTTACGCAAAGGTTGAAGCATTCAATCCAGGTCACTCAAACAAAGATAGAATTGCTCTTCATATCATAGAATCTGCTGAAAAAAAAGGTTTATTAAAGCCTGGTTCAACAATTATAGAGACCACCTCAGGAAATACAGGCTTTAGCTTAGCAATGGTAAGTATTATAAAGGGTTATAATTGTATTTTGGCTGTAACATCTAAATCATCACCCGATAAGATAGATATGTTAAAAGCTATGGGTGCAAAAGTATATGTATGCCCTGCCCATGTTTCTTCTGATGATGAAAGATCCTATTATCAAGTTGCTAAAAGATTACATGAAGAAATAAAAGGGTCTTTTTACATAAATCAATATTTTAATAAATTAAATACAGAAGCTCACTACAAAACTACTGGCCCTGAAATTTGGAATCAAACTAATGGAAAAATAACTCACCTCATTGCAAGCAGTGGAACTGGCGGCACAATTTCAGGAATTGGAAACTTCTTAAAAAAACAGAATCCAAATATTAAAATAATTGGAGTTGATGCCTATGGCTCTGTTTTAAAAAAATATCACGAAACAAAAGAATTTGATGAGGATGAGATATATCCATACAGAATTGAAGGTTTAGGAAAAAATTTAATTCCAACCACTACTGATTTTGAAATAATTGATTTTTTTGAAAAGGTTTCCGATGAGGATAGTGCTCATTCCTCTCGTGAAATTGCTTTAAAAGAAGGACTGTTTGTTGGTTATACCTCAGGTGCAGCCATGCAAGCAGTTAAACAATTATCAAAAAATAATATTTTTGATAAAAATAGTAATGTAGTTTTAATTTTTTGTGATCATGGATCTCGTTACATGAGTAAAATTTATAGTGATAAATGGATGTATGATCAAGGGTTTTTCAATTTTGAAAAATCTGAATTGGAAAAACCAATTGAATACATAAAATAGCAAAATTCTTTTTTAATTTTCAATGAAAGATTTATTTGATAAAATTATAACAAATAAGGGACCACTTGGAAAATATGCAGAAATTGCAGAAGGTTATTTTGCTTTTCCAAAACTAGAGGGTCCTATTGGTAATAGAATGTTATTCAACGGTAAAGAGGTTATTACCTGGAGTGTCAATGATTATTTAGGTTTAGCTAATAATCCTGAAGTTAGAGAGGTTGATATAGAAGCTGCAAAAAAATATGGTTCTGCTTATCCCATGGGTGCAAGACTTATGTCTGGACATACTGAACTACACGAAAAATTAGAAAATGAACTGGCTAATTTTGTGAAAAAAGAAAAAGCTTACGTTTTAAACTTTGGATATCAGGGTATTTTATCAACAATTGATTCATTAGTCTCAAAAAATGATGTAATTGTCTATGATATTGATTCTCATGCATGCATCGTTGACGGCGTAAGACTTCACATTGGAAAAAGATTTACTTATCAACACAATGATATTAATAGTTTAAGTAAAAATTTAGAAAGGGCAAGTAAAATTGTTGAAAAAACAGGTGGAGGTATTTTAGTTATTTCTGAGGGAGTTTTTGGAATGAGAGGTGAGCAAGGAAAAATAAAGGAAATCGTTTCCCTAAAGGACAAATATAATTTTAGACTTTTGGTTGATGATGCTCATGGTTTTGGAACTCTTGGTCCAACTGGTGCAGGTGCGGGTGAGGAACAAGGAGTTCAGAACGAAATTGATGTTTATTTTGCAACTTTTGCTAAATCTATGGCTAGTACTGGTGCATTTATTGCTGCAGACGAAATGATAATTAATTATTTAAAGTATAATATGAGGTCTCAAGTTTTTGCTAAGTCACTTCAAATGCAATTAGTTGTTGGAGTTTTAAAGCGATTAGATATGTTAAGAAATAATCCAGAAATTAGAACCAACTTATGGACAAATGTAAAAGCATTACAGTCAGGTTTGAGAGACCAGGAATTTGATTTGGGTACAACTCAAAGCTGTGTAACACCTGTTTTTTTGAAAGGAACCATTCAAGAGGCCATGGTAATGGTTAAAGAACTAAGGGAGAAGTACCGTATTTTTTGTTCAATTGTTGTATATCCTGTTATTCCAAAAGGTTTAATCTTATTAAGATTAATTCCAACAGCATCTCATAAAAAAGAAGATATTGATGAAACTTTATCTGCATTTTCTAAAATAAGATCAAAATTAAATGATAAAACTTATTTTAAAATTGCTGAAAGAATGAAAACTGTTTAGTTTTTTAGTACTTGATTAATGCATTTTTATCGAAAAAAGTACTAATTTTGATGTAAATAAGCGTGATGCCACCAAAAAAAATTCTGAACGCTAAACAAATCTCTACAATAATACAAAGACTTTCATTTCAATTAATTGAGGATCATGGTGATTTTTCAAATACTTCAATTATTGCAATTCAGCCAAGAGGAATTACTCTTGCAGAGAGAATTGTAAATTTACTTAAAGCAGAGTCTTTAAAAATTCAGATGGGAGTGTTGGATATAACATTTTACAGAGACGATTTTAGAAGAAGTGAAAAGGTTTTAAAGGCTAATCATACCAGACTTGATTTCTCAATTGAGAATAAAACTGTGGTTTTAGTTGATGATGTTTTGTTCACAGGTAGAAGTATTAGAGCTGCTTTAGACGCCCTTCAATCTTATGGTAGACCTAAGTCAGTACAGTTACTTAGTTTAATTGATAGAAGATTTTCTAGAGAATTACCTATACAACCAGATTATTGTGGAATTCAAGTCGATTCAAGATTAAATCAAAAAGTTAAAGTTAATTGGACAGAAAGTGAGGATGAAGATTCTGTTTATTTATATAAAGTAAAATAATGAGTTCTTTAAGTGTTGATAGTTTATTAGGAATTAAGTACTTAACAAAAAGAGACTTAAAATTAATTTTTGAGACATCTGATAATTTTAAGGAAATTCTAAATAGAAAAATTAAAAAAGTACCTTCATTAAGAGATGTAACAATTGCTAATTTATTTTTTGAAAATAGTACGAGAACTAAAATTTCATTTGAGTTAGCTCAAAAAAGACTTTCAGCAGATGTTGTAAATTTTTCTAATACTTCTTCATCTGTTTCAAAGGGAGAATCCCTTATCGACACGGTTAATAATATTATATCAATGAAAGTTGATATGGTTGTAATTAGACATCCAAGTCCAGGAGCTAGTGTTTTTCTTTCAAATAATGTTAACTCATGCATAATCAATGCAGGTGATGGCACACATGAACATCCTACTCAAGCTTTACTTGATGCATATTCAGTTAGAGAAAAACTTGGTGAAGTAAAAGGTAAAAAGATTTTAATTGTAGGTGATATATTACATTCCAGAGTTGCTCTTTCCAACATATTTACCTACCAGAAATTAGGAGCTGAGGTAGTTCTTTGTGGTCCAAAATCTTTAATTCCAAGATATATTGAATCTTTGAACATAAAAGTTGAAACAGATTTAGTAAAAGCTTTGAATTGGTGTGATGCAGTTAATATGCTTAGAATTCAAAATGAAAGAATGAAAGAAAGCTATTTTCCCTCCATCAGAGAGTATGTTCAGCTTTATGGATTAAATAAAACATTAATGGACTCATTAAGTAAAAAAATTGTTGTAATGCATCCAGGTCCAATAAATAGGGGAGTTGAAATTACTAGTGAAGTAGCAGATTCAGATCAAGCAATAATTTTGGATCAGGTTGAAAATGGAGTTGCCATTAGAATGGCAGTGATGTATTTATTAGCATCAAAAATTAAATAAAATGAAATCTAAAATTAGAAAAATTAAAATTTTCAAAGTTAAAGAGTTTAATTTGCTATTTACTAAACTAATTAAAAATACCCATCTAAATAATTCTATTATTGATTTAAGCTTAGTTAATATTGATTTTATCTTTTCTAAAGTTTTGAAATTAAATGATCTTTTTATTAGAAATAATAAATCCCTTGTAATTGTTAGTTTGCAAAAATCAAATGATAAAATAAATATAGCACCAACTTTAATTGAAGCTGAAGATATTATAGAGTTTGAAGAAATTGAAAGAGATTTGAAGTCATTATGAAATTAATTATTCTTGGAAGTTGCTCTGCATATCCAACATTAAATAGATTTACAACTTCTCAAGTTCTTCAATACAATGGAAAATCATTTTTAATTGATTGTGGCGAATCAACTCAAATTCAATTACGTCAAAACAAAATAAAGTTTAATTCCATTGAACATGTTTTTATATCTCATTTGCACGGAGATCACTACTTTGGATTACCTGGATTAATTTTGACCCTAAACTTATTAGGAAGAAAAAAACCATTAAATATTTATGGTCCAAAAGGTCTCAAGGAACTTATTACTAATATTATGAAACTGGGAAATACTTGGACAACCTTTGAATTAAATTTTAATATTTTAAACAATTCAAATCAAGAGATAATTTTTGATAATAATTTTATTTCTGTTTCAACAATCCCTTTGAAACATAGGATATATACGAATGGTTTTTTATTTAAAAAACAAAATACTCAACATACTTTAAAAGTTGATAAAGCTATAAGTCTAGGAATTGATAAAACACAATATGCCGGAATTAAATTAGGTAAGGATGGTATAAGTAAAAGTGGTGAAATAATAAAAAATTTTGAACTTGTAGAACCCTTGAAACCAGAAAAAAAATATGCTTATTGTAGTGATACTATTTTTAATAAAACTATAGTTAATCAAATAGAGGGATGTGATTTGTTGTATCATGAATCAACTTTTCTAAAAAAACATGAATATTTAGCATCAAAAACTTATCACTCTACTGCTGAACAAGCTGCACATGTTGCAAAGCAATCTAATGTTAAAAAATTGATATTGGGACATTTTTCTGACAGATATAAAAATTTTAATTTATTTATTGAAGAAGCCAAACCTATTTTTAAAAATGTTTTTCTAGCAACAGAAAATAAGACATTTTATATTTAATCATTAATTTTATAATATGTCAAAAGATTTAAGCAATTATAGAAAATCCTACCTTAAAGGTGAACTAATAGAAAACGAATTACCAAGTGATCCAATTAAATTATTTTCAGATTGGTTCAATAATGTAGAATCTAGTGGACAAGAGATTGAACCAAATGCTATGTCACTTTCTTCCATAAATAAAAAAGGATTACCAAATACCAGAATTGTTCTTTTAAAAAAATTTAATTCTAAAGGTTTTGTTTTTTATACAAATTTTAATAGTCGTAAAGGAAAATCTATGTCTTTAAATCCGGACGTTTGTTTATCTTTTTATTGGTCTTCAGCTGAAAAACAGGTTATCATTAATGGTAAAGCATCAAAAGTTAGTGATAAAGAATCTGATATTTATTTTAATTCAAGACCTGTTGGCAGTCAACTTGGTGCTATCATTTCTAATCAAAGTGAAACAATACCCAACAGAAAATTTTTGGAAAATAAAATGAAAAAATTTAAGTTATCAAATGATAAATTGCTGAGACCCAATAATTGGGGAGGCTATATTGTTAAACCTTATAATATTGAATTTTGGCAAGGAAGAGATAATAGACTTCATGATAGAATTTTATTTGAGAAAAAAAATAAAACTTGGTCCATAAGAAGATTGTCCCCATGAAAAAATTAATTCTTATTCGTCATGCAAAATCTTCTTGGGAATCTCAACTTAAAGATTTAGAAAGACCTTTATCTAAAAGAGGAATTAATGATTCAAAAATAATGAGTGATGTTGTAAATAATGTTTGTAAAGAGGTTGAAATTGTTTTTTGTAGTGTAGCAAGAAGAGCTTCTGAAACTTGTAATATTTTTATGAAAAATATAACTCAAAAGAAAAAAATTAAAGTTATTTATTCTGAGAATTTATACGATTTTTCTGGAAATAAAGTGGATGAGTTTATAAAAAAAATTAATAATAAACTAAACTCAGTAATGATTTTCTCTCACAATAATACATGTACTAATTTACTCTTAAAGTACTCCAAAGATCAGACCCATGTACCCACATGTGGAGTTTTGATTTTTAATTTTGATGTATCTTTGTGGTCCGAAATTAATTTTGGTATTTGTCAAAAATACTTTCCCAAAGATTATAGATGAAAGCATTAAAAAATAAATATATTAATCGTGAAATAAGTTGGCTTCAATTCAATCACAGAGTTTTACAGGAGGCTAAGGATCCTAATGTTCCACTTATAGAGAGGTTAAGATTTTTAGGTATTTTTTCAAATAACCTTGATGAATTTTACAGAGTAAGATATGCTACAGTTAAAAGAATTGCTATTAGTAATGATACAGGTAAAAAAGTATTTAAGGATATAACAGCTAAAAAGCTTTTGAGAGAAATAACAAATAATGCAATTGAACTACAAAAAAACAGTTTTAAAATCTTAAATAATATTATACAACTTCTGAAATTGGAAAAAATATTTTTTATTAATGAAAATTCAATAAAAAAATATCAGAAAAAATTTGTTTCAAATTATTTTAATGATTTTTTAAGTCCTTCTCTTGGAATAATCATACTGGACAATAACAAAAAAATTCCTCAATTTAAAGACAACCTTTCTTTTTTAATAGTTAAGTTAATATTGAAAGATGATTCAGTTAAACATGCAATAGTTCATTTTCCAAAAAATTTACAAAGATTTCTCGAGTTACCTACACAGGATGAAAATTCTTACGTGATGTTAATTGATGATATTATAAGGTGTTATTTCAGAAATATTTTTAAGATTTTTAACCCAAAAAAAATTGATGGAAATATGATAAAAATAAGTAGGGATGCAGAACTTGAATTTGATGACGATATTTCAAAAAGTTATCTAGAAAAAATCTCTGATAGTTTAAAAGAAAGATACTCTGCTCACCCTGTTCGATTTGTTTATGATTCTGAAATTTCAAAAGGGACATTAGATTTTTTAATAAAAAAAATGAATATTGATGTTGAAACAGATAGTATAATTCCAGGGGGTAAGTACCACAATAGAAAAGATTACATGAGTTTTCCTAGTTTGAATAAGAATTCATTGGTATACAGTAGAGTAAAACCACTTAAAATGAAAGGCTTTAACTCTAAAAAGGGAATTTTTAAAAAGTTAGATAAAAAAGATTTTTTATTACACACACCTTATCAAAAGTTTCTCTACATTATTAATTTTTTAATTGAAGCTTCAATTGATCCTCAAGTGAATAGTATTCATATAACTATCTACAGACTTTCAAAGCTATCAAAGGTTGCAAATGCACTAATTAATGCTGCTAGAAACGGAAAAAAAGTTTTTGTTTTAATTGAATTACAGGCAAGATTTGATGAATCTGCAAATATAAAGTATGCTAAAGAAATGCAGTCTCAAGGTGTAAAGATTATTTATGGATCTCCGAATTTAAAGGTTCACAGTAAGATTTGTGTAGTTGAAAGGAATGATAAGAATGATTTAAATCATTATGGTTTTATAAGTACAGGAAATCTAAATGAATCAACTGCCAGATTATATACCGACTTGACTCTATTTACATCGAATAGTAAAATTTTAAAAGAAATTAAATCTGTTTTTAGTTTCTTTGATGCAAACTATAAAAAATATAATTTCCAAAATTTATTGATTTCTCCAATAAATACTGAGTCAAGACTTAAAAGATTAATTAATAGCGAAATTAGGAACGCAAAGCTGGGTAAAAAAGCTTGGATAAAGATTAAAATTAATAATATTACTAGTAGAAGTATTATTAAATCCTTGTATAATGCTAGCCGAGCTGGAGTTAAAATTAAGATGATTGTTAGAGGTATATGCTGTTTAATACCTGGTTATCCAGGAATGAGTGAAAATATCGAAGTAATAAGTATTGTAGATAGATTTTTAGAACATACAAGATTTATAGTATTATGTAATAATAATAACAATAAAGTTTTTATATCATCAGCTGATTGGATGACAAGAAATTTAGATAATAGAGTTGAGGTAACATGTCCTGTTTTTGATGAAAAAATAAAAAATGAGATTAACGATATTTTCGATATTTATTGGAAAGATAATTTAAAGTCCAGATACATTAATCATTCGAAAATTAACAGTTATAAAAAAAACAGAAAACCTAGGTTTAGATCTCAGTCTGAAGTTTATAAGTATTATAAAAATAAAATTGAAGGAGTTTAAAGATTTTAAAAAATTTGCTGCAATTGATATTGGATCTAATGCTATAAGATTATTAATATCAAACATATATATTCAAAAAAATAAATCAATCGATTTTACAAAAAATTCCCTAGTCAGAGTTCCTGTAAGACTCGGACAAGATGCATTTACCAAAGGAATAATAACTAAAAAAAATATTAGTAAATTAATTGATTCTTTAAAATCATTCAAGCTTATAATGAAAATTCATCAAGTTGATAATTATTTAGCTTATGCAACTTCTGCAATTAGAAATTCCTCTAATGGAGAAGAAGTTTTAAATAATGTTTTTCATAAAACAGGGATAAAAGTTAAAATTATTAGTGGAATCAAAGAAGCTAAATTAATAACACAAAATAAAATCTTCAAAAATAAAATTCAAACTTACTGTTTTATCGATGTTGGAGGTGGTAGTACAGAACTATCAATTTTAAATAATTCTAAAATTATTAAATCTAAATCTTTTAAAATTGGTGGTGTTAGATTGATAAATAATTTAGTTTCTGAAAAAACCTGGTCTGATTTTGATAGTTGGATCAAAGAAAACTTAATAAAAATTGAAAATTTAAAGTTGATTGGTTTTGGGGGGAACATAAATAAAATATTTAAAATATCTGAAACTAAATTTGGAAAACCCTTAACATCCAAGAAATTAAATTCAATAATTGCAAGATTAGAAAAAATGTCCAATAAAGAAAAATCTTTACTTTTTAGACTTAACCCAGAGAGGTTAGATATAATTGTTCCAGTAGGGAAAGTATATAAGTTCTTGATTGAAAGATTAAATTTAAAAGAAATACATGTTCCAAAAATTGGATTAGCGGATGGTATGGTCAGTGAATTGATTAATAAACTAAAAACCTAATTTAAATTCTTTTCTAAGTTTATCAATACTGGGGTTTATCTTTTTCAACATATCAAACTTTTCTTTGGTTGTGAATACGTATTTCTTTTCACTTTCTTTATTGACATGAATTTTTAGATCAATTAGCTTGTTATTTAATTTCTTTTTTAAAAAATCAACTAAACGTTTCTTGTTTTTTTCAAGTTCTGATTTATTTATATTATTGGATAAAGTATAATGTATTTCATATCCATTTACAATTGTAGGATTATCAATTTGTAATATACTTGCTAGATTTTTTTCTCCTTCTTTTGATAAATATTGATAGAATTCACGCCAAGATATCAAAAGATTATCTAAGCTAAATTTTTCGGTTTTAATTTTTGAATCTTGAACATTCTCTCGACTTTTTTTTTCTTTTTCAATACTTTTTTTAACTTTTAAACTGGATATTGAAAGTCCTGAAACTAAATTATTTGGATTTTCAATTTTTTCACTTTCTTTATTTTTTAATTTCTCATCATTAAATTCAACTACAGATGTTTTTGGTTTACTATCTTCTTTATTATCATTATTATAAGTTTTTATTTTATTTATTGAACTTTTATTATATAATTTTTTACTCGAATTATCAATTATAGATTTTTTTTTTTCATCTTCACCATTATCATCTTTTTTTGGATCCAACATACATAATTTCATTAAACAGATTTCTATCAGTAATCTTTGATTTTTACTAGATTTATATTTAAAACTAAATTCTTCAACCAAGCTAATCGCATCAATAATAAATTTAGAATTTTTTAACTCTGATTGTTGAATATATTTTTTTTTGATAGATTCGTTTTGTTCAAGAAGTATTTCACTCTCCTTATTTTTTGCAACTAGCAAATCCCTCAAATGTATTCCAAACCCATCTATAAAATCATATTCACTGAACCCTTTTTCAATAATGGAATTGAATATTAACAGACAATTATAAATATCATTATTGATTATATATTCGAATGTTTTGAAATAGATTTCAAAATCTAAAACATTAAGATTATCATATGCAAGTTCTTTAGTAATATTTCCCTGAGTATAATTTACTAATCTATCAAAAATGGATAATGCATCCCTAAGAGCACCATCACTTTTTTTTGCAATTAAATATAGCCCTTCATCCTCATATTTGACATTTTCTTTTTTTGCAATTTTTTCAATGTATGACTTGATGTCATTTATTGTAATTTTTTTAAAATCATAAATTTGACATCTTGATAAAATAGTTGGTATTACTTTATGTTTTTCTGTAGTTGCCAAAATAAATATCGCATATGTTGGTGGTTCTTCCAGAGTCTTTAAAAAAGCATTAAATGCTGCGCCAGATAACATATGTACTTCATCTATTATGTAAACTTTATATTTTCCTACTTGAGGAGGAATTCTAACTTGATCTATCAAATTACGGATATCTTCGACTCCATTATTGGATGCAGCATCTAGTTCAAAAATATTATATGAAAAATTTTTAAAATTTTGTTTAATATCAATTGAGTTAATTTTTTTTGCAAAAATTCTAGCACAGGTTGTCTTTCCAACCCCCCTTGGTCCACAAAATAAGATTGCCTGAGGAATCTGATTCTGTTTAATTGCATTTTCTAATGTTTTTGTTACGGAGTCTTGTCCAGCAACATCAACAAAGTTTTCAGGTCTATATTTTAAAGCAGAAATAACAAATTCACTCATCAAACAAATATAAAATTAACTTCATCAATATATTGATATAATTAATTAAATAAAATTTTTATTTAATGTAATTTTTGAATTAATTTTATAGTAGCAGGCCACCTTATCGCTTTTGTAAAAAAGAGGAAAGTCCGGACACCATAGAGCATTATAGCGGGTAACACCCGTCACTATGAAAATAGAGGACTAGTGCAACAGAAAGTATGTACAGTTAGGCTGTAGTGAAATCATGTAAACTCTATAAGGTGAAACGCCACATATACCAACTTTTAAGAATTGCTCGTTCGATGTTGGAGGGTAGGCGGTTAGAACAAAATAGTAATATTTTGTCTAGATAAATGATAGGGCATGACAGAATCCGGCTTATGGCCTGCTTTATTTAAGAAAATTTATTGCATTTGGTCCCTGATTAAATATTAAGTCTAGTATACTTAAATTATTAATAAACCCATGTTTTTTTGAGAAAACCTGAATATATTTTTTTCCCTGAAACCGATCATTAAATGTTTTATTTGACATTTTTCTTAAATCATCAAATTCATTATATGTTTTTATATATAATTTTGTTTTATTAAGCTTAAAATCTAATCTTAACCATTTGAAAACAAGTTTAATACAATCAAAATTGAAATCAATTAATTTTTCATATTTAGTATTGTAAATAAAATTTAATTCATCCTTATAATATTCATAAAATGGCGATGAGTTGTAAGAGAATTTTATAGATCTCCAATGATCATTTTGCCAAGATTCATTATTATCAATTATTGCTTCACCAATTGTAAATTTTTTTTTCTTATGTTTTATTGGAATTACTAATTTTAAGACTTTATTAGGTCCACAAATTTTCAATCTATTTCTCAATGATTGTTTTATAAAGTTTTCATTAACCTCCCATAAAACTTTCCCCTCACAAATTTTTTTCCAGTGGGATATGGGAGCAAAATATGATGGCGTTATAATTTGTGTTCGACAATCCAAAACTTAGGAGGAGTTTATTTTTCTTCTTTTTTTTATTTCTGAATAACCCATTATAATTAATACAATTATTAAAAAGTGCCATCTATATGATTTTGGTTCTCCATCTAAATTTACAGTTGTAAATACTCTATCCCATCTAACTTTCCAATTTCTAATTCCATCATTTATACCATCGATACTCATCCATATAAAAACTGGTTTTCCAACAATATGGTCTTCGGGAACAAATCCCCATGATCTACTGTCTTCAGATTTATATCGATTGTCACCCATCATCCAATAGTAGTCTTGTTTAAATTTATAATTACTTGTTTCAATATTGTTGATTTTGAGGATGTTATTTTCAAACGTTAATGAATTTTTTTCGTAATCCCTGATTAATTTTTTATATATGGGAAGATTTTTTTTGTTCAATTCAATTGTACTACCTTTTTTAGGAATAATTATAGGTCCAAAATTATCCTCATTCCAATTAAACTTTATATCATTTGGAAAAAATAAAGTGTTATAAGATTTTATTTTATTAAAAGTTCTAATTAAGCTGTCTAAAAGTTTAGAGTTGGATAAAGATTTAGCTTCTTGTTGAGTTAAAAATAAATCTAAATTATAATCGCTAAGTTCAGTAAGTACAATTCTTCCTTTAGATCTTACATTATAAGGAATACCTTTAGAATTAGTTAAAATTGTAAAATTATTTGGATTTCTGTTTAAAATTCTATTTGTGTAAGGTAGAATTAATTTTAATTTTTCATTGGTTATGTTTGATACTTTGAATTTTCTTTGAAAATCTAGACCGAGTTGAGCCAATTTTGATGTTGAAATCCCATTGGAATTGTATGCAGTATATCTAAAAATAGGTTTTGCCCTGAACGGCATAATACTAACTTTGCCATTAATATGTATAATTCCATTTATCATTTCTAATGTGTCTCCGGGAATTGCTACACACCTTTTTACATAATTTGATTTTTTATCTATCGGTTTTTTTACTCCCTTTTCTTTTACAAAAAACTGTCTTACAGTATCAGCAGGCCAACTAAAAGTAACGATTTCATTTCTTTCAATTTTTTCAAATCCTGGGAGTCTTAAATATGGAATCTGTGGTTTATTTAAGTATGATCTAATACCAGTTCCAATAATAGTGTCATGAACCATAGGAAATGAAACAGCAGTTTGTGGTACTCGGGCTCCATAATGAAATTTACTAACAAACAAGAAATCACCAACTTTTAAGGATTTTTCTAATGAACCAGTTGGTATAATATATGGTTGCATAAAGTATGTGTGTACAATTGTAGCTAATATTACAGCAAAAATTATTGAACTTACCCATTCTCCAGAAACACTATTTGGGTTCAAATCTCTATTTGTTATGTGAATATTTTTTTTATTATAGTTTATTTTATAGATATAAAATCCTAAGCTTAATAAAACTAAAAATGTATCAAAGGTTGATTTCTTGCCAAAACTTCTACAAATCTCTACCCATATAACTGGAATAATTAAAAGATTGATTATTGGAATAAACAAAAGAACAACCCACCACATTGGGCGGTTAATTATTTTCATTAAAATAATGGCATTATATAAGGGAATAAAAGCATAAAAACTTTTGAAACCAGCAGACTTATATAAGTTCCAGGTTCCTAACCCGTGTACAAATTGAACAATTAGAAAAAATAACGCCCATTCAAAAAATGTCATTTTAAATATTTAAATCGTTTATAATATCATTCATAGTAAAAACACCTTTTTTATCTATAATCCATTCTGCTGCTAAAATTGCTCCAATAGCAAATCCTTTTCTTTTTTTTGCTAAATGTCTGATTTCAATTAAATCAGTATCTGAAGAATATTTTACTATATGTTCTCCATTACCATTACCAATTCTAATTGAATTAACTGGTATTGAGTTTTCTTTTGCAGTTGATGACCAATTATTAAATTTTCCAAAACTAATTATGTCTTTTGCTAAAGTAATAGCAGATCCACTTGGCTTATCTTTTTTCATTTTGTGATGAGTTTCTTCTATGCTTAAATCATAATCATGAGTGTTCATCATTTTTGCAAGTTTATTATTTAAATTAAAAAACAAATTCATTCCTAAACTGAAATTTGATGAATGTATGAAACTAGTTTTTGTTTCTTTTGTAAGTTTTTTGAAGTTTTGTAAATCATAAACCCAACCAGTAGTTCCACTTACTACAGAAACTCTATTTTTTAAGCAAAATTCAATATTTTTTGATGCTGTTTCAGGTGTACAAAAGTTTATTGCAACATCAGCGCCGTTAATATTTTCAAAAGATGAATTTTTATCAATTATGGAAAGAACTTTATGTCCTCTTTTTATAGAATATTTTTCAATCTGCTTCCCCATTTTTCCATAACCTACAATTGCAATATTCATTTTATAAACCCAAATTTAATGAAAAACCTACAGAATTTAAATTTGAAAAACTCCCGTTATCTATGTAGGGCTTAATAGTTAGGTTTTCATTAACGTTATATTGCTTAAGGTGGGCATCAATGTTAGCGTCAAGTATGTTTAAAATATAAAAGCCAACAATGAAAACCATAGACAAATCTCTATTTTTTTTATGAAATTTAGCTCCATCTAATAATCTATTGTCATCTAAAATCAAATTTTGATACTCATCATCAACGTAGCCAGCTTTCCTGCTTTTATATGCATTTCTGTAACTCCAGTATTTTTTTTGATTAAAATCATATGAATATATAGATGATCCTATTGCAGCATAAACTATTGGAACCTTCCAATATTTTTTATTGAAAATTTGACCCATACCAGGAAAAACAGCAGAATAAAATGCTGCTTTTGATGGAGAAAGTGGGTCTAAGTCATCAAAAGATGTTTCAGTACTTTGGGAAAAACAGTTACATATAATTAGTAATGTAATTAAAAGAACTAAACTATTTTTTTTCATGTATTTTTTTATTGAATAATTTAAATTCTTCAATATTATTAAATGGGATTATAATATAACCTTTTTTAGATCCGTTTAACTTAATTTTAACTTCGGATGAATAGGTTTTTTTTAATTGTTTTAAACTAGAATAGTAAGGTTCACCAAGCTTTATTTCTGCTTTCTTCTTTTTCTTCTTTACATTTTTAAAATTATTAGATAATTCTTCTAATTGTCTAACAGAAAGGGATTTTTTTAATATTTTTTTATAAATATTTAGCTGATCTTCTTTTTTATCTATCGAGACTAAGGCTTTTCCATGACCCATTGAAATAAAGCCATCTCTAATTCCTGACTGAATTATGGGGTCCAATTTTAATAATCTTAAATAATTTGAAATAGTTGACCTCTGTTTACCTATCCTTCTACTCATTTGATCTTGAGTTAAACCCACTTCTTCAATTAATCGTTTGTAGCTTAAAGCAATTTCTATAGGGTCTAAATCTTGTCTTTGAATATTTTCAACTAATGCCATTTCTAATGATTGTTGATCATTAGCTATTCTTATAAAAGAAGGTATAGATTTTAAATTAAGAAACTGAGCAGCCCTAAACCTTCTTTCACCTGATATGATTTCGTATGATTTAAATTCTGATTTTCTTACAGTTATAGGTTGTATTACGCCTAATTGATCTATCGAATCAGCTAGCTCTTTAATTTTAATTTCACTAAAATTTGTTCTTGGTTGATATGGATTAACTTTTAATTGTTCAATTGGTAAATCAATAACACTTCCAATAATGTATTTAGCATTTTTATCTTTGGCAGACTTAATGTCTGCTAACGGATCATTTAAAATTTCGGATAAGCCTCTTCCCAAAGACTGTTTTTTATATGCTTTTGCCATTTAAAGATTATTGTTGATTAATTCTTGAGCTAATTTTATATGGTTTTTAGCCCCTTTACTTGTAACATCATATTCAATTATATTTTTTCCATGGCTTGGAGCTTCACCTAATTTTACATTTCTTGGAATTATTGTTTTAAAAACCATGTTTTGAAAATGTTTTTTTACCTCATCTACTACTTGATTAGATAATCGTAATCTTGAGTCATACATTGTTAATAATAACCCTTCAATTTCTAAATTTTTATTGTGAATTTTTTGGATGCTTTTAATTGTATTGAGTAATTTTCCTAACCCCTCAAGAGCAAAATACTCACATTGAATAGGAATTATAACTGAATTAGCAGCTGTCAATGCGTTTAATGTTATAAGCCCAAGTGAAGGTGCACAATCAATTATTATAAATTCATATTTATCTTTAATTTTATTTAAAGCTTTCGTTAACATGAATTCTCTGTTTGGATGATTGACTAGTTCCAATTCAATACCGACTAAATCAATACTGGAGGGAATTATATCTAAATTGGGAGTTTTTGAATTTAAAATAATATTATTAACTTTTTCAGATTCTTCTAATAAATTATAAGAAGAGTAATTTATTTTTTTTATGTCAATTCCTAACCCAGATGTGGCATTAGCTTGTGGATCTAAATCTATTAAAAGAACTTTTTTTTCCAAAATTCCTAAGCATGCTGAAAGATTTAATGCTGTTGTTGTTTTTCCAACACCACCCTTTTGGTTAGATACAGCAATAATTTTTCCCATACAAAATGTTTTTATAAAAATACGATATTATTAATCCGTAAGTTTGAAAAGTGATTTAATTTGTTAACTAGTTTTTAAGAGAATCTTTATATTCAATAATATAGATTTCTTCATCAGATTTCTTCATAAAATATTTTTCTCTTGCAAATGCTTCGTAATTGTCAATGTCTTTCAAATATTCAATCAATTTTCTGTCTTTTTCAATTTCTTTTTCTAAGATCTGTTTTTGTTTTTTTAATTCAATTATTTCTTGATTTAACTTATTATGAGATATGAAAGAATTAATATCAAAAAATATCATCCACATTAAAAAAATAACAGTTATCAAAATATAAATATTTGATAAATATTTAAAAATTTTGTTTGAAAACACTTTTTTTATTAATGACAACATTTATTTGTTTTGAAATTAAATTTATGATTTTTTTTTCATCAATATCAAAAGCATCTAAAATGAGATCAGCTTTTTTTATAAAAGGTTTGGTATATTTTAAATGCATTGGTTGGCACATTGAAAGAAATCTATCTCTAACCTCATTTTTTGATCTTTTTCTGTGAATGGAGTCTCTATTAATTCTTCTTTTTAGTCTAATCTTTTTTCCAACCTTTAAATAAATTCCAAAATCAATTAAATTAAAAACGGATTGGTTATAGAAAATGTGTAAACCTTCCAAGATTATAATTTTTTTAGGTAAAATGGTTCTATTTTTTTTTAATCTTTTATGAGTTTTATATGAATAAACAGGTTCTTTTACTTTTTGATAATTTTTAAGATTATACAGATTGTCAATAAGAAGTTTAAAATCTATAGATTTTGGGTTATCATAGTTAATTAAACACCTTTCTTGAAAATTCAATTTTTCAAAATTCTTGTAGTAAGAGTCTTGATTTATTATAGCAATATTTTTTTTGTGATAATGTTTTAATAATTCTTTTGCAAGAGTACTTTTTCCAGACCCAGTTCCTCCTGAAATTCCAATTAAAAACATTATTGAATTAATAGATTTAAAAAATTGAAAATAAAGTCAAAATTTAAATAATTACAAATCATTTAGGTAAAATCTTATAAACTCCTTTGTTTTCTATTGCTACATATATATATCCATCAGGACCCTGTTTAATGTCTCTTGGTCTACCTAATTTTTCAGCTATTTTAGTTCTCAAAACAACTTTATTATCTTTAAGTTTGGTTCTTTCAACAAATTTGTAAACTAAGGCTCCAGAGAGTAAACTTCCTTTCCATCCAGGATAAATATCACTTGAGATATACTCAAAGGAACTAGGAGCTATTGAGGGTACCCAATAATATAAAGGCTGTTCCATTCCTGGCAGGCTTTTATTTTTTGTGATAGTTGTTCCGCTATAATTAATTCCATAAGTAATCTTTGGCCAACCATAATTCCCCCCTTTTTTTATAATATTTATTTCATCTCCTCCTCTTGGACCATGCTCATTAGTCCAAATTTCACCTGTTTCAGGATGTTTGAACATTCCTTGAGGGTTCCGATGACCATATGAATATATTGCCTTTTTTGCATCATTTTTATTGTAAAAAGGATTATCTATTGGAATTTTTCCATCGTCGTGAATCCTATAAATTTTTCCTCCATCTAAATTTATGTTTTGTGGGTAAACATCTCTGTTACCACGGTCTCCTATTGAAAAATATAGATAATTTTCGTTATCAAATTCAATTCTTCCGCCAAAATGATATGGCTTTTTTGTATCTGGTTCAGCTTTGTATAAAACTTCAATGTTTTGTAAAGAATTATCGATAAGTTTAGCTCTTGATATTGTTGTATTACCTACATTTTTATCATTGCCAGATGCATAAGAAAAATACACCCAATTATTTTCATTAAAATTTGGGTGAAGTGCAAGATCCATTAAACCACCTTGACCCTTTAGGAAAATTTCAGGAACACCTTTTATCATTGTTTTCTTACCATTTTTATAATGAAACATAGTTCCTGATTTAACAGCAGCTAAAATGGAGTTGTCATCAAAAAATTCAATCGACCAAATTATATTCTCATCCTCAAATATTAATTCCATTTCATAGTTAGTTTCTTCTTTTAACATAGAATTTTTTCCTTCCTGATCTAATGGTTTAGGATCTTGAGCACAAGAAAAATTTAAGATTAATAAAACAATAATTGCCAAATAAAAATGCTTTTTCATACTTATTTTTTTTTAAAATTAACTACTTTCTGCCATTATATATAAAATATCCAAGAATAAATTTATAATATCCAGGTATAAATTTACTGCAATATCAATCGCTGTTCCCCATGAATCGTCACCCATATTCATTTTTTTTTCTAATTGATTAAAATCATATAATAAGTATCCTGTAAATAAAATTACACCTAAATAAGCTCTAATGATTGAGTATAATCTAGATTTAAAAATTATATTATTGAGAAAACTCATTATTATTAGAATTAGTAATGATATCAATAAAAAACCTTGCATTATACCAAAGTCAAATGAGATGAAAAATACTAGAGAAGACGTCAATAGTACTGCGATTGTAGTAGCCATCATAGCTTGAAAAACAACATTTTGCCATTCTTGATGATAATTGTCTTTTTTGAAGTTATTGGATGCTTTTATTTTTTCAATTATAGTTAGATATTTTTTGGATTCAATGTCAAAAAGTTCAGTGGGATTAGACTTTTCATAATACATTGTTTTTTTTTCATCTTTGGCTCCAAAAAGCCTTTCCATTGGTGTTGTTTTTTTGGTAACAACTGTTTTGCTAAATAGTCCAGCATCTTTCTTATACTTTCTCATTTTGAAATATTCTCCCAAACTCGATACTGTTGGTCCAATACTCCAGCCTATAAAACCAGAGAAAATACAAACAAAAATTAAATTAAGTGGGTACATATTTTTGTATGCTATTATAGCAAAGAGAAATAAAAAACTTCCACCAATAGTTATTACAAACTCTGACTTAGTTTCATAGGCTTTATTAATTCTTGAAAAAAATGTTGTTACTATAAGCATAAATCCAACTATAATAAATGTCTTAGCAAATAGTATATTAATCATTTTTTAATTTATTTCAAAAGTTTTAAGTCGGGATGACAGGATTTGAACCTGCGACCCTACGGCCCCCAGCCGTATACGCTACCAGACTGCGCCACATCCCGTTTTATTCAATATAAGTTTCTATCACTGGTTCAGTTAAAAATAAGTTTTTAAAATAAAAATGGACTTAATTTTCTTCAATTTTAAAATCCTTCGGACGTTTCCAACGAATTGGTGGTTTTGGTTCCTTTTTCATTTTAAATTCCTTAGTTTCTAATAATTTAAGAGCCTCTTCAATTCCTCTTAAAAGCTGAGGATCTTCCCCTTTTGTTGTCATAGATGGATCCTGAATCACCTCAATATCTGGTGCTACACCCTCACCTTCAACTGACCATTTGCCCTCTAAATCTATAAAACCTCCTCTAGGTGCAACCATACGACCACCATCTATAAATCTTGGTGTATCCCATGTACCAACTAATCCTCCCCAAGTTTTTGTTCCGACAAGAGTTCCTATTTTTTTAAGTTTAAACATGTAAGGGAGAAGGTCTCCACCTGAACCTGCTCTTTCATTAATTAGCATAACTTTAGGTCCCCAAATTCCTGCTAAGGGTGCTGTCCATGGTGTTTTATCATTAGCTTTGCTATTAAAGTATCCAACAGGTTCTCTTTTCATTATATCAATCATATAATCAGCAGCAGAACCTCCACCGTTATTTCTTTCATCTATAATTACCCCCTTTTTGTCTTGCTGAGAAAAGTAATACCTGTTGAACGAATTAAATCCACTAGTTGAGGTATTAGGCACATAAACATATGCAAGCTTTCCATCTGATAATTCTTCTACTCTTCTTCGGTTACTTTCAACCCAATCTATTGTTCTTAATCCTCGTTCGCTACTAACTGGTCTAATTATAAGTTTTCTTATATTTTTGGCTGGAATACTTTCACTAACTTCAATATTTATAACTCGATTGGATGTATTTTCTAATAGTTTATATGGATTTTTTTTAGCATCTAATTTTTCTCCATTAATAGAAATAATAAAATCACCTTTTTTGACATCTAACCCAGAAATCCCCAGTGGAGAACGTATTGATGGATTCCATCTTTCACCCTTATATATTTTAGATATTTTATAATGATTTTGATCAATTTCAAAATCACAGCCCAGCAAACCAACTGAAACAGAATTTAAATCAGGCATATCTCCACCTGAAACATATGAGTGACCTACAGCGACTTCTCCACTCATGATATCTACAACATAATTTAAATCAGTACGATGACGAACATGATTTATCCAAGGTGAATACCATTGGTAAATTTTGTCCCACGGTGCACCATGGGTGTTATCTACATACAAGAAATCTCTCATAAATCTCCAGCCTTCTTTAAAAATCTGATGATATTCTGCTTTTGGGTTAACTTTTAATTTAATTCCCATTTTTAAAGAATTTGGTTTTTTAGGTGCTGATTTTGTTGAAACAATTTTCCAACTATTGCCACTTCGAAAGAGAATGTTTTTCCTGTCAAACGACACACTAGCTTCATTGATTTTTTTTGAAAAAGTTGATGATTCGTCTTTCTCAACATTATATTTTATTAATGTAATTCCATCATCATCCCTTCTAAATATAAAAACAGATTTATCAGGCCCTTCGATTAATCCTAAATATTTTCCTTCTTTAATTTTTAATGGAATTGCTCTATCAAAAATATTATTGTCGTCAATTACTACATTTATTTTATCATTTATTTTGTCTTTTTCTTTTGCTTTATTTGGTGTCTCATCATCTGTTTTAGGAAGATTTGGAGAATCTTGGTCTTTTATTAGGCTTATTGCATAGAGACTTCTTGTTAAGTCTGGGTCATAAGAACTCATGTCTAACCATCCAGAGTTTAGACCATAATTGGTGCTTGCAAGTGTATATATAAATTTACCATCTTGACTCCACACTGGTGTTATTGCATCTGCAAGTGGATCTGTTAATTGTATGATAGATTTTGTCACCATATTATAAGCGTAAATTGATTTAAAGTGGTTTCTTTGTTGTTTTGAATATGCAATCCATTTACTATCTGGGGACCAAACTGGATTCATTGTTCTGCTTGGATGCGCATATAAATCTGTATCAACAATAAATGTCGATTTACTATTTAAACTTAAAACAATAATATTATAGTGAGTATCAGTAAAAGCTAGATAATTTCCATCTGGAGACCAGGTGGGTTTAAAATAAAATGTTGGATTTGAAATATCAATATTCATCAGCTCTTTTCCAAATTGATCACTAACAACTAATTTATATTCACCACTTTTATCAGAAAACCAAGCTATCCTATCTCCCTTGGGTGACCAAACGGGTGATCTTTCAGCGGATCCATCACTGTTGCTTAAATTTCTCCAACTACCCTCTTTTTTAGGTACACTAAAAATTTCACCCCTGTGTTCAAAAAGTGCTCTTTTTCCACTTGGAGATAGTTGAGCATTGGTTAATTGGTTGGCTCTAACTGTTTCCCATCTAGGTCTTGAAAAGTTCATGTCTGCAGAAATATTGATTTCTAATTTTTTATATTTTCCACTTAAAATTTCAAGTAAGTGTAATTCTCCTCCTTGCTCATAAACAAGCTGATTAGAGTCACTATCAAGACTTTTTACATCAAACTTTTTATGGAATGTTATTTGTTTTTCTTTTCCAGATTCAGAAGAATATTTCCAAATATTACTTGCATAATCTCTTTCAGACAAATAATATATGTCTTCTCCAATCCATACGGGATCAAGGTGACGCTCATTTGTGGGTTGAGAAGTCCTTTTTAAATCCATATTATTAAGATCAACAACCCAAATGGGCATCGCCTGACCTCCACGATAATTTCTCCATTCTGGGTCCCATGAAGTTATTGGAGTGTAAGCTATGTATTTACCATCTGGTGATATTTCACCATATGCAGCTCGGTCTAATGGCAGAGATTTTGGAAAACCACCATTTAATGAAATAGTAAAAAATTTATTTGTTTGAGTTGGTTTTGATTCTCTTGTTGAACGAAACATGATTTCATTATTAGGTGTCCAACCTTGAACAATATCTGGGCTGGGATGATATGTCAATCGTCTGGGTTCACCACCTTTTGCTGGCATTACAAACACATCCGTGTTTCCATCATATTGACCAGTAAATGCCACATAATTTCCATCTGGTGAAAAATGTGGGTTTGATTCAGCACCCATATTTGATGTAAGTCTTTTAACATCACTGGTTTCATCAGTGGAAGCAATCCACAAGTCATTTGCATAGACAAAAACAACACTGTTGTTGTGAATACTTGGTTGACGAAGAAGTTTTGTCCCATCTTTTTGACCAAATAAGGGATAAATTAATAGAAAAGTAATAAAACAAGAAAAGCTGTAAAATAATTTCATTATGATTTAGATTTTAATAATTGATTTTGTTCTTTTAGTAAAGCATTCATCTTTGTTAAAAGTTGAATATTTTTAGGTGTGGATAACGTTTTATCCTTAGGATCTTCAGCCCTTTTATTTAACTTGTTGATAAACTTTACAACTATAAAAATAGTGAAACCAACAATTAAAAAATCTACTAAGGTCTCAATAAAAAGGCCATAATTTATAGCTACTTCTTCAATAATTTGATTTCCCAAACTATCCTTTTGACTAGATCTTAAAACCAACTTTTGACTTTCTAAATTAACTCCACTAGAAAGTAGAGAAAGAGGAGGAAGTAAGATTTTTTTAACCAAAACATCTATGACTGAATTAAAGGAAGCTCCTATTATAATTCCAATAGCCATATCTATCATATTTCCTTTAACTGCAAATTCTTTGAATTCTTGTAATAATTTCATTATAATTAGTTTAAATTAATTGTGTAAAAATTAGGGCTATTTAAATTTTTAGATTTAAGGCAATATATATTTTTTTAATAAATTTTAAATAAAAAAAGTTGCTAATTTTTAAAAATAGATAATTCAAACTCTATTAATAATTTGATTTATATAATTAAGGTGTATGGTAAAAAAAATTTCTAAAATAGTTTTAATGTTTTGTGCTTTCTCTTGTAATAATCCAGTTAAAGACACGGTAATAATTGGTCATCGGGGTGCAATGGGTCACGTTACAGAAAACACTATTCCCTCAATAAAAAAGGCAATTGAATTAGGAGTGGATGGCATTGAAATTGATGTTTTTAAATGTGCTAGTGGTGAGATTGTTGTTTTCCATGATAAAAAATTAAATAGGTTGACAAATTCTTCTGGCTTAATAGAAAAATTGACAATTGACTCAATTAAAAATATTAAAGTAAATGAAAAATATAGAATACCAGAATTAAAAGAGGTTATCGGAATTATACCCCCAAAAATTTTCTTAAACATCGAACTTAAAGGAAAGGGAACTGCAAAAAAAGTAAATGAAATTTTATTAAAATTCTCTTCCCAAAATGGTATAGGAATGGACAGTTATATTATTTCTAGTTTTGATTGGGAAGAACTAAAGATTCTTAGGTCAAGAAATAGTTTTATTAAGATTGCTGTTTTGTCTGATAAGAGTTTAGAAAACGCATTAATTTTTGCATCTCAAATAAATGCTTTTGCAATTAACCCCAATCATAAACTTTTGGATGCTAAAGCTGTAAATAAAATTAAATCCAAAGGTTTTAAAGTTTATCCATATACAGTCAATGAAAATAAAATAATTCAAAAAATGAAAGATTTTAATGTAGATGGAATTATTACTGATTTTCCTGAGAGAATCAACTAATTTAAAATTTATTTTTAGTTAAATTGAATATATAGGTTTCACTTGATCTGCTACTTAGAAAAACTTTAGCTTTTAAAACCTGAAACCCTTCGCTTATTGAATCTAAAAATAATTTCGAATTTTTTGTTGGTTCTGAATTGTCAGTGGTATATCTAATTTCAAAATCAGGATTTAAATTTAAAGTTATATTCTCTCCGTGAGGCTTCCAATTAAATTTTTTTATTAATGGTTCTAAAACAAATTTTTTATTTCCAATTTCTTTTATTTCTATTTCTGGAAACTCTGATTTATAGTAGTGTGCCTCAATTGAACATATTGCTGGTAACATCCTTGATTTTTCAATTTTAATTTTAAATTTATTTGATTTAATTTCAGGAAACCTTAAGATTTTCTTGTAACCAATATTCTTTCCATTAAATACGTCAATCCATGTTTCCTTTTTCCAATATTGTACTTTAAACTTTTCTATTCTTTCACTATGTGTTAATACAGATTCTTTAATAGTTAATCTATTTATTAAAATCTCATCTTTTGTTTCAATTATAATTTCGTTATGCTTAAAAACTTCAAAAGTTTGGTCATCTTTATCTAATATTTTTTTAGGACCGATTGCATTTTCAAATAAGTTTACATAGTAGGTTTCTCTTATTCTTTTACCTAACTCATTTAATACTCCTACGTCTTCACTAGAAAATTTTCCTTCTCTGTTTGGAGGAATATTCAATAAAAAAGTGGAATTTCCTCCAACAGATCTTTCATAAATATCGAAAATATCATCAACACTTCTAACTTTCTGAGTATTATCATCTCGATAAAACCATCCTTCTCTGATTGATGTATTTGTTTCAGCTTGTTGATAGTGTAAAAACCGAGCATTAAATATATCTTCTCTTGAACCTAAAGAAGGGGCAGTCGAATCTTTAAAATTATTTAGTTGATTTGGATCCTCTAGATATGGAATAATATTCCACTCTTCATTTCGGGTATTACCCGATTCATTACCACACCAACGAATATCTTGTTTTCCAAAAATAACAGCTTTAGGAGCTAGAGTATTTATTATTTTTTTCCAAGCCAAATAATTATATTTTTGTCCCCCTTTTCTTTTTGGATGTGCACCATCAAACCAGACCTCAGAGATAGGACCGTATTCTGTTAATAGTTCAAATAGTTGGTTTAGAAAATATTCATTATAATCATCAACATTGAAAGTAAAGGTAGTTTGATTTTTAAATGGTCTTCCTTTAATTTGTTTTGGAATGACCCTGTTTTTATATTTACTTAGATTACCATATAAACCATTAATATTTTCTATTTGATATAAATCTGCTGGAGATAAATAAATCCCTAATTTTAATCCATATTTTTTACATGATTTAGATAATTCTTTAATAACATCTCCTTTACCCTCTTTGAAATCTGTTGACATAATTCCATGATTTGTATATCTACTTTGCCATAGTACAAACCCATCATGATGTTTAGCAGTAATTATAACCATTTTCATACCTGCATCTTTCATTGTTTGGCACCATTGATCAGTATCCAAATTTTTTAACTTAAAAACTTTTGGATCTTCCATTCCATTTCCCCATTCCATTCTTGTAAATGTGTTAGGGCCAAAATGAATAAATGCGATAAACTCGTTTTTTAAAGCTTCATATTGATTTTTTGTAGGTACTACGTGGCTTGCCTTAATAATTATATCCTCATTTGAATCGTTATTATCAATTTGATAAGTATTCTTAATCGGGAGGATAATAGATTTGTCTGTTTTACATGAACAAATAATCAATACTAAAAATAAAATTTTTTTCATTTTTTAAATAAATATTTTTGATAAAAATATAATTTTGCAAACAAAAAATTATAAATATTGAGCAATATAGCGATGATATACGGTTCTGATACAGGTATAACAGAACTTGTGGTTAGTTTAATTGATAAGGAGTTAGAAATTGAAATTGATATTATTGAAGTTTTTTCAATAAAAGTTGAGGATTTCGCAAGGTATGAAACTTTAATTATTGGCGTTCCTACTTGGTATGTAGGAGATTTACAAAGTGACTGGGAAGATTTTTTTCCAGAATTTCAGAAAATAAACTTTGAAGGCAAACGGGTTTGTTTTTTTGGTCTTGGTGATCAATATGGATATCCTGATAACTTTGTAGATGGTATAGGTATATTGGCCGAGGTGGTACTAAATAATGGAGGAGAAATTTTTGGGTATTGGCCAAATAATGGATATGAGTTTAATGAATCATTGGGTCTAAAAGATGACAAAACATTTTATGGTTTAGTAATTGATGAGGATAACCAACAAGAATTAACTGATGAACGAATCAAATCATGGGTTAATCAGATTAAAAGTGAACTTATATCATAGATTTAAATTTATTTATAAATAAATTAATCATTTAGACAAACTCTCATTATATTTAAATTAATTCATGAAAAAACTTTCTTCAATAATAATTTTATTTTTTTTATTCAATTCTAGTTGTTCAAGAATTGAAAATGATAATGAAAAAATCAATTTTGGAATAGTAATACATGGTGGAGCAGGAACCATTTTGAAAAAAAACATGACTGATGAAATGGAAAAAATGTATTTAAAGCAATTAGAACAAGCTGTTAAAACTGGATATGAAATAATAAAAAATAATGGGGAAGGAAAAGAAGCAGTTGAAAAAACAATTAATTTTTTGGAAGACTCTCCACTATTTAATGCAGGTAAAGGTGCTGTTTTAACCAATGACGGTTCAGTTGAGCTTGATGCCTCTTTTATGGATGGTAAATCTTTAAATGCGGGAGCTGTCGCAAGTGTAAAGTTTATTAAAAATCCGATTTCTGCCGCAATAAAAGTAATGAGTAATTCTCCTCATGTCATGCTATCTGGAAAAGGAGCTGATGATTTTGCAAAAAAACAAGGTTTAGAAATTGTTAATCAAGATTATTTTATAACTGAAAGGAGAAAAAAATCACTGGAGAAGTTAAAAAAAATTGAAAGTATTAAAAAAGTCTCCTACGAAAAATCTATTGAATTAAAAAACAATAAAATTGGAACTGTTGGTTGCGTTGTTTTAGATAAAAAAGGAAATTTATATGCTGGCACTTCAACTGGTGGTATGACAAATAAAAAATGGAATAGAATTGGGGATGTACCAATAATTGGAGCGGGTACATACGCTAATAATGAAACTTGTGCAGTTTCTGCTACAGGATGGGGAGAATTTTTTATTAGAAATGTTGTTGCCTATGATATTTCAGCATTAATGGAGTATAAAGGCATGAGCGTTAAAGACGCCTCCAAAGAAGTCATTCATAACAAAGTTGCCAAGTTAGGAGGAGATGGAGGAGTAATTGCAATTGATAAAAACGGGAATGTTGCTATGGAAATGAATACCTCTGGAATGTATAGAGCTCATATGGATTCAAGAGGAAGAATCACGGTAGAAATCTATAAGTAGTTAATTTACTTTTATTATAAATTTCATTCTTTGGTTTTTTATGAAAATTTTTAATGACAGCTTAGATTATACTTTTTTAATCTCCAGTAATTGTATGGAAGAGGAGTATAAAATCCAGCTAAAAGCATAATTGGAATTACCCACCAAGTTAACATAGCACCTCCTGTTAAAATTAAATCAATGAAGTTCATTGATAGCTCCATACCAATCATTGAAATAAATGACATTCCAAGTGCAGTTCTTAGCGAAGAGTAAAAATCCATTTGTTTTAATAAAATGATTGTTTCAAGAATTATTGAGGTTATTAATCCATTAACAATTGCCAGTCCCATTATTTCAAGATTTTCCCAGTTATGGTCGATACTTTGAAAATAAAAAATGGTTCCAAAATCGCCAATTGAGCAACCTAACAAACACCATAATGTATTTATCTTGGCTTGATTCCAAGTTTTTTTACATTTCCAATTCATAGTTATGAAAGCAAACTAAACCCGATTAGAACAATAAATTGATTTATTTAAAAAAAAGACGATTAGTTTCTGTTTTATGTAAAATCTGTAATTATTCTTCTTTTAGACTCTCTGCGTATATACCAGCTTCTTCAAAAATAGCTGCTGGGTCTACATAGCAAGTAGTGCTAATTATTTTGTCTTCCTCCCAAATCCATCTACAATGAGCAGGATAGTTATAATCTTTACCAGTTATAATTGATGTGGCTGACCAGTTAAAATCATGAAACGTTTGGACAGAACCGTCATTAAAATATCCAGTATAAACCTTTCTATCATTATGCTTAATGTCTTTGAAAATCAATGAGTGTGAATTATAACCATCAATAATGCCATCAACATCAAATTCAAGGTTGTTAAAAAAATGTTTGCTATCGGGCTTAAAGTAATCCCTAGCAATATCAAAATTACCTGCAAGATAAGAGTCAGCAAGTTTGACAACTATTTCAGATTTTAAATCATCATTTTGAACAAAACCAGAATTATTTACTGTTTGATTGCATGATAAAAAAGTGATTGAAATTATTAATAATAATATGTTTTTCATTTGTTAAGTTTTATTTTAAAATTTAATACAAACTACAAAAAAACAATTGAATGGAAAATATTCTATTGTTTTAATTAGATTTTCCAATGTAATCGTTAAAAATATTATATTTTTTGTGACCACCAGGTTTACACTTACCGAGCTGCGCCGCATCCTCATATGACAAAAATATATTTATTATGATTCATATATTTATATCATAATGAAATTAAAAGTTATTTTTTATTTGATTGTTTTATCACTTTTATCATGCAATCAAACAACTGATAATCATCCAAATATTATTATTTTTTTAACTGATGATCAAGGTTGGGGAGATCTTAGTTTTCATGGAAATACTAATATTCAAACTCCAAATATTGATAATATCGCCAAAAATGGGGTTAGTTTCAGTCGATTTTATGTTAGCCCTGTTTGTTCACCAACTAGAGCTGAATTATTAACAGGAAAATTCTTTGTTAGAAGTGGAGTTAATGGAGTTACAAAAGGTTACGAAAGAATGAACATCGATCACGAGCTTATTTCAGATTTTTTGAAGAAAGAACATTATAATACAGGCTTATTTGGTAAATGGCATAATGGTTCACAGCCGCCATATCATCCTAACAACAGGGGATTTAATGAGTTTTATGGTTTTACAGCAGGACATTGGGGAGATTACTTTAACCCTCTTTTAGAAAATAATGGTGAAATTGTAAGGGGAGATGGATACATAATTGATGATATAACCAATAAATCAATCTCTTTCATGGAAAATTCGGATTCTCAATTTTTTACTTTAATAAGTTATAATACTCCTCATTCACCAATGCAAGTTCCAGATTCATTTTTTGAAAATAAAGAAGTTGATTTACAAGGAAGATATGCCAATAAAGAGAACAAAATTAAAACAAAAGCAGCTTTAGCAATGGTAGAAAACATTGATTATAATGTTGGAAAAGTTATCAGTAGTCTAAAGAAAAGTAATAAATATGAAAATACAATTATTATATTCTTAAGCGACAATGGTCCTAATGGTTTTAGGTGGAATTTAGATATGAAGGAAAGAAAAGGAAGTACAAATGAAGGTGGGGTTAGAGTTCCTTTTTTTATACAGTGGCCAAAAAAAATAAAGAAAGGATTAGTTGTTGAGCAAATTACTAGTGTAATGGATGTCTTTCCAACTTTAATTGATCTTTTAAGTTTTAATTCTGATAATAATTTCGATGGTATTAGTTTTAAAAAATATTTATCTAATCCAACGTTGACTAATAACGACAGAAAAATATTTTCATATTGGGGTCAGAGAATTAGTGTAAGAGACAATAATTTTATTTTGGATCATAAGGATAGTCTCTACGACTTGAAGAATGATTTATCACAAACTAAGCCAGTCAATAATGAATTTTTATCAAATTATTTAATCCTTAAGAAATCGAAAGATGACTGGATAA
Organism: Flavobacteriaceae bacterium; assembly: GCA_045562345.1. Taxonomy (GTDB): domain Bacteria; phylum Bacteroidota; class Bacteroidia; order Flavobacteriales; family Flavobacteriaceae; genus MAG-121220-bin8. Next base: position 62,398 of record JBJKVZ010000035.1, read on the forward strand.
ATGAGGTGATTTCAAATTATGATAATTCACAAAGAAGAGCATTTACTATAAACTATAATGAATCCAGCTATACTCATCTGCCAGCTAGAGATGCTGATTTTACAGGAGATTTAAATAGAAGTTCAATACACGCCAATGATTCGTTCATTGAAAATTGGATAAGTGAGGAAGACTACATTTATTGGAATATAAATTCCCTTAATTCAGTAAACAATAGAGTAAGTTTATATTATACTCTTCCAGAAAGTAGTAGTGGAACACAGTTGACTTTAGAATTTATGGATAACAAAATAACTAAGGATATAATGACATCTCATAATCCTGACTTAGAGGGTATGCAAGGAGACCGAATTAAAAGAATTGAGTCCTATACTAAAGATTTTAAAAAAATAACAATTGGTGATTTATATTTTGAAAAAGGTGAATCTGTTCTTAAACTTAAAACAACAAAACTTAATGGTAGAAAATCTATTGACTTTTGGTTATTAGTATTGGAGAAAACTAAATAAAAAAAACAGCTATAAAACTGCTTTAATTGTCGGGGTGGCAGGATTCGAACCTGCGACCTCCGCGTCCCAAACGCGGCGCGATAACCGGGCTACGCTACACCCCGAAATTAGCGAGCAAATATAGGATTATTTCAAAGATCCTCAAATATTAAATCAATTTAATAGTAAATAAATTTTGATGAAAACTTTTTAAATTTTCTTGTGACACAATGATTAAAAAAATTAATTTTATAATACCAAAAATTTAACATGTCAATTGAAAAAATAAAAACTCTAATTATAGGATCAGGACCAGCTGGATACACAGCTGCAATTTATGCTTCCAGAGCAGATTTAAAACCAGTTTTATATACTGGATTAGAGCCAGGTGGTCAACTTACTACAACCACTGAAGTTGACAATTTCCCTGGTTATCCTGATGGAGTGGACGGTCCTAAAATGATGATAGAATTGCAGAAACAAGCTGAAAGATTCGGAACAGATGTAAGAATTGGCTTGGTTACTAAGGTTGAATTGAATAAAAATATTGGTGGAATTCACAAAGTAATGGTTGATAATAAAAAGGAAATTGAAGCAGAAACAATAATAATTTCAACCGGAGCAACAGCTAAGTATTTGGGTTTACCCTCTGAAGAAAGACTCAAGGGGGGTGGTGTATCAGCTTGTGCAGTTTGTGATGGGTTTTTTTATAAAGGACAAGATGTTGCTATTGTAGGTGGTGGAGATACCGCTGCTGAGGAAGCGACCTATTTATCCAATATTTGTTCTAAGGTTACAATGCTTGTTAGAAAAGATAAAATGAGAGCATCAAAAGCAATGCAACACAGAGTAAATTCCAGAGAAAATATTAAAATAATTTATTATTCTGAAATAGAAGAAGTCCTAGGTGAAAATGTAGTAGAAGGTGTCAGAGTTATAAATAATCAAAATAAAAAGATTCAAGATATTGCTGTAACTGGTTTATTCATTGCAATTGGCCATAAACCAAATACTGAAATTTTTAAAGGACAGTTAGAAATGGATGATGCTGGTTATATTTTAACTGAGGGAAAAACCACTCACACAAATTTTCCTGGTGTTTTTGCATCAGGGGATGTACAAGACAAAGATTATAGACAGGCAGTTACAGCAGCAGGAACTGGTTGTATGGCAGCTTTGGATGCTGAACGATATTTAGCTGGATTAGAATGAGAACTCCTTTTCAATATAATTTATTTAATTTTTTTAATCTTCCATCTGTATGGTGGTGTGGTATTAGGGTAAAATCAGTCGATGAAAAATCATGTTTTGTGAAGGTTAGTCATAGATGGATAAATCAAAATCCTTTTAAATCAATGTTTTGGGCTGTCCAAGGAATGGCTGCTGAACTTACAACCGGAATTCTTTTGATGAATGAAATATCGAGAAGTAAAAAAAGATTTTCAATGTTAGTATTAAACAATAAAGCAAATTTTTCTAAGAAAGCAACAGGCTTAATTAACTTTAGTTGTAATCAAGGATTAGAAATTAAAAAATCTATTGATAAAGCCATTGAAACAAATGAATCTCAAACTATTTGGCTTAATTCCCAAGGAATAGATTCAAAAAAAGATATAGTTTCTTCCTTTAGTTTTGAATGGACAATAAAGCTTAAAAATTAAAAACCTTAACATTTTATAAACATTTTAATTTTTAATTTTTGTTTATTTTTAATTATGGCCAGACAAGTTTATAAATACACGATTAATGTATTAAAAAAGGTTAGTTTTGATCCATATTTATTTAAAAAAGAACTTGATAAAGCTTCAAAAAAATTGCTACCCTACGAATTAAAAGAACTTGAAATTTGGGTTGCTGCATATGTTTTTAATAAGCCAGTACTAAAAGAGTTTCTTCAAACTATGTAATCCTGCCTAACTCTTTATTTTTTAAAGGACTTACTATCTTAACATCACTAAAATGAATTTTTGTTTTTATAAGTCTATCTAGTAATGTTTTTATTTTATTAACTATATGAATTTTTACACCATTTTTTAGGTGAACTAAGCTTATTTCTCTGGAGGGTTTTGGATTTTTGAAATGATGAAGCATTTTTTGTTGACCTTCATTTAACCTTAAAGTATGTAAATAAGGAAGAAATGTTATGCCCAAACCTTTATCGACTAAATTAATTAAAGTTTCAAAACTACCACTTTTTAATTCAAACTTTCCTTTGTATTCGTTACAGTCAAAACAAAGATTTTCAATACTGTTTCTAAAACAATTCCCATCCCTCAATAGCAGGAGTTGATTTGAATACAAATCCTTAGGAGCAATTTCTTTTTTACCAAAATGTTGATTTGATTTGGGAAGGTATGCAACAAATGGTTCATAAAAAATTGGTTTTTTCAACTAATTCTTCATCTTCAAGGGGAGTGGAGGCGATTATTAAATCTAATTTTTTGTTTTTTAATTTTGAAATTAAATCTGAGGTTGGATGTTCAAAAAAAGATACTTTTAACAATGGAAAACTTTTAATAAAATCATCAAGGAAAATAGGTAGCAATGTTGACATTACAGTTGGAACAATTCCAATTCTAAAATTCCCAGCAATTATCCCTCTATCTTGATCAACAACATCTTTCATCTTTTCAGACTCATTAACAATTTTTTTGCATTGTATAATTATTTTTTCACCTATTTCAGTTAATTGAATTGGTTTTTTTGTTCTGTCAAAAATTTGAATATCGAGTTCACTTTCAAGTTTCTGAATTTGCATACTTAAAGTTGGTTGGGTTACAAAGCATTTTTCAGCAGCGAGTGTGAAATTTTTTATATTGCGATACTGCTATAGCGTATTTTAATTGAATTATAGTCATTACAATAAGATTAATTTATAAATTTAAGTAATATTATAAGTAATATCAATATTATTTTAAGATTATCGTTTTAAAACGAACATTATTAATTGGCCATTCTCTTTTGTCTGTCTCCAAATTAGATATAACATCAACTACTTCCATTCCTTTTATTACTTTACCAAACGCAGTATAGTTGCCATCAAGGTGATATGCACCATCTTTTTTTTGGACAATAAAAAATTCGAATGGAGATGCGAGTTTATGAGGATTTTCAATTTCACTACTTGGCATTGATACGATTCCTCGATGGTGTTTATATCCTTTTTTAGTATCTGGTGGAAGTAAATATCTTCCTATTTTTCTTCTTTTTCGGGATGTTTTTATATTATCTGAATTGCCACCTTGAATAATAAAATCTTTAACAACTCTATGAAAATATTCTCCATCAAAATAATTTTTTTTTTGTTAGATAAATAAAATTTGCTCTATGATATATGGTGTGTTTTTAAATAATTTAATATCAATGTTACCATAGTCTGTTATAATTCTGACTTTATCTTCTTTATGTTTTTGTTGATATTCAAAAAAAAATGGTATGGCATTTTTATCATTTAAAAGAAAAACTCCCTTCTTTTTATTAATCTTGTTTTTAACCTCCTTTTTTTTAATATTATTTTTAATGGGTTTAGTTTGTACATTATCTTTACAAGACAAAATTCCTACAAAACCTACAAAAAGAAATATTCTAAAAAAATGCATTTTTCAAGTTTTAAAAAAATCATATTAAAAGTAAATGATTTTGACCTTCCAGGAAAAAATTCCATGATTAATTTAGCGCCACCAAATAGGATAAAACAAATCAATGAAGGTGTTAAACCTAAAAATCCCAAACATGCCGCAGTTTTAATTTTATTTTTTCCAGATAAAAAAAATCAAACTAGGATAATACTTATTTTAAGAAACACCTACAATGGGGTTCATTCGAATCAAGTCAGTTTCCCTGGTGGTAAAAAAGAAAAAATAGATCATGATTTAAAATTTACTGCAGTTCGTGAAACTATTGAAGAATTAGGTCTAATTAAATCAAAAATTCAAATATTAAGTCCAATATCAAAAATATACATACCTCCAAGTAATTTTAACGTTCAACCATTCATAGGTATATATAAAGAATTTCCAATCTTTAATCCTTGTGATAGTGAAGTTTCAAAAATTATTACTCCTAAATTAGACGATGTTTTAAAAATGGAAGTTATAAATTCAAATGTTTTTATTAAAGAAAAAAAAATTATGGTTCCCAGTTACATGATTCAAAAAAAAGTTGTTTGGGGTGCTACAGCAATGATGATTTCTGAGTTTATTACATTATTCAATAAAATGACTAAATCTTAATAACTTTACATAAAATTAATTAATTGAAATTCTTTAAAAGAAATCCTTTTGGTCATATATTATTCATCAAAAAATGGTTAATTAGGGTATTAGGTTTATTGTCTCATCAAAGATTTAAAGGTTTCAATAAGCTAAAAATTGAAGGTTCAGAAATTATAAGATCTCTTCCCCAACAAAATGTACTCTTTGTTTCAAATCATCAAACTTATTTTGCTGATGTATGTGCTATGTTTCATGTGTTTAATGCAAGTTTAAAAGGAAGAGACGATTCAATTAAAAATTTAGGCTATTTATGGCAACCAAAACTTAATCTTTACTTTATTGCAGCAAAAGAAACTATGAAGGATGGTATATTTCCTAGAATTCTTGCCTATGTTGGTTCAGTATCTATAAACAGAACTTGGAGATCTCATGGAATTGATATTAATAGAAAAGTTAAGATGACCGATATAAGTAAAATTGGAACTGCTTTGAATGATGGATGGGTAATAACATTTCCTCAGGGAACTACCACTCCATTCAAACCGATAAGAAAGGGAACGGCTCATATTATTAAAAAATATAAACCAATAGTAATTCCTATAGTAATTGACGGATTTAGGAGATCATTTGATAAAAAAGGAATCAGAATCAGGAAGAAAAATATTTTGCAAAGCATGGAAATAAAAAAACCATTACAAATTGATTATGATAATGAATCCATAGAAAGCATAGTAAATAAAATAGAGTTTGGTATTGAACAACACCCATCTTTTCTTAAAGTTTTATCCCAAGACCAGATTTCTCAAATGGAAAAAAATAATAAAGAAAGAGAATGGTAGATTTTTTGTAATGAATTATCTTAAAAAATTAATTTATCAGTAATATGTCATTCTTAGTGATTATATTTTTTAAATTTGTAGAGAATTTAAATATTGTAAAATGTCAGTTATAATTAGAAAATTTAGCTATTTATTTTTATTATTCTTACTAATTTCATGTGATCATTCAAAACAAATTACAATCAGTAAAATTGAGGGTTCACCAAGTTTTGAAAATGCTAAAATATTAAAAGTAGACACAGCTAAAATTGATAATCAGTTTTCTTTTTCATTCGACATTGAAAATTATGACCTTGGTGTTCAAACACCCAGAGAATTTAATTATAGATTAGCAAATTCTGATAAAGGTCAACATATTCATTTTATTGTTGACAATGGTCCTTATTCGGCCCATTATTCTCAAAATTTTTCTAAAGAAGTTAAAGATGGTAGCATTGTATTAGCATTTCTCTCAAGATCATATCACGAGTCTTTGAAAAACCCTAATGCGTTTATATTGGCTCAAGTTGGTGAAAATCAAAACATGGATTTATCTAATGAATTTCTATTTTACAGCAGACCAAAAGGAATATACAAAGGGGAAGACACAAAAAGAATATTATTAGATTTTTATCTAGTTAATACTAAAATATCACCTGATGGAAATAAAGTTAGGGCAAAAATTGATGGTAAAGATTTTATAATTGATGAGTGGGCACCATATTATATAGAGGGTTTATCCAAAGGTGAAATTTCTATTAAATTGGAGTTAATAAATTCTAATGGTGATTTAATTGATTCTCCTTTTAATCCCTCAATAAGATCTGTAACTCTGGAGTAATATTTATAATTTTTTCTACAAAAAATTATAAATGGCATTAAATTTGTTGATCATTTAAAGGTTATGAATAGGATTTTAGTTTTATTAAGTTTTGTATTTCTTTCTTCTTGTGGATTGCTTTCTGAATCTAACAAGCCAATTGAATATAATAGTTCATCTTTTAGCACCTTTAAAATTTCTGAACCTCCAAACTATCAAAATCTTAACGCATGGGCAGTTCATCCACAAAGTAATACAGAAATATTATCTGAATTTGAAACAAAAGAAGATAAATTGCCAATTGATATTTTTTTCATATACCCAACCATGCATTCGGACAAGAGTGATACATCTTGGAATGCTGATGTTTTTAATCAAAAAACAAGAAATTATGTTCTTAATTCTACTATTAAATATCAATCTTCTGCATGGTATTCAAGTGGTAACTTATATGCTCCTTTTTATAGACAAGCACACTTAAGGGTTTTTAGAGAATCCTTTTGGAAAAATGGAGGAAAGGAGGCATATGAAATGGCTTATGAAGATGTTAAAGCAGCATTTGAGTTATTTTTAAAAGAATTCAATAATGGAAAACCTATTATAATCGCAGGTCATAGTCAAGGTGCAGGACATGCAAAAAGAATTTTACAAGATTTTTTTGATAATAAACCATTACAAAAAAAATTAGTTGCAGCTTATTTGATAGGAACAAAAATTACAAGTGAAGATTTTGAAAATATTAAATTAATGCAAGAACCAAATGAGACAGGAGGTTTTGTTTCATGGAATACATTTAGATTAATGTCAGAAAGAAAAACAAAAAATGCAGTGTTGACTGTTAGCTCAGATTGGATTAAGGATGCTTTGTGTATAAATCCAATTACTTGGAATAAAAATAAAACTTCACAATATCATAATCACAAAGGATTTCTCTATTTAAATAAAATAGTTTATCCAAAATCGGTGAAAATTGAAAATATGGATACCAAGATCTATGTGAAATTACCTAAAATGGGAATTTTTAAAAAACTTATGGTTTCTACTGTCAAGGATTATCACAAAGCTGATATCAATTTATTTTGGGAAGATATCAGGATAAACTCTTTAAATAGGGCAAAAACTTTTTTGGAAAATGAGAATTAAATTTTTCTTAATAATATTTTTTATTTTTTTCAAGTCTTTTTCTCAAGAAATTATAAATGGTAACGTTTCATATATAAACAACGATAATCAAACTATTTTCTTAGAGGGTGTAAATATTTATTGGAAAAATTCAAATACTGGGGTAATTTCTGACAAAAATGGGAATTTTTCAATTTCAAGAATAGATTCTACAAATGAATTAGTTTTTAAAATATTAGGTTTTAAAAAAGATACCATTGAAATAAATAGTTCAAAATTTTACAGCCACAAACTTATTCCAGAATCTGATCAATTAAATGAGGTAATTGTGTCTAAGAGGAAAAACACTATTCAAAAATCATATTTTAAAACGCAAAATATAGTAAATGTTTCTAGCGATGAACTATTGAAAGCTGCTTGTTGCAATGTTTCGGAAAGTTTTGAAACCAATCCATCTATTGATGTAAACTTTTCAAATGCAATAACGGGTGTTAAAGAAGTAAAAATGTTGGGTTTGGAAAGTCCATACCTTATGATTACTGAAGAAAATATTCCAATGGTAAGGGGAGCTTCTCAAGTATTTGGTTTGTCGTTTGTTCCTGGACCTTGGGTTGAAAGTATGCAGATAACTAAAGGTGTTGGAAGTGTAGTAAACGGTTTTGAAAGTATTTCAGGTCAAATTAATATTGAATTAAAAAAACCAATATTTGATGAACCATTCTTTTTTAACTTATTTACATCAGATATGGGAAGATTTGAACTCAATTTTCATATGAATGAAAAAATTAATGAAAAGTTAAGTTCCTCAGTTTTTTTACATGCAGATAAAAATTCCACCACTCATGATGATAATTTTGACGGATTCTTAGATTATCCAAAATACAAAGGGTTTAATATTTTAAACCGGTGGCAATACACAGATTTACAAAATGGGCTTGTTGGTTTTTTTAGCTTTAAAATATTAAAAGACGAAAAAGAAACAGGAGAAGATGCAACAAGTTTATTAGTTAAAAGAATGCCGTGGTTAAGTGAAATTAATACCCAAAGGTTTGATACAAACTTTAAAATTGGTTATGTAAATCCAAATATACCCTACCAATCTTTAGGATTTCAATTTGCATACTCCAATCATGATCAAAACTCATTTTTTGGATTAAGAAATTATAATATAGAACATAAAAGCTTATACTCAAATCTTATTTATAATTCAATTATTGGAAATACTATGCACAAATTTAAATCTGGTTTTAATTATTCTTATGATGACTTTGATGAATTGGTAGATTCCACAAAAAATAGATTTGAAAGAATTGACAAATCTTTTGGTGCTTTTTTTGAATACAGTTATGATGATCTTGAAAAGTTAAGTATGATTATTGGTCTAAGATATGATCTGCATAATAACCTTGGATCATTTTTAACTCCTAGATTTCATTTTAGGTATCAACCAATGGAAAAATCAGTAATAAGATTTTCTGTTGGTTCTGGAAGAAAATCTTCAAATATATACTCAGAAAATCAAGAAATTTTTTCGACTGGAAGAAAGATTTTTAATAAAAATAACTTAGGTAAATTTTATGGTTTAGATCCCGAAATTGCATGGAATTATGGCTTTAGTTTTAGACAGGGCTTTTCTTTTAATAATAAAGATGGAGATATTACACTTGATTATTACATTACAGATTTTAAAAATCAGGTTATTGTTGATTGGGAAAAACAAGGCGAGTTACATTTTTATAATTTGGACGGAAAAAGCTATTCTAAATCTTTTCAACTAGAAATAGATTACCAATTAACAAATAATATGAAATTAAAATCAGCATATAAGAATTTCAATGTAAAAAAGCAGTACAATTCTGGTTTGAAACAAAACCCCTTGACACCAAAAAATAGATTTTTTATAAATTTAGATTATTCAACCAAAAAAGATTCTAATCAACCATTTTGGAGGTTTGATTTTACATACAATTCTATAGGTAATCAAAGACTTCCAGCTCATACAGATCAAAAAATTTACAATGAATATTCACCTTCATATTTTTTGATTAATGCACAAGTAACAAGGATTTTTTCTAATAAATTTGAGATTTATTTAGGTGGAGAAAATTTAAATAACTACACTCAAAAAAGTCCAATATTGGATAATAGTAATCCTTTTGGAACAAATTTTGATAGTACACTTATTTTTGCTCCAATTCAAGGTTATATGTATTATCTTGGTCTAAGATTAAAGTTGTAAATTTATCATATGAAAAAATTGAGTCTAATTCTGATTTTATTTTCTTTATTTTCTTTTGGGCAACAAAATATATCAAACACTAACTCAAAAAAGTCTACTTTTCAGGTTAGTGGAGTTTGTGATATGTGTAAATTTAGAATTGAAAAACAGTCACTCAAAATTAAAGGGGTAAAATTTGCTAAATGGGATAAATACTCTAATAAATTATCTATTATCTATAATCCAAGAAAAAATATTTTAGATAGTATTCAAAAACAAATTGCTTATTTTGGTCATGATACAGAAAAATTTACAGCACCATTAAATATTTATAAAAACTTGCCGGAGTGCTGCTATTACAGAGACTCATCAATTCATTAAATTTCTAATTCATGAAAAGTAAATATATCATTATTGTCTTAATCATTATGATTCCACTTATTACAATCTTTTTGATGAAGAATAATTCTACTAATAATAATTCTCCTGATCCAGAAGAAATAGTTCAATTAATGGGGACTGAAGCTACTTTTGGAGTTAAGGGAAATTGTGGCATGTGTAAAAAAACTATTGAAACAGCAGCAAATTCTTTAAACGGTGTAATTAAAGTAAATTGGAACAAAAACACTAAAATGGTTGATTTAGTTTATGATTCTCAAACTATTGATTTGATTACAATTCATGAAGCTATTGCAAAATCTGGTTATGACACTGAATTAGTTGAACATATCCCTGAAAGCTATGAGAATTTACCTCTATGCTGTAAATATGATCCAGAAATGGTGATCACTTCAAACTAATTTATTTAATTTTAAAAAAAAAACTATGAAAAATATAATTACATTTTTAATTGCAATTCTTTTAATTGGTTGTAATACAACCCCTGCGCCTCCAGCACCTGAAATGGAAGCTAAATCACAGGCTATGGGCGAACCTGATGGACCTCATACCTCCAATGAATGGAAAATTTGGGCTTACAGTACTGCTGCACCATCTTTCATTGCTGCAAATTGTACTGTGGTTGATGTAGACGGAACTGTACTTAGAGAGGGCACAAATGGTTGGACAGCGATGGCTGCTAATCCAAATGGAGGACCTTCTGACCCTGAAAATGGTTGGAAAGATCCACATGAGGCAATGCCAATGGTAGGAGATGCAGCTGCATTTGCTTGGGCACAAGGCTTTATGACTGGAACTGTTCCAAAAAATGATGTTGATGGTTGGGCTTGGATGTTACATGGTGATATGGGTGAAGATAATAGAATGTACTTGGTTACAGACGAAGAAGGAATAGCAAAAGCAAAAGCTGATGGAGAGTGGATTGAATCAGGTGCTCACTTAATGTTATTCCCTGCTGATACTAGTACACTTGATGGTCAAACAACTGATTTTAATTCAGGTGCTCCATATGTAATGTTTGCTGGAACAGAATACGCTCACTTGATGATACCTGTTGAGGGATATTATAATTACCAAGATCCTAAATAAATTTGAAACTTATAAAATAATTAAAAAACCCCTCTTTAGTTCAGGGGTTTTTTTTTCATAATTAAGTAAATTGGCACACCAATTAATAACAAAATTGTTCCGTAAAATATCGTTTCTTTTCCTGAGCCAAATATAGCCCAACATGAATATGAAATACCTATAAAAGCAATTATTTGTTTTTTAAAAAAAATATTAATTGAAAATCTTTTTTTCAAAAAATGAATAAGGTAGGCAATGCTAACAAATAGGTATGGCACTAATGTAGATAAAGTAGTGAGAAGAATCAAAAATTCAAATCTACTTACTAAACCTTCAGAAAAATTCATGCTCATTACAAAAGAGGTGAGTAAACTACCTAAAATAAGACTAAAAACAGGAAAGCCTTTTTTATTTTTTTT
>JBJKVZ010000036.1:0-25019 GCA_045562345.1 Flavobacteriaceae bacterium
AGTATACCAAACACCTAAATCTGTACCAATTATAACTTCATTTTCTACTATTGGATTTTGAAGTATACATCTGACCGGAATATTTGGAAGATCACCCTCCTTTGCATTCCATGTAGAACCTCCATCTGAGGAATAAAAAATATTTGTTACGCCATAATTGTGAAATGTTACAAAAATATCATTAGCTGTTTTACCAAACTCTATGTCAGAAACACTTCCTGTGAAAGAATTTGAGGATATATCAGTCCAAGTTTGAGATGATGGATTGCCTTCCATTTTTAATACCTTACCATTTTCAAGTCCAACCATCAAAACTGATTGTGAATCTTTATTTTGGTCAAATGGAGAAGTTGTTAATGCTGAAATATTTGCGTCTAATAATGCATCAGTTATTATAACTTTCGTTGGATTAAAATTACTCCCAAATTCAAACCAGTCGTGAAAAAGTGCCAATTGTGGTGTTCCACTTCCTTTTTCAGTAGTGAAGTTTGCGTATAAATACCCTTCCCATGAGTCAAGTGCATTTACGTTTATAAAATCTCCGTTTGTATCGCTTGAATCATCGTAAATATCTTTATTTCCATAAGGATAAGTTTGTCTTGTTTCGCTAAAATCCCAAACAGTAATTGCTCTATTGTAAACGTAATTTGTAATAAAAAACTTGTTGTTTGGATCTTGAGAAAACATAGATGCAGCTCCATCACCACCTGTAGATTCCGTTGATTTACTAGTTCCGTCAGAATCATTAGCTAAAAATTGACTTCCATTGTCCTGTAATCCAGTAATAATAGCATCAGTCATTCCACTGAAAGTTATTGCCAAGCCACCATTAGTACTTCTATCTCTTCCTACAACAGTTTTCTCAACATCTTTAAACATTTGAGATGGTGCAACACCTAAAGTATAAATTTGACTTGTTATTAGGTTGGTATTTCTAGTTGAGGCAGTTTCAGAATTATCAGATTCGGTTTTACTAAAATAAATACCACCATCATTTCCAAACAATTTTTTTGAGGAATCATTAGGAGCAAAAATTAATGCATGTTGATCAGCATGTACATACTGAAAGCTAAAGCCTGCATACCAGTGAGAAAATTGTTGCCATGGATTTACATTAGGGTCAGAATCAACACCGCCACTATCAGATTTAAATAGATCTATTCCCCCGACAAAAACGTGATCAGGATTACTTGGATCACATTCAATCATTAAATCATAAAAACTTTGTCCACGAGTAAAATCATTTTCTGCAATTCCACCATCAGCATCATTGGGAAGCTTCAAAGTTGTAGGCGTCGTTGCAAATTCATCAGTGGATTTTAAAATGGTTACAGGATTTGACCCGCTTACTTGAGCCAAAACGAAAATGTTTCCATTAGAAGCAGTTTCAATTTCAGTTCGCTTTCCGTTATTAATTTGATGCTTGACTTGAAAAGATGTTAAGTTATTGTCAGCAACTAAAATTGTACCTCCAGTTCCTCGACCTCTGTATGTGCTGGAAGCCCATAATTTATTGTCGGAAGCTATTTCTAGATCCATTATATCGTAATTAGAACCAACTGAGTTTTTAGCTTCAATCCTTGTAAAATCAGTACCTCCATTAGTTGATTTATATACTCCATGGTTATTTACACCTAACCAATCAACTGAATCATATCCAAAACCAACAGCCATAATAAGTTCAGAATTACCATTGTTGTTTCTAACAACCACATCATTAATATAGATAATACCAGAAGTGCCTTCATCGTTGTTTCTGCCTCCATAAATTTTATTCCAAGTAGCTCCTGCGTCAGTTGATTTCCAAAGACCATTACCAGCTGTACGCATAGCATAAGATTCACCTGTTCCTACATAAAAAATGTTTTTATTATTTGGATCATAAACAATACTTGTAATAGGAACATTCTCTGGAATATCATTAATTTTTGTCCAAAGAGAGTTTGGATTTGAGATATTAGTGTTCTTAAATAAACCACCAGAAACTCCTCCAGAAAAAACTGTTTCATCAGTATTGTCATTTGGGTCAAACATCATTCCTTTTGTTCTTCCTCCTACATTTGTTGGACCTCTTTCAATCCATTTTGATGATGCATTTTCACCTGGCGCAGCATTAATCCTAAAATTTCTACTATTGTTTAACTCTTCTTGAACTTTAGCTAACTCTTCAAAAAGTGGTCTACCTTGAATTGGATCCATAGAAAGTTTCCACAACTGATCAAAGTACTTATTGGGTGGAAGCCCCATCTCAACTCTTTCTTTTTTAGATAGATCTGAAAAGTTACTTAAAGAATTATTTTTTAAATTATGGGTATGATAAGTTTTTTTTAAAATCGTATTGAAATTCCCAAAGTTTAGCATTAAAACTAAAGCAATTATAGAAAGCAATAAGAATTTTCTATTTATAAATTGTTTTTTCATAATCAAACCTTATGTAAAGATACAAATTTGTTCATAATATCATACGGATACTTTTCCTTTAATGTGTGGGTGAGGATCATAGTTCAATATTTCAAAATCTTCAAATTTAAAATCTTGAATATTTGAAACTTTTCTTTTAATTTTTAGCGTTGGTAATTTTCTAGTTTTTCTCGATAGTTGTAATTCAATTTGTTCAAAATGGTTTTTATAGATGTGAGCATCTCCGAAAGTGTGCACAAAATCACCCGATTTCATATCACAAACATGAGCAATCATTTCTGTTAATAGTGCATATGAGGCAATGTTAAACGGTACTCCTAAAAAAATATCTGCACTTCTTTGATATAATTGACATGAAAGTGTATTATCATGGACATAAAATTGAAAAAATGCATGGCATGGTGGTAAGGCTGCTTTTCCATTTTTGACATTTTCTTCAAAACTAATTTTGGTATTTGGAAGTACGCCTGGATTCCAAGCTGAGATTAACATTCTTCTGCTATCTGGATTTGTTTTCAAATCTTCAATCACATTTTTTATTTGATCAATTCCATTATCATTCCAGTTTCTCCATTGTTGACCATATACTGGACCCAAATCTCCATTAGAATCTGCCCAATCATCCCATATTTTCACCCCATTATCATTTAAATATTTAATATTTGTATCGCCCCTTAGAAACCACAAAAGTTCGTAAACAATAGATCTTAAGTGTAGCTTTTTAGTAGTAACCATTGGAAATCCATCTTTAAGATCGAATCGCATTTGATATCCAAAAACACTTTTTGTGCCAGTTCCTGTTCGATCAGATTTTTCATTACCTGAACTCATAACATGTCTGACTAAATCCAAATACTGTTTCATTGTTAAGTTGTGTTTTATAAAAATACTAATATTGAATCTTAATTTTATAAAAAAAGAAAAAATTATCCAATAATCATGCCGGCAATTGTTGCAGATAATAATGAAGCTAAGGTTCCTCCAACTACAGCTAAAAAACCAAATTTTGATAAATTTTCTCTTTGCTTGGGTTCTAAAGCACCAATTCCTCCAATTTGAATTCCTATTGAAGCAAAATTTGCAAAGCCACATAGCATGTAAGTGGCCATGATTATTGATTTTTCATAATTAAGATGAATTACGCTGGTTACATCTTTCAAACTGGCAAGTTGTATGTAACCAATAAATTCACTTGCTGCTAACTTAATACCCAACAGTTGCCCCATCATTGTTATATCTTCTTTCGCAACGCCAATTAGCCACATAAGTGGTGAAAATAGATAGCCCAAGATGAATTCTAGAGAAAGTTTTTCGTAAAGAGTCTTGGAATTTATTAGACTGTTTAGGTTAGAAATTTCTCCAAAACCATTTAGAAGATAATTTACCATAGCTATAAAAGCTAAAAATACAAGTAGCATAGCAGCAATATTTGCTGCTAATTTTAAACCCTCAGTTGTTCCTTTAGAAACTGCATCTAAAAAGTTTGATCCAATCTTGTTTTTTGAAATATCAAGGTTTGAATTTATTTTTTCAGTTTCTGGAATTAAAATCTTTGAAATTACAATTGCACCAGGCGCAGCCATAACCGATGCAGTTAAAAGATGTTTTGCATAGAAAATTTTCATTTCAGGATCAGTTCCACCTAAAAATCCTATGTAGGCAGCCAGTACTCCACCAGCAACAGTAGCCATTCCTCCGACCATTACTAAAAGAATTTCGGATTTTGACATTTTTTCTAAATAAGCCTTTATCATGAGTGGAGATTCAGTCTGACCTAGAAATATATTTCCTGCGACACTTAAACTTTCTGGTCCTGAAACACCCAGGGCTTTAGATAATAAAAAAGCCATTACTTTTACAATTTTCTGAATTATTCCAAAGTAGAATAAAACAGAAGTTAAAGCAGCAAAGAATATCACTGTAGGTAAAATTGAAAAAATAAAAACATTTCCAAAATTTTCAGCACTAACTAAATCTCCAAACAAAAACTTAGTTCCCTCCATGGTAAAATCTAAGATTTTCACAAATATCTTTCCGGCAGATTCAAATATCGACTGAACAAAGGGAATTTTCAAAACACTAATTGCCAGTAAAACTTGAATAAATAAACCAATTGAAACGGCTTTCCAATTTATTGCTTTACGATTCTTACTAATTAAATAGGTTATTAAAATCAATATAATGATTCCAATAATTCCCTTGGATAAGCTTTCAAACGAAAATCCCTGACTCAGAACTATTTCTTCATTGATTAAAGAATTAAGAAAAATGAATTTATTTAGAATTAAAGATTTTAATGAAATCATAATTCTTATTTTCTTTTATTTATTTCATCTCTCAAGTATGCGGCTAATTCATAATCCTCATTTTTGACAGCAATAGAGATTGCCTTTCCTAACTGATACACAGAAAGTTTTGCATAATCAATTTTTTTTGGATCCTTATTTTCTTTAGCTATTTTTTCTTTTGTTTTTTCGATTTCCTCAGGCTTAAGTATTATACCAGCTTTTTCTAAAACACTTTCATAAGTAAAAATTGGTGAATCAAACCTAATTGCAAGTGCTATAGCATCTGATGTTCTAGAATCAATAATTTCTTCAATTTTATCTCTAACACAAATCAAGCTAGAAAAAAATACTCCATCAACAATTTTATGAATAATAACTTGTTTTATTTTTATTTCAAAGCAATCAGAAAAATTTTTAAATAAATCGTGAGTTAATGGGCGAGGTGGACGAATTTCACTTTCCAACGCAACAGCAATAGATTGGGCTTCAAAACCACCTATTACTATTGGAAGCTTTCGATCACCATTTTTTTCATTTAATAGAAGAGCATAAGCACCATTATGGGTTTTACTATAAGAAATACGATTAATGGTAAGTCTAATTAAACTCATTTAAAGTCTAAAATAGTAAATTAATTAGGAGTTTTGAGCTTTGAAAGCTTTCAATTTTTCATTTAATCGTGGAACAACGTCAAATGCATCTCCAACAATTCCATAATCTGCAGCTTTAAAAAAAGGTGCATCTGGGTCATTATTTATAACAACCTTGACTTTTGATGAATTGATGCCAGCAAGATGCTGAATTGCACCAGAAATACCAATGGCAATATAAAGATTAGTAGCTACAGGTTTTCCAGTTTGTCCAACGTGTTCGCTGTGAGGTCTCCAACCCATATCTGAAACAGGTTTAGAGCAAGAAGTTGCTGCACCCAGAGTATCCGCTAAATCTTCCACTAAATTCCAATTTTCAGGACCTTTTAAACCTCTTCCTCCAGAAACAACTACATCAGCATCAGCAATCGATATTTTTCCAGATACTTTTTCTGTAGACTTAATTTTTATTTTTTCATCTAAAATTTCAACTTCCATTGTTTCAGTAGTTGAATTGGTTTGATTCTCCAATGATCCAAAAGAATTATTAGATAATCCAATCAATTTTATTTCAGAGTTAATAGCAGTTTCACAAAAAGCTTTATTTGTAAAACAAGTTCTTTTAACAGTAAAAGGATTTAAATTGACTGGAAGGTCAACAACATTACTTAAGTATCCAGCATCTAATTCAACAGCAAGTAGTGGAGACATGTATTTAGAGTTTACGCTACTACTAACAATTACGCAAGTTGTCTTAATATTTTTAGCTACCTGAGCAATAACATTGCTGTAAACTTTTGAATTGAAATTTTCTAGTTTTCTATTGGAAACATTTATAATTTTTGTTGCACCATAATTATTAAGATCAGAAATATCATCAACGTTAAAAGTAAGAACAGAAAAATCACAATTTAATTTTTTGGATAACTCAGATCCATATGAAACAATTTCAAAAGAATTTTTTTTGATTTTTCCGTCTTGAGATTCAATGTATGCTAGTATAGACATGATTTATAAAACTTTAGCTTCGTTATGTAATAGATCAATTAATTGATCAAGATTTTGTGGATCAACAAGTTTAACTTCTTGTCTTGGTTCAGGTTTATAATATTTTACAGAATTAGTTTTGGACTCATTCGAACTGGGAGTAATAATATCAAGAGGCTTTTGTCTTGCTTGCATAATTCCTCGCATGTTTGGGATTCTAAGGTCACTTTCTTCAACAAGTCCTTTTTGTCCTCCGATGATTAAGGGAAGTTCACATTCTAAAATTTCCTTTCCACCATCAATTTCTCTTTCAACAGTTGCTGTGTTTTCTTTAATTTCAAGACCTACACAATTTGTTATATAATTAATGTTTAATAAACCTGAAATGAAACCTGGAACCATTGCACCATTGTAATCGATTGATTCTCTTCCAGCAATTATAAGGTCATATGGATTAGAAGAGACATAATGCGAAATTTCCTTAGCAACTAAAAAACCATCCGATGGTTCACAATCTATCCTAATGGCTTTGTCAGCACCGATTGCCAATGCTTTTCTTAAAGTTGGTTCAGTCAATGATGTTCCAACGTTAATTACATCAACAGTTGCATTTTGCTTTTCTTTTAGCCACATAGCCCTAGTCAAACCAAACTCATCGTTTGGATTAATAACATATTGAACTCCTTGACTATCAAAAGCCTGGTTATTATCAGAAAAATTAATTTTGGACGTGGTGTCAGGAACATGACTTATACAAACTAAAACTTTCATAAAAACAAGAATAAAAAATTCTATCACAAATATAAAAAATAATCAGAAAATACTATGCATGCATAGCTTTTTTTAACTAAAAAAAATAATTTTATGTTTAAATTATTTGATATTTTTGAAAAACATTTAAAGTTTAGTTTATGAGAATCATCCAGTTTAGGGAGGCTATTTGTGAGGCAATGTCCGAAGAAATGAGAAAAGATGAATCAATTTATTTAATGGGCGAAGAGGTAGCGGAGTATAATGGAGCTTACAAAGCTTCTAAAGGTATGTTGGACGAATTTGGAAATAAAAGAGTTATTGATACTCCAATTTCGGAGCTTGGTTTCGCAGGAATAGGTGTTGGTTCTACAATGACTGGAAACAGACCAATCATTGAATTTATGACATTCAATTTTGCATTGGTTGGAATCGATCAAATTATAAACAATGCAGCAAAAATTAGACAAATGTCTGGAGGTCAATTTCCTTGTCCTATTGTTTTTAGAGGTCCTACAGGATCTGCTGGTCAATTAGCTGCAACCCATTCACAAGCTTTTGAAAGCTGGTATGCTAATTGTCCAGGGCTAAAGGTTGTTGTCCCATCAAACCCATATGACGCAAAAGGATTATTAAAATCTGCAATAAGAGATAATGATCCTGTAATTTTTATGGAGTCTGAACAAATGTATGGTGATAAAGGCGAGGTGCCTGAGGAAGAATATATTATTCCTTTAGGAAAATCTGAAGTCAAAATGATTGGTAAGGACGTTACAATTGTGTCTTTTGGAAAGATTTTTAAAGAAGCAGTAAAAGCTGTTGAAGAATTAAAAAAGCAAGATATTCAAGCTGAGTTAATTGATTTAAGAACAATAAGACCGCTTGATATGAATCCAATTTTAGAGTCTGTAAAAAAAACTAACAGGCTTGTGATTCTGGAAGAATCTTGGCCATTTGGAAATATTTCAAGTGAAATTTCATACCAAGTTCAAAATAGAATATTTGATTATTTGGATGCTCCAATTGAAAAAATAAATACTGCAGATACTCCAGCTCCATATTCCCCTGTTCTGTTGGCAGATTGGATACCTAACTATAATGACGTAATTAAATCTGCAAAAAAAGTATTATACAAATCTTAATTTACTCAGATTTTTTATTTAAACCTATTTGCCTATTTTTGCGTCCTTAAATAAAAAACATTATGGAATCAACAATTATATTTTTACCAATAGTTTTATCTCTTTTAGGACTTGCTTACATGACTTACAAAAAATCGTGGGTTATGAAACAAGATGCTGGTGATGGTAAAATGAAAGAAATTTCAGATCACATATATGAAGGTGCTTTAGCTTTTCTAAATGCTGAATATAAGTTGCTGTCAATTTTTGTATTAGTAGTTAGTTTAGCACTTGCAGTTGTTTCATTTGTTGTTCCAACTACTCATATTTTGATTGTTGTTGCTTTTATATTTGGTGCACTTTTTTCTGCATGGGCTGGAAATATGGGAATGAAAATAGCAACTAAAACTAATGTCAGAACTACCCAAGCAGCTAGATCAAGTTTGCCAAACGCATTAAAAATATCTTTTGGTGGAGGAACAGTTATGGGGCTTGGTGTTGCAGGATTAGCCGTTCTTGGACTAACTGCTTTTTTCATAATTTTTTATAAAGTATTTATGGATGGAAGTTGGACTACTGCTGAAGATATGATTATTGTTTTAGAAACATTAGCTGGTTTTTCATTAGGTGCTGAATCAATCGCTTTATTTGCCAGAGTTGGTGGAGGTATTTACACCAAGGCTGCTGACGTTGGTGCTGACCTTGTAGGAAAGGTAGAAGCTGGAATCCCTGAGGATGATCCAAGAAATCCAGCAACGATAGCTGATAATGTTGGTGATAATGTTGGAGATGTTGCTGGTATGGGAGCAGATTTATTTGGATCCTATGTAGCAACTGTTTTAGCATCAATGGTATTGGGAAACTATGTTATCATTGATATGGGTGGAAGCATTGAAGATGCATTTGGAGGTATTGGTCCAATATTACTGCCTGTTTTTATTGCTGGAGCTGGTATCATTATTTCTATTATAGGAACTATGTTTGTCAAAATAAAGAGTAATGATGATAAGGAAAATGAAGTTATGGGTGCTCTAAATATTGGAAATTGGACTTCAATTTTTTTAGTTGCAGTTTCATGTCTTTTATTATGTCAATGGATGCTTCCAGAATCAATGAAAATGGAATTCTTCGGTGAAGGATTAAAAGAAGTCTCATCTATGAGTGTTTTTTATGCCTCATTAGTTGGGCTAGTAGTTGGTGCAGTAATTTCATCTGTAACGGAGTATTACACAGGTTTAGGAAAAACACCCACATTAAAGATTGTACAACAATCAAGCACCGGGGCAGGTACAAATATAATTGCTGGTTTAGCTACTGGAATGATATCAACTTTTCCATCTGTACTTTTATTTGCTAGCGCGATTTGGTTAGCATATTTTTTTGCAGGTTTTTATGGAGTAGCTTTATCTGCTAGTGCCATGATGGCTACAACTGCAATGCAACTTGCAATTGATGCTTTTGGTCCGATTTCAGATAATGCTGGTGGAATTGCTGAGATGAGTGAACAAGATCCTATAGTCAGAGAAAGAACAGATATTTTGGATTCTGTTGGTAATACTACTGCTGCAACTGGTAAAGGTTTTGCTATAGCGTCTGCTGCACTAACTTCATTGGCTCTTTTTGCTGCATATGTAACATTTACAGGAATTGATGGAATCAATATTTTCAAAGCACCTGTTCTTGCAATGCTTTTTGTTGGTGGCATGGTTCCAGTTGTTTTTTCAGCCTTAGCTATGAATGCTGTTGGAAAAGCTGCTATGGAAATGGTACAGGAAGTGAGAAGGCAGTTCAAAACAATTCCTGGAATTATGGAAGGAACTGGAAAACCTGAGTACGATAAATGTGTCGCCATTTCTACACAAGCATCACTTAGAGAAATGATGTTACCCGGTTTTTTAGCTATTGGATTTCCCCTTTTGATAGCATTTGTTCCAATGATGTTTGGAATGGAAAATTTAGCTATTGCTGAAATGCTCGGCGGATATATGGCTGGTGTTACTGTAAGTGGTGTTTTATGGGCTATTTTTCAAAATAATGCTGGAGGAGCATGGGATAATGCAAAAAAATCGTTCGAGGCTGGAGTGGAAATTAATGGTGAAATGACTTATAAAGGTTCTGATGCTCACAAAGCGGCAGTAACCGGAGACACTGTAGGAGACCCCTTTAAAGATACATCTGGACCATCAATGAATATTCTTATTAAACTTACATGTTTAATCGGTTTAGTTATTGCTCCTATTTTGGGAAATCATAGTGGGGAAGTAGGAGTTGCTGATTTGAATAAGAGCATTGAAAAAAATGTCATTTTGACTGTTAATGATGACAATCCTAATGATAGTTCATTAACAATTGTAACCAAATCTGAAATCAACGGTGTTGTTACTGAAAAAGCTGAAAAATGCTACGGTTCAAGGGCCGAACTTTTATTAAAGGCTGCAGAAATATCTGGGGAACCTGAAATTGCAGAGGCATATGGATCTTTGGATATTAAAATAAGCGATTAAGTATTAATTAAAAGCTTTAATTAAAAACAAATCAAGATAATTCTTTGTTGATCTTTTCAATAATAAATTCTAGATGTGATTTGTTTTTTACAAAATCCAATCCGTCAACGTCAATTATTAAAAGCTTCCCTTTATCATAGGTTTCTATCCATGCTTCATATCTTTCGTTTAACCTACTCAAATAGTCTATGCTTATGGAATTTTCATAATCTCTTCCCCTTTTATGAATTTGATCGACTAAATTTGGAATACCACTTCTTAAATAAACTAAAAGATCAGGACTTTGTACAAAAGATTCCATAAGATTAAATAGTGATTTGTAATTTTGGAAATCTCTGTTAGTCATAAGTCCCATTGCTAAAAGATTAGGAGCAAAAATATATGCATCCTCATATATGGTCCTATCCTGAATAATTTTTTTCCCATTTTTTTTAAAATCCAAAATTTGACGAAACCTACTGTTTAAAAAATAAATTTGCAAGTTGAATGACCATCTCTCCATTTGATCATAAAAATCATCTAAGTAAGGATTCTTCAAAACATCTTCGTAATGACCTTCAAATTTATAATGCTTTGAAAGTAATTTTGTCAAAGATGTCTTTCCAGCTCCAATATTTCCAGCAATAGCTATATGCATTTAACGTTTAAATAATATGACAACCTCAAATTTAAAATTTAAATTTGAAAAAAAGAATGTTATTTAAACTTTATCACAATCTAATTGTCTATTTAATAATAAATCATTACCATTGCCAAAACTTAAAATTAATAACCATGAGGAAAATTTTATTAATTCTATCAATATTTATTTGTTATACTGGATTCTCGCAAGAGTTTCAAGGTAAAGCCTATTACATGTCCAAAATGAATGTTAATATGGACTTTTTAAAAAATGTATCACCTGATAGACAAGCATATATAAAAGGAAGAATGAAAACTGCAACTGAGAAGAATTATACTTTAGAGTTTGACAGCAAATCTTCATTTTTTAGAGAGGAAGAAAGATTGGATCCTAATGCCCAAAGTGGAGGCTTTAATTGGATGCAGTTTGTAACTGGACCAGCAGAGGGTAATATACACAGAGATATTCAGTCAAACACGTATACAAATAAGAAAGAGCTTTATGGAAAGATTTTTCTCGTTAAAGATACTATCCCAGAAATTAAGTGGGTAATGACTGGCGAAACGAAAAAAATTGGTATTTACAATGCATACAAAGCTACATCTACTAAACAAGTTGAAGAAAGAGTGATGAGTTTTGGAAGAAATAGATCCAATTCACAAGAAAATTCTGATAATTCTGACGATAAGATTATGAGAGATGTGGTAATGACTGCCTGGTTCACACCCGAAATACCTGTTTCTACTGGACCATCAATGTTTGGAGGATTACCAGGACTTATTCTTGAAATTAATGCTGATAGAGTAATTATGTTATGTACTAAAGTAGTTTTAAATCCTAAAGATAAATTAAAAATTAAAGTACCATCAAAAGGAAAAGTTGTTAGTAGTATTGAATATGAAGAAATAGCTACTGCTAAGGCAGAGGAAATGAGAAGTCAATGGAGAGGAAGAAGAGGTCAGGGAAGATCTCAACAATTAAGAAGATAAAAATTTTTGATCTATTAACTTAAAAAATATGCAGAAAATTTTAATAACTTTCATTTTATTGATTTCTACTATTGTTTATTCTCAGAGCAGGTTTGAAGGAATAATAACTGACTCTTCTGGAAATACAATCATGGGAGCTAATGTAATTGCAGTCGAAAAAGAAAGTCAAATTTTAGATGGTTTTGGTATTTCCAACGATTCAGGTTTTTTTAGACTTTCTTTGAAAAAAAATACAGATTACCAAATAAAAATTTCATTTATTGGATTTCAACAAATTGAGTTAGATTTAAATATTAATGAAGATTATGAAAAGAATTTTATTTTAGAACCTCAGGCTGAAGCTTTAGATGAAGTTGAAATAGTATATGAAATGCCTGTTACAATCAAAGGCGATACAATAGTTTACAATGCAGACTCTTTTAATACTGGGTCAGAAAAAAAATTGGAAGATGTTTTAAAAAATTTACCTGGAATTGAGGTAACCGATGATGGAACTATTGAAGTTGAAGGTAAAGAAGTAACAAAGATAACTGTTGAAGGAAAAGATTTTTTTGATGGTGATTCTAAGCTTGCTACTCAAAATTTACCAGCTAATGCTGTTAATAAGGTTGAAGTTTTAAGAAATTTTACCGAAGTAAACCAACTTAGGAGTGTAACTAATAACGAGGATAATATTGCAATCAATATAAGTCTAAAAAGTGGAAAGGATAAGTTTTGGTTTGGGGAAATACTTGGTGGTAAAGGAAATGAAGATACTCATTTAGCTGCCCCTAAGATTTTTTATTATGAAAAGGATTTAAGTTTAAGCTTTCTTGGTAATACAAATAATATAGGTGAACCAGCATTATCAAGAAGAGATTTTTATAGATTTAGTGGTGGATTTAATAATCTGAACCAACAAACCGGAACTTCAATAAATATTTCATCTGATGGAGCAGGATTAGGAAATTTACAAAATAACAGAGCAAAATATATTGACGCAAAACTTGGGGCATTTAATTTTAGTAATAATATAAATGAGAAGTTAGAGATAAGTGGGTTTGCAATTTTTGCTGAGACAGAAAATATTATTAAAGAAAATATTTCTAGAACTTATACAGCTACTGATTCAGAGCAAGAAACTTCTGAAGATGTCTCTCAAAATAATCAACAACAATTATATAAATTTTCTTCTGAATATAACCCAAATGAAAAATTTCAATTAGAATACAATTTATTAATTAAATCAGCTGAAAGCGTTGAGAATACTAATTTAATTTCAAATGTTGGAAGACAGGGGTCTAGTACAAATGAAAATATAAATGAATTAAGAAGTGATAAACCTAGTTCTTTGAATCAAGAAATTAAAGCTTACTATACTTTAAATAAAGATCATATTTTTTCTTTTGAAGCTCAACAATTATCACAAAATGAAGATCCATTTTACCAGGTAATAAAAGAAATACAACCATTTAGAAATGTAATTCCGTTAGATAGAAATCAATCTAATTTTAATATTAATCAAAAGCGTGAGACGGAAACCAATAAAATCGAAGCCAAATTGGATTACTATTACATATTAAATCCAAAATCTAACTTAAATTTTACTTTTGGAATTACAGATGTTAATCAAAAATTTAATTCTTCTATTCTTCAAATATTAGATAACGGAACACAAAATAGTTTTAATGAAGATCGTTTGTCAAATAATGATGTGGACTTCAATTTTAGTGATGCTTATTTTTCATTTCGATATAGGTTTATATCTGGAATTTTTACAATTGATCCGGGCTTTACAATTCATACCTATAAAAACGAAACATATCAACTTGGGGTTCTAGATTCCAAAAGCTTTTCTAATATTAGACCCAATATGAGAGTTTTTATTAAATTTAAAGACTCTGAATCATTAAGGTTTAATTATGGATTAACCACACGGTTTACAGACGTAAATAATTTAGCTAGGGGTTATGTCTTCAATAATTATAATAGTTTTTTTAGAGGAAACCCTTACTTAGAGGCCTCAGAAGTTCATAATTACGGATTGAATTATCAAAGTATTAATATTTTTAATTTCACTAATATTTTTGCCAATTTAAGATATAGTAAAACAAAAAATTCCATTCAAAATAAAACCTTAATTTCTGGAATTAATGCTGTAAGATCTGCTGAAAATTCTACTTTCCCAAGAGATAATTATTCTGCATCTGGAAGAATTGATAAAAGGTTTAAAAATTTCAGAGCTGGCTTTAGGATGAATTTCAATTACAGTCAATTTAATAATATAGTTAATGATAACCCTCTTGAGTCTGTTAATTTTACTCAAAGCTACAGAGGATCATTATCTACTAATTTTAGAGATATGCCTAATATAGAGTTAGGATATAGCTATAACAAAAGGATGTATGACATTGGCGATAGTAAAAGCTATTTTTATACTGATTCACCATTTGTTGAGATAGATGCATATTTTGGCAAAGGTTTTGTTTTTACTGCTGAGTATTCTTACAACTATTACAGAAATGAAGACACCACTTTAAATGAATACCGTTTCGCTGAAGCTGATTTATCATATAACAAAGAAGGCTCAAAGTGGGAGTTCGGAATAGGTGTTACTAATTTGTTTAATGACACTTCAATAAACAGGGATAGTTTTAACCAATTATATAGTCAAACAAGGGCTTACATTGTACAACCAAGATATACAGTTTTTCGTATTAAATATGATCTAACTGGCCTAAACTCCTCTAAGAGTAAAGGAAAAGGAAAAAAATAATTAAATTTTAAAATTCTAAATCATTAAATTGGGTTAATTAATTAGTTTAAACTCAGCAGAATTGAAACTCAAGTATATTTTACTTTTATTTCCGTTATTAACATTTTCTCAATCTGGATTTGAATCAATTTTATTGGCTGCAGAAAGTGATGCAAAAAAAATTTTTGAAGGATATATGTCTCCTCTTATGAAGGGCTCAATATATAGTTCAAATTCCGGTTGGTTTCACACGGCAAAAGTTCACAAAAAATTTGGAATCGATGTTAGTCTTCGGCTTAACATGTCATTTGTTCCTAAAAATGATCAGACTTTCTCAATTTCGAATCTAAAATATATAACTTCGAATGCTAGTGATCTTCCAACAATAATTGGTGAAAATAGACAAGAAGAACTGACAATTAATATTCCTGCAGAAGGAATATATCCAGAAATTCAAAGTAAAATAATGTCACCAAGAGGAATTAAAGACAAAGTTCCGCTGGGTGGAGTTCCTGCACCAGTTTTACAGTTAGGTTTTGGTTTACCTCTAGATTCTGAGATTATTGTAAGATATAGCCCAGAATATCATAGAAAAGGAATTGATATGACTTTAAAAGGAATAGGAATTAAACACAATTTATTACAATATTTTAAAATTGCAGATAAACTTCCAATAAATATTTCTGCTTTTGCATCTTTTTCCAAAATGAAAATTGATTATGATATTCAGTCTTTTAGTTCTATAGAGGGCTCTGATCAAATTTCCAAGTTTAGTTTAAATAATTATAATTTTTTAATGCTAGTTTCATTTGATGCTATGCTAATAAATTTTTATAGTTCTTTTGGCTACACAGGTGGAAACTCATCATTTAAAATGCTTGGAGAATATAATTTAATTTATGAAACAAATAGTAATGTGCCAATTACTAAAAAATTGATTGATCCAATTGACATGAATTTTGAGGTGTCAGATTTTCAAGCCAGTTTTGGAGTTAAATATAAATTCCTAATTTTTAGTGCATTTGCAGATTATACATTTCAAAATTATAATACATTGTCTGCAGGACTATCTGTGAATTTTAGATAGTTATTATTTTTTTATAAATTAGCTTATTAAAGAGGAATGATTTGACTGATTGCAACCTCTAAAAAAAAGTGCTAAAGCAGCAGCTTTTCACTATCAAGTCGGATCATTCTTAATTAATATTAAATATTTAAATATGAGTGATCAAAAATTATCAACAAAAGTTTTACATTCAGGACATGATGTAAATTTAACTCAAGGAACTAGAGCAATTCCTATATACCAATCAACATCATATGTTTTTAACAATTCTGATCATGCTGCTAATTTGTTTTCTCTAGCTGAGCCAGGTTATATATACACTAGATTAAATAACCCAACTAATGATGTTTTGGAGCAAAGGCTTGCTGATATTGAAGGGGGTATTGCATCTGTGGTCACAACATCAGGGGCATCTGCAATTTCAACGGCATTATTAGTTCTTCTAAAGAATGGAGATCATATTGTTGCTTCAAGTAGTTTATATGGAGGAACGTATAATATGTTAAGTGTTATGCTACCTAGATTTGGGATCAAAACCACTTTTGTAGATCCATCAGAACCCATAAATTTTTCCAAGGCGGTAAAGAAAAATACTAAATTATTTTTTACGGAATCTTTAGGCAATCCTAAGTTAGATGTAGTTGATATTGAAGAAATTTCAAAATATTCAAAAAATCATAAAATTCCTTTAATGGTGGATAATACTGTACCTTCCCCAGCTTTGTTAAATCCAATTAAACATGGAGCAAATATTGTTATACATTCATTAACAAAATATATCAACGGAAACGGCACATCTTTAGGAGGTGTAATAATTGATGCTGGAACTTTTGATTGGTCAAACGGTAAATTCCCAGAATTTACTGAACCTTCACCTGGGTATCATGGACTTGTTTATAGTGAAGTAATAGGATCAGCATCATATATTGCAAAGGTTAGAATTGAAGGTCTCAGAGATTTAGGGGGCTCATTAAGTCCTTATAATGCTTTTCAAATTTTACAGGGACTTGAAACACTTGACGTTAGAATGAAAAAGCACAGTGAAAATGCTTTGAATCTAGCAAAATGGTTAGAAACAAGAAAAGAAGTTGAATGGGTAAATTACCCTGGTCTAAAGTCTAGTAAATATTTTAATTTATCAAAAAAATATTTATCAAAGGGTCAAAGTGGAATTATAACTTTTGGAGTTAAAGGTGGATATGAAAATGCAAAAATAGTTTCAGATAAAACTTCTTTATTCTCCTTACTTGCAAATATTGGAGATACTAAATCTTTAATTATTCATCCAGCTAGCACAACTCATCAACAATTAAATGAAAAGGAGCAAACATCCTCTGGTGTTACAAAAGATTTGATTAGACTATCTGTAGGAATTGAGGATATTGATGATTTAAAACAAGATTTATTAAATGCCTTCTCTTACATTAAATAAAAGTTAATATTTGATTTGAAAAAACTAAATAAAATAGATCTTCCAAATTTTATTTCTCATAATGGAACCATATTTGACATTGAGCTTAGTTATGAAAAATTTGGTCAGCCTCTTGGAGATGCACCAGTTGTTTTAGTAAATCACGCATTAACTGGAAATTCAACTGTTACAGGCAAAAATGGATGGTGGAACCCATTAATTGGAGATGAAAAATTAATTGACACAAAAACTTATTCTGTTTTAGCATTTAATTTTCCAGGTAATGGTTATGGTTCTAAATTAATAGATAATTACTCAGATTTAATTTTAAGAGACATTGCCAAAATATTTTTAATTGGTTTAGATAAACTTAATGTAAAAACTTTATTTGCAATTATTGGTGGCTCTATTGGGGGAAGTTTAATTTGGGAAATGGCAGCTATTTCACCAAATCTTTGTAAAAATTTGATTCCAATTGCTTGTGATTGGAAGTCCTCTGATTGGTTGATTGCAAATACAAGACTTCAACACCAAATTTTGAATAATTCTAGAAAACCCATTCATGATGCACGTATTCATGCAATGTTATGCTACAGATCCCCAAAATCATTTGAGAAGAAATTTAATCGAACTATAAATCAAGAATTAGGGATTTTTAATGTTGAAAGTTGGTTATTACATCACGGAGAAAAACTTCAGAAAAGGTTTCAGCTTGCTTCTTATAAACTCATGAATCATTTATTGTCCACAGCTGATATAACTAATAAAAATGAATGTAAGTTTTCTAAAATTGCATCAAAAATATCCGGGAATATTTATATTGTCTCTGTGAACTCTGATCTATTTTTTACTGATTATCAAAATAGGGATACCTTTTATAAACTATGTAAGGTTAAAGAAAATGTATTTTTTAAAACGATAAAATCTGATCATGGTCATGATGCTTTTCTTATAGAATTCACACAATTAACAGAACTTCTGCAAAAAATATTCAATAATAGGAATTCTTCTGTTTCTTTATTGATTTGAACATTAGTTCAAATAATATCTGTGGATCTTTGTTTTTTCATCAACTAATATTACATTTATAGTATATTACAAATCAATGAACTATAATTTTATATTTGAAAAATTTTATTTCTTCTTCTACTATGGAAGAGGTAAGGGACTTTTCATTTTATAATATTATTTAAAATATTTAGTGCAAAGTCCTGTTTTTACAGGACTTTTTTTTTATTATGAAAAAAATTGCTATTCAGGGAATCAAAGGCTCATACCACCACCAAGTTGCTATTAATTTTTTTGGTGAGAATATCGAAGTTATAGAATGTTTATCTTTTGATAAAGTAGCTAGTTCCATCATCACTGGAAAGTGTGAAATTGGAGTGATGGCTATTGAAAATTCAATAGCAGGGTCAATTATACCGAACTATACAATAATAGATAACTCAAAATTAGAAATAATTGGTGAATATTTTTTTAATATTAACCATCAATTACTTGCATATCCTGGAGTAAAAATTAAAGATTTAAAGTTTATTTCATCGCACCCAATGGCTCTTTTGCAATGTAAAGACTTTTTAAAAGGAAATCCTAATATAACTTTAATTGAAGCAAAAGATACTGCAAAAGCTGCAAGGGAAATAAAAGAAAATAAAATCAAAAACACAGGTGCAATAGCAAGTTTAGAAGCTGCTGAACTTTATGGCTTAGATGTAATTGGTAATAATATTCAAAGTATGGATAATAATGAAACTAGATTTGTATTTGTTTCCAAAATCAAAAGTGAAGAAAAGAGTGAATTTAATAAGGCCTCTCTTAAATTTATTTTGAGTCATAAAACTGGAAGTTTAGCCAAGATTTTGAATATTTTAGCTGAACATAAGCTAAATTTGACAAAAATTCAATCTCTTCCAGTTCCTGAAATTCCCTGGAAATATTCCTTTTTTGTGGATACAACTTTTGAAAAAATTATTGATTTAAAAAAAGCTGTTAAAAAAATCGAAGATTACTCAGATTTTTTAAAAATATTAGGTATTTATAAAAACAGAAATAAATGATTGATCAATCAAATAGACTAAATAATGTTGAAGAGTATTATTTCTCAAAAAAATTAAGAGAAGTATCCAATTTGATTAATTCTGGTGAGTCAGTTATAAATATGGGTGTTGGTAGTCCAGATATGTACCCCTCTCAAAAAGTGATTAATGCAATAAAGAGTAGTATGTCAGATCCATCTGCTCACAAATATCAGAGTTATCAAGGTATTCCTGAGTTCAGAAAAGCAATTTCAAATTTTTATAAAAAGTTTTTTAATGTAAAACTAAACCCCAAAAATGAAATATTACCACTTTTAGGTTCAAAAGAAGGAATTATGCACATTTCATTAGCTTTTTTAAATCCTGGAGATAAAGTTTTAATTCCTAACCCAGGATATCCTACATATTTGTCTGCAACAAAACTAGTAGAAGCTGAACCAATCTTTTATGATCTGAGTGAGAAAAACAATTGGTTTCCTGAAATTTCAGA
Source organism: Flavobacteriaceae bacterium (assembly GCA_045562345.1). Taxonomy (GTDB): domain Bacteria; phylum Bacteroidota; class Bacteroidia; order Flavobacteriales; family Flavobacteriaceae; genus MAG-121220-bin8. The sequence continues at coordinate 20,013 of JBJKVZ010000036.1, forward strand.
ATTAGAAAAAAAAGATCTTTTAAAAGTGAAATTAATGTGGATTAATTATCCTCACATGCCAACTGGTTCTGATGCTAATATTAAAAAATTTAAAAGCCTAATTAAATTTGCAAGGAGGAATAAAATTTTAATAGTTAATGATAATCCATATAGTTTTATTTTGAATGATAATTTAATTAGTATTCTAAATGTAGATGATTCAAAGGAAATTGCTTTAGAATTAAATTCTTTTAGTAAATCTTTTAATATGTCTGGTTGGAGAATAGGAATGTTACTTGGCTCTTCTGAAAATATATCCAAAGTTTTAAGGGTTAAAAGTAATATGGATTCTGGAATGTTTTATGGAGTTCAAGTGGGAGCAATTGCAGCATTAAACCTTGATGAAAGTTGGTTTAAAAATTTAAATAAAGTATATAAAAAAAGAAGAAAATTAATTTGGAAGTTAGCCGATGCTTTGAAATGTACTTACAATAAAAAATCAAAAGGGCTATTTGTTTGGGCAAAACTCCCAAAAGAAATTACAAGTTCAGAAGAATTTATTGAGAAACTCTTAGTTAATAAAAAAATTTTTGTTGCACCTGGAACTGTTTTTGGTAAAAACGGTCAGGGTTATATTAGGTTTTCACTGTGTGTTGATGAAAAAAAAATTCATGAAGCTATTAAAAGATTAATTTAATGAAAGTAGGAATAATTGGTTTAGGTTTAATGGGTGGTTCATTTGCATTGGATTTAAAAACCCCATTCCCAAAATGGATAATTTATGGTTGTGATCAATCTAAAGAAAATGAAAAAAAAGCCTTTGAATTAGGTATAATTGATCATGTTATCAGTTTGGATGATTTAAATAAAATGGATATCGTATTAGTTTCAGTTCCAGTTGATAACAGTCTTAAAGTTTTAAAAAAAGTTTTAGATATCGTTAATAATAAAACCTTGGTTTTTGATGTGGGATCAACTAAAGAAATTATCTGTGAGTTTTTGAAAGGACACAAAAAAAGATCAAATTATTTAGCAACACACCCAATGGCAGGAACTGAACACTCTGGTCCAGAATCAGCACAAAAAGGACTTTATGTCGGAAAAACTAATATTATATGTGAATTTGAAAAAACAGAAAAAGATTTACAAATACTAGCATTAAAAATTTTTGATAGTCTAAAAATGAAGACGATTTATATGGACCCTAAATCTCACGATATTCATGTTGCTTATGTTTCTCATTTATCTCATATTAGTTCATTTATGCTTGGAAAAACTGTTATTGAAAAAGAAAAAAATGAAAATAATATTTTTGATTTAGCTGGAAGTGGTTTTGAATCTACAGTTAGATTAGCAAAAAGTAACCCTATAACTTGGTCCTCTATTTTTTTACAAAATAAAACTAATTTAGCGGCTGCAATTGATCAGTATGTCAAAAATTTAAATATTATTAAAGACTTAATAATAGAAAATGATAATACTAAATTGAAAAAAGTTCTTGAAAATACAAATAGAATCAAAAACATATTAAACCAAAAACAATAAGATGGACAATAAAAAAGAAATGAGAACATGGCTTGATAAGTTTAATTTGTCCCATCCTTTGGTTATTGCAGGTCCTTGCAGTGCTGAAACTGAAAATCAGGTTTTGAAAATTGCCCATGATTTAAAAGATACGGATGTTACTGTTTTCAGAGCTGGTATTTGGAAACCAAGAACAAGGCCTGGAATGTTTGAGGGAGTTGGTTCAATTGGTCTAGAATGGCTAAGGAAAGTCAAGCAGGAAACAGGTTTATTGATAGCAACTGAGGTTGCTAATAGTAACCATGTTAAACTTGCCCTTGATTATGATATTGATGTTTTATGGGTTGGTGCTCGTTCAACTGTTAGTCCATTTATAGTACAAGAAATTGCAGAAGCTCTCGAGGGAACTGACAAAATTGTTTTAATAAAAAATCCTGTAAATCCTGATTTATCACTATGGATAGGCGGTGTTGAACGTTTATATACTTCAAATATCAAAAAATTGGGATTTATCCACAGAGGGTTTTCAACATATGATAAATCTAAGTATAGAAATAATCCAGAATGGCAAATTCCTATTGAAATTCAAAATAAATTTCCTGATATTCCTTTAATATGTGATCCATCCCATATTTGTGGAAGAAGAGACACAATTCAGGATGTTTCTCAAACCGCTTTAGATTTAAATTTTGATGGTCTGATGGTTGAGACTCATTGGGATCCAGATAACGCATGGAGTGATGCAAATCAGCAAATTAAACCTGGTGTTCTTATTAAAATGATGGCTGATTTAAAAATGCGAACCCTTACTAATGATGAGATTGATTTTAAAAATCAATTAAACACTTTAAGGACCCAAATTGATGTAATTGATAACAGTTTACTTGAAACATTAGGCAAAAGAATGAAAGTAGCTGTTTCAATAGGTAAATTGAAAAAGAAAAAAAATGTTGCAGTACTGCAAACAAAAAGATGGAATGAAATTTTAGGAAAGATGATTTTACAAGGTGAAAAAAAAGGTTTGAGCGAGGAGTTTATTTTGAGAATTTATAAAGCTATTCATCAAGAATCCATAAATAATCAAAAAAAATTATAAATAAATTGAACTAATGAAGGGTGTTGTTTATAAATCAACTGGAAGCTGGTGTAATGTTCATACAGATTCTAATGTTGTTTATAAATGTAATTTAAAAGGAAAGTTTCGTAACTTAAATATTAAGAGCACAAATCCAGTTTCGGTTGGCGATTATGTTTCATTTGATATAACTAATCAAAATGAAATGAAAGGAGTTATTAATAAAATTGAAAATAGAAAGAATTACATAATAAGGAAATCAGTTAATCTCTCAAAACAAACTCACATCGTAGCTTCCAATATAGATTGTTGTTTTCTTTTTGTAACCCCATCAAATCCAAATACAACTACCCTTTTTATAGATAGAGTTTTATCATCGACTGAATCATTTGGAATCGAGACTATAATTTTATTCAATAAAGTTGATATTTATGATAAAAAGGATTTAATGTATATAGAAGAGCTTAATAAAATATATAGTGATATTGGCTATAGGTGCATAAAAATATCTGTAAAAACTAAATTAAATTTAGAAAAAATAAAAAATTTAATTCAAAATAAAGTGTCTGTTTTTACTGGTCACAGTGGAGTTGGAAAAACAAGTCTAATGAATATTTTAAATCCAAAATTAAATTTAAGAACATCCGAAATATCAGTTAAAAGTGAGCAGGGTCAACATACTACAACATTCGCTGAAATGTTTGATTTCGAAGGTAATGCAAAAATAATTGATAGCCCAGGACTAAAAGGGTTTGGTTTAATAGATATTGAAAAAAATGAAATAAAATTTTATTTTAAAGAAATTCTAAAGTTAAGTAATGACTGTAGATTTAATAATTGTTTGCACCAAAACGAACCCAATTGCGCTGTTAAATTGGCTCTTGATAAAAATGAAATTTCAAAATCCCGTTACAAAAATTATTTGAATCTATTAAATAACGATAATGATAATTTTAGAACTAAAATGCACAACTTGTGAGAGCTTTAATTCAAAGGGTTAAAAAGGCAAGCGTTTTGGTAAATAATAAAACTATATCCAAAATTAAAAAAGGAATAGTATTATTGGTTGGAATTGAAAATATGGACAACGAATCTGATATTGGTTGGATATGTTCAAAGGTTTCACAACTTCGGATCTTTGATGATAAAAATAAAGTGATGAATAAATCTTTAATTGAAATTGAAGGTGATGTTTTAGTAATTAGTCAATTTACATTACATGCCCTAACTAAAAAGGGAAATAGGCCATCTTACATAAGAGCTGCAAAAAGTGAATTTGCTAGAAAAATTTATGATCAATTATTAATCGAAATGAAAAAAAAAATAAATAAAAGTCCATTTTCAGGTGTTTTTGGTTCGGATATGCTTGTTAAAATTGAAAATGATGGCCCTGTAACTATATTTATAGACTCAAAAAATAAAGAATAATATTATGGAACTTAAATTACTACAAAAAAAAGTAGATGATTGGATAGCTGATCATGGAATTAGATATTTTGATCCTCTGACAAATTTGGCACAATTAACAGAAGAAGTTGGGGAGGTTGCTAGAATAATATCTAGAAAATTTGGTGAGCAGTCAGAAAAAGAATCTGATAAAAAAATGAATTTAGGAGAAGAGCTTTCGGATGTTTTATTTGTTATATTTTGTTTAGCAAATCAAACTGGTGTCAATTTAGACGAATCATTTAAAAAAAAACTTGAAATAAAATCGGTTAGAGATGCTTTTAGACATAAAAATAATCCAAAATTGAAATAATAAGTGAGTTTTTTGTTAAAACATGACAACAAGTTTTTTTCTAAGTATTTTGAAATCTCCGGATCAAAAAGTATTTCAAATAGATTGTTAATTCTTAAATATTTATATAAAAACATTAATATCGAGAATTTATCTGATTCTGATGATACATTGGTTTTAAAAAGTTGCTTGGAGAAAAACTTAACCAAAATTGATATAAGTCATGCCGGTACGGCAATGAGATTTTTAACTGCATATTTATCAATTAAGGAAAACCAGGAATTTGAAATAACTGGATCTGAAAGAATGAAAAAAAGACCAATCAAGATTTTAGTTGATTCACTTAGAAGTTTGGGTGCAAGAATTTATTATCTCGAAAAAAAAGGTTATCCACCATTAAAAATTGTTGGAAAAAAAATCGATGGTGGAGAAATAGTTTTAGATTCAACAATTAGTAGTCAATATATTAGTGCTCTAATTTTAATTGCATCAGTTTTAAAAAAAGGTCTCAAAATATGTTTAAAAGGCACGTTAATCTCTAGACCTTACGTTACAATGACTCTTTCAATTTTAAATAAACTTGGAATAAAAAATACATTTCGTAATGAAATGATTTCAATTAAATCTTTCCAAAAAATTAAAAAAACAAATTTTAAAGTTGAGTCTGATTGGAGCTCTCTTTCCTATTACT
>JBJKVZ010000037.1:0-24654 GCA_045562345.1 Flavobacteriaceae bacterium
GCATCAATTTGACTTATGTGATAGGTAACTGTAAAATCATCTGGACTTTGATCACCAAGAATAGTAGCAGTCTTGGAATCTAAATCAAATGTTGAAATGATTCCGTCTTTGTCATCTCCAACAGAATCATCATCACATTTTATTATACTTTCAACTACATTTGATTTTGGTAATGAATTTATTTTTAAATTAAATAAATTTGTGGTATTTATACATTTTGTGGTATTATTTTGAACTCTAATAAATATTTTTTCACCACCCGCAACTGAATTTGTAAATGGTGAAGTCAATCCAAGTTTAGAGGTGTCATCAGCATCTACTTGACTTAAATGATAAGTTACTGTAAAATCACTAGATGATTGAGTGCTTCCTAATATTGTTGAAGATAAACTTTCAAAATTAACAGATTGAATAATTCCATTTGTATCATCACCATCTGATGAATCATCACAAAAAATAAAATCTCCAACAGCATTTGAAAGAGGATCAGCATTTACATTTACCGTATATTCAGTTCTACAAGCAACACCATCAATAGTAACTTCTAAAAAGTAAACCGTTGTTTTGGTTGGTGTAACTGTCAAACTGCTTGATGCCTCATCAAATAAATTGAATTCAGTTTTGTCATCATTAGTATATTCTCCCCACTTAACTGAGGTAGTACCATTAAATTCAAATATAGGCCATGAATTTCCACTTTCTTGAACATTTGTCATGTCGTTCCATTTTTTGGCAACTCCACCAAAATCAAATTGTCCATAATCTTCCTCACCATTTTCCTCACTGGAGGGATAATCATTTGGTTCACCTGAAGCCCAATTTGCAAGCTCAGATGTTAATAATCTGCCATCCAACCAATACCACCCTTCATCAACTTTATTATTTGGGTTTAGCTCATCAGTGTTATATTGTCTAAGTCCTAACCAAAAATGATTATTTGGACTAGTTCCTTCATTCGCCCATCCTCTTTTACTTAATTCATCATAAACAGCATTTTCCTCCTCCTTGGAGTTTATTTGATACATGGATGCACCTGCTCCATAGCTTTGGATTAGATCATATGCTGCTTCCCATGCCATAGCTTCTTCTTTAAGAAAATAATTAGACCCACCAAAAGTTAAAAATAATTGAAGTTCAGGGTGATCGTTTATAAAATCTTCAGCAGTTTGGGGGATTCCAGTCACAGAGAGTGTGGTCGATTCACTAATACACAGGGAGTTGTTAGTTGCAGTAAGGGTAGGATTTGAAACAAATGCTTTAGTTTCAGTTCTTACAGAACTTGAACAGCCAAGACTATTAACAACCTCAGCATAATATTTTTTATCGTGTATTAGCTCAGTGTTGGAGTCAATTGGATCTCCTCCTGTTTCTGCATCGTACCAGAACACATTTAAAGTTGAGTCAGGATCGCTTATAGTTAAGTCAGAAACTTTAGGTTGATTTGAAACATCAAAACAATAGGTTTGAACTGGGGGAACAGTTGGTTTTTTTGGTGTTGCAACCACAGTTAAAATTGCTTCATCTGAGTTTACACCACACAAATATTCACTAGTGGAAACATTGGTTCTATATCTTTTTTCTGACATTGATGAATTAATATTGCTTATTGTTAATTTATTGGAACTTACACCTGAATAAGTTTCATCTTCAGAAAGATTGATCCAAATAGAACTGTCATCATCGAAAATTTGCCATTTATAATTAACTGTTGCTTCAACTGGATTAGGAGTTCCAGTTAAAACTTCAAAACTTATGTTTCTATCTTCACATTCACTTAGACCTTGTGGTTGTTGAGTTATTGATACAGATGATCCAGCCTTTTGAAATAAATATTTTGTGTCGTTAGTATCTTTTAAAGGGTCTTTATAGTCATGGTCTTTATATTTACCTCTTTCATCAATTTTTCCGTTATCAAATGTTGGTAATCCTTCACCCATTATCCCATCTCCATCAGGGTCTTTCTCCTCAAATCCTGCCTCAGTTAAGTCATTACATGAATCATCATCACTATCTAGATCTATGTAATCATAATTAAATGATGAATCTGAATCAGTATTTAGATTATAATTTATCAATTCAATAAAACCAAAATATGATGAATTTGAATCTTTATTAATGTTTCTGTGAATAAATGTTATGGATTCACATTGAGAAGCATAAAATTCATAGGGCGTATTGCCGTTTGGACTAGGGTTTTTTCTAAATCTAATTTCAGCAGCAGTAAAAGTGGTAACTCCTGTCTCATATTCTCCATCAAAATTTGTGTCCACTAACAAAAGATCATCTGGATCCCATAATGTTATGTTCTTATCAACAGGGGAAATTCTGTAAATAAAGCTCTCACCATCCACAATAGTTTGGGTAGCTTCTGGGTTTTTTGTTGCATGAAAAAAAACTAATTCATCTTGGCCTTGTATATCTTTCGAAGTTGCAGTTAATTTATAAGTATTTGTCCCAGACTCTGCAGCTGAAACTGTAGAACTAAATGTTCCGGTTGATGTTGCATTAAATGTATTCAGTTCTGCATTATTTGTACTTTCTTTTGTGATCAAGCCTGATAAAGTTAAGGTATTGGAAGATGCGTTGGACAATGAAAATGAGGGATTAAGTGGATCAGTTAAATCAAATATTCCATTTCCTAGAGATTCAACAGTGTTTAAAATACCATCATTATCATTATCTAGATCAATATTATCTATTATTCCATCATCATCAAAGTCACTTGGGCAAATGCTTATAGGTACATCAGTTGACTTATAAACCGACCCAGTACATGTTATTGTCCCTTTAACAGCATAAGTTCCAATTTCAGTTGGTTTATAAGTTGCTCCAGTTTCACCCAAAATATCTGAATAAGTTTCAGCACCCTCATCTTTTTTTACCCATTGTAAAGTGTCATAACTTCCTGCATTACTCACTTCAAAAGTTACATTTGATGAACCATCCACCGAAATACATGCACCAAGTGCAGAAGCTACTAAATTCAATGACACATTAGGATCGGAGGGAAAGCCTGCATAAAAACTTCCTGATGTCGCTGCACCACTTTGGTTATAATAGGCAGAATAAAGTTCGTCTGAACTATTTACAGAAACATTTCCTGACAATCCTTTGACTCTGTAGGTAATATAATCTAGATTTCCTGTTACAGAAGCTGGCCCAACAACAGAAATATTATTTGGTTGATTGCTGATGTCAATATCATTAATAAGTACAGTTGCATTTTTCTTTGTTACAATTGTTACACCTCCGACAAGAGTGTTTCCTCCAATTTGATCTATCAATGCAATGTTGTTAACATCTCCTCTACTTTCGCAACTTAGAGGTGGAACAAAAAACATACCTTGGTTTGCTTCACTTCCGCCACCAACCCCTTGGTATGCAAATACGTCTTTTGTCGTAAGAACATGCATATTACCATCAGTAAATTTATCTCCCTCAATTATATAGTACTGTCCTTTGTTAATAGTAGCTTCAGTGGATCCACCATTTATTTTTATTTCTGTTTCATCATAATGAGCAACAATAAGAACATTTTCATAAGAATCTTGACCTTCTCCTTTGACAAAAATATATTCTTTACCAATTTTATCTAAACCTACAATTTGATCAATTCCATAATCTCTGGAACCTCCGTTTCCAAAACTTCCGTTTGCTGAACCAGAATTAACAACTACATTTTTATCCGCTGAAACCAATGTCCCAATCAAACCATCTCTATTACCATTAGAATCCGTCACTTTTAGAGCTACAGTATAACTTTCTCCTCTATTGAGTGTAATATTTTCAACAGGAAATTGCCCACCATAATTTTGAATCACTAAACCTGAAATATTATTACTACTTAGGTTAAGGGTTGTATTATCCTCTGTAGCCATAACTGAAAAAAAGTTCATGTAATTATCCCCAGGACTACCTTGATTGTCATAAGTTCCAATCCTAAAAGTTGTTCCCAAAGCATTATCTCCTTTGCTAACCAGAGCACCAGCTTGAGCTCCCCCGCCAGCATTCATTCTAACTGAGACATAAATTACGTCGGATGCTTCAATAACGTAGCCTTTGTCAGTAGTAACACTACTTGTTGTTGCAGGATCTTGAAAAAGTTGAGAATATCCTGCTGAGGCTATTGTAACTCTTTTTGGATTTGCATTATTTACAATGTATGAAACTTCTTGATCAGGAAATCCGACCGGAATAATTTTTACTATAACATCACCATTGATTGGAGTTGAAATATAAAAGTATTGATCAAGAGGATCTGCATTTGAGGGTCCACTTGTTAATGGTGGGATGTAATGAGTTTTACTTAGTTGAGAAAAACTAGAGTTTAAAGAAATAATTAAAAAAAAGAAAAATACTAATTTTTTTATCACTTTTAATTAATGATTATTAATGTTTGATTCAAGACAAAGATAAAAGTTTAATCTATTTTTATAAATTCATGTAAATTAAATATAATTATGACCATTAAACCTATCAAATTAATCAAATATCCAATATTATTAATTAGTATTATGTTGTGTATTTCTGGAATTCGATGGATGATTAGTGACGAACCATGGATTCTTGACCAAGTTGCTAATGAAGAAAGGTTAAAAATGACTTTTTCTGATCTTTTTTTTATATCAGGTAATGAAACATTACCAGACTATTTAACTCAGATTTATAGGTTTTTAGGATTATATGTTCTAGGTATTGGGTCCTTAATTCTTTCGTTTTCATCCCAGAAATTATTAATTATCAAAGTTGTAAGAAACAGAATATTATTTGTGTTGGGTTTGTTGTTGATTACAAATTTAATAGTTGCTTATTATTGGATATCATCCTCACATTTTATATACCTAATGTGGATAGCAATTCTTTTATATCTTCTAAGTTTGTATAATTCTAGATTGCTTAAATAAATCTTGAAAGTAAATTTTTGGTTAGTCTTATTCCTTCAATTTCAGTGTGCTTATCTCCTTCATATTCAATTCCTAAATAACCCTCATATTCAAATTCATTAACAATTTCGATCATTTTTTTAAAGTCGATAGATGTTTCATTACCATTTTGATCAAAATCATATGATTTGGCACTTACTGCCTTTGCATATGGCATTAGATCTCTCATTCCTTTATATTTATCGTATTCTTTAGCACAGGGCCCGTCATAAAGTGAATCGTTTAATCTTTTAATACAAAAATTACCAAAATCTGGAAGAGTTCCACAATTATCCATTCCTACATTTTTAATTACTGAAGCCAGCTCTATACCATTTGAACTATTTCCTCCATGATTTTCAACAATTATATTTATATCATACTTTCCTGCAAAATCACATAGCAAACTAAGCCCTCTTACTGAATTTTCCTTCCATTTTTCTAAATCCTTTTCTCCTTCCAAGTTAACTCTTACGGAGTGACACCCTAAAGAACTTGCCATTTCGACCCATTTTTTATGTTTTTCAATCGCATTTTTTGTTTCCCCTATGCTGTTCGATGAAAGATTACCTTCATCATCCACCATGATAAGAAGATTTAATACTTCGTATTTTTTAGATTCCGACACTAACTTTTTAGTGAGTTTTTTAATTGATATTTTCTCAAGAGTAGGTCTGTACAATGTTGAAACATATTCAACTGCATCAAAGCCCATTTCAGATGATTTTTTTGCAAAATCAATAGGATCTAAGGTTTTGTCAACTTTTATCATTTTGTTTAAAGACCATTGTGCAAGTGAAATTTTATGTTTTTTTAAATTTTTTGAAGTATGATAGTTAAAGCTTGTTAACATCATGCTACTACTTGCAGATGCTAAAAGTGTATTAAATTTTCTTCTTTTCATTATTTAAAACTTTTTCTGGATAAATTATTTTTTTCCATCCAAATGCTGTTAGGTAAGGATCTTTTAATTCTAATTTTATTTTGTATTTGTCTTCAAATTTATCGATAATATCTAAAACTTTTTTAAAATTAAATCTTCCAAACTTATGAATCCTTAAACAAACTTTATCATTATAATCAATAAACCATACTGTTTCTTTAGATGAAGTACTGCCATATTCCCCAGACCAAATTTCTTTAACATCTGCATAATGTTTTATTTCTTTCCAAGTTTTTTTTTTTAAAATGATTGATGTAAAAATAATTCTAATTTCAATACCAGACCTATCTACTACGTAATAGTTAAAACACATCAATAAACAAATAATGAATAATATAATATCTAAATAAATAAATAAATCAAAAAAATTGGAAAGTCTAAATTCTTGTGCAATCAATGGTAATTGTTTTGCAGATAATCCAAGAATTAAAAAAATTATAATTTGAATAAAAAATGTATGAGCTAGCATTTCAAAATTAAAACCGAAAGACTTGTATCCTCTCATTTACAGCGTAGGGTTTATTTTTTTTCTATTATCCTCAGAATTAGTATCAATCAATTTATTGTATGGGTCGATTCCAACCTCAACGGGTTCCTCATCAACAACAATAGTTAATTTATTATGAATTGAGTTTATTTTATGTTTTTTTAAGTAAAGTTCTGTTTCATCATCATCTTTCTTGCCAAATATTCCAACATCAACATAATCAGATAAGTATACAGAGTATTCTGGTTTTTTCATTTTTTCATTTTTGTAAAAAATAGAATCTCTTTCCTCATCTCCATAAAAAATTCTTCCCTTTTCATTATTTCTGTATTTACTAACCTTAAATTCAATATCTACTTGATATTTTCCGTTGTCTAACTTTTTTGATTCAGTAGAAACAACTCTGTTTTGGTATAAAGTAATTGTTTCAAACATATCTTTAATTAAGTAATTTAAGGAGTCAGGAGTAACTTCTTTAATATGATCTAAAAGATCAATTGTTGTAGTGTAGGGAGGCTCTTGAAAAGCAACTTTTTTAACATATTTACTTAATGCATTATTTAAAGTTTTTTCTCCTATATAATCACTTAATGCATAAAAAATTAAGGAACCTTTTTGATAATGAATATAACCTTGACCATCATTATACATAAGTGCATTTTCTCTCTTACTTTCAAAAGTTCTTGAAGTTAAATATGTGTCAAGAGATCTTTTTAAAAATTTACGCATTTTCGTTTTACCATTAACTTTTTCAATAACTTTTAACGAAACATATTCTGATAAACTTTCAGAAAGCATTGTAGCTCCAAGAACATCAGCTCCAATAACTTGATGAGCCCACCACTGATGAGCGACTTCATGAACACTAACAAAAAAAGCATAATCATTTCCTCCTTCATCGGAGTCATCTACATCAGCAATAAAACCGATATCTTCTGAAAAAGGAACAGTATTTGGAAATGATTGAGCAAATCCACCAGAGGTTCTTGGGAATTCAATAATTCTAAGTTGTTTATGTTGGTACGGACTAAAGTTTTCTGAACAGTATTCTAATGATGCTTTCATACCCTTTATCATTCTATCTAAATTATACTCATGACCTTTGTGATAGTATATTTCTAGATTAACATCGTTCCATTTATCCTTTACAACCTCATATTTTGCAGAATTAAATGCATAAAAGTTTAAAATCTTGCTATCCATTTTATAGTGAAAATATCTTCTACCATTCTCAATCCATTCTTTTTGAAGATATCCAGGAGCAATAGCAATTTGATCTTTTGAGGTACTCACTGTTGCTTCAAAATCAATCCAATCAGAATCTTTAGAAATATATGTGTTTCCAAGTGCTGTGGAATCTGACGGATTAGGTTTTAATTTATTAGGTGGCAGATCATATTTTTCTCTTGTTTTATCATCTCTAAGTTCTCCTCCGCTATATCCAAGACTAGGAAAATAAGAGTTGTTTATAAATGTTCCGTTGTAAAGCACACTAGAATTATTTCTTAGAAGTGTGTTTGGTTTATTTTTTACAGTAAAGGATAATTTTAAACTATCACCTGGAAATAATGGTTTTTTCAGTTTATAAATATCAAAATTATATAGAGTATCTTCAGAAACAAGAGAGTTTTCTTTATCAAACTCAAAAGTACTGATAGCAGAGTTATGATCTAAAAAAATACTATCAATAATCTTTTTACTCTTATTAATCATTATATAATCACCACTTGCATTTATGTCTCTTGTTTTAGGAAAAATATCTACATTAACTTTTGCTGAAACTATTCGTGGTTGGGCGTAATTTTCATATTTCTTGTATTTTTTCTCCCATTCTACAGTTTGAAGTTCCCTTTCTTTTGACGAGGTTCGGATATTTGCTACGTTATTTATGTAATAAATATATCCACCTGTAGAAAGGAATAAAATTGTAAAAAGAGAGATAAAAAAAGGATATTTTCCATTAAATCTTGACTTGGCAATTTTTAATCTATCAACAAAATTTCCAGGCAAACCTCGATAGTAAAACAAAGATGATAATATGTAAAACACTATCCCTAAACAAAGCCAGTATATCTTATAAATAAAATACCTATTTAAAGTATCTCCATAACCATTCATGTCGGAATAACTAAATCCTGGACCTTGACTGTATTTAAATAATGTTTGTTCAATACCGGCAAGACTAGTAAGTGGGATTCCAATAAATAAAACTATCATAACAAATAGCCCAACATAGGGGTTACTTATAAGAGTTTGTACTAAAAAAGATAATAACGCCCATATTATAAAATAGATTAGATTTAGTACAAGAAGTTCGTATATATATAAACCTATTTGAAAGTCATAAAATCCATTTGCAATTTGAAAAATAATTCCGGTTACAAATATTAGCGATAACAAAACCAATTGCATTTTTACAATTGCTAAAAATTTTGAACTTAACAGCACCCAATTTGGTGAGGCGGTAGTGTCTATTAATTGATTAATATTTGATATTCTAGATCTGTGAATTAAAATTCCAGAATATAAAAATGTACAAATGTTAATTGCTAAAGTAAATGAAGACCCTGCAGCTAACATTCTCCAAGTTCGAGGAAGAGTAGATGTGCCAAAAACTTCTCCTAATTCAAATAACCCAATTAGATTTATTAATAAACCAACTAAAACAATTGAAATGAATGGCCAACTTTTAATTATAAAGAAAAAATCAATGTTTGAAAGTTTCCAAATAGTATTCAGCTTATTTCTAATGGAAAAGTCAAAATTAATTTTTGGTAAATCGATTTTAATTATTCCTCCAAAATTTGATTTTATAATTCGTTTTGAAAATTTTTTATTAAAATTGATAGTGAATGCATTTTGACTAAAGCTAAATAGTTTGTAAATAGTCGTAAATAGTAAAATTCCAATTCCACCCCAAAGCAAACGATTATAAATTAAAACTCCCTTTATTGGGATATAAAGTTCATTTTGTTCAGCTACTGTCCAATATCGTGTGTAATAGGCCAGTGCAGAATCTCCAAATGGATCAAGCAATGCAGCAATATATCTTCTTTCAGGATCATCAAATAAACTAACAAGAAATCCTTGTAAAATCAATATTATAATTACTGTTATAAAACCTGCTGAAATATTTCTTGTGAAAGTTACTATACCAAAAATTATAGCACCCATAAAAAGCAAGTTTGGTAAGATGTAAATTATATAAATATCAAGATATGGTTTAAGTTCAAAGCTTGTAACTATATCAGGATTAGTGCCAGGTAAAATAAATCCAATTGCAATCCCAAATGCTATTACAATTATTATAAGGTTAACCATAAATATTCCACTTAAAAATTTTGCAAGCAAGAATTCAGCTTTCGTAAATGGGTAGGAATATAGTATGGTATGCATTTCACTTTTGTAATCTCTATACACTGAAACACCAATTATACTAGGATATAAAAAAATTATAAGTGCAGTTAGAGCTCCAAATAGTGCTGAAATTCCATAGGGTGAATTAACAATCTTTGATGACCCAGTTGTAACAGTTAAAAAATCAAAAAGTCCAGCCGCTGATCCTGAGATCATAAGGGACATAAATAAAAAAATTAAGGTATAAATGTAAAAGGAAGGTTTGCCAAACCAATACTTTATTTCATTTAAAAAAATTGTAAAAAACATATATATAAATGGATTTATTAGTTAATATCGTCTTTTAATGCTATAAAATAAACATCATCTAATTGTGGAAGAGCTTTCTTAAAGTCTTTATTAGGCTTCTTATCAGCGTAAACTCTTATAGTTAAAGAGTTGTCTACATTATAATTAGAAGATAGAATATTAAATTCAGATTCAGCTTTTTCAAGCTCATCTCTCTGGACTGTTTTTGTCCAAATTTTATTACTTATTTCCTTGGTAGCATCAACAGGTTTAATATGTTTAAGTATTTTGCCGCCATTTAAAATAGCCATGTCGTTACAAAGTTCTTTAACATCGTCGACAATGTGTGTAGAAAAAATTACTGTGGAGTTTGTACCCACTTCCCTTAATACATTTAAAAACCTTTGTCTTTCAGCAGGATCTAAACCTGCAGTTGGTTCATCAACAATTATAAGTTTTGGATTATTTAATAAAAGCTGAGCAATTCCAAACCTTTGTTTCATACCACCTGAGTAGCCATCAACATTTTTTTTCTTTACATCTTGTAAATTTGTAATATCTAACAATTCATTAACTAGCTCATCTCTTTCCGACTTAACTGAAATTCCTTTAAGCAATGCAAAATAATTAAGGAGTTCTTCAGCAGACATTTTTGGATAAACACCAAAAGATTGTGGAAGATAACCTAAAATTTTTCTTAAAGACAATTGATCTTGCAAAACATCAATATCATTGAAAATTATTGAACCACTATCAGGAGATTGCAATGTCGCGATGGTTCTCATCAATGTTGATTTTCCTGCTCCATTAGGACCTAATAAACCAAACATTCCTTTACCTATTTTTAAATTTATGTTATCTAATGCTTTTACTTTGTTTGAATAAGTTTTGGTTAGATTATCAATTGTTAATTCCATTTGTTTTTAAAGTTTTTTGAAGGCATGAATATATAAATAATATCTATCCTATTATAACTAATTACTTTTTTATATTCAAGAAAAAGTACAATTATTTGTATTTTTAGATAAATGATTAAATCATACAAAAGAATTACTGCCCTAGATAATGATTATGATGTTATAATTATTGGATCTGGTATGGGTAGTCTTTCTGCGGCATCCTTACTTTCAAAGGAGGGAAAGAAGGTCTTAGTTTTAGAAAAACACTATGTAGCAGGTGGATTTACTCATGTTTTTAAGAGAAAAGGATATGAATGGGATGTAGGTATACATTATATCGGTGAAGTTCAAAATCTCAATAGTCCAATTAGAAAAATGTTTGATTATATAACAAATAGAAAATTGTTGTGGGCTGACATGGGTGACATTTATGATAAAATTATAATTGGAAATAAAAAATATGATTTTGTTAAAGGAGTTGAGAATTTTAAAAATAAATTAATTTCCTATTTTCCCAATGAGTCTCAAGCTATCAACAACTATATTCAAATCATTTTTGATTGTAATAAAACAATGAAAAGGTTTTACATTGATAAAGCTCTGCCAACTTTGTTAAGTTCTTTTTTTGGATATTTCTTTAGAAAAAAATATTTAAAATATTCTTCAAAAACTACATATGAGGTTATTAGCTCATTAACACAAAATAAAAAATTAATTAAAGTCTTAACTGCTCAATATGGAGATTACGGACTTCCTCCTAAAAAGAGCAGTTTTGCAATGCATGCTTCAGTGGTAAAACACTATTTTAAAGGAGGGAGTTTTCCAATCGGAGGTTCTTCACAAATCGTAAAAACCATAAATCCTGTTATTGAAAAATCTGGTGGTAGAATTTTAGTTCGTGCTGGAGTAGAAAAAATTATTGTACAAAGTAATAAAGTTGTTGGTGTAATGTTAGAGGATGGTAGAGAAATTTTTTCAAAACTTGTAATAAGTGGAGTTGGTGTAATTAATACATTTAATAATTTATTAGAAAAAGATATTGCTTTAAAACTTGGTTTTAAGAAAAGTTTAAAATCTGTTGCACCTTCTGCCGCTCATGGTTGTTTATATATTGGACTTAAAGGAGATGCAAAAAAATTAAAACTTCCAAAACACAATCTTTGGATATATCCAGAAAAAACAGATCACGATTCCTCAGTAGAAAATTATCTTAAAAATCAAAACAACGAATTTCCATTAGTCTATATTTCATTTCCATCAGCAAAGGATCCTTCTTGGAATGATAGATATCCAAATAAAAGTACAATAGATATAATTACTCTTTTGCCATATGAATCATTTAAAAAATGGGATGGCACAACTTGGAAAAAAAGGGGAGAGGATTATGAAAAAGTTAAAGATATTATTGCTAAAAGATTATTGGAATGTTTGTTTAATCAACTTCCTCACCTCAGAGATAAAGTAGATCACTATGAATTGTCAAGTCCTCTTTCAACTAAAAATTTCACTAGCTATGAAAAGGGAGAGTTATATGGTTTAGATCACACTCCAAAAAGGTTTAGCCAAAAATTTTTGAGACCCAAAACAAAAATTAAAGGTTTATATTTAACAGGACAAGATATTGTAAGTGCAGGAGTTGGTGGGGCATTGTTTTCAGGTCTTATAACTGCATCTTCTATAACAGGTGTTAATTTTATGAAAAAAATATACAAATAAATTTTTTTAAAATGGAAATGAGTGTAAAAATGTCATATGTCAATGATGAGAAGTTTAATGTTACCAATGGAAGTGGTAATTTACTTACAGTTGACATGTATGAGCAAAATAAAAAAGAAAACCAATCTCCAATGGAACTTCTTCTTTCTGCTGTAACCACTTGTGCAGCAGTGGAAATTGTTTCTATGATAAAAAAAAGAAGAAGAGATTTTAAGGATATCAAAGCTACAACAAGTGGAACTAGACCAGCCTCACCACCCCGTTATTTTAAAACCATAAATATCAAATATTATATTTATTCATCAGATTTAAAAAACGATGAAGCAGAGCGTTTTATATCATTATCACTTTCAAAATATTGTTCGGTAGGTTCTTCCATAAGAAAAGACACAAAAATTAATCATAGTTTTAAAATTCTTAGAAATTAAAAAAAATAATTGCTAAATTAACAGAACTATAAAATAACTAACATGAGTGTACTAGAAATAACAACAGTCCTGCTTTTATTGGCATCTCTTTTTTCAATTATTAATTTAAGAGTTCTTAAACTTCCCCAAACAATTGGATTAATGATTTTAGCAATTTGCTTGTCTGTAATTGTATTATTATCTGGAATATTCTTTCCAGATTTTTTATCAACAGTTACATCATTAACCAAAAGTTTTGATTTTAGCGTATTGCTCATCGATGTCATGTTACCCTTTTTATTATTTGCTGGTGCAATAAGTGTAAACGTACATGATTTGTTGAAGGATAAAGTAACAATACTATTTTTAGCTAGTTTCGGGGTGGTATTTTCAACTTTCGCAGTTGGTTCTGGTGTTTTTTGGCTTATTCAACAACCTATGTTTGGATTAAATGAATATGGATTGACATATGTAGATTGTTTATTGTTTGGTGCTTTAATTGCGCCAACAGATCCAATAGCTGTACTTTCCATAGTTAAAAAAATGAAACTTTCTTCATTAACAGAAACCAGAATTGCAGGTGAATCTCTTTTTAACGATGGGATTGGAGTAGTTATATTTTTAACTCTTTTAAAAGTTAAATTAATGGGTGTAGAGAATATAACACCTGGAGGGGTTAGCGCATTATTTGCAACAGAAGTTTTCGGAGGAGTTATTCTTGGAGCAATTGTTGGATATTTGGGATTAAAACTGGTCAAATATATAGAAAATGAGCATGTTGAATTAGAAGTTTTAATTACTCTGTCTTTAGTTCTATTTGTTTCTGTAGTTGCATATAAATTCCATTTTTCTGGCCCACTTGGAGTTGTTGTAATGGGGCTGTTTTTAAATAGAAATATAGATACCGATTCAATTGAACAAGGAGTTCAACAGGCAATGGGCGATTATGTTTATAAATTTTGGCATCTGTTGGATGAAACATTAAACGCAATATTATTTATACTTATTGGTCTGGAGATTTTACCTATATTCCAAAATTTCCAACCTGCCTTCCTAATAGTTTCCGTTATTACAATTGTTTTAGTTGTTGTATCTCGTGGAATAGGTGTAACAATCCCAATAAGTATTTTATCACTCAAGAAAAAATTTGAAAAAAACACATCATTGATAATTACTTGGGGAGGTCTAAGAGGTGGTTTGAGTATTGCCTTGGCTTTGAACCTGCCAGACCAAGTAGGTGAAGGAAAGGAATTAATTCTGTTTTTGACTTACATGGTTGTACTTTTCACAATTTTATTTCAAGGTCTAACACTAGAAAAAATTGCTAAATAGATAGTATTGAAAAATTTTAAAATCTTTCTTTTTTGTTTACTATCCATTTTAGTTTCAGCTCAAAATTCACCACCTGTAGTTGAAAACCTAACTATTAACACCGAAGAAAATAAACCTGTAAGTATTACATTAAAAGGTGCTGATCCTGATGGTGATCAAATCAGTTACATAATTGAATCTTTGCCTACTAATGGTGATTTAAAATACCTAGGTAATATTATTTTAATATCAGATCTTCCAAAAGTTTTAAATTCACCTAATCTGGAATATTTTCCAAACAGCAATTTTAAAGGAAGTGACGAGTTCAAATACAAGGCTAATTCATGTAGTGTAACTTCACCTAACAATACATCAATATTAAATGTTACTGGAGATTTTAACGTTTCTGCTTCTAAATCTTATCCTATGATTATTCCACCTCAAAAAATTCAAGGAAGTGGAAGTGGAACTCAGGTTTTTAGAAAAAATGTTGATATAAAGTTAACTGTAGCGCCAGAAAATTTGTTTGAAAGTTGTGAAGTTAAATTAGACATCATAACTTTCGATGATGGATTACAATTTGACATTGATGGAGTAAACCTTCTTAACTTCCAACAAAAACATTGGGATAGTAATCAAGGTGCAAATACAACTGAATTTAATGGAAATGGAAGATTTGTTACAGCAGGGGGTATGTGGACGCCATGGAGTGGTCAAGGTAGTCCCAAGTTAGAAATTACTAATGGCACTATTAAATTAATGGTAGATACTAGAAATGGAACTCGAGAGGATGCCCTCCCATTCATGGATTCTTCAGTAAGTGATTGGAAATTGGTTTCATCATTTTCATATGATTGTGTTTCAGGATTCAATCTTTTAATTGGAAATCAAAATGGTGGAGGAGGTCCCTCAGGCATAAATGCAAATTTAACTGTCGAGGCATATATTGGTCCATGTGATGATAGCAATATTGGAACAGTTTCAATAAATGTTGATAAAGGTACGTTTAGTCTTCCTGATGGAAATAATAAAATTAGTGTTGGAAGTTGCACATGTAATGGAAAGAATGATGGTTTTCTCACATTTTCAATTGAAAAAAACTTATATGACTATCTAATAACTGTCAGTGGGCAGGATCAACCAATAAAAATTAATGGTATAAATAAATCAGCAACCTTGAGCGGTTTGGGTAAAGGAACTTACAATATTTGTTTCAAAGTAGATGGTCAGCCCAACTATGAACAATGTTTTGAAGCGACAATTGCTGAACCAAAATCATTATAATCAATATATTAATTTTGAGAAATTTAGTTTTTTTAGTTTTAATTGCATCATTTTCGGTTTATTCTCAAAACACCTCACCTGTTGCAAATGATCAAAATGTTACTACAACAAAGGGAACTTTAAAAGAAATCACTCTTATAGCAACTGATGTAGACAATGATATCCTAACATATGTTATTAAAACTCTTCCGAATAATGGAGTTCTAAAGGAAGGTAATTCTATTTTAAATCAATCCGATCTTCCTGTATTTCTAAAAAATTCAAAAGTAAATTACATCCCGAATTCTGGATTTTCAGGAACTGATTCATTCACTTTTGTTGCTAGGGACCTTTCTATTAGAGCTTTTGCTGCTGCAAATGATTTAACTATAATAACAAACAATGGCACTCCTGTTACTCATATAAAACCAGATGGAAAGACATACTATTTGATTCAGTCAAATCCTACACGAATGGATTGGCCTGAAGCTAAAACACTTACGGATTCCTATGATGGAGCTCAAATGTTTGTTCCATTTAATAAAGCAATGGATAAATCTATTTATGATGCTCTAAAGTCCATGAATAGGTTAGACGGTCCATTTTGGTATGGTTTGTTTCAAGATAGAACAGCAAATGATTATTCTGAACCTGCAGGTGGTTGGTATTGGGTTGATGGAGTTGCTTTGGGATCTACCGAGAGAGCCTATACAAATTGGCATTCCGGTGAACCCAATAATGCTGGTGGGAATGAGGACTATGCTCAATTTAATCGATTCATTGGAGGTTTTACATGGAATGATATGCAGGTTGGAAATACCCAATCATATGCACTTTTTGAGTTTTCTCTTAAGGATGATGGAAGTGAAAGTAATGTTGCAACTGTTTCAATTAATATAGCTGGCGATGGTTTTAATCTCCCTGAAAACAATAATAAGATTACTGTTGGAAGTTGTACCTGTAATGGAAAAAAAGATGGTTTTTTGGAATTATCAGTTGATGAAATCAATTATGATTATACTATAACTGTAAGTGGCGTAACAGATCCAGTAAAAATTACTGGATCAAATAGTAAAGCAACCCTGA
Organism: Flavobacteriaceae bacterium; assembly: GCA_045562345.1. Taxonomy (GTDB): domain Bacteria; phylum Bacteroidota; class Bacteroidia; order Flavobacteriales; family Flavobacteriaceae; genus MAG-121220-bin8. The sequence goes on from JBJKVZ010000037.1 coordinate 16,680, forward strand.
CAGGTCTTGGTAAAGGAACCTATACAATCTGTTTTAAAGTGGATGGTCAATCAGATTATGAACAATGTTTTGAAGCGACAATTTCCGAACCTAATTTATTAAACTAAATACATAAACATGAAAAATTATTTAAAATTTACAAGTCTATTTTTAATAACAAGCTTTTTTGTTTTGAGTTGCGATTGTGACTGTGAAGATGAATCTCAAAAAAGTAAATTTAATCCAGGTGATTCATTAAGTAATTTTTCTGGTACCCCGGGAGCTGCAAATTTAACTGCTCCAGCAAATAGTAATAATTGTGAATTAGGATCTTCTGTTGATGCCTTTACGAGTAATGTTACATTTAATTGGTCAGCCTCCTCTGATACCGATAGTTATGACCTTACCTATACAAATTTGTCAACAAATGAAACTATAACAAAAACAAATATCAAATCTACTTCAACTACGATATTATTATTTAAAGGACACCCTTACGCATGGAGTGTTAAATCAATTAAATCTAATTCTAATAAAGCAACTAGCGCAACATGGAAATTTTATTTAGCAGGAAATTCGATCTTAACAAAAGTGCCATTAGCCGCTGTATTAAATAGTCCAGTTACAAATGGTTCAAAAACAACTTTTACATGGACTGGAAGCGATCCAGATCCTTCTGATGTGCTTTCTTATACATTATATGTAGATAAAATTGATGGAAAGCAAAATCCAGTATCTTCTGGCTTAAATGTTGAAACTGCAGACCTTACATTGGATTCTGGATCAACCTATTACTGGAGGGTAAAAACTACGGATCAAACAAATAACAGTAGTTTTTCAACAATATCAACTTTTAGTTTATAAATTAATTTTTTAATAAAAAATGATATTCCCATGGTTTTATCTTTAAACCTTTATTGAATTTCAAAGTCTTTCCAGTATTCAAACTTGAAAAATCACCTGCTACGTTGGAAATTAACTCAGGTTCATTTGAAAGGTTAGCGATAAAATAAATATCATCACCTTCAAAAGTTCTCTTTAAAAAAGTCGTATTTTTTGATGAAATATTCATTATTTCAAATTCTGTTTCTTTAGAAATATGTAAAGCTTTGTTATTTTTTTTTTATATCACTAAGTTTCTTGTAGAATTTAAAATATTCTTTATTTTTTTTCTCAATTGAATCTTTTTCAAAGAACTCCAATCTAGTTTTTGACCCATATTCTTGACCATTGTAAATTAGTGGCATTCCAGGTAAAAAATAAGTTAATGCTGCAAATGTTTTAACTCCATCTCCATATCTGTCAAATACTGTTCCTGCCCATGTGTTTTCATCATGATTGGAGGTAAAGTTCATTAAAATATGTCCAGAACTATAATCTTTTATATTTCTGTTAATGTTATTATACAAATCAAATAAATTATTTTCTTTTTTAGCAATTTTATTTAATTCATGGTGACCGGACCAGTTGTAACTCATATCAAAAAGTTCAATCAATTCAAATCCCCCAGGATGATATCCATCTGATTCAGCTAACATTAAAACATTTTTAATTTTTTTTAACCTATCAATGGATTTTTTCCAAAAAGCTGGTGGACAACTGTGAGCTGCATCCGCTCTGTAACCATCAATATCGTGTTCTTTTACCCAATATTCCATTGCATCGATCATCTTGTTCTGCATATCTATATTATCAAAATTAAGATCAGCCACATCAGTCCATCCCCACGATTCACCAGTACTTGGGTTAATGGGATCAGTTATTTCACCATCTTTATTTTTTGTGTAAAAGTCAGGATTATTTTTTAACCAACTATGATCCCATCCTGTATGATTTGCAACCCAATCAAGAATTACTAACATACCATTTTTGTGAGCTTCATTTATAAGTCTATCTAAATCTTCTTTATTTCCAAATTCAGGGTTAACTTTTTTATAATCTGAGATAGAGTAGTAGCTTCCTAATGTACCTTTTCTTTTAGTTTTGGATATTGGATGAATTGGCATTAACCATAATATTTTAACTCCCAATTCTCTCAATTTAGGGATGTCTTTTGTAAATTCATTGAAATGACCTGATTCTGAGTATTGTCTGATATTTACCTCATAAATTACACCATCTTTGATGTGATCAATATTAAAATTTGTAGATAATTCTTTTTGATTATTACACGAAATCAAAAAAAGTAAAAGGACTAGTAAAGTTTTTTTCATAATTTTAATTCTTTAAGAAAGTGTCTTTATCATTTACAACTATATTAATTTTATCACCACTAATTAATGTTAACGAAGTTGTTGTATGATTAACCTTAATTTTAATTTTTCTATTTTTTAAATTTACTTTAAAAGAATAGCTCTCCCACTGTTTTGGAATTTTAGTGTCTAAATAAACCTTGTCATTAATTATTTTCAAACCTGCAAATCCTTCAACTATACTCATCCAACTTCCACCCATAGAAGTAATATGTAGACCTTGTTTTATTTCCTTATTATAATCATCAAGATCCAATCTGCTGGCTCTAACAAAATACTCGTATGCCTTATTTAAATAATTTGCTTTTGATGCGAGAATACTATGTATACATGCAGATAAAGAAGATTCGTGAACTGTAAATTGCTCATAATAATTAAAGTTATTTAAGAGTTCATCTTTACTAAAATCATCTTCAAAAAAATAAAACCCTTGTAAAACATCGGCCTGTTTAATATATGGAGACCTTAAAATTTTATCCCAGGACCAATGTTGGTTTATTGGACGTTGATCCATAGGGATTTTACTTATAGGTTGTAAATCTTTATTTAAAAAACCATCATTTTGAACAAAAACATCTAAATTTTTGCAATAGGGAAGATAAATATTCTTTATAATTTTTTTCCAATTGGAGATTTCTCTTTTTTTTAGCGAAGTGTCCTTTAATATTTTTTTATATAGATCTGAATTTGTGTCTGCTATTTTTTTAAGAATTTGATTAGTATATTCTAAGCACCATTTTGCACTATAATTGGTATACCAATTATTATCTACATTATTTTCATATTCGTTAGGACCGGTAACACCAAGAATTACATATTTATTTAAAGCATTTGAATAATTAACTCTTTGTTCCCAAAATCTTGAAATAGCAATTAATATTTTAATTCCTTTTTTGACCATAAATTCATTGTCATTAGAAAAATTCAAATATTTCTTCAAGGCCTGGGCTATTGCAGCATTTCTATGGATTTCTTCAAATGTAATTTCCCATTCATTATGACATTCTTCTCCATTGACCGTTACCATTGGATATAATGCCGCTCCATGATTTAAACCAATCTTTTCTGCGTTTAATATTGCGTTAGGAAGTTGATTAAATCGTTGGTTTAAGAGATTTTTTGCAACATCAGAATCTTTAGTTCCTAAATAAAAAGGAATACAGTAAGCCTCGGTATCCCAATATGTAACACCACCATATTTTTCTCCAGTAAAACCTTTTGGTCCAATATTTAATTTTGGATCTTTACCATTAAAGGTTTGATTTAAATGATATATATTAAATCTTATAGCCTGTTGAGATTTTACATCACCTTCAATAATTATATCTGAATTATCCCATATTTTAGCCCACTCTTCAATGTTTTCCTCTAAAAGACCTACAAATCCTTGGTTTAATGCTGATTGTGTTTCATGTTTAATAACATTTATAAATTCCCTTACAGGAGTATCATTAGAATTAACATATCCTCCTAATTTTAAAATTGTTAATTCATTATTTTTACCAAGATCAAATGTGCTTGAGAAACCAATTAGTTTTTTGCTATTACTTGGAATATAATTTGTATCGATTGCTATTGAGTTTACAAAATACTTTGTTTTAATAAATGTTGCTATTTCAAAATCAGAATTTATTATTTTAGAATTAACTATACTAATATTTTTGTCAGCTAAAGTTTTTATAGTTTCAAGAAATGGTTGGTTCCAATTTGCATCATTATTTTTGACGTCAATATCAATTGATGGTAATACTTTTATTTTAAGTTTATTATTTAAAGCTTTGATAGAATATTTTATTACTCCTACATTTTCTCTTTTAAGAGAAATAAACTTTTTTGATTTAATTTCTATTTCTTCACAATTAGATGTTTTAAGATGAACTTTTCTCTCACACCATCCTTCTTTCATGTTTAATTGTCTCCTGTAGGAAATAATTTTGCATTTACTTAAGTCTAATAGTTTATCATTAATTTCAATTATAATACTATTCCAGTTTGGGCAATTAACCATTTTTGCAAAGTAATCTGGATAACCTTTTTTCCACCATCCAACTTTAGTTTTATCTTTATAATAAATTCCACTTATGTAATTCCCTATGCTCTTATCTCCTGAAAAACTCTCTTCAAAATTTCCTCTTTGACCTATTTTACCATTACCTAAACTAAAAATGCTTTCCGAGTCAATCATTTTAGATTGATCAAATTTATCCTCAATTATTGACCATGGGTCTAATATGTAATTGCTTTTCAACATATTTGAAAATCTTTAAATTTTATTTCTTTAAAATTTTTATAAACTTTATTGGCAATATTTAATTTTTCAGAATTACCAATTCCTATCGTAGTCATTTTAATTTTATTTCCTGCTATTATACCAGCTTCAGAATCTTCAAATACAACACAATTAATAGGATCTGAATTGGTTAACCTTGAAGCTATAATAAATCCTTCAGGGTCAGGTTTAGAAGCTTTTACACTGTTACCGTCTACAATTGCATCAAAAAACTGATGAAGTTTAAGTTTATTTAAAATGAATTTAGCATTCTTGCTTGAAGAATATAATGCAACCGAATGATTTTGTTCTTTAGCATTTAATATAAAATCATGAACTCCATTAATTATGTTTGAAGAGTTTAGTTTAGACATCATTTCTAAATAAATTTTATTTTTTTTATTAAGTAAATCTTCAAACTTACTTTGACTTATTTTAAGATTTGTCCATTTTAATATTTTTAGAAGACATTTATCTCTACTAACTCCCTTAAGCTGTTCATTCTTTTCTTTTGTTAGATCATATCCTAAATCATTACAAATTATTTTCCATGCTTGATAATGGTGCTTTTCGGTATTTGTAATAACACCATCTAAATCAAATATAAAAGTTGGAAATTTTTTCATTTTAGTTACTTACTGTTTTTTTCATTTATTAGTAGATTAAAAAGGCCAGCGATAATTAAGGCTAAACCTGCTATTATCATAGAAAAAATTGGTTTATCACCAATTAAAGACGTTAATAGATTTATTCCTCCAATAGCTGCAATTATTTGAGGAATAACGATGAACATATTGAAAATCCCCATGCTTGTACCCATACTCTCTTCATCAACAGAACTTGATAACATTGCATAGGGCATTGATAAAATACTTCCCCATGAAATTCCAATTAAACCAAATGATATTATTAGGTATGTATGACTTGTCACATAATACATTGATAAAAAACCTATTCCACCTAATATTAGAGAACACAGGTGTATTATTTTTCTATTGATTCTTCTTTTAGATGTGTAAATTGTTAAGATTAAAGCAAAAAGCATTGAAGATAAACCATATGTACCCATATATGAACCTGTTAAGTTTGATGCTCTTTGAAAACTTAAATTTTCTGAATTATATTTTTCTAGTTCTAACTCATTGGTTAAGTCGAATTCAGCTATTATAGGAACAGGAGAATTAAAAACATGTTCAGTGATTGCAGGATTAGCCATACTCCACATTGTAAAAAAAGCAAACCAACTAAAAAACTGAATTAAGCCTAATTTTTTCATTATAATAGGCATTTTTATGTAGTGTTCAGAAAATTCCTTTAACATTGAGATTATGTCTTTATTTTGTTTTTTCCTAAATTCTTTTAAATTTTTTGGTGGATATTCCTCTGTTGTAAGAATTGTATATAAAATTGAAAAGAAAAATACTCCAGCTCCAATTGCGAAAGCTACTTTAACTGAATCTGGAATAACGCCAGGTATTGAAACATCACTTACACCAAGACTGCTTACAAAATAAGGTAGATTACTAGCTATCCAAGTTCCAATTCCTATAATTAATGTCTGAGTTACAAAACCATAAGATCTTTGAGAATCTGGAAGCTTATCTGCAACTAATGCTCGAAAAGGCTCCATGCTAATATTTATAGATGCATCTAAAATCCATAAAAAACCAGCAGCCATCCATAATGTTGATGAGTAAGGAACAAAAAACAGAGCGATTGAACTTAAAATAGCTCCTATTAAAAAATAAGGTTTTCTTCTACCTAATCTTGAGTGCCAAGTATTATCACTTAGGTATCCTATTATGGGTTGAACAACAAGGCCAGTTAAAGGAGCAGCTATCCACAACAATGGAATACTTGCCTCGTCTGCACCAAGGGTTTGAAATATTCTTGACATAAATCCCCCCTGCAATGCAAATCCAAATTGAATTCCTAAAAATCCAAAACTCATATTCCATATTTCCCAAAAACCTAACTTATTTTTCATATTTAAAAATTAATAATTTTCAAACTTTAAGTTTTATTAATAAGATATTTATATAGAATGATTTCCTATAAAAGGAACTGAATAATCATCAAAACAATAAATAAATTGAGAAGTAGATTTATAATTTTGAATTACTAATATATTATATTTTTTTTTAAATTTTTTTAAAACAATATGAAAAATATACTATAACGTTATAGTTATGACTTGTAGATTTTAAGATGATTCTCTTTTTATAAGTGAACAATTAATTATTTCAGTTTTAAACTCTTTACTACTAGTTTTTCCAGTTAACTTATTAATGAGTAATTCAGCAGACCTTTCCCCCATAATTTCTCCGTGCTGACTTATAGTAGATAGAGAAGGAGAGGAATATCGTGATATTACACCATCAGTAAAAGATATTATAGAGATTTCTTTGGGAACGGATATATTATTTTTTTTTAGAACTTTTAGAGCAGAACCTGCGTATATTTCATTTACTCCTAATATAGCATCAACTTTTTTAGATTTAATAACTTTTTCGATTTCATCTTCTAAATAAGACATTTCTGGTTGACTGGCTTTTTTATCTTTTACTTTGATAATTAAATCGCTGTCTGGTTCTATTTCATTATCCTTAAGAGCTTCCAAATATCCTTCTGTTCTAAGGTTCCCTACACTGACATAGTCCTCAGATGTTAAAATTAGAATATTTTCTCTTTGATCATCAATTAAAACTTGAGTTGCTTCTTTTGCAGCTTGTTTATCATTAACAATTACTTTATCACAATTAATTTCAGATATAACTCGATCAAAAAGTACAACAGGAATTCCCTAAATCAATGGTTTCTTTGATATGATGAAAATCTTGTTTTTTTAGTGTTTCTTTAGCAATAGACATTATTATACCATCAATGTGCCCGTTAGCTAGAGTTTCCATGTTTAGCACTTCTTTTTCAAAAGATTCATTAGAAACTGCAATTATTACATTGTAACCATTTTCAGTTGAAAACTTTTCAATACTATTGATCACAATTGAAAAGAAATGATGAACAATTTCAGGGATAATTACTCCAATTGTTTTAGTTTTTCTGTTTTTTAAACTTAATGCTATATTGTTTGGTCTGTAATTATGTGCTTTTGCAAAAGCTTTAATTTTTTCACGAGTTTCAATACTAATTTCATGACTGTCTTTCAAAGATTTTGAAACTGTTGAAATTGAAACATTCAATTCATTTGCAATTTCTTTCAAAGTAATACGTCTTATCATATTAATAATATTAAGAATAAAAATCTGCTATTTTGACAAAGATAATTAGTAAATTTTATATAATTAATAAAAAAAAGTTATCAACACTATAACGTTGTAGTTTGTTAGCTATAACGTTATAGTTAATTAAAAGTTAATTAAAAGTTAATTAAAGGTTTTTTCTTGACACCAAATTGATATATTTGGAGTTGAGAAGTAGATTTTTAACCAAAAAAAAATCAAAAAATATGATTAAA
>JBJKVZ010000038.1:0-24138 GCA_045562345.1 Flavobacteriaceae bacterium
CAAAATTAAAGTGGAATATTTAAATAAAAATCCGAACATTAGCGATTTTCTTTATGAAACCAAATTTTTTTCATCTAAATCTGAAATTAACAGAGCAATAAAACAAAATTCAATATCTATTAATAAAGTAAAAGTAAACTTTGAATATATGTTAGATAGATCTTTATTAATTTGTCAAAAATATATTTTAGTCCAAAGAGGAAAAAAGAATTATTATTTAGTTCTTGTAGAATAACTGATTACATCCTCTAACTTCAGCTTCAGATAACCTACCGTTGATTTTAAAGGAATTGTCTTTAAAAACTTCACCTATATCGTCAGAAGCAATAAAAGCACAAGAATTTTTATTTGCTAGGTCAATTATATTTATTGCTCCCTTACCAGTATTCGAAATATTTAAAGGATTTGTAATATCTCTTACAAATATTTTCATCCAATTTGGATTTTGAAATTTTTCTCCATCTTTGGAATATCCTTGAGAATATAATTCGGTCATTCCATATTCGGAATGAATTTCTTTTGTTCCAAAACCCTTTTTTAATTCATTATGAAGCTGATCTTTAGTCATTTCTTCTCTTTTTCCTTTCATTCCTCCTGTTTCAATAACGATTAGATTTTTCATTGAAATGGGATGTTTTTCAACAAAATCTAACAATGCATAACTTACACCAAACAATATAATTTTTCTGTTACTATCTTTTAATTTGTTTAGAACATTAAAAAGTCTTTTATAATTATAAAGATAAAACTCACTTTCCTCATATAATGACCTTTGTATAAAATTATCAAGCATAAAAACTAATGAAGAATTTTTTTGCTCGATATATGAGGGAACTAATGCTAAAAAAGTATAATTTTTAATTGATCCATAAAAATCTTCAAAGCATCGTGAAAAACTTTTAATATAAACATCAATATTTGAAACATAATTAATACTTCTATCACCCGTGGTTCCACTACTCTTGAAAATATGGGAAATTTTTTTTTTACTAGAAATTACTTTATGGGTTTTAAAAAATTGAATTGGTAGAAATGGAATTTTTACAAGTTTATCAATTTTACTTGGTGAAACTCCTAATAATGAACAATATTTATTATAAACAGCATTATTTTTAAATTGTGTGTTAAACATAGCAATTGCTATGTTTTCAAATTCTTGATGTGTTTTTATTTTAAATGGATCCAAAAAAACTTATTTGTTATTTCAATATTAACTAAATGTTAAATAATACTTTTTGTAATTTAATAATATTAGTTTTGATTTAAACTATGAAACATTATAAAATTTTAGTTGTTGATGATGATCATGATATTGTAGAAATTTTAACTTATAACTTAAAAATTGAGGGTTATGATGTTATTAATGCATTCAATGGAAAACAAGCTATAAAAAAGACGAAATTATTTAAGCCAGATATAATTTTAATGGATGTTATGATGCCTGAAATGGATGGGATTGAAGCTTGTTCAATTATTAGAGAGAAAAATTATTCGGCTGAATCTAGAATAATTTTTTTGAGTGCCAGAAGTGAGGACTTCACTCAGCTTGCAGCGTTTGATGCTGGTGGGGATGATTATATTACAAAGCCTATTAAACCAGAAATTTTATTAAAAAAAATAAATTCTATTGTAAAAAGATTAAAAAAACCTGAAAAAACCTCTAATCAAATTGTTTTCAAAAAAATTAAAATAGATAGATTAACTTATACAGTTATTTGTGATGGAGTAGAACTAAACTTGCCAAAAAAAGAGTTTGAACTTCTTTTTTTATTAGCATCACATCCGAGCCAAGTCATCAGTAGAAATGACATAATGAATAAGGTTTGGGGGGCTGAAGTTATTGTTGGTGATAGAACTATTGACGTTCATATTAGAAAATTAAGAGAAAAAATCGGAGATTCGTATTTTAAAACATTAAAAGGGGTAGGATACAAGTTTTCCCCTTAAAGAAATGGGTTTTTTAAATAAATCTTTTTTTCAATCATTAATTCTTGCTTTTTCAATAAGCATAGTCAGCTTTATAATTTTATTGTTTACTGGTTTTTTTGAAAAAATACATATTAATTATTTTTGGATTTATCCATCTTTATTATTCGTATTCTCTTTTATAATTAATTATTGTTTTTTAGAATATTTTCTTTTAAAAAAAATAAAAAAACTATACCAAGAATTACTTCCCAAATCAATTAAAGCTGACGAATTGGTTTCAACCAATATGGATGAATTAGTTGAAAATCTTAAAAATTATTCAAAAAAAAATCAAACTCAAATAAAATCAATGGAAGACAAAGAAAATTTTAGAAGAGATTTTATTGGGAATTTAGCTCACGAGCTAAAAACACCGTTATTTACATCACAAAGTTATTTGTTAACTCTAATAGATGGAGCAATTGAAGATGATAAAATTAATTTAAAGTATTTGAAAATTGCGGAAAAAGCTGTTAATAGATTAATATTCATTGTTAAAGACTTAGACTTAATCACAAAATTAGAGTCTGATAATATGAAGTTGGAAAAATCTAAATTTAATTTAATATCTATAATTGATAATGTGTTTGAAATGTTAGAAATTCAAGCTAACAAAAAAAATATTTCCTTGTTAATTGATAGTAAAACACCAAGAGTTAATGTCTACGCTGATCAAGAAAAAATTCACCAGGTACTTACAAATTTGATAGAAAATTCTATCAAATATGGAAAACAGGATGGGACTACCGAAATTTCTATTGAAGATTTGGTCAAAGATAAATTAATTATTAGGATTACGGATAATGGAAAAGGGATTAAAAATGAAAACTTTGAAAGATTATTTGAGAGGTTTTTTAGAGTTGAAAATTCAGGAAGTAGGTCGACTGGAGGCTCTGGGTTAGGTTTGGCTATTGTTAAGCATATAATTGATGCTCATAATGAAAAAATCTATGTTGAAAGTGATTTTGGTATTGGTTCTGAATTTTCTTTTACCTTAGAGAAACCTAATAAATAAGAATTCAAACTGGGAAGTAAAAACAAATTAAAAAGATTCTTAGAAAACGAAAGTTTCAAACATGTTATTCAGCCTGAAAGGCAGGATTTAATTGAAAATAATTTTAGATATAAAGGTAAATGGAAATCTGCTTTTTTTAAAAATAAAGGATCAATAATTTTAGAACTAGGCTGCGGTAAAGCAGAATACACAATTAATCTAGCAAAATTATACCCGAAAAATAATTTTTTAGGTATTGATATTAAAGGAGCGAGATTGTGGAGAGGTGCAAAAACTGCAATGGAGCAAAATTTAAAAAATGTTGCATTTGTAAGATCACAAATTGAGTTATTAGATCTGATTTTTGATAAAAATGAGGTTGATCAAATCTGGTTAACTTTCCCAGATCCTCAAATAAAATATAAGAGAAAAAAACATAGACTTGTCAATACTAAATTCCTTAATTTATATAAAAAAATTTTAGTAAAAAATGGAATAATTCATCTTAAAACTGACAGTAAATTTTTACACGGATATGTATTAGGAATTCTTGAAGCAAAAAATATATCTCCTATTTTTTCAAATCATAGCATTTATAAAAACAATTATGCACCTGATGAGGTGTTAAAAGTCAAAACTTTTTACGAAAAAAAATTTTTAGATAAAAATTCAGATATTTCTTATTTGAGTTTCAGGTTAGATTAAAAAGTCATGATAAATAAAAACGATTTTTTTAAAAAAGTTTATTCAATTGTAATACAAATACCGTTTGGAAGGGTGTCAACTTACGGAGCTATAGCTAATTATTTAGGGTCAAAAAATAGCGCTAGAACTGTTGGTTGGGCAATGAGTGCTTCACATAATTTGAATAATGTGCCATCTCACAGAGTAGTTAATCGTATTGGCTTGTTAACAGGTAAAAATCATTTTTTTGGAACTAACTTGATGAAAGAGCTTTTAGAAGAGGAGGGAATAAAAGTTAAAAACGATAAAATTATAAACTTTAAAAAATTTTTTTGGGATCCATCCAAAGAATTATAATAATTATATACTTGGCCTTATATTTGTTATGTATTTTTTAGATGAAATTAACTAAAAACAACATTATTGAATTACTCAAGTCGGTGCATCTGCAAAGAGATGCTCAAGATATAATTAGTGAAAAAAGAGTAAAAATGTTGTAATAATGGTGATGATATTTTGATTGACTTAGAAATTAAAAATCCAACCTTACAATCAAAAAATAAAATTAAAAATTTAATAAAAAGCAAATAGAGTCTAAGATTAAGCAACCTTTTCAATTGCAAATTAATTTTAAATTAAATTCAGAAAAAAATCAAACTATTTATAATAATAATGGACATTAAATAATGTTAAAAATATAATTGCCATATCCTCTGGTAAAGGTGGTGTTGGTAAATCTACCGTAACATCAAATTTAGCCGTTTCATTAAATGACATGGGATTTAGTGTAGGTATTTTAGATGCCGATATATATGGTCCTTCTATTCCAATGATGTTTGATGTATCTGAAAAAAAACCACTTGCTACAAATATTAATGGTAAATCAAAAATGCTTCCAATTGAAAGCTACAACATTAAAATTTTATCGATTGGATTTTTTACAAAGCTAGATCAAGCTGTAATTTGGAGAGGACCAATGGCATCTAAAGCTCTAAATCAAATGATTTTTGAGGCGGAATGGGGAAAATTAGATTTTTTATTAATTGATTTACCACCAGGAACTGGAGATATTCATTTAAGTATAATGCAATCACTACCAATATCTGGTTCAGTAGTTGTAAGTACACCTCAAAATGTAGCTTTGATTGATGCCGAAAAGGTGTTTCAATGTTTAATCAAAAAAATATAAATGTTCCAGTTTTGGGAATTATTGAAAATATGGCTTATTTTTCACCTAAAGAATTACCTGAAAATAAGTATTATATTTTCGGTAAAAATGGAGCTGAAAATTTAGCTAGTGATCTCAATGTACCATTTTTAGGATGTATTCCAATTATACAAAGCATTAGAGAGGCCAGTGATATAGGAAGACCTGCTTTTATGCAAGATAATTCTAATGTAAAAAGTTATTTGAATGAAATAACAAAAAAAATGATTATTGAACTGATTAAAAGAAATGAAAAGCTACCTGCAACCGAAATAATCAAAATTAAAACTATGTCTGGCTGTTCAGCCATCAAATAAATGTTATGAATAAAGATATATTAAATAAAAAAGTTGAATCTGCACTTAACGAAATTAGACCTTTTCTTCGCTCTGACGGAGGAGACATATCCTTGTTGTCAATTGATAAAAATATTGTAAAAGTTCAGTTGTTAGGAAATTGTGTTCATTGTTCTGTTAACCAAATGACTTTAAAAAATGGAGTTGAAATGACTATTAAAAAGTATGCCCCACAAATTAAAGAAGTTATTAGTGTTGAATAGTTAATACAATATGATAAAGACAGATATTTTAATTATTGGCGCTGGCCCTACAGGTTTATTTACAGTTTTTGAAGCTGGTCTATTAGGACTGAGGTGTCATATAATTGATACTTTAGCTAAGCCAGGTGGACAATGTGTTGAAATTTATCCAAAAAAACCAATTTTTGATATTCCTGCAATACCTGAAATTCAAGCAGGTAAATTAATTGATAATTTATTAGAACAAATTAAACCTTTTAAACCAGGTTACACTCTCGCCGAGTCAGCAGAAAAATTAGAAAAATTAAACGATGGATCTTTTAATGTAATTACAAATAAAGGAACAGTTCATAATTCAAAAGTTATTGCCATTGCTGGTGGATTAGGTAGTTTCGAACCTAGAAAACCATTAATTGAAGACATAAGTAAATATGAAGGAAAAGGCGTTGAATATATAATAAAAGACCCCAAAGTTTTTAAAAATAAGAATGTAATTATCTCTGGGGGTGGTGATTCAGCTCTAGATTGGTCAATAGAGCTTCAAAAATTTGCAAAAAAAATAACTTTAGTACATAGAAGAAAAGAATTTAGAGGAGCATATGATTCGGTTATGAAAGTTCAGAATTTAAAAGAAAAAAATTTGATAGATATTATTACTCCAGCTGAAGTTATCGGAATAAAAGGAGATTCACATGTAGAAAGTTTAATAATTAAATCTGATACTTTTGAAAAAAAAGTTGACGCAGATTATTTCATTCCTCTTTTTGGTCTCACACCCAAACTCGGAAGATTACAAGAATGGGGCCTTAAAATTGAAAAAAATTCTATTTGTGTTGACAATTCAATTGATTATCAAACAAATATACCTGGAATTTTTGCCATTGGAGATATAAATATTTACCCGGGAAAACTAAAGTTGATTTTATGTGGATTTCATGAAGCTACACTTATGTGTCAGGCTGCATTCAAAATAATTAATCCAAATAAAAAAAATATTTTAAAATATACAACTGTTACTGGAATAAATGGTTTTGATGGATCCAAAAAAAAATCAGAAAGTCCAATTGTAAAATCATTATAGAAATTTATGGTTAGGGAGTTTGTATTTAATTTTAAAAAAAAAAATGAAATTTTTAATGGGGAATCTCATTGGAAAGCACCAAGTAATATAGCATTAATCAAGTATTGGGGTAAGAAATCTAATCAAATTCCAATTAATCCATCATTAAGTTTTGCTCTAAAAAACTGTTATACTCAGACAAAAGTTAGTTTTGTTCAGTCAGATAATACCAACTTAGATTTTGATTTCTTTTTTGAAGGCAATAGAAAGAAAAGTTTTGAGAATAAGTTAAAAAAATACTTTAAAAATATAATAATTTACTGCTCATATTTATCAAAGTTTAAATTAAAGATTGAATCTAGTAATTCTTTTCCCCATAGTAGTGGTATAGCCTCATCAGCATCATCCTATTGTGCTTTGTCATTATGTATAATGGATATAGAAAAAAAAATAGATCCATCAATAGACAATCAAAGATTTTTAAGAAAAGCATCTTTTTTAGCTAGACTTGGATCTGGAAGTGCTTGTAGGAGCACAAAAGGATCTTATTCTATGTGGGGCAAATCAAATGTCTTTCCAATGGCAAGCAATTTATTTTCCATAGAATACCCTGAAAAAGTAAATGAAATTTTTAATACATTATGTGATACAATTCTTATAGTTGATAAACAAAAAAAGAAATTCTCCAGTACTGATGGTCATATGTTAATGCAAAATCATCCTTTTTCAATTGCCAGAATATCGCAAGCTAAAGATAATTTGTTACTAATTAAAAATGCTTTAGAGCTTGGCGATTTAAAGTTGTTTATTAAAGTTGTAGAGACTGAAGCATTATCATTACATTCTATGATGATGACATCTGACCCTCAATTTATTCTGATGAAGCCAAACACATTAAAAATTATTGATGAAATCTGGGAATACAGAAAAAAAACTAAATCTAATGTTTGTTTTACATTGGATGCTGGAGCTAATGTTCATTTAATATATCCTCAAGAAGAATTTGATTCAATTCAAAAGTTTATTAATCTAAAGTTGTTAATTTTTTGTGAATCAGGAAAATTTATAAATGATAAGATTGGGATTGGACCATTAAAATTGTAATTTTAAAATATGAATGCTCCTTTATTTTATTCGAAAATTCTGCTTTTTGGCGAGTATGGAATAATTAAAAATTCAAAAGGCCTTTCAATCCCCTATAATTTTTATAAAGGTGGATTAAAAATGGGAGATCTTTCAAAAGCAAATGTCCATAAGTCTAACATGATTTTAAAAAAATTTAAAGATTATTTATTCAAAATTGAATCTAAAATAGAACCCTTTGATTTTTCAAGAATGAATCATGATTTAAATAATGGGATGTATTTTGACAGTACAATTCCACAAGGATACGGGGTTGGAAGCAGTGGAGCTTTGGTTGCTGCTTTTTACGACAGGTATTCAAAAAATAAAATAACAGTTTTAGAAAATTTAACAAAAGAAAAAATTTTGAATCTAAGAGATATTTTTTCAAAAATGGAATCTTATTTTCATGGCAAGTCATCTGGTCTTGACCCACTTAACAGTTATTTGAGTTTACCTATTTTAATTAGATCTAAAAATTTAGTTGAAACAACAGGAATTCCTACTCAATCTTCAAATGGGAAGGGTGCAGTTTTTTTATTGGATAGTGGAGAATCCAGTAAAACAGCTCCAATGGTTGATATTTTTCTAAAATCAATGAAAAATAAGAACTACAGCCGAGTTTTTAGAGAAGAATTTATTAAAATAACTGATTCATGTGTTGATAATTTTGTTGATGGCAATTTTAAATCCTTAATATTAGACATAAAAAAACTATCAGAAATAGTATTAGATAATTTCAAGCCTATGATCCCAAAAAACTTTCATAAAATCTGGAAAAAGGGTATCGACACAAATGATTATTTTTTAAAACTATGTGGTTCAGGCGGAGGTGGCTATATTCTTGGATTTACTAAAGACATTAAAAAAGCAGAACAATCTTTAAAAGACTTTAATATTGAAGTAGTATATAACTTTTAATTCATGCAATCTTCAATTAAAAATGAACTTTTTCTTAAAGTAATAAGTTTGTTTTCATTAGTTAGGTTTTACAATGTTATTTTAATGGCTTTCGCCCAAATAATTTGCTCAATATTTGTTTTTTCTAACTCATCAAACATATATGCTGTCATTTTTGATTATAATATTTGGTTTATCATAATTTCATCAAGCACATCAATATCAGCTGGGTATATTATTAATAATTTTTTTGACACTGATAAGGATTTAATTAACAGACCACTTAAAACAATTTTGGAAAAGAAGATATCTGGAAAAACTAGGTTAAGAGGTTACATTATCCTAAATTTAATTTGTTTATTATGTGCCTTACAAGTTTCATTTAAAGCATTTTTATTTTTCATATTTTATATTATATCAATTTTGTTATATTCTATAAGAATAAGTAAACACCCTTTTTTTGGTAATATACTTTCTGTTTTACTTTCTATAACTCCTTTTTTTGCTATTACATTGTATTATAAATATTTTTCAATTGAAATTTTTTTACATGCTTTGTTTCTTTTTTTGATAATTCTAATAAAAGAATTAATAAAGGATTTAAAAAGTTTAAAAGGGGACTTAGCTATGAACTATAAAACAATTCCAGTAATTTATGGAGAAAAAACAACAAAGGTTTATATTTTGTTTCTAACATTGATTGTAATATTAATTTGTGGAATTGTATCTGTGAATTTTAATATTTCATCAATGATATATTACTATTTCTTTTCAATAATGTTTTTAATATGTTTTCTTTTTTTCTTATTTAGACTAAATGAAATTAGACATTTTAATTTTTATCACAACTCTTTAAGATTGTTAATATTATTGGGTTTATTTAGTGTTATTTTAAGAGGAATATAATGAAAAATGTAAAGGAGAATCTCATTAGACTAAACAGATTTATTTCCAAATCTGGAATTTGTAATAGAAGAGAGGCAGATAATCTTATTTTTTCTAAAAAAGTTTATGTTAACGGAAAAATTATAGACAAGTTAGGCTCTAAAGTTTTAAAAAGTGACATCGTTAAAATAAATGGAAAAATATTAAGGCCATTTTTACCAAGTTATATTCTTCTAAATAAACCTAAAAACTTTAGTTGTGATAAATCAAATGACTCAGTTAGAACGGTATTTTCAATACTTTCAAAAGTCAAAAATTTAAATACCTATAATTGTGAGTTATCAGTGAATCTTGGTCATGTTGGACTTGTATTAATTTCAAATGAAAATCTAAATTCTGAGAAAAATTTTATAAAACAAATTTTACATTTAAAATTAAAACATGATTTAGAAAAAGATAACTTAAAAAAAATATTACAAACAAAAATCAAAAGCAAAATTATTGTTAAATCTGTTAATTATTTAAAGCCTAATTTTAAAAACGAGATTGGAATTGAAGTTTTTTTGAAAAATATTAAAACTTTAGAAAATCTTTTTTGTTCAATTAATAATGAGATAACTTTTTTAGATAGAGTTACATTATCTCATTTAACTAAAATTGGATTGGCGAGAGGGCAATGGAGATATTTAAAAAAAGAAGAGATTTTCAGTTTGTAAAAAATTATTTTCTTGAAGCCCATATAAAACCTCTAGTTAATAATTTCCATGCATCTGGGTGTAATATAAATTCGTTTGGATCATGTCCAATTGAGATATAAAAAACTCTACCCTCACCATATTTTTTTTTCCATGATACAGGCATAATTACATCTTCAATCCAGTGGAAAGCTTTCCCATCAAACTTTGTAGTCGCAATTATATCAATATTTGGATCATAATGAAGGTAATACTGCTCACTAAAAATTTCAAAATCATTTAAGTTTTCAGTTAGCTTATCATCTATCATTTTAACTTTATATTTAACTTTTCCTCCAGGGTGTTCAACCCATTGTCCCCCAATCATAAATTGATATGGTGTACTATTTCTAAATGAATCAGCTAATCCGCCATGTGCTCCTGCTATTCCAACACCATTTTTAACTGCTTTTGTTAAATTATTTACCTGTTTACTTGTAATTTCTCCCATTGTAACAGATTGAATTATCAAATCAAATTTAACCAGTGATTCATAATTATCATAAATGGTAAGATCATTAGATTCATAAACATCTGAATTGTTAGATTTTAACCATTTTATAACATTATCTGCAAAAACTTTTGGTTGATGACCATCCCAACCTCCCCATACAACTAAAACTTTTTTGTTTTCCATTGATTGAGAGTATGTAGAAAAGTAGAATCCAAAAAAAGTTATTAGAAATAATATTTTTTTCATAATAAATCTTAAATTATGGAATAACTTTTGATTGCACAAATTACTTCTTTGAAGTTTTAAATTAAAAATTTATCTTGTTATTAAATAGAGGTCTATAAATTAAATCCAATTATGAAGAAAAAATCAAGAAGAAATTTCTTAAAAAAATCATCTGTTTTAGGAGCAGGGATTTTTATAGTTCCTAGAGATGTAATGGGTGGAAAAGGTTTTACACCACCAAGTGATAGGCTTAATATAGCAGCTATTGGAGCTGGTGGTAAGGGTGCTGATATTCAACATGCGTGGGCATCTAGCGAAAGGGTTGTTGCACTCTGTGATGTACATCCTGATGGAAAACATGGTGTCATCCAATCCAGAAAAAAGTATCCAGATGCAAACTTTTATACTGACTTTAATGAACTTTTAGAAAAAGAAAAAGATTTAGATGCGGTAACAATAAGTACACCAGACCACACTCATGGAGTAATCGGTAACAGAGCTATGAATAAAGGTCTTCATGTTTATATTCAAAAACCACTTACCCACAACATTGAAGAAGCAAGGCAATTAACTATTACCGCAAAACAAAATAAAGTAATTACCCAGATGGGTAATCAAGGTGGGTCTTGCATTGGCGTTCAAAAGGTTAGTGAGTGGGTTGATTCAAACAGAATTGGAAAAATTAGAAAAATATATGCCTGGACTAATAGACCAGTTTGGCCTCAAGGATTTAAAATGCCTGCCCCAAGTTCTGAAAAACCTGAAGGATTGGAGTGGGATTTATGGTTGGGGCCTGCAAAAAAAATGCAATATAGACCTGAGTTTCATCCCTTCAATTGGAGAGGCTGGTGGGACTATGGAACTGGAGCTTTAGGAGATATGGGTTGTCATATATTAGATGTTCCAGTTAAAGCATTAAATTTAGGTTACCCTACGGATGTAGAATGTAGTGTAGCCAAAATTTATGAAAAGATGTGGAGTGCAAATTATTATCCCGAAGGACCTCCTGCTGCATCACTGGTAACTTTACATTTTGAACAAAATGAAAAAACAAATTCAAATGTAGAAATGGTTTGGATGGACGGAGGAATTATTCCGCCAAGACCAGAAATAATTCCAGCTGACGACTATCTTGGAGAAAAAGGAAATACTAATGGAGTATTAATTGTTGGAGATGATGGCGTAATAACTTGTGGTGTTTATGGTTTAAATCCAAAATTATATCAGAAAGGAAAAAGAACATTACATTTAGATACTGATGCTATATATCATAAAAACAATAGCTTAGACCACCTTCATCATAAAGAGTGGATTGATGCAATAAAAGGTGGTTATGGTAGTGATGAATATAAAAAATTAACTGCACCAATTGAATATTCAGGTCCATTTACTGAGATTGTTTTGATGGGTAATTTAGCCTTGAGAAGTTACATGCTTAAAGACGGAGATGATTTTATTGGAAGAAAAAAACTATTGTGGGATGGTGTTAATACCAAAATTACAAACTTCGACGCAGCAAACCAGTTCGTTGGCAGAGTTAGAAGAGAAGGTTGGGCATTGTAATTTATAATTGTTCTAAAACTTAAATTATTTAATTTAAAATAAAAATAACTATGAAAAAAAATTTTTTTTTATTTAACGGATTGATTCTTATTTTATGTTTTGGTTGTGATAATTCTTCATCCAAAAAACAAAAACTTAATGTTGACAATATGAATTCCGAAACAATTTCAGAAAACTGGGTTTCACTTATTCAGCCAAACTCAATGGATGGTTGGCATTATTATCAGGACGATGGCAAAAAAACTGGTTGGGGTATAAAAGATGGAGTTTTGACTTTTACATCTGCTAACGCCACTGGTAAGGGTGATAAAAGTCTAGTGAGTGATAAAGAATATACAAATTTTAAGATCCATATTGAATGGAAAGTTAGTCCAGGTTCAAACAGTGGTTTTTTTTGGGGAGTTAAAGAGGATATGAAGTATGAATTTCCATTTGTTACAGGTCCAGAAATCCAAATTCTAGATCCTGAAAATCCTGATGGTCCTTTAACACAAGCTGGCGCATTATATGGAATGATAGCACCATCAAAATGGGTTACAAATCCAGCTGGTCAATGGAATTCATATGATATAACAATTGACCATAATATTAATAAAGGAGAAGTTATTCACAATGGATATAAAATTGTAGAGTTTCCTCTAAGTGGTGAAGAATGGGATAAAATGGTTGCTCCAACAAAATTTAACAATTGCGACTATGAACCTTGGCAAAATTGTGATTTTGGAAAATTTAAAACCGGAAAGATTTCTATTCAAGATCACCCTGGAGTTATTTCATTTAGAAACATCAAGATTTTGGAACTATAAGCCATTCTAATTAACTATCAACAAAGAAAATAGATAATGTTTTTGTACAAGAATATGCTTTACTAAATTCAATTACTTTTTTAAAATGCAAATAAAAAAAAATTTAAAGGAATATGATGTTATAATCGTCGGCTCTGGAGCTGGTGGAGGTATGGCTACAAAAATTTTATCTGAAGCAGGATTGTCAATTGCGGTTGTAGAAGCTGGACCTTATTATGATCCAGCCAACCCTGAACAAATGACTCAATTAAAATGGCCCTACGAATCACCTAGAAGAGGCGGTAATACTACTCGATTCTTTGGTGATTACGACCAAGCATATGGAGGTTGGGACATTGAAGGCGAACCTTACACTCAGTTTGGTGATACTGATTTTAAATGGTTTCGTTCAAGGATGTTGGGAGGAAGAACAAACCATTGGGGTAGAATATCTCTAAGATTTGGCCCAGATGATTTTAAAAAGAAATCTATTGATGGGTTAGGAGAAAATTGGCCTATTACTTATGATGATATAAGCCCATATTATGACAAAGTTGATAAATTAGTTGGGGTTTTTGGAACAAAAGAAAATTTACCAAATGATCCTGATGGATTTTTTCTACCCCCACCCAAGCCAAGGCTTCATGAGCTTTTTTACATAAACGCTGCAAGAAAATCTAATGTTAAAGTTATACCATCTAGATTGTCAATTTTAACTAAAAGAATTAATAATGAAAGAGGAGTTTGTTTCTATTGTAACCAGTGTGCTAGAAGCTGTATGGCTTATGCTGATTTTTCATCTGGTTCCGTTCTTATTTTTCCAGCTCAAAAAAATGGTGGTCAAATTGATTTATTCGTTAATTCTATGGTACGAACTGTTACCACAAATGATGAAGGTAAAGCAACAGGTGTATCTTTTATTGACAAAGAAGATAATGTAGAGTATAAATTGAAAGGAAAGATTGTTGTATTGGCAGCCTCAGCTTGCAGCACAGCTAGAATTTTACTTAATTCTAAAAGTAAACAACATCCAAATGGACTGGGAAACAGTAGTGATTTAGTTGGTAAATATTTGCATGATTCTACAGGTGGTGATATGATGGCATTCATCCCGGAATTAATAGATAGAAAAACTTACAATGAGGATGGTGTTGGGGGTATGCATGTGTATTCACCATGGTGGTTAGATAATAAAAAATTAGATTTTGCAAGAGGATATCATATTGAAGTATGGGGTGGTTTGGGTGCTCCATCTTATGGCACTGGTTTTAATGTAAATAGTTTTAATAAATTTTTTGGACTTAAAAAAGCAGGCGGATATGGAGATATTTTAAGATCTGATATGAAAAAATATTATGGATCAACAATTGGTTTATCTGGAAGAGGTGAGTCTATTGCTCAAAAATCTAATTATTGTGAAATTGATCCAAATAAAGTTGACAAATTTGGAGTCCCAGTGTTAAGATTTAATTATAAATGGACTGAAAATGAAATAAATCAAGCTAAACATATGCAGGATACATTTGAAGAGATTATTCATAATATGGGTGCTATCCCGCTATGGAATAAACCTGGAAAGGATTCAAATTATGGAATTAATAAACCTGGGTGGATTATTCACGAAGTTGGTACCACTCGTATGGGAAATAATGCTAAAAATTCGGTTGTTAATGAGTTTGAGCAACTGCATGATGTAAAAAATGTATTTGTTGTTGATGCTGGTCCATTTGTGTCTCAAGCTGATAAGAATCCTACTTGGACAATTATGGCTCTAGCTTGGAGGAGCTCAGAATACATAATTGACCAAATTAAAAAACAGAATATTTAAATTGTGAATAGAAGAGAATCCATTAAAACAATCACATTAGCTTCTTTTGGAGCTAGTCTATTTCTGGAATCTTGTTATAATGTTCCTAAAGAAAATATTGCAAGGTCTCTAACTAGATATCAATATGGAAGGACACCCTCTGAAAAATTATACGATGATAAATTGTTTGCTGAAAAGTTTTTTACAAATGATGAACTTATAACTTTAGATAAACTTTGTAATTTAATATTACCTCCAAATGAATTTGGATCAATAAAAGATGCTGAAGTCGTTCAATTAATTGAATTCATGGCAAAGGATATCCCCTCTTACAAAGAACCCTTAAAAAATGGTCTTGTTTGGATAGATGATAAAAGCAATAAAAAGTTTAGTAAGACATTCGTTAAAATTGATGAAACTTCTCAAAAAGAGATTTTAGACGAAATAGCTTATTATGATCCAAATAAAAATATAAATGAATACTCTGAACCTGTTCAATGGTTTAATTTATTAAGAAATTTAACTATGACCGGATACTTTACTAGTGAAGTTGGAATAAAGGAACTAGGATATAAAGGAAATACACCAAATGTCTGGGATGGTATTCCTCAAGATGTATTAGATCAATATGGGCTTTCTTATGATAAGAATTGGATTAAAAAATGTATTGATCAGTCTAAGAGAAATGATATTGCAAAGTGGGATAGCGATGCAAATTTAATCACATAAAAGAAATCCTATTAAATTTAATTTAATAGGATTTCAAGTGGTACCTCGCAGAATCGAACTGCGGACACAAGGATTTTCAGTCCTTTGCTCTACCAACTGAGCTAAGGTACCAGATCAATAAGGTTGAGCAAATATATATTGTTTTATCCGAGCATCAAAAA
Source organism: Flavobacteriaceae bacterium (assembly GCA_045562345.1). Classification (GTDB taxonomy): domain Bacteria; phylum Bacteroidota; class Bacteroidia; order Flavobacteriales; family Flavobacteriaceae; genus MAG-121220-bin8. The sequence continues at coordinate 15,817 of JBJKVZ010000038.1, forward strand.
ATCATATAAAAAAAATCTTATGTATTTTTACCTTAAACAATTTATTCTTGAATTTATCCTTAGATATTGGAAACAGCCTAATTAAGGCTGGTGTTTTTAAAAATAATGTTCTAATTAAAAGCTTTATAATAAATGAGAAAAGTTTTTCTGATTTTAGAAAAATGCTTGAGCAAAAAAATATTAAAAATTCTATCGCATCAAACGTTTCCAATAATAACCAAGAAATAATTAAACTTTTATCAAATGAAACTAATTTTATAACATTTGATAAAAATTTAAACTTACCATTTGAAAACAAATACAAATCAAAAGATAAGCTTGGTCAAGATAGAATTGCATTAATAGCTAATGCTTCAATCTCATTTCCAAATCAAAATATTTTAGTTATTGATATCGGAACATGTATTACTTATGATTTTTTGGATGAAGAAAATAAATATTTAGGAGGAAACATTTCGCCGGGATTAGAAATGAGGTATAAATCATTAAAAAATCAAACTGCTAATCTTCCACTTTTAAGATATTGTAAACCAGTTTATTTGATAGGAGATAATACAGATAATTCAATACATTCAGGTATTTTTAATGGAATAGTTGGGGAGATTAATTCATTTATTTCAATGTACAAATTGAAGTTTGGAAAAATTAAGATAATTTTAACAGGGGGAAACTCAAAATTGTTGTTAAACAAAATAAAAAATCCCATCTTTGCGGATTCTAATTTTCTTCTTTCTGGTCTTAATTATTTGATAGAGTTGAATAAAAAGTAATGAGAAAATATATTTACATAATAGTTTTAATATTTTATACCTCTACTAACTATTCCCAATCGGGAAGTTTATCACCTTATTCATTCTTTGGAGTTGGTGAAAACACTTTTAAAGGAACAATTGAAAATAGATCAATGGGTGGATTAAATATTTATAGTGACAGTGTACATTTAAATTTAATCAATCCAGCTGCATACTCTGAACTTAAACTTGTTAATTATTCAGTAGGTGTAGATTATAATAGTTCCAGTTTAAAATCTGAAAACTCTAACGAAAAAATAAGTACTGCTAATATAAATTATTTGGCTGTAGCAATTCCAACAAAACCACTTGTTTTTGGTTTTGGAATCATTCCAAAATCTTCCGTAGGTTATTTATTACAAAGTTCAGATGAAACTGTTAGTCCAAAACAAGTAAATAGATATGAAGGAAATGGTGGAGTTAACACAGCTTTTCTGTCATTTGGTTTTAAGATTTTTAAAAAAATTAGGTTAGGTATTTCAGGAAATTATGAATTTGGAAGTTTAGAACACTCAAATTCTAGGTTTTTAGAAGATGTTGAATTGTACACTAAGGTTCAAAGTAATTCTTCTTTAAGTGGTGTAAATTTTACCTATTCTACACTATTCAGAGAGAAAATCAATGATAATTTGACGCTGCATGCAAGTTATATTTTAAAACCTAAATCTGATTTATCTTCAAAAAATTCTCAAATTTTATCAACTTTGAAGCCAGATGGTTCTTTTGGCGGAGACTCAGAGAATATTGATCTAGAAGCATTAAATTTAGATGAGACAATAATTACAATTCCATCTTCAACTACGTTTGGTTTAGGAATTGGAAAGGAAACAAATTGGTTTGCAGGAATTGATTTTACTAAATCTGAAGGTGGAGGTTATGAAAATAAATTATTGAATATTAAAAATGTTCGTTATGAAAAAGGGTCTAAATTGTCTATTGGAGGTTTTTTTATACCCAATTATGACTCATTTACAAGTTATTTTAGTAGAATTGTCTATAGGTTTGGACTAAGAGTTGAAAAAACTGGATTAGTTATTCAAAATCAACCCATCGATGAATATGGAATAAATATTGGATTGGGCTTACCCTTCTTAGGATTCCAAAATATTAATTTTGGATTTGAAGTTGGAAAAAGAGGAACTAAAAATGCTGGATTAATTGAAGAAAACTTCTACAGTATTAGACTTGGATTAACTTTGAATGACAGGTGGTTTGTAAAAAACAAGTATAATTAATAAATTTGGCTTCATTTTTGTGAAAATTATATATATATACAATAATCAATAGGTAAGAAAAAAAATTAATGATCAAAAACTTCTTTACTGTAACGCTTATTGCTTTTTATTTGTTTTCGGGTTATTCTCAGTCAAATGAAGAGTGTTTTTCAAATCTTTCAATTTTTGCGGAATATGCAAAAGTGAAAAATTATGATGCAGCCTATGAACCTTGGTTAAAGGTGAAATCTGATTGTCCGAGTTTAAATAATGCAATATATGTGTATGGAGAAAGAATTTTAAAAACTTTTATCAAAAATAATGAAGGGGATAGTAAGAAAAAGTTTCAAGATGATTTAATTAAAATGTATGATGAATGGTTAAAGTTTTTTCCCAAAACTAAATCTGGCAAATCACAAAAAGGCAAAATATTAGCTATAAAAGCCCAATCTATGATTGATTTTAAATTAGGAACTGAAAAAGAGATTTATGATATTTATGATCAAGCTTTTACTCAAGATTCAAAAAGTTTTACAAGCCCTAAAGGTCTATATAACTATTTTAAAACATATTTTAATTTGTATAAATCAGGAAATTCTGATGTGAAACTTGAATCTCTATTTAATAAATATGAAGAACTAACGGAAAAATTTGAATATGAAATGAGTTCTTACACTTCCAAACTTGATATATTATTGCAAAAAGAAGGAAACAATGATCCCTTAACTAATAAAGAAACAAGAAATAAAAAGGTTTACGAAGTTAATATGGTCGCTTGTTCTAGATACTTAAAGAATTTAAATGCCATTATTGCGAAAGAATCTACATGCGAAAATTTAATTCCTCTTTACAGAAAGAATTTTGAAAATTATAAAACAGATTCTGTTTGGTTAAATAGGGCAGCAAGCAGAATGGATAGCAAGGATTGTTCAGATGATCCTTTATTTGTCGAACTTGTAGAAGCACTACATGATTTAAATCCATCTGCTAACTCCGCATACTACTTAGGACTCTTGAATGACAAAAAAGGTGATAATAAAATGGCAATCCAGTACTACAATGAATCCATTGATTTAGAAACAAATAATATTAAAAAAGCAAAAACTTTATATAAGATTGCATTGAAGTTTAAGAAATCTGGTCAGTTCACTAAATCTAGAAGTTATGCTAACAGAGCTTTAAGTTTTCAACCATCTCTTGGTAGCGCTTATTTATTAATTGCTAATTTATATGCTTCCAGTGCAAATAATTGTGGAAATAGTCAATTTGATAAAAGGGCTATTTATTGGCTTGCTGCCAAGCAGGCTAGAAAAGCTGCTAAGGTTGATGCATCGATTAGAAAAACTGCAAATAAAACTGCATTAAGTTATGAGGGTAGAGCTCCTTCTAAAACCGATATTTTTACAGAAGGTAGAGCAGGTGAAACTATTTCAATTAAATGTTGGATTGGGAAGAATGTAACCGTTCCTACCCTACAATAATGTTAAGAATACAATTGTTAATTCTAATTATTTTTATTTCTTGTAAAAATGATTACCAAGAGATACAAGAAATTAATGACTCCTCAATCTTTCCAATTGGAATTACTGAAAATATTAAATTAATTTATACGGATTCAGCTAAAGTTAAGGCTGTACTCAACTCACCTAAGAATTTAGATTTTACTAACCAAACATTTCCATATTCTGAATTCCCCGAAGGAATTGAAATTATTTTTTTTGATCAATATAAAAATGAAACAGTAGTAACCTCAGATTATGCTGTTAGTTATAGCAAGACGAATATTGTTGATTTGGTTGGTAGTGTGACAATAAACATGTCAGATGGTTCTTTATTGAAAACTACACAATTATATTGGGATCCTGAACAAGAATGGTTATTTACTGAAAAAGAATTTAGCTTTTTTAATGAAGACTATGATATAATTGCTAAAAGACTTGACGCAAATAAATCATTTACTATATTTAACACAGGTGAGCTTGATGGAACTGTAGCAATTGAAGACAACTAAAAGGTTTAAATGAAAATAAGAAGGATTTCTGAGATATTTTATTTAATAATTTTTTTTATTGCCTCAATAGACTATTTTTTTGGAGAAAATGATGATGGTAAGAAGAAAATATTATTAATGTTTTCTTTAGTTTCCTTATTCATGTTTTTATTTAGAAGATTTTATAGAAAAAAATTTGATAATAGAAATAAATGAATTTGGATTTAATAATTATCTTAATTTCAATATTCTTTTCAGCATTTTTTTCAGGAATGGAAATAGCTTTTATTTCTTCCAATAAAATTTATTTAGAAATTGAAAAAAAACAAAATGATGTTTTTTCAATTTTATTAAAGAAATTAACTAAGTCACCTTCAAAGTTTATTGCAACAATGTTAGTTGGAAACAACATAGCACTTGTTGTATATGGACTTTTCTCTGGAAAATTAATTTTAGATTTAATTTTTCCAGAGATAAATACTGCTAAATCTATAGATTTTTTTCACATTTTTTATCAAACTGTTATTTCTGCCTTTATAATTTTAATAACAGCGGAATTTTTACCTAAGGTGATGTTTCAAATTTATGCAAACAGGCTATTAAAATACTTTTCCATACCAGCGTATTTTTTTCATATTATTTTATCTCCTATTACTTCAACACTAAATTACATATCAAACAGTGTGTTAAGTAAGTTATTTAAAACCAAGCAGGATGAGCTAAGAATTGTTTTTAGTAAAGATGAGCTGGGGAATTTTATAAATGACGAGTTGTCTAACGATGGTGAATCAACAATTATTGATTCTGAAATCCAATTTTTTCAAAATGCACTAGAATTTTCTAGTGTTCGGGCTAGAGAAATCATGATTCCTAGGGCTGAAATTATTTCAGTTGACAGGTATAGTGTTTTTTCAACTATTAATAAAAAGTTTATAGACTACGGATTATCAAAAATTCTTATTCACAGAGAGAATATTGATCACATTGTAGGTTATGTTAGATTGCAAGATATGTTTAATAGGCCCAAGAATATAAAGTCAATTATACTTCCAGTAGAATTTATTCCTGAAACTATGTTAATTAATGATGTTTTGAATTTACTAACAAAAAAAAGAATTAGAATTGCAATAGTGATTGACGAATATGGAGGTACGTCAGGAATTATTACCAAAGAAGATATTGTTGAAGAATTGTTTGGAGAAATTGAAGATGAACACGATTTAATTAATCATAATGAAAAAATAATTAGTCAAAATTCTTATCTGTTTTCGGCAAGATTGGAAATTGATTATTTAAATGAAAAATATAACTTAAAGATACCTGTAAGTGAGGAATATGAGACATTGGGGGGGTACATAGTTTATAATAATCAAAACATTCCAAAAAAAGGTGAAATTATTAAGATTAATTCAATTGAATTCCTCATTGAGGAAGTCACTGAAACAAAAATTGAAACACTGTTAGTTAAAATGAAAAATTAGTATGATGTCTTTTTTTTATTGATAAGGATATTGTATTTTCGTTTGGCAAAAATATAAAATGGCACTTTTAGGAAATTTAAGAAAAAATTCAGTAGTTCTAATTACGGTAATTGGTATGGCATTGTTTGCCTTTGTTATCTCAGGAGTTTTTGATGGTAAAGGTTATACTGCCCAGGAACCTATTGGAGTTGTTAACAATGAAGATCTTTCTATTGAAGATTTTAGGAATCAAGTGGATTTTTTACAATCATCTTATAGCATGTCAACATTTAATGCTGTTAACACGGTTTGGGAACAAACATTAAGAAATAGCATATTAAAAAATCAATATAAATTAAGTGGTGTTGATTCTGGAAAAGATCATATTGAATTTATACTTTCCCAAAATCCAAGTTTTAATTCAGATCCTAGGTTTTTGAATGATGCTGGAATTTTCGAAATTGATAAATTCATTGATCTTGTTATTGAGCTCAAGACTACAAATTTTGAATCTTATGAACAGTGGAAAAATCAGGAATTAATTTTTCAGAATCAATCGAATGAAAAGATTTATTTTGATTTAGTTAAATCAGGAATTAATTTTTCATTTAAGGATGGAGAATTTGAATATAAACTACAAAACGATATTGTAGATATTGAATATGTTCAAATACCATTTTCATCAATTCCTGATAGTTTAGTGAAACTTAAAAAATCGGAAGTAGAAAAGTTTATTAAATCAAACGAATCTGATTATAAAGTTGATGCTTCAAGAAGTATTAATTATGTTTTATTTGATGAAAAACCCTCAGAAATTGATGAAAATATCACTAAAGAAATTCTTCAAAGTTTTCTTGAAGAGAGGAAAGAATATAATGATGTTTCGAAGCTTGAGGAAACTATTCCAAGCTTGCTAACGGCTAAAAATATTTCTGATTTTATAAATACAAACTCTGAAATAAAATTTGATTCAATATATGTTCCCAAAGGATCTTTACCAACAGACCATGCAAACCTTCTATTTAATTTGAATAAAGATCAAATATATGGACCATATCTTGATGGAGAATTTTTTAAAGTTTCTAGAATGCTTGATAAAAAAATAGGTGGTAATGTAAGAGCTAGTCATATTTTAATATCTTTCAAAGGATCTCAAAATGCCCCTCCTCAGATAACAAGATCAAAATCTCAAGCAAAACAAGAGGCATTGCGTTTAAGAAACCTTGTTAGATCTAATCCAGATTCATTTACATCATTAGCGTTTGAATTTTCTGATGGACCATCAAAATCAAGTGGAGGCGATTTGGGGTTTTTTCAAGAAGGTCAAATGGTTAAGCCTTTTAACGATTATGTTTTTTCTAACAGAGTTGGTTCAATTGGAATGGTCGAAAGCGACTTTGGTTATCATGTTATTAAAATAAATGCAAAAGAGGATTTAGTAATGTTAGCCTCAATAGCTGCAAAGAATATCCCCTCTGAAGAAACGAGTGATAAAACTTTTAATTTAGCTACTAAATTTGAGATAAATCTTTCAAAAAATAATAACATTACCGATTTAGCAAAAGAAAATAACTATGAGCTAAAGTCAGTAGATGGAATAAAAATATTAGATGATAATCTCCCTGGACTACCTAATCAAAGACGCCTTGTCCAATGGTTATTCAATGATGAAATTGAAATAGATTCTTATAAAAGATTTGATCTGTCTAATGGTGGATATTTAATTGCTCAAGTATCAAGTTTAGTTAATGAAGGCCTTTCTTCAGTTGAAGACGCAACATTTACTGCTGTTCCCAAGGTAAGAAACCAAAAAAAGGCTCAAATGATAATTAAACAAAATAGTAAGGCCTTGTCATTAGAGGATTTAGCTGAGAATAATAATGTTGAAATTAAAAAAGCATTAGCTTTAAATCAAAAAAGTGGTACAATTAGTGGTGCAGGAAGAGAACCTTTGGTTATTGGTGTAGCATTTGGAACAGGCTTAAATGAAATTTCTGATCTCATAATTGGAGAGAATGGTATTTATAAAATTAAGGTAACCAAAAAAGAAAAGTCTACTGACTTAGAAACATATTTATCTTATCAGAACCAGCTTCTATCTTCCAGATCACTTTCTTCCAGTACATTATTTCAGTCAGTTAAAGAGTCTGCTGAAATAGTAGATAACAGATCAACCTATTACTAGACTTTGAAGAAGTCTGTATAAGAGATCATTTTTTGCAAGAATATTAGAATAAAAATAAATGAAGTAATAAATTTCATTGAAGTTCCAGCAATAAATCCTATTATAGTTCCAAATGAAGCTTTTAGTGCAGCTTTAAATTTAGAATTATTTATTATTTCACCCGAGAAAGCGCCAATGAAAGGCCCAGCTATAATACCTGCTGGACCAAAAAAAAGACCAATAATTACTCCAATAGTTGCACCTATTAGTCCGCCTCTTGTTCCACCAAATTTTTTAATTCCAATTACTGGAATAATTAAATCAAGAATAAAAACTGTGATAGCAATCATAAAAGTTCCTAAAAGAATATAAATATCCATAGGCACAAAAGAAGTTAAGTGTAAAAAAACAAGCCCAACCCAAGTGGTTAATGGTCCGGGAATTATAGGAAAAAAACTTCCAATTAGACCGATAACACACATTAGTATTCCAATTAAGAGAAAGAAAATATCCATTTAGAATTTGAAAATTAAAAAATAAATATGAATTATTCGTAATTTACATGTTAATGCGGACATATAATTTGATCTTATTATTTTTTTTAATTTTCTCTTGTAACAACCGTTATGAAAATAAAAAAGTTGAGGTTTCTCAAAGTGTTACAATATGGAATGAATTTGATGAACCTCCTTCAATTAATATT
>JBJKVZ010000039.1:0-21318 GCA_045562345.1 Flavobacteriaceae bacterium
CTTCAGCAGGAGTAATCTTTTTCCATTCTGATTCATTAAGCTTTCCATCTATTACTGGTGGATTATTGAACCTGTAACCTACAATACTTTTTCTTGTTTGTGATTGGTTATTAAAAAATGTAAAAAGTAGTATTATATATATAACATTTTTCAAAATCAAAGTTTTTATTAAACTAATCTAAATTTAATAATAATTAACATTATCCAAACTGTTTTCTTCAAACTTTTCCAGTAAAAAAACCGATATTATTTGAGTAGGGTAGAGCCAATTAAAACTTACTATTGAGATTTTTTGACTTTTTGTTATAACTTAGTGATAATTAAAAGCAGTAAAGGCAACGATTCAGGCAACCAAAATTAAAAACCCCTGTAAATCAATGACTTACAAGGGATTTTGCGGAGGAAGAGGGATTCGAACCCCCGGAGGTGTGACCCTCAACAGTTTTCAAGACTGCCGCATTCGACCACTCTGCCATTCCTCCAATGGATTGCAAATATATATTCTTTTTTATTCTATAACAATTTTGTAAAATATTTACTTTGTTCGTTGTTTATTATGAGTAAATTTGAAAAGTGGATTTTTTAAATTTTATTCCCTGGGAATATCCCGTTTTAATATTTGTTGGCTTTATTGTTGGAGTTATAAATACAATGGCCGGGGGAGGTTCACTTATTACTCTCCCTTTACTAATTTTTTTGGGTTTACCATCTTCAGTAGCAAATGGAACTAATAGAATTGCAATAATGATGACTGCATTTTCCGCGAATATGGGTTTTAAAAGCAAAGGACTCACTACTTACCCATTCAGTGCTTATTTGGGTGCATTTGCATTAATAGGATCGGTAATTGGGGCAAATATAGCAGTTGAAATTGAAGGTGAAGTGTTTAATAAAATTCTTTCTATTATAATGATTGTAGTTGTAGTAATTATAATTTTTAAACCTAGAATTATTAAATCAACAGCTAATATTAGAATTACTGGAAAACATTTGGTTTTTTCTTGTATTACATTTTTCTTTATTGGTGTTTATGGAGGTTTTGTAAATGCAGGAATAGGTTTTATTATTATGCTTTTTTTACATTTTTATAACAGACTAAATCTGCTCAAGGTAAATGCAACAAAGGTTGTTGTAGTACTTGTCTATACAATTGGTGCTTTTATAACTTTTATTCTAAATGATATGGTTGATTGGTCTTATGGGATTTGCTTAGGAATTGGAACGCTTAATGGCGGATGGTTTACAAGTAGATGGTCAGTTAAAAAAGGTGAAAATATTATCAGAATATTTTTAATAGTTATTGTTGTTTTTATGTCAATAAAACTTTGGTTTTTTTAGTACTTGATGTATTTAATAATTTCAAGACCATAACCAATCATTCCTACTCTTTTTATTTTTTCACTATTAGTTAATAGTTCTATTTTATGTACATTTAAATTGTGCAAAATTTGTGCGCCAATACCAAAATCTTTTCTATCCATAAATGGGGGGGGAGCTATAATTTCACCTTTATCTTGTATTGATTTTAATTCATTAAGTCTAATCAAAATATCATTAATATTTTGGTTGTGGTTGATGAAGATAACCACTCCTTTTCTTTGGTTATTAATCTTATCAAAAACTGAGTCAAGTTTCGTGTCATTGAAACTTGTTAGAGAGCTCAATAAATCATTATTAGTTATGGAAGAATTTATTCTTACCATTATATTATCATCTTTCTCCCATGTTCCTTTTGTTAACGCAAAATGTATTTGATCATTATTATTTTGTTTAAATGCATGTAAATCAAATTCACCATATCTAGTATTAAATTTAAATTTTTCAATTTTTGAAATTAGACTATCGTGTTCCATTCGATATGCAACTAGATCTTCAATTGAAACAACTTTCATATCAAATTTTTTGGCTATTTCAAAAAGATCAACAAGACGAGCCATAGAGCCATCTTCTTTCATGATTTCACAAATTACACCTGCTGGTGTAAAACCTGCAAGTCTGGCAAAATCAATTGCAGCTTCGGTGTGTCCAGTTCTTCTTAACACTCCCCCTTCTTTAGCAATTAGTGGAAAAATATGACCAGGTCTTGCTAAATCAGACGATTTTGTTTTTTTATTTACAATTGCTTTTATTGTTTTTGATCTGTCAGATGCTGAAATTCCAGAGCTTACACCATCTCCTTTTAAATCAACTGAAATTGTGAATGCAGTATCCATAGGGTCAGTATTATTAATTACCATTGGATTTAATTTTAATTCCTGAGATCTTAACTCCGTTATTGGCATACATACCAACCCTCTTCCATATTTTGCCATAAAATTTATTATCTCAGGGGAAACTAATTCAGCAGCACAAATAAAATCACCTTCATTTTCTCTGTTTTCGTCATCAACAACTATAATTATTTTTCCATTCTTTATGTCTTGAACAGCTTCAGAGATGGAGTTTAATTTTAGGATTTTCTTTTGCATGTAATAAATTTTATCAAAAATACGTTGCTTTATAGTTTTTTTCTAAATATAAAGCGATATAATATTGACTTTATTGAAATTAAAAATTTATCGAGACTAATAATAGATTTGTCAGAAGATGCACGCCATATTAAATATAATCCTAACGGAAACATTAAAAGATTTGGTATCCAACTACCCATTATAGCATTAATACTACCGTCCTCAGCAGCATTTCTTGCAAATGTTCCTAAAAAATGATATGTAAGGAATAGTATAAGAGATATGACCATGGGAAGACCAAAACCACCTTTTCTAATTATAGCACCTAAGGGAGCACCAACAAAAAATAATAGAATTGATGCTAATGCAAAAGCATATTTATCATATAAATTTGATTTATGAAGATTAATAATTTTCTCCTTGATGAAAAAATTATTTTTTTGATTGTTTAGAACTTGAACTTGACTATTTAAATTATTAATTGTTGAATTAGCTATAGATAATTGAATATCTAAGGGGTAGTCTGATAAGTGATTTTTATAATTTGAATATAATGTTTTGGTAACATTTTTTTTATCTGTTCTAACAGTTGATTTAAAGTTTGATATTCCTGTTCTGGTGTGAAAATTTTTAGCAAAATTTTCATACTGAAATTCTAATTTTTTAGATAAAGAATCTATGCTGTATTTAAGTTGATTTATATTTTGCATTCGGTAAGTATTGTTATATTTTTCATCTCTGAAATCAACTTGATTAAATTCTCTAAGATCAATGTTCATTACATAATTTTCAAAAGAAATAAAAGTATGTGGTTTAATTTGTTTGTCAGATGGTTTTGTTATTTCAATTTCTTCATACCTATTGCCGTTTTTTAGAATTAATTGTAAAATATTTTCATTTTTGGAACTAACTAATTCCCCCGATTCTGCCTTTATTACTATTAAGTTTTGATTATTTATGGAGTTCATGTGTATAATAACATCTTTTAAAAGACTATTATTAGGACCATATTTTTTTTCAACTTTAATATTCATTGTATTTATATCGTTAAATATCCCTTCAGTGATTGCTAGTGCAGGTTTTAGTTTTGCCATATTTTTTCTAAGATTGTAAGATTTAAATTCAGCAAAAGGTATTAAGGTATTAGCAACGAAAAACATACCTAAACAGAGAAAGAGATTAAACATTACAATACTTCTCATTGATTTAAATAATGAAATTCCAGATGATTTTATTGCGACCATTTCATAATTTTCTGAAAGATTTCCATATGTCATAATTGAGGCGAGAAGTACTGTTAATGGAATTACAAGTGGAAGAAGTTTTGGAGAGTAATATATTAGAAATTTGAAAATAATTTCAAAATCAATTTCTTTACCAGCCAAGTCATCTATAAAAACCCAAACAATTTGAATAATAAAAATGAACATTAAAATGAAAAAAAAACTAAAAAAAATTTTCAAATAAGATTTTAATATGTATTTATCAATAATCTTCATTTTAAAATTCTTCTATGTAATAATTTTTGTATAGTTTTTTGTCAAAGTCAAACTTTTCTTTTGATACTATCATATTGAATTCAATTGAATTAATTTTTAAGATGTTTTTTAAATTATCTTTTCTAAATTCACTTATTTCAATTATGTAATTTTTCTTGATATCAATTTTTAAAATTATATGTGAAATTTCATCATTTTTTGGATCAGGAATTAGTTTTAAAAATTCAATACCCTTTTTTTTATTGCTTTGATTATCAAATTGTATTATATAGTCCTTTTTGTAGAATTTTAGAATGTTAGATGGACCAATCATTGAAGAATCTTCGTCAATTTTGGAAATAATGATTTCTTTATTTTCAGGAACAATGGTATAAACTTTTTCTGAGTCAGAAATTTGCTTTATACCCATGAACTCAAGAATATATTTTTTATCATTAATTAAAATATTTCCATTTTCATAAGGGTTAGAATTAATTTTATAACTAAAATTGATAAAACAGTTTTTAGAATTATCAATTTTTTTTGAAACTCTTTCTAAAATATTTTCTGCTGATTCATTTTGACAATAAGAATGTAAATAGCTAAAAAATATGAGTATAATTAATGTTTTTCTTATCATTAATCCTTCTTTTCATTTTCTAAAAATGCATTTAATGACGCAATATCACTTATTAGGACATCTCTTGCTCTACTTCCTTCGAATGGACCAACTATTCCTGCTGCTTCAAGTTGATCAATAATTCGTCCAGCTCTATTATATCCAAGCTTCATTTTTCTTTGTAATAAAGATGCAGAACCTTGTTGTGCAATCACAATAACTTCAGCAGCTTCTCCAAATAGTATATCTCTGTCTTCTATATTGTTGTCAATTGATGATGAATTATCGTCACCAATATATTCTGGTAATTCGTGTGCACTAGAGTAAGCTTTTTGAGATCCAATAAATTCTGTTATTTTTTGAATTTCAGGAGTATCTACAAATGCACATTGAATTCTAATTAAATCATTACCTTGAGTATATAGCATATCTCCTCTCCCTATTAACTGATCTGCTCCTCCGGAGTCTAAAATAGTTCTGGAATCAATTTTTGAAGTAACTCTAAACGCAATTCTAGCTGGAAAATTTGCTTTTATAATCCCTGTAATAACATTTACCGAGGGTCTTTGAGTAGCTATTATTAAATGTATTCCTACTGCTCTAGCTAATTGTGCTAATCTAGCAATTGGTGTTTCGACTTCTTTCCCAGTAGTCATAATTAAATCAGCAAATTCATCAATTATTAAAACAATATATGGAAGAAAAATATTACCATTTTCAGGATTTAATTTTCTTTGCTTGAATTTTTCATTGTATTCTTTAATGTTTCTACAAAGAGCATTTTTTAACATTTCATATCTGTTATCCATCTCAATACATAGAGAATTTAAAGTTTTAATTACAGCTTTGTTGTCAGTTATAATTGCTTCATTCGTATCTGGAAGTTTTGCTAAATAATGTCTTTCAATCTTATTAAATAATGTTAATTCTACCTTTTTTGGATCTACTAAAACAAACTTAACTTCAGATGGATGTTTTTTATAAATTAATGAAGTTAAAACAGCATTAAGACCTACAGATTTTCCTTGACCCGTTGCACCTGCCATTAAAAGATGTGGCATTTTTGTTAAATCAACTAAATATGTCTCATTACTAATAGTTTTACCAAGCGCAAGAGGGAGTTCCATTTCAGCTTCTTGAAAATTTTTAGAGGAAATAACTGATTTCATTGAAACTATAGATGGATTCTTGTTTGGAACTTCAATTCCAATTGTTCCTTTCCCTGGAATTGGGGCAATAATTCTGATGCCGAGTGCGGAAAGAGATAATGCAATATCATCCTCTAAATTTTTAATTTTTGATATTCTTATCCCTGCTTCTGGAATAATCTCATATAGTGTAACAGTTGGGCCAATAGTTGCTTTTATTTGATCAATTCCAATTTTATAGTTTCCAAGAGTTTCAATAATTCTTTCTTTGTTTTCCTCCAATTCCTCCTCATTAATTGTAATAACACCACCATTATCATAATCTTTGAGTAGTTCAACAGAGGGTGGTTTAAAATTTTTAAGCTCTAAAGTATGATCATACTCTCCATACTTTTTTACCAAATTTTTTGCTATCAAATCTTCATCAATAATTTCCTCTTTCTTGTTTTCTTCAATTTCTATTTTTATTTCAGAATTAATAGTATCCTTATTGATAGAAGAAAAATTTTCAATAGTTGGTTTTAGGTTTTTTTCTATTTTAATATTTGATTCCTTGTCATTTTTCAAAACAATATCATTGACATTACTATCAGAGTATTTCTTTTTTTGATCAACATCTTGTTTGTTTATTTCTGATTTATTTCTCTTTACATTTAAATTGTTTTTTACTAATAGTAAAACACTTTCAGGGGTAATTTTAGTTTTTAAAACAACAAAAGATATAAATCCAAATATTAAAAGAGTGATAATACCAATATCACCAATATAGATTTTTAAAAATTCTGTTAATTCAAATCCAATTGCACCTCCATAAATTTTATTTTCTAAGATAAATCCAAAAAATATTGTAAACCATAACATTAAATAAAGGCCCCAAAACCATTTATCAATTAGTTTTTTTGAATTTGCACCCACGAAATAAGACAAACCACTTATTAGAAAAAGTATGGATAAAACAAAAGAAGAAATTCCAAAAGTTTGACTGATTAGAAAATGACTTATAGTGGCTCCAAATTTTTTACCAATATTTAAAGATTCAGAGTTTTTATCAAAAAAATTTAAAATTTCTGATTGATCTTCCTGCCAATTTTGAAAATAAGAAAATAGAGAAGAAAATAAAATAATAGAAAATAAAATTAAGAAAACACCAAATATTATTTGTTGACTTCTGTTTAGGTTAAAAAATTTTTTTTGATTTTTTTTACTGTTTTTATCCATGTGGTGTTAATACAAAAGTAAAAATTTAAAATTAAAATTTTAATTACCAGACTTGGTTAGCTTTTTAATTTTTATGTTTAAAGCAGCAACTATTAAAGTAGTAAAAGGGCTAAGCCAATTAAAAATGGCATATATAAAGTAATCTAAAACACCAACACCTAAGATTCCAGATTGAAATGCTCCACAAGTATTCCATGGAATTAATACTGAAGTTACAGTTCCAGAGTCTTCAAGAGTTCTGCTTAAATTTTCTGGAGCTAAATTTCTGTCTCTGTATGCTTTTGAAAACATTTTTCCAGGAATTACAATGGATAAGTATTGATCAGAGGCTGTAAGATTAATTGCTAGGCAGCTTCCAACAGTACTAGCAAAAATTGAAAAAGTTGATTTTCCTAATTTTAAAAGTGCCACACTTATTTTTTTTAGAGCTCCAATGGATTCCATTACTCCTCCGAAAACCATTGCACAAATAACTAGCCAAATCGTGTTTAACATTCCCAACATACCACCACTTTTAAATAGTTCGTTCAAAGTTTCATCTCCAGAATCTATATTGGTTTCTACTGTTATTGCATCAATAATTACTCTATATGCAGTTTCATAGGTGAGTTTTGATGTTTCAGAAATTGTGTTAATAATGGATGGTTGAAAAAAAACAGTAAAAACTCCCCCTAATATAGTTCCAATAAATAAAGCAATCAGAGGAGGTGTTTTTTTAAAAATCATAATTAACACTATCAGCGGAACAATGAACAATAAAGGGGTAATATTAAAGGTTCTTGAAATAGTATTTAACATTATTTCATGATTTGTAGATCCTGATGAAATAATAAATAAATTTAAAATGGATAGAATTATTAATGTAATTACTATTGTGGGTACAGTAGTTATTGTTAAATACTTTATGTGACTAAAAAGATCTGATCCAGAAACTGCAGGTGCAAGATTAGTAGTGTCACTTAATGGGGATAATTTGTCACCAAAATAGGCTCCTGAAATTACTGCACCAGCTACCATGCCAATTGGAATCCCTATAGCTTTACCAATTCCAATTAGAGCAATACCAACAGTTGCTGATGTTGTCCAGCTGCTACCGGTTGATATTGAAATGATAGCACATATAACTACGCATGATGGCAAAAAAATAGTAGGGTTTATAATTTTTAATCCATAAAAAATCATTGAGGGAATAATTCCACTAATTAGCCATGTACCAGAAAGAGCTCCAACAAAAAGTAAAATTAAAATTGCTCCAGTTATCGATTTTATATTTGAAGATATTGCTTCAAGCATTGATTTAAATAATATTCCATTCTTAATTCCAATAATTGTAGCAATTGACGCACCCACAATTAAAATAAATTGATTTGATCCGTTCATTGCTGAATCGCCATATAAGTAAACATTGTATGCTAATAAAATGATTAAAATTATTAAGGGAAATAAAGCTTGTTTTAAGCTAATTATATTTGATTTTGTATTCACTTTTATACAAATAGTATTATTCGCTAATATATAATTAACTTATTAATTAATAATTAATTTTTATTGTATTTAAAATCGATTTTAAAACAAAACATTTGTATTTTTATATAACAAAAAGATGGAAAATTTTGATGTAGTAATTATTGGTTCAGGACCAGGCGGTTATGTCTGTGCAATCAGATGTTCTCAGCTTGGTATGAAAACTGCATTAGTAGAAAAATATAATTCACTTGGCGGAACATGTCTTAACGTTGGATGTATACCTTCAAAATCTTTGTTAGATTCATCTCATCACTTCTATGATGCAAAAAATCACTTTCATCAACATGGTATTTCTATTGAAGGTAACTTAAAAGTTGATTTTAAAAAAATGCTTTCTCGTAAGCAAAATGTTGTAGATCAAACAACTAAAGGAATTGACTTTTTGATGAAAAAAAATAAAATAAAAACTTTTAATGGTATAGGGTCATTCATAGATAAAAATAATTTAGAAATCAAAAACAAATCAAATTCAGAAAAAATTAAATTTAAAAATGCCATAATTGCAACAGGTTCAAAACCTTTATCCTTACCTTTTATTAATATTGATAAGGAAAGAATTATAACATCAACTGAGGCATTAAAATTGAAAGAAATACCTAAAAAGTTGATAATTATTGGTGCAGGAGTAATTGGTCTTGAATTAGGACAAGTTTACAATAGACTGGGTAGTGAAGTTGAAGTTATCGAGTATTCTGAAAAAATCACTCCATTTATGGACTTTTCAGTTTCTAAAGAATTGTTAAAAATATTTAAAAAACAGGGTATTAAGTTTCATCTTTCACATAAGGTCCACAATGTTAAATCTGATAAAGACAGAGTGTTTGTTGAAGCTAATGACAAAAACTCAAATAATATAATTTTTGAAGGAGATTATTGTTTAGTTTCTGTTGGAAGAAAACCTTACACTTCGGGACTTAATTTAACAAATATTGGATTAGATATAAATAACTTAGGTCAGATTAAAGTTAACGATAAATTACAAACAAAAGTTGATAATATTTATGCTATTGGAGATGTTATAAGAGGAGCAATGTTAGCTCACAAAGCTGAAGAAGAGGGTGTAATGGTTGCTGAAATATTATCTAATCAAAAACCACATATAAATTATAATTTAATTCCAAATGTTATTTATACATGGCCTGAAGTTGCTTCAGTTGGTAAAACAGAGCAAGAATTACTTGACACTTCTATTGAATTTAAAAGAGGTCAATTTCCGATGCGTGCTTTAGGAAGATCAAGAGCAAGTATGGATCTAGATGGTTTTGTTAAAATTTTAGCAGACAAAAAAACAGATGAAATTCTTGGAGTTCACATTATTGGAGCTAGAGCAGCAGATTTAATAGCTGAAGCAGTAACAGCAATGGAATTTAGAGCTTCTGCAGAAGATGTTTCAAGAATGAGTCATTCCCATCCTACATATGCAGAAGCAATCAAAGAAGCTGCACTTGCCGCTACAGAAGACAGAGCATTGCACATATAAATATATATCTTCAGATTGAATAGGAAAATAAAATCATTTGAAATTAATACTAACAAGTTTTTTAAGGATAAACTATATAAATGGCTTGAATTAAAAGATATTAGTGTCTGTTTAAACTCAAACGATTATTTGGATAGAGTAGGAGACATTGAATCTATTGTTGCTGTTGAAGCCCATTCTAAGCTGCCTTACACAAATTCTGATTCATTGCATAAATTAGATAACTATATAAAATACACTAAAGATTGGATTTTTGGATACCTATCTTATGATTTGAAAAATGAGATTGAGGATTTAGTCAGTAAAAACAAATCCTCTTTCAATCTGCCAAACCTTTTCTTTTTTCAACCTAAGAAAATATGGATTATTAAAAAAGATAAAATCGAAGCACATTATATTGATGAAAATCAGATAGATTTGGATTTTAAAATAATAAAATCTATAGACCTTTCTCAACAAAACAAAACATGTAAAAAAATTCAAATCTCTCCAAAACTTAATAAAAAAGAATATGAAAATAAAATAAAAAAAATTTTATCTCATATTACTAGGGGTGATATATATGAAGCTAACTTTTGTATGGAATGGTTTGCACAAGATTCTGATATTAATCCCATATTAATTTATGATAAATTGAATGCCTTATCAAAATCTCCAATGAGTGCATTCTTTAGGAACAATGATTTTTATCTTCTCTCCTCTTCACCCGAAAGGTTTTTAAAAAAAAATGGAGATAAGTTAATAATACAACCAATTAAAGGAACATCAAGGAGAGATATTGATTTAAAAAAGGATAATATTTTTAAAGATCGTTTAAAATCTGACCCAAAAGAAAGATCAGAAAATATTATGATAGTTGATTTAACAAGAAATGATTTGTCAAAAATTTCAAAATCTGGAACAGTTAGGGTTACAGAGCTATGTAAGGTATATCCTTTTAAACAAGTACATCAAATGATATCTACTGTAGAATCAGAACTAAAAGATAAAACTACTTTTATTGATGTTATAAAAAGTACATTTCCAATGGGGAGTATGACAGGTGCACCTAAAATAAAAGCATTGAAAATTATTGACGAATTAGAGATTTCAAAAAGGGAAATATACAGCGGAGCTTTGGGATACATTGATCCAATGGGTAATTGTGATTTCAATGTTATTATTAGATCTTTAATTTATGATTCAAGAAAACATCAAGTTTCATTTCAAGTAGGAAGTGCAATTACCTCAAATTCTGATCCTTCTAAAGAATATGAAGAATGCTTATTAAAAGCTAAACCAATGCTTTCTGTTCTTCAATAAAGTTTTTTAGAAAATTTTAAAAAACGTATTATTGCGTAAATGTTAGATTTATTTAAAACACATATTGATAAAAATTTTAATTATTTAAAAAATTCTAAACTTTTGGTTTGCGTAAGTGGAGGAGTGGACAGTATGGTTTTAGCTGAGATTCTTAATAAATTAAGATTGAACATTCACATCGCCCACTGCAATTTTAAACTGAGGAAGAATCAAAGTGATTTAGATCAAAAATTTGTAATTAACTATGCTAAAAAAAATAATTTTCCAATCTATTTTAAATCATTTGACACAAAAATCCCTAAACATTCAACTCAAATGGCAGCTAGAAATCTTAGATATAATTGGTTTCAGGAATTATTAAAAAAAAATAATTTAGATTATATTGTAACTGCTCACCATGCAGACGATAATGTTGAAACATTTATTCTTAATTTATTTAGAAGCACTGGTCTCAAGGGTTTAACAGGAATAAGAGAAGTTAATATTAATATAGTTAGACCATTTTTAATTTTTTCAAAATCTGATATTATTAATTATGCAAAAAAAAATAAAATTATTTGGAAGGAAGATTCATCGAATAATGAAAATTATTACTTAAGAAATGATATTAGAAATAGAATAATCCCAATACTATCAAAGTTAGATCCAGATATTTCAAAAAGAATTAATCAGACTATAAATTATCTTAAAAAATCTAACAAAATAATTGACAAATATATTGATAGTATAAGAGATGAGAATTTTATAAAAAATAAAGATCAAACCTTGATATCCAAAAAATACATCAGAGATAATCATAATTTGGTATATTATTTGTTTTCCAGTTACGGATTTGTGGATTCAAAAGTTATTATTGATTTTTGTGATTCTCAAACTGGAAAAATTATAGAATCTAAAACACACGTGCTTTTGAACAACAGAAAATTTTTAATTTTAAAATATAAATCCAAAGAAATAAATGATCACTATGAAATTGGAAAAAAAGGTTTAAAAAGCCCAATAAAGATCGATATCAAAAATGGCGTTTTTAATTACAAGACTAATAAAAATGCTATTTATCTTTTAAAAGATGATTTAAGCTTTCCTTTATTCTTAAGGAAATTTAAAAAAGGTGATGTGTTTTACCCAACAGGGATGAAGGGTAAAAAGTTGATTTCAAAATATTTTAAGGATGAAAAAATGTCCATATTTGAAAAGCAAAATCAGTGGCTTTTATGTAATAATAAAGATGTAATGTGGATTATAGGAAAAAGAGCTGATAGAAGATATGCCAAAAATACGAATGCAAATATTAAAATTGAAGTAACATGAGAAAACTATCTGCTGTTTTAATTTTGATTTTTTATTCAATGCAGTATCTGAGTTCACAAGATCCTGTGTTTTTTCAAACAAAAGTTGAAAAAATTAATGATTTTGAATATGAATTAATCGTTTCGACCAAAATTGAAAAAAATTGGAGACTATATTCACAATTTTTAGAAGATGGTGGTGCAATACCTACAGAATTTTTATTTAAAAACACTATTAATCAATTTGAATTAATTGGTGATGTAATAGAGTCCCCTTCAATAACTAAGTTTGATCCAATATTTGGTCTTGATCAGTCTTATTTTGAAAATTCAAATACTTTTCGACAAAAGATCAAACTTGTAAATACAAATATTAATGTCATTTCTGCTACTATTGTATATCAAGCCTGTGATGATGCTATATGTATTTTTAGAGAGTCGGAGCTGACATTTAATTTAGACGGAACTTCAACTAGTATTGAAAATGATGATTTAACGACATTAGTTTCAGATGAAAACAATCCATTAAAAATAAATTTAAAAAATAAAGAATTGTTAGAATCTTCAGTAAACCTAAATTCATTTACTAATAATAATTTTTTTAATCTTTTTTTATTAGGTTTTATGGGAGGAATTCTCGCACTATTAACACCATGTGTCTTTCCAATGATTCCATTAACTGTTTCATTTTTTAATAATAAATCTGATTCATCTGTAAATGCTATAGTTTATGGATTTTTTATATTAATAATTTTCATCCTCTTAAGTCTTCCATTTCATTTTATGGAATCAGTTGAGCCAGAAATTTTAAATTCCATTTCCACTAATTCATTTTTAAATTTTATTTTCTTTATAGTTTTTGTCTTTTTTGCATTTTCTTTTTTTGGATTTTATGATATCTCTTTACCTGCATCTTGGATTAATTCCATGGATTCAAAATCAAATTCCTTAAGTGGATATCTTGGTATATTTTTCATGGCACTTACATTAGTGCTGGTTTCATTTTCATGTACAGGCCCAATTCTGGGGTCTCTCTTAGTTGGTTCAATCACATCACAAGGAGGTGCTATTCAATTAACTTTTGGAATGTTAGGTTTTGGAATTGCCCTTGCACTTCCATTTACTTTATTTGCTTTTTTTCCTAAAATGTTAAATTCAATTCCAAAATCTGGAAGATGGATGAATACTTTTAAAGTAATTTTAGGTTTTCTTGAGCTAGGTTTTGCATTTAAATTCTTATCAAATGCTGATTTAGTTGAACATTGGGGTTTACTTAAAAGAGAATTATTTATTGGAATATGGGTAATCATTTCAATTTGTTTATGCTTTTATTTATTGGGTTTATATAAATTTCCACATGAAAATGAAGTTTTAAAAAGAACTAAACTCAATACTCTATTTTCTTTTGTTTTCTTAGTATTTGCAATTTATTTAATTCCTGCTACTCTTCCTGGGGGCAGTCAAAAGGCAAGAATTTTAAGTGGATTTTCTCCACCTTCTTTTTACAGTATTTATCAAACTAAAAACAGTTGTCCTTTAGGTTTCAATTGTTTTAAAGATTTCGATAAAGGTTTGGCTTATGCAAAACAAATTAATAAACCAATTTTATTAGATTTTACTGGATGGGCATGTGTTAATTGTAGAAGAATTGAAGAAAATGTTTGGACCCAACCAGACATTTATAATTTGATTAATGATAATTTTATTTTAATCTCATTATACGTAGATGACAGAAAACAATTAAACAAAAAAGATCAATTAGATCTAAAATATTCTAATGGTAAAATAAAAAAAATCAAAACCATAGGGGATAAGTCAGCTACATTTCAAGCAATAAATTTTAAAAATGCATCTCAACCGTATTACGTTCTTCTAGATACTGATTTAAGAATCCTTAATCCTCCCATACAATATACAAACAGTAAAATGTATAAAAATTGGTTGATAGAGGGTCTTGAGAATCTTAAATGATTTTTTTTATTTCCCCCTCTTGATAAACTAATGGTTTTAAATTGTTAATGATTTTACCATCCATGACTTCACCTAAATATATATTATGATCTCCAGCTTTTAGAAATTTTATTGTTTTGCACTCTAACCAGCAAATTGAATTGGAAATGATTTTAATATTATTTGGAGAGTTTTTGGTTTCTAAATCATTAAATCTTTCAGAATGCTTAAGATTATTGTTTGAAAATTTCTCACATACGATAGATTGAAATTCAGATAGAATATTAATTACAAAATAATCTCCGATTTTTAATGCTTTGTTTGAACTAGAATTTATATCCAAGCAAAAAAGTACTAGAAGAGGGTTGATTGAAACAGAAGTGAAAGAATTTGCTGTAAAGCCATAATCAATTTTGTTTTTTTTAGATGTTATTACAGTAACTCCTGTCGCGTATTTTCCACAAATTTTCTTAAAAAAAACTTCATTCATATTAAAAACAAAGGTCAAATATAATTATAAACATCTTCAAAAGGAATTCTAAATCTCTTTCCATACACTCCCTTTTCATCCATTATGCCACAACCAATAATCATATTTATTTCAGCTTTTTTAGGTAATTTTAATATCTGTTTAACTCTCAAAGTGTCGGATCCCTCCATTGGACAAGTGTCATATCCTACGCTAGTCATGCTTAACATAAAATTTTGAGCAGCCAAGGCAGCACTTTTATGAGCAATAATTCTTTTATCGGTATGTTTTACCTGTCTATAAATTGGTTTAAATATTCCTGTAATTTGAGCTATGATATTTTTAAATAAACTCAATAATCCCAAAAAATCAGAATATAAAAAAGGAATTAACTTAGAATAGTAAATATTACCTTTTTTAAAATTTTTTTCTGTGATATGATTTTTATTAAATTCATTTTTTAGAAATTTAATATTTTCTTTTGCTCTTTCTTTCCAAAGATCTCCTCTCACTACTACTACTACAATTTGAGAAGCTGTTTTTGCTGCATTTTGATTTAAACAAGCTACAGAAATTTTTTTTAATTTATTTTTATCCTTGATGTGATAAAATTCCCATAATTGTAAATTACTACTGTTTGGAGCTAAAGTGGCATTATAAATACATTTTTTAACTTTTTCAATACTAATATTTGTATTTTTAAATATTCTAATAGATCTTCTTTTCTTAATAAGTTGATTTAATGAATTTTCCATTTATTTCATATTAATTATAATTAACGAATCATTTTTAATATCAAAAGAAGCTTGTTTAAAACTTGGTGGACCAAAAAGTCCTGAAGCGTCATTTGAAAAACCATATTGTTCTTTTGGTAAACCAAAAAAGTTTAAATCAAACTTTTTATTATAATTTTTATCTATATAAACTTTTATAGCAACTTTACTTTGTTTAACAAAAATTTTCATTTTGTGATTTTTATTAAAAACTTTTTCTTTTTTAGCTAAAAGCATTAAATCTGCTGATTCATCAGTTCCATTAAAGTTTTTCTCATTATCATACATAGCAAAATACATATCACCTTCACTTTTAATATTTAGAATTTTAATTTCAAGTTTGATTTTTCCTTCATGATTTTTTAATTGACTATTTAGTGAAATTATCGAAAGAAAAATAAAAAAAAACTTAAAATAGTGCATGTTTTATCTTATGAATTTCAATATGTTTTTTAAAAAATTTAATTTGTTTTTAAAAGGAGGATATCTCAAAGGAATATCAATCCATAAAGGTTTTGAAAGATATGGTTTGTAATGTGAAAAAGTTTTAAATGTTGATTCACCATGATATTTTCCCATTCCACTATTTCCTATTCCGCCAAAAGGTAACCTATCATTAATAACGTGTATTACAGTATCATTAATTGCCCCACCTCCAAAACTATATTTGTGAAGGAATTGTTCGCCAAATTCTCTTTTTTTGGTAAAAATATATAGTGCCAATGGGTTTTTGTATTTTTTTACAATCTGATCAATTTCATTAAAATCCTCATATGTATAAATTGGGAGAATTGGACCAAATATTTCATCTTCCATTAATTTAGAATCAAAATTATCTATTTCAACAATAGTAGGTTCAAAATATTTATTTTTAATATCTGTCTTACCTCCGTGAACGATTTTTTTGATCAATTAATAATGAACTTAAATAATTTAAATGTTTTTCTCCAATAATTCTTCCATATGAGTCAGATTGCTCTGGGTTTTTACTATATAAAATTTTGATCTGATTAATGAGTTCGTTAATAAAGTTTTTTTTGATTTTCTTGTTAACTATTAAAAAATCTGGTGCAAGACATGTTTGACCACAATTAATAAACTTACCCCAGACAATTCTTTTTGCAGCTGTTTTTAAAGAAACTGTTTCATCAACAACACATGGGTTTTTACCACCTAATTCCAGAGTTGTTGGTGTTAAAAATTTTGCTGCTTTTTCAGCAACAATTTTTCCTATTCTAACACTTCCTGTGAAAAAAATATAATCCCATTGTATGTCTAAAAGTTTAGAAGCAATTTTTGGACCACCTTTTATAACACAAACAAAACCTTCATCAAAAACTTCTTTAATAATTTCTTCCAAAATATCTGACGTATTTTTTGAATACTCAGATGGTTTTAGAAGGACTGTGTTTCCTGCAGCAACTGCTCCAATTATAGGTGCAATAGAGAGCTGAAAAGGATAATTCCATGGTGATATATGCAAAGTGTTTCCATAGGGTTCGGGTATTATATAATCAGAAGATGGAAAATTTAACAAAGACGATCTAACAGATTTTCTTTTTGACCATTTTTTAATATTTCTAATAGCGATATTAAGTTCAGAGTATATAAAGTGAATCTCAGTTAAAAAGGTTTCGCCATTAGATTTACCCAAATCATTGAATAATGATTCTTCAATTTTTTTCTCTTTAAGTTGAATTTGTTTTTTTAATTAATTAAAAGACTCTTTCTGTATTTTATATCAAATGTTTTTCCAGAACTAAAAAAAGATCTTTGTTTTTCAACAATATAATTTATAGAGTTATCCATATTTAATTAATTTGATTATAAAAATACAATTAAATAAATCCACTGAAAGAAATAATATATCTATTTATCTTGATTTATAATTAATAAATATTATTTTAGTTTTCATTTTAATCCTTCTCAAAGAGTAAGAGAGGGTTTTTTATTTTATATGAATCTTAATAAATTTAGTAAATCAGTTACTCAGGATCCAAGCCAGCCTGCCTCGCAAGCTATGCTTCATGCCATAGGTTTAACTGATAATGACTTTAAAAAGGCATTAGTTGGAATTGCAAGTACAGGATATGAGGGTAATCCATGTAATATGCATTTAAATGACTTGTCTAAGAAAATAAAAAATGGAATCAATAAATCTGATTTAGTTGGGTTAATTTTTAATACTATTGGAGTTAGTGACGGAATATCTATGGGTACATCTGGAATGAGATTTTCTTTACCATCAAGAGACATTATTGCAGATTCTATTGAGACTGTTGTACAAGCTATGTCATATGATGCTGTTATAAGTGTTGTTGGCTGTGATAAAAATATGCCAGGAGCTATGATGGCAATGCTAAGACTTAACAGACCTGGAATTTTAGTTTATGGCGGGACAATTAGTTCTGGATGTCATAATGGTAAAAAGTTAGATGTTGTATCTGCTTTTGAAGCCTGGGGGGAGAATGTGGCAGGTAAAATAGATAAAAAAGAGTTAAAATCTATTATTAAAAAGGCTTGTCCTGGACCTGGTGCATGTGGAGGGATGTATACTGCAAATACAATGGCATCAGCAATTGAAGCAATGGGAATGTCAATCCCATATAATTCTTCGAATCCAGCTGTAAGTGAATCAAAAGAAGATGAATGTTATGAAATCGGGGCATCCATTAAAAACTTACTAATCAAAGACATAAAACCAAAAGATATTGTAACAAAAAAATCAATTGAAAATGCTGTTAGATTAATTATTTTATTGGGAGGATCCACCAATGCTGTATTACATATAATTGCAATAGCCCATAGTGCTGGAGTTGACTTTACTATTAATGATTTTAACAAATTATCATCACAAACACCATTATTAGCTGATCTCAAACCAAGTGGTAAATACTTAATGGAAGATTTACATAACTCAGGCGGAATTCCAGCAGTTTTAAAATTTATGTTAACTAACGATTTATTAAATGGAGATTGTATGACTGTAACTGGATATACATTAGAGGAAAATTTAAAAAATATTCTTCCATTAAATAAAAATCAAAAGGTTATCAAATCTATTGACAAACCAATTAAATCTACAGGACATATCAGAATCATGTATGGAAACTTAGCTTTGGAGGGTAGTGTAGCTAAAATAACTGGAAAAGAAGGATTGAAGTTCAAGGGAACTGCAAGAGTTTATGACGGTGAATTTCAAGCTAATGATGCTATAAATAGTGGTCAAGTAAAAAAAGGTGATGTAGTGGTAATTAGATATGAAGGTCCTAAAGGTGGTCCGGGAATGCCTGAGATGCTTAAACCAACATCAGCTATAATGGGAGCTGGTCTTGGTAATGAAGTAGCTTTGATAACAGATGGTAGGTTTTCAGGAGGAACTCATGGTTTTGTTGTTGGTCATATTTGTCCTGAAGCTCAAGTTGGGGGAAATATTGCCTTAATTAAAAATGGTGATAAAATTGAAATTGATGCTGAAAAAAACACCTTATCTTTACTTGTTTCAGATGCTGAACTAAATATAAGGAGAAAAGAATGGAAGAAACCAAAATTGAAAATTAATAATGGTATTCTTTACAAGTACGCAAAAAACGTGTCAAATGCATCAAAAGGTTGTATAACTGATAATATATAAGTGTCAAAAGTAAAAAAAATTACCGGAGCAGAAGCTGTTATCTTAAGTCTACTTGAAGAAGGTGTTGACCTTATTTATGGATATCCAGGTGGGGCAATAATGCCAATATATGATGAGCTATACAAATATCAAGATAAGTTAAACCATATTTTAACAAGACATGAACAGGGTGCTACTCATGCTGCTCAAGGATATGCAAGAGTTTCAGGAAAAGTTGGTGTAGTAACTGCAACTTCTGGTCCAGGAGCAACAAATTTAGTTACTGGTATAGCAGATGCACAAATAGATTCTACCCCAATGGTTTGTATAACAGGCCAAGTTGCATCTCATCTTTTAGGCTCAGATGCATTTCAGGAAACAGACATCATTGGGATTTCTACACCTGTTACAAAATGGAATTGTCAAATAACAAAAGCTTCTGAAATCCCAGAAGTTATTTCAAAAGCGTTTTTCATTGCTAAATCAGGAAGACCAGGTCCTGTATTAGTCGATATCACTAAAGATGCACAGTTCGAATTAATGGAATTTTCTTATAAAAAATGTTTTAATATTAGAAGTTATAATCCTGTTCCAAAATTAGATCAAAAAAGTATTGATCAAGCTATAAATTTAATTGATGAATCTAAAAAACCAATGATTGTGTGGGGCCAAGGTATAATTTTAGGAAAAGCTGAAGGTGAATTTAAGGCTTTTATAGAAAAAAACAGGAATTCCTGCAGCCTGGACTATTTTAGGAGCTTCTGCCTTACCAACTGATCACAATTTAAATGTTGGAATGGTTGGAATGCATGGAAATTATGGTCCAAACTTACTTACAAATGAATGTGATTTGCTTATTGCAATGGGAATGCGTTTTGATGATAGGGTTACAGGAAATCTGGATCATTACGCCAAACAGGCAAAAATAATTCATTTTGAAATTGATCCAGCTGAAGTTAATAAAAATGTTGAAGTTGATGTACCTGTTTTAGGTAATATAAAAGAAACTCTTCCTGCTGTTACTAAACAAGTGAAAAAACAGATCACATGAAAATTGGATCTCTAAGTTTAAATCATATTATGATATTGAATATAACAAAGTAATTAGTGAAGATTTATATCCTATCAAAGATGGATTAACAATGGGTGAGGTAATAAAAGAAATAAATAACTTCTCTAAAGGAAATGCAGTTATTGTAACTGATGTTGGTCAACATCAAATGGTTGCTTGTAGATATGCCAAGTTTAATCACACAAAATCAAATATCACCTCTGGTGGTTTAGGAACAATGGGTTTCGCTCTTCCTGCTGCCATAGGTGCTAAAATGGGAGCACCGGATAGAGAAGTTGTTGCTGTGATTGGTGATGGTGGCTATCAAATGACAATTCAGGAACTAGGAACTATTTTTCAAACTGGATGCCCAGTAAAAATAGTTGTTTTAAATAATGATTATCTTGGAATGGTAAGACAATGGCAACAATTATTCTTCGACAAAAGATATGCTTCAACAGAGATGATTAATCCAGATTTTATAAAAATCGCTGATGGATATTCCATAAAAGCAAAAAAAGTTGTAAAACGTGAAACTTTAAAGGAAGCCGTTGAAGAAATGATAAATTCAAATAAACCTTATTTTCTTGAAGTTTGTGTTGAAAAGGAAGCTAATGTTTTTCCAATGATTCCTACAGGGGCTTCAGTTTCTGATGTTAGATTAGAGTAATAATATGACAAAAGACTTAACAAAATATACAGTTTCTATTTATACTGAAAACAACATTGGTTTATTAAACCGAATTTCAGCAATCTTTCTTAAAAGACATATTAATATTGAAAGTATTACAAGCTCACAATCCGAAATAGATAACATTTCCAGATTTCTTGTTATTGTAATTGTTTCCAAATCGAAAATTAAAAATGTAATAAATCAAATTGAAAAACAAGTTGAAGTTATTGCAGCTTTTTATCACACAGATAAAGAAACTATATATCTTGAAACAGCTT